>JAHYYN010000099.1:32882-38030 GCA_019424945.1 Collinsella sp. | reverse complement strand
ACATACAGAATGAAGGCAGCGGCGGCGAGCGGGCCGTCGAAGATGCTCCAATCTGTACCGGCAACACTCGTGTGAGAAAGCGCCGACACGATCATGAACACCGGGATAAAGACGATGCGAACGCACGTCACGATGTTGGCGGGCGTCCAAACACTCGTCAGTTCCTTATTGCTCTCGTTTGCCACGATGCTCTCCTACTCCACAACATGGCCGATAAGCTCATAGCAGAAGCTATCGGTAAACTCGACCGTCAGAATATCGCCCACGGACGCCTCGCTGGCGTCCAAGTGCACCGCGCCATCAGAATCGGGCGCCTGGAACCAAGCATGGCCGATCAGCTCGGCGCCGTCCTCGGTCTCCTCGATGCCGTCGACGATCACCTGGGCGCGCTCGCCCACATGTGCGGCGGTGGCGGCAAAACCGAGCGACTCGGCCAGGTCCATGGCCTCCTGGGCGCGCTCGAGCTTGACCTCTTCATCGACCTGACCCTCCATCTTAGCGGCCAGGCTGCCCTCCTCCTGCGAGTAGGCAAAGACGCTCGTGTAGTCAAAGCCGACGGTGTCCATAAAGTCGATAAGGTCGCGGAACTCGTCGTCGGTCTCGGTCGGGAAGCCGACCATGGCCGTGGAACGGATCACGATGCCGGGGATACGCTCACGCAGATCGCGGAACAGGTCCTCGAGCTCCTGGCGCGAACCAGAACGGCGCATAGCCTTGAGGATGCGCGCGTCGCAGTGCTGCACGGGGATATCGATATAAGGCAGCACCTCGGGCGTATCGCGAATCGTATCGATAAGCTCGTCGGTCATGCCCTCGGGCTGCAGATAGAGCACGCGGACCCAGACGTTCTGCGGGCGCACGGCCTCGGCGACGGCACGCAGCAGCTGCGCCAGATTGCGCGGCGAGCCATCGGTGGCGTCTTCGTCGGCAAAGTCGGTGCCCCAAATACCCGTGTCCTGGCCGATCAGTACGATCTCGCGCACACCGCCGGCAACCAAGTCGCGCACCTCGGAGATAATGCTCTCGGCATTTCGCGAATGATAGCGACCGCGAATATAGGGAATCATGCAGAAGCTGCAGAAGCGGTTGCAGCCATCGGAAATCTTGACGTAGGCGACAGCGCCCTCGACAGTGCGCTTGACCTGCGGAATATAGGCAGCAATCTCACGCTCGACACCCAGCACGCCATCGATGACCGCCACGATGCCGTCCTCCTCGTCGGCCTTCACAAAGGCAGCGACCTCGGGCAGCTCGTCAGGCAGGTCGTCGCCATAGCGCGACGGCACACAGCCGCACATGACGATGGGGCAAGAACGAACGCCGTCCTGAACCTCGTTGGCGAGCTCGAGGGTGGTCTCGATGCTCTCGGACGTTGCGGAGGCGAGGAACGAGCACGTATTGACAATGGCGATATCGGCATCCTGCGGGTCGAATGCCTCCTCGTAGCCTGCGGCGGTCAAAAGAGAACGCATGCGATCGGTGTCAACCTCGTTCTTAGCGCACCCGAGGGTGATGTAGAGCACGGAGCCCAACGGTGTATCCATGTTGGAGAGCGGTCCTTTCGAATGATATTAGCGGTAGTTGGTGAACTGCAGCGGCTGGCCGTAGTCCTGGTCGCGCAGGAACTGGATCACGGTCTGCAACGCGTCCTTCGAAGCGGAGGAAACACGAAGCTTGTCGGCCTCGATGGTCACCTTGACCTTGAGCTTTTGATCCTTGATGTCCTTGTTGATCTTCTTGGCGGTCGCCTGGTCGATGCCCTCGACGATATGGCCGAGCACGCGCACGGTGCCGCCCGATGCCGCCTGCGGAGCATCCCACGAGACAGCCTTGAGGTCAATGCCGCGCTTGATGAGCTTGGAGCTCAGCACGTCGATAATCTGCTTGGAGACAAAGTCGGCCGGGGCGTTGATCGTAAAGAGCTTGTCGCCCTTCGAAAGCTCGATCGTGGCGCCGGAATCCTTCAGGTCATAGCGCTGGGAAATCTCGCGCGTGGTTTGCTGGAAGGCGTTGTCGACCTCTTGCATGTTGACCTCGGACACGACGTCGAAGCTGGAATCTTTAGCCATGATATTTCCTTTCGCGTACGAGCGGCTTAGTAGCTATCGTACGAATAGTCGGTAGAATCGGTGGGCGTCTGGCCGTCAGTTGCGGTATCGGCGCCATCCGTGGACTGGGCATCGGTGCCGTCGGTGGTGTCGGTACCATCGGTGGTGTCGGCACCATCAGAACTTTCACCATTCTCGGAATCAGTCGTCTCCTTCTTGGGAACGGTGATCGTCACACGCGCCACGCCCGAGGTCTTGGTATCGTAACGGACCTTTTCGCCGTTCTTGGTAACGGTGACATCGGAAGGCTTGGACGTGGTGATCTCGATCGAGGATTCGGGCGTGTACTCCTGCTCAAAGGGGCCAGTCGCCTGGGCGCCATAGACCGACTTGCCGTCGACCTTGACCTCAATCCACGCGGTCTTTCCCTTGGCAACGGAGACTTTGACCTTCGTTACCTCGTTCTCTTCCTTTTTAGCCGTCGTCTTGGTGGCGTCCGAATCGGTCGACTCATCCGTCGCCTCATCGGTGTCTTCGTCCTCGTCGACCGTTTCGGTCTTCTTAGAAGACTTCTTGGTCGCCGTCTTGGTAGCAGTGGGCGTCTCGGGCGTGGTCTCGGGCGTCGAAGATGCGCAGCCGCGCAGAAGCACCACGATGAGCACGATCAGCAGCAACGCCACGGCACCGATGCCGGCGTAGACGATACGCGGATCGAGCCCGTTGTTTTGAGGAGTACGGGATCCGCCGCGTCCACGACTGGAACTGCTGCGGCCGCCTCCCTGGGGCATACGACCACGATTGCTATCGGAACGGCCACGATAGCCACCCTGGCCCTGAAGGCTGCGCTGACCCGAGCGGGGCGCAAGTTCACCGCGGCTTTGATAGCCACGCTGGCCCGAACGCGGAGCCGAAGGGCGCTGGCCATACGGCTGAGACTGAGAGCGAAGACGCGGCGTCACCTGCGTGGTATCGGCATCCGCATAGCCGCCGCGAGAGCGTCCCGTAGAGGCACCACGGTAACCGCGATCGGAATAGCCGCCGTCGCCGTAGCCGGCACGAGGGTCACGCGCCACGCCGCGGGCAGCGGGAAGTGCACGGTCCTCGGGCATCGGCGTACTGCGGAACCGGTCACGCTGTGAGCGAATCTCCTCGCCCGAACCCGTCTCGGTAATATAACCGGCCTGCTGAGGACGCTGTCCATAGCGAGTCGAACGACCGCCCTGAACCATCAGGAAGCGCCCGTTATCGACCGAGGAACGCGAATTGACGTAGCCGGCGGCGTCCTGGAAACGACCGCCCTGCTGCGACGTCTCGCGTTCGTATGCCATCAGGTCGTCAAAGTAGGCATTGACGACCTCGCGCGGATTGAGGCTCAAAAAGCGAGCATAGCTCGAAATCATGCCCTGCGCATAGCCGCGCGGCGGCATCGAAGCAAAGTTACCGGTCTCGAAAAACTCGATGATCTGCGGCCTGATTTTGATGGTGTTGGCGACCTGCTGAATGGAAAGGCCCATTCGGCGACGCTGCTCGAGCAGCATGTCACCAAAGCGTGCAGCCATCAGAATCCTCCAAACTCACGATCTTCACGTGCCATCTCGGCGTCGACAGATTCCAGCGCGGCAAGCCCCTCCTCGTCCAACAGGACCTCGCGCGGCTTGGAACCGTCGGGCGGTCCGACGACACCCTTTTCTTCCAGCATGTCCATAATACGCCCGGCACGTGCATAGCCAACCTTCAGACGGCGTTGCAGGCCAGATGTGGAGCCAAGCTGCGATTCCACCACAATATGGGCGGCTTCCCAAATGAGCGGATCATCGTCTTGCGGCTCGGCTACTCCGGTGCGGACAATGCCGCCGCCACCAGCCATGGACATGGAAGCGGGCGCCACGGCGGACAGAATCTCCTCGTGGTAGTCGGGCTCACTCTGCGACTTGACGAACTCGACAATCTCGTTGATCTCATCATCCGAGACAAAGCAGCCCTGGATACGGCGGGGCTTGCCCCAGTCGACCTTGGAGAACAACATGTCGCCCAAACCGGTGAGCTTCTCGGCGCCCATCTGGTCGATGATGACGCGCGAGTCGATGCCCGTGGCGACGTTAAAGGCGATACGGTTGGTGATGTTGGCCTTAATGAGGCCCGTCACCACGTTGGAGCTGGGGCGCTGCGTGGCAACGATAAGGTGAATACCGGCGGCACGGCCCAGCTGTGCAATACGCACGATCGAGGCCTCGACATCCTTACCGGCGACCATCATCAGGTCAGAGAGCTCGTCAATGATAATGACAAGGTAGGGCATCTTTTGCGGCGGATTGTCGTAATGCTCAAACTCGCCAGCAGCCTGCTTTTCGTTGTAGGTCGAGATCTTACGCACATTGAGACGCTCGAAGACCTTCAGGCGACGCTCCATCTCGGACACAGCCCATTGCAGAGCGCTCGCGGCCTGCTTGGGCTCGGTCACCACGGGCACATAGAGATGCGGCAGACCGTTATAGCCCGCAAGCTCGACGCGCTTGGGGTCGACCATGATCAGGCGAACGTCCTCGGGAAGAGCGCGCATGAGCAGAGTCGTGATGATGGAGTTGATCATGACCGACTTACCGGAACCCGTGGTACCGGCGATCAGCAGGTGGGGCATCTTGGCAAGGTCGGCGACGACCGGCGTACCCTCGGCATCTCGACCGATGGCCAGCTCGAGCGGACCGCCCTTCACATAGGGAAGCACGTCGCCCAGGTTGACGTTCTGGCGCTTGCGATTGGGGATCTCGATTCCCACAAGCGAGGTGCCGGGGATCGGGGCAAAGATACGCACCGACTGGGCAGCGAGCGATAGCGCGATATCGTCCTCGAGGCTCGAAATCTTGCTCACGCGCTCGCCCTCGCCAGGTTGCAGCTTAAAGGTCGTCACCGTGGGGCCGGCGATCCAGCCGACCACGCGGGCACTACGACCAAACTCCAACAACGTGGACTGAAGCGACTCGGCAGTCTGTTCCAGCTCCTTGTCAGAAGACGCGGAGGACGCCGACTGCGGGTTGGCATGCAGGATTTCGAGCGGCGGAAGCTTGAGGCCGTCCTCTTCTTCGCCCTCGTTATCTGCGGC
>JAHYYN010000099.1:10370-32782 GCA_019424945.1 Collinsella sp. | reverse complement strand
TTTCGAGCGGCGGAAGCTTGAGGCCGTCCTCTTCTTCGCCCTCGTTATCTGCGGCTCCGCCGTCCGCTCCCCCATCGCTAGCCGCAGCCGATTCAACAGCACTCGAGGCAGACGCATCGGCAACCTTGGGATGCTTCAAGAAGTCGGGAATCTGAGGTGCTGCCGAGACAGGATTCACGGCAAACGGCGGCTCGGACTCGTCGATCTTATCGGGATCGTCTTCCATCGAAAGCTGTCCGGTGACCTGGCCGCGCTTTGCATGGCGACGCGGCAGCAAAGTTGTCTTTGCGGTCTCAATCGGAGACTCGTCGTCCTCGTCATCACCCTCGGTAAGCTCAATCTCGCTCTCGGACCAAGACGGGTCGGGCTCACTCGTATTGAGCTTAGGAACCGTCTTGCCCTTCTTGGCATGACGGCGCGGCAACAGCGTTGTCTTGGCCCGCTCGGCATCCACGGCCTCAGACACGTCGACAAACGGATCCTCATCCTCGTCGTCATCGTCCAAAACCGGGTCCGCATCGTTGCCCATGACCGTGGTCATGGCAGCATCGGAGCCCTTTTGACGAAGAATGCTCAGATGCGGACGGGCGGCACCAGGCACCGACAGGGCCTCATCGTCACCCCACGGGCTGGCGTTGACATCGGCACGACGGCGTTCGGCAAAATCTGCCGCACGATCGCGGGCAGAGCGCAGCACGCCACCCACCGAAAAGCCAATGATAACCAGGCCCACGACGACAAGGCCCAGCAGAACTACCATCGCGATAGGCTTACCCAGGGCATTCTGCAGCGCACTCGCAATAAACGCACCGATGTAGCCACCCGAGGCGGACAGATTTTGCGGCGTGAACATAAGGTCGCACGAGTCGCTCGTACCCGGCACCATCAGCGAAAGAATGGAGACGACGGCGATAAAGACCACGGCACCGCCCGCAACAGAGCGCACGTTGAGCGGCGAGTCCTCACCTAAAAAGAGCGTGGCGGCAAACAGCAAGATGACGATCGGCAGCACGTAGGCGCCCAGGCCAAAGCCCAGGTGATAGAACCCGGCAACAGCAGCCGTAACGGGCGCTGTTGCCGGTGAGATCACGGCAATGAAGGACGCGATCGCCAAAACGGCAATGACCACGCCGGCGATATCGCGATTGGCCGAAGGCTCGACCAAGGGCTCAAACTCATCGAAGTCCGACTCGTGGCCCTTATTGGCACGCAGATGGGAACCGGCACCCTTAGCAGATGCCGGTTGGTTGTTGGCCTTATTGCCTTTGGCGTTTTGTGCAGATCCGCGCGCCAAACTAAACCTCCATGACGACCGGGATGATCATCGGACGGGTGCGCGTACGGCTCCAGATAAAGTTAGAGAGCGAATCGCGCACGGCCTTGCGAATGGCATCGGAACCGCTGCTCGTAAAGCTGAACTTGCCCTTCTCGATCGTCTTCATGATGGCTGCGGAGGCATCCTCGGAGAACTGGTCATCGATGGCAAACGAAACACCGCGGCCCGAGAACTCAATGGCCTCGATCTTCTTGTGCTTGAGCGAGACGATGGCAACAGCGGTAACCATACCGTCGTTGGCGAGCTTCTGGCGATCGCGCAGGACGATGGGGTCGGTATCGCCGATACGCAGGCCGTCGACGTAGACGACGCCGGACTCGACGGGCGTACCGCGCTTCACGACACCGCCGCGCATCTCGAGCGTGTCACCGTTATCGAGGATAAAGATATGGTCGTCCTTGAGACCCATCTTGCGGGCCAGCTGGGCGTGTGCCCGCAGATGCACGGCCTCGCCGTGAACAGGCATAAAGTACGTGGGCTTGGCCATGGCCATCAGGAGCTTGAGCTCCTCCTGGCTACCGTGACCGGAGACGTGGACGAGAGCGCGGTTCTTATCCCACACGTCGCAGCCGAGCTTGGCCAGGCTGTTGACGACCTGCTGGACGGCCTTCTCGTTGCCGGGAACAGGAGTTGCCGAAAGGATAACGGTATCGCCCTCGTGAATGGAGAGCGTCTTGTGCTCGCCATTGGCCATGCGGGACAGGGCCGACAGCGGCTCACCCTGAGAACCAGTGCACATGACGACAATCTTGTCGTCGGGCAGGTTATCAATGTCGAAGGCATCGATGATATCGGCGTCGTCAATGTTGAGGTAGCCAAGCTCACGCGCCACGCGGGTGTTCGTGAGCATGGAGCGACCGGTCACAACGACCTTACGGCCGCACTTGCGGGCGGCATCGCAGATCTGCTGCAGACGATGGATGTGGCTCGAGAACGACGCGACGAACACGCGACCCGGCGCATTCTTGATGGCGTGCAGCAGGTTGGGACCAACCTCGGCCTCGGACTTGGTAAAGCCGGGAACCGTAGCGTTGGTGGAGTCGGAAAGCAGCAGGTCGATGCCCTGCTTGGCAAAGCGGCTGATAGCGGCATAGTCGGGCGTGACGCCATCGATGGGCGTCTGGTCGAGCTTAAAGTCACCGGTGTGCATAACGGTGCCCTGATTGGTGCGGATGAACACGCCCAGAGCGCCGGGAATGGAGTGCGTCATCGAGAAGAAGTCGAGCGAAATGCCGCCGAGGTTGACATGGCTGCCGCCCTTGACCTCGCGGAACTTGGGTGCGCGGATGCGGAACTCAGAAAGCTTGCCCTCGATAAAGCCAAGCGTCAGCTTGCTCGAGAAGATGGGCACCTTGTTGTTGAGGTCCTGCAGCAGATACGGAAGCGAACCGGTGTGGTCCTCGTGGCCGTGGGTTACGACGATACCGCGGAGCTTCTCCTCGTTTTCAAGAACATAGGTGTAGTCGGGAAGCACCAGGTCGATACCGGGTTGGGAGTCGTCGGGGAACATGAGGCCGGCGTCGACGAGCACCATGTCGTCGCCGCACTCGAAGACCGTCATATTCTTGCCGATGCCGTCAAGGCCGCCAAGCGGGATGATCTTCAAGGGAGATGATTTTTTAGCTGCCATAGGTTAGTGTGGTTTCCTTTCTTCGAAACGGGTCTGGAACAACCGACGGGGCGCTTCTGGCAAACCGACCGCCGGGAACGTACAAACATGCATCACAGAGTCGATGCAGTAACCACAGTATGATACCCATTTGCACAACAACAGACCACCCATGCATCAAAGCCCCATCTGAACCCGTCTATCCCGCCGGTCTGGTCTCAGCGGGCCCGGCACGGGCTAAGTTTCCTGCTCTACAGTCCTGCGCAAGACGGAAAGCACATTAAGTGCTTTCCTTTGCGTGCGGAACTCGCGATAAACTTAGCCCGTGCCGGGCCCGCTGAGACCAGACCTGACAAAAAGGGACAGGTTTATTTTGGTCGGTTTTATCTGGGGAAATGTCGCACATGCGATTATCTAAAGATCTGAATTCAGATAGCTGAATAGACTGTCTAACAAAATCGCAACCCGCACCAACCAGCCCTTTTGCTATTCCCGGCGGGGTCCGCGGGTAAAGTTTATCGCGAGTTCCGCACGAGCCGGAGAGCACTTAATGTGCTCTCCGTGCGAGCAGGACTGTAGAGCAGGAAACTTTACCCGCGGACCCCGCCGGGAATAGCAAAAGGGCGACCCCTGTCCGGAGTCGCCCTTGTTGAGCTGCTTATGTGCGGCTGTTACTCGGCGTCGTGGTGACGGCGGGGCTTGCGGCCTCCGTTGTCGCCGGGACGGCGCGGACGGTCGCTGCGCTCAGTGCGCTCGCGACGCGGACGCTCACGGCGCTGGAAGTGCTCGCCGTCGCCCTCGGAGGAACCCTCGGCGCGAGCCGGGGCCTCGGGCTTATCGAGACGATCGAGCGAGATCTTACCACGATCGTCGACCTCGATAACGACGACCTTGACCTCGTCGCCCACGTTGAGGACGTCCTCGACCTTCTCCACACGGCCCTTGGCGACGCGGGAGATGTGCAGCAGGCCGTCCTTACCGGGCAGCAGATTCACGAAGGCACCGAAGGGCTGGATGGAGACCACGCGACCGGTGTACTCCTCGCCCGGCTCGGGAACCTTGATGATGAGCTTGATGCGCTCGACGGCCTGGTCGACGGACTCGCAGGTGCCGCCGACAAAGACGGTGCCGTCCTCCTGGATGTCGACCGAGGCGCCGGTCTCGTCCTGGATACCGCGGATGACCTTGCCGCCGGAACCGATGACGTCGCGGATCTTATCGGTCGGGACCTGGATGGAGACGATGCGCGGGGCAGTGCTGCGCGTGGTGTGACGCGGCTCGGGGATCACATCGAGCATCTTCTGCAGGATGAAGGCGCGACCCTCCTTGGCCTGCTGCAGGGCGCGGGCCAAAATGTCGAAGGTGAGACCAGTGGCCTTGTTGTCCATCTGCAGGGCAGTGATGCCCTCGGTGGTACCGGTGACCTTAAAGTCCATGTCGCCCAGGAAGTCCTCGAGACCCTGGATGTCGGACAGGACCACGGTCTTGCCCTCCTCCTGGATAAGGCCCATGGCGATACCGGAGACCGGGCGCTTAATGGGCACGCCGCCGTCCATAAGGGCAAGCGTGGAACCGCAGGTCGAAGCCATCGAAGAAGAGCCGTTGGACTCCATGACCTCGGACACGACGCGGATGGCGTAGGGGAACTCGTTCTCGTCGGGGAGCACCGGAAGCAGAGCGCGCTCGGCCAGGTTGCCATGGCCAATCTCGCGACGCTTGGGGCTGCCCATGCGGCCGGTCTCGCCGGTGCAGAACGGCGGGAAGTTGTAGTGGTGCATGTAGCGCTTGCCCTCGGTGGGCTCGATGGTATCCAGACGCTGGCCCTCGTTGAGCATGCCAAGCGACAGGACGGAGAGCACCTGGGTCTGGCCACGCTGGAACAGACCGGAGCCGTGAACGAGCGGCAGGTAGTTGTCCTTCACCATGATGGGACGGATCTCGTCGGCGGCACGGCCGTCGACGCGCTCGCCGGTCTCGACGACCATGGTGCGCATGGCCTTCTTCTCGAGCTTCTTGAGCGCCACAGGGATCTCGCGCTCCCAAGCGGCCTGCTCGTCCTCGGTGAACTCGGCACGGATGGACTCCTTCAGAGCCTCGACCTTTCCGATACGGGAGAGCTTGTCGGCATCGCGAAGGGCGGCGGCCATCTCGTCGTAGTGGGCGAAGATGCGCTCCTGAACCTCCTCGACGGGCTGGTCGAGCGGGTACTCCTTCTTGACGATGGCGCCGTTGACCTGCTCCCACTCGGCAACGAACTCGTCTTGAGCCTGGCAGAAAGCAGCAAGGGCCTCCTGGCCAAACTTCATGGCGGCGAGCATGTCGTCCTCGGAGATCTCCTCGGCGCCGGCCTCGACCATCGAAATGAAGTCGGCAGAGCCGCCCAACTCCAGGTCCAGATCGGAGTTCTCGCGCTCCTCGTAGGTGGGGTTGACGATAAACTCGCCGGTCTCCACGTTACGGCCGATGCGCACGCAGGCAAGCGGGCCCTCGAAGGGCACGCCGCCGAGCGTCATGGCCAGGGAAGCACCCATGACGTTGATAACGTCGAAGGGGTTGACCTGGTCGGCGACGAGCGAGGTGGCGACGATGTGGACCTCGTTGCGGAAGCCGTCCGGGAAGCTCGGGCGAATCGGACGGTCAATCATGCGCGCGGTGAGCGTGGCCTTCTCGCTGGGACGGCCCTCACGCTTGAGGTAGCCACCCGGGATGCGGCCAGCGGCGTACATCTTCTCGTTGAAGTCGACGGTCAGCGGGAAGAAGTCGTAGTTCTTGCGCTCCTTGGAGACGACCACGGTGTCGAGCATCGTGGTGTCGCCCTGCTTGACCAGGCAGGCGCCGGTGGCCTGCTTGGCAAGCTCGCCCGACTCAAAGGTGTAGGTCTTGCCGTACAGCTCAAAGGTCTTGGATACGAGTGTCATTGTTCTCCTTTACCCCACAGGCCCCTTGCCTGCGGGCTTCTCATGTGACGCGGGCCCCCTGCCCCCGCCACGCTTCAGAGCGTGATTGTTCGCGCCCTTACACAAAAAGAGCGCCCCGCTGCGCAGGACGCTCTTAGCATGTACAAATCCTTACTGGATGTTGTCGCGGATGCCCAGAGCCTTGATGAGCTCACGGTACTCGACGATGTCGTTCTTCTTGATGTAGGAGAGAAGACGACGACGACGGCCGACGAGCATGAGCAGGCCACGACGGGTGTGGAAGTCCTTCTGGTGGGACTTCATGTGCTCAGTCAGCTCCTTGATGCGCTCGGACAGGATGGCGACCTGAACCTTGGGGTTACCGGTATCGACCGGGGAGTTACCGAACTGGGCGGTCAGCTCCGCCTTGCGCTCTTTGGAAACAGTCATTGTTTCACCTTTCGTTTCGCGTCGCCCGCGGGCGACTCTATTCGCCTCGGACTGGGAAGCCGCCGGTGGAGCGAGCATCCAAGGTCGAGGTACCAACAGGTCGGTATGTTACCACAAGCGGCGCGCGCCTGCGCATCATCACCGACCCAACATGAATTCCATCGCACGGAGCCGCTGATCGGTGTGCGTGGCGGCCCAAACATGCGAAAGCCCGAGCAAGAACGCCGCCGTATGCGGGTCGATGCGCTCGGCCATGAGCGCATCGAACGTCATGGACATGAGGGCGCGAAGCCATGCGACCTCGCCAACCGATACCAACTCGGCGCCAGGCACGCTCGAGGCGCACGACCCGCACAGAAGCCCGCCGGCTTGGGCCGAGAAATGCGAGAGCATGGGATCGCCGCACGAGACGCAAGCCGAGAAATCGGGTCGGTAACCAACGTGCGACAGCAGTTTAAAGACAAAGGCCGCCACGAGCAGATCCATATGTGCCGAGTCGAGCCCGCTGCCGACAAGCGTGAGCGCCCGCTGCGTGATGGCAAAGGTAAATGGATCCTCGGCATCCTCGAACGAGCACACGCGCGCAACCTCGGCAATCGCGCTGGCGGCACAGGTCGTCTCGTAGTCAGGAGCGGCACCGAGCGGCGCCTCCATAAGCTCCGCCTGAGAAACCACGTCGAGCGAGCGACCATGCGCCAACAGCATATCGACGGTGCAGAAGAGCTCGCAGCGGGCCGCAAGGCGACCGCCAGGCTTACGTGCGCCCTTGGCCACGGCACGCACCTGCCGCCCCCGTTCGTCGAGCATCGTCAAGATCAGGTCGGTTTCCTTGAGCTTAGTCTTGTCGAGAACGAGCACCTTCGTGCGATATGTGCGAGAGCCTGCCATGAACGCCGAGGCTTAATCTTCGGCGTTATAGCCAAAGCGGCGGATCTGTGCCTCGTCATCGCGCCAGCCGGCCTTGACCTTCACGTCGAGTTCCAAAAAGACCTGAGTGCCAAAGATACGCTCAAGGTCACGACGGGCATCGATGCCGATATGCTTGATCATCTCGCCACCCTTGCCGATGATGATGCCCTTCTGCCCCTCGCGCTCGACATAAATGGTGGCATGCACGCGCAGCACCTTCTTGGTCTGCTCGAGCGCATCGCAGATCACGCCGACGGAGTGCGGGATCTCATCACGGGTGCGGCGCAAGACCTTCTCGCGCACAAACTCGGCAACGAGCGTCTCGTCGGAAGCATCGGTGCCCATGTCCTCGGGGAACCAACGCGGACCCTCGGGCAAAAAGTGCGCAACGGTCTCGATGAAGGCATCGACGTTGAAGTTCTTGACGGACGAAGTCACGATCTCGTCGTCATAGTCCATGAGCTCATGGGCCGCCTTAAGCTGCTCCATAACCTGCACGGGATCGGCCTCATCGGCCTTGGTGAGCACCAGGACCTTCTTGCAGCGGGCGCTCTTGACGCGCTCGGCAACCCAGGCGTCTCCCCTGCCGATTGGCTTGGTGGCATCGATCAAAAACGCGACGACGTCGACATCGTTCAGCTCGAACAACGCGCTCTTGTTGAGCTCGGATCCCAGACCGTCCTTGGGCTTATGAATACCCGGGGTATCGACAAAGACCAGCTGGTAGCCGGGGCGGTTAACCACGGCTCGCATGCGGCGGCGGGTCGTCTGGGCAACCGGCGAGGTGATGGCGACCTTTTTGCCATAGCAGGCGTTGAGCAGCGTAGACTTGCCGGCGTTGGGACGACCGACCAGGGCAACGAAGCCGCTGCGGAAACCGGGTTCCACGTCACCAAAGCCCATAGGACCGTCGTCCTCGTCGCATAGGGCGTCGAGTTCCTCATCGCTCATGCCCTCAAACGGGTCGAACTCCTCGACTTCCTCGAGCTCCTCGGTATCCACCGCGTCCAGGGACTCGTCGTCCAAAATCTCATCGGAAGGCTGCATATTGTCGGCCATGGGAATCCCTTTCTAAATAAAGCCGAGTGCGTGGGCAAATACCAGCAAGCCCACAATCGCGGCGGTGATGGAAAGAACGTATACAGAGGCGGCGGCGATGTCCTTCGCACGCTTGGCCAGCGGATGAAGCTCCTGGGTCGCCAGGTCGACGATCGCCTCCATAGCGGTATTGCACAGCTCGCCGTGAATCACCAGGCCGCAGCAGATGATAACCGTGGCCCACTCGGCAATGTCGAGGCCGACGATGCAGCCGGCAATGACGGTACACACGCCCGCAACGAGCATGACCTTAATGTTGCGCTCGGTCTTGACGGCGGTGACGAAGCCCTCCATGGCGTAGGAAAACGACTTTAAGAAGGACGGATGGTCCTTGTTCGATCCGGGAATCATAGACGGCTCCTAGTCGTGGACGTGGTTGGTGATGGGGCCGACGTGGACCAGCTTGGGGTCCTCGCCGCGCTCGAGCGCCAGATCTCGCAGGATGGCATCCTCACGGGCCTCCATGACCTCGGCCTCGTCATCCTCGATGTGGTCGTAACCCAGCAGATGCAGCATTCCGTGCACGAACATCAGTCGGCACTCATCGGCGGGGCTATTGCCAAAACCGGGGGCCTGACGGGCAATAACCTGCGGGGCCAAGATAATATCGCCGAGCTCGAGCGTCTCATCGGCGGGAATATCCTCGTCAAAGGCCGAATCGCACTCAAACGAGAGCACATCGGTGGTACGGTCGATACCGCGCCACTCGTGGTTGAGCTCGTGCATCTCGTCCTCGTCGACATACGAAAGGGAAATCTCGACTTCACGCTCAACGCCCTCGGCGGCAAGCACGACCTCGCAGATGTGCTCCACCTCCTGGGCATCGAGCAGCGTATCGAGCTCGGCATCGTTGCTGATCAATACACTCAACGGGACTCCTTTCGGTCGCGCGGGCGCTGCTCGCGCACGTCATCATAAGCATCATATGCCTCGACGATACGACCCACCAGGGCATGGCGCACCACGTCGGCGCGCTCCAGGTGAGAAAATGCGACATCGTCGACACGGCCCAAAATCTTCTCGACATCCGCCAAGCCGCCACGACGACCCACCAGGTCGCGCTGGCTCTGGTCGCCGGTAATCACGAACTTGGAGTTGAAGCCCAGGCGTGTCAGGAACAACTTCATCTGCTCGGGCGTCGTGTTTTGTGCCTCATCGAGCACCACGAAGGCATCACTCAGCGTACGGCCGCGCATGTAGGCAAGCGGGGCGATCTCGATCACGCCGCGCTCCATAAGCTCATCGGTGCGCTCGCGATCCATCATGTCAAAAAGGGCGTCGTAGAGCGGACGCATGTAGGGATCGATCTTTTCCTCGAGGGTACCGGGCAAAAAGCCCAGGTTCTCCCCCGCCTCGACAACCGGACGCGTCAAGATCAAACGGCCCACCTCGTGGCGCTTGAGCGCGGCAACGGCAAGCGCCATGGCCAGATAGGTCTTACCGGTACCGGCAGGACCCAGGCCAAACGTGATGGTATGTGAGCGGATGGCATCCACATAGCGCTTTTGGCCGAGCGTCTTGGGACGAATGACGCGACCGCGATACGAAAGCAGCACGTCGTCGCGAAGCGACGTAGCCTCGTGCTCACCGTCGCGCAAGACGGCAAGGCAGCGAGAGACATCGTCGGCAGACAGCGTGCGTCCGGCGGCCGCCTCGCGAAAAGCGTACTCGAAAAAGCGCGCCACGAGTTCGACCTCGTCCGGGTCACCGCTCACGGCGATGCTATCGCCACGAGCGACCACATGGGCGCGAACCAAACTCTCAAGCGCACGAAGGACGCCGTCGCCGGCGCCCAAAACGCGCGAGGGGTCAATCCCCTCGGGAACGGTAAGTCTAATCTTCGAGGCTTCCATGAACCTCCCTGCGCGCATGGACCAAGCCGGAATCATCGACTCCGATGATAGCAACATCGAGCAGGCACGGGGCTGTAAGTCCACAGGTATCGTCAAGACGGGCATGATGGAACGAACCGAGCGTCAGGTTGTCGCCATACTCGAGCACCGCACGCTCGACCGTGCCCACGCGACGACGAGCGTCGGCAATAGCGAGCTCCTGTGCGGTGGCCCGCATACGACGGCTGCGCTCGGCCATAACCTCGGGCGGCACCTGGTCGGGCATGTCGGCAGCAAGGGTACCGGGACGCTTGCTATAGCGGAACACGTGCATTCGCGAAAAGCCCAAACGGCGGCACAACGCCAGCGACTCCTCGAACTCCTCGTCCGTCTCACCAGGAAAACCAACGATGACATCGCACGAAAGAGACGCCTGGGGCAAGTTGGCGCGAATCATACGCACCGTGTCCTCGAAGGCCTCGGCGCTGTAGGGACGGCCCATGCGATGCAGGGTCGCCGTGCAGCCAGACTGCACGGGCAGGTGCAAAAACGGGGCGATACGCTGCGGGTAGCGCGCCATAACCTTAAGCAAGCGCTCAGAGATATCCATGGGCTCGACCGAGGAAATGCGCACATGCGGAATAGACGTGCGCTCCATGATGGCCTCGAGCAGCTCATCGATTTCGACATGCTCGTCGGTCGCGCTCTTGCCATCGTAGGCACCCAGGTTCACACCGGTCAGCACCACCTCGGGCACGCCGGCCTCCTGGGCCTCGCGAACTTGCTCGAGCACGGACTCGACGGGCACGGAGCGCTCGGGGCCGCGTGCCTTCCACACAATGCAATAGGTGCAGCGATGGTTGCAGCCGTCCTGAATCTTCACGCCCAGGCGAGAGCGACCGAGCGCATCGACCACCTCGCCATCACTGCAGGCGGGAACGCTATCGGACTCAACGCCCAGCACCTCGCAGACACGTTCGGCGACATCGATCTTGGACGGCTCGGCGATCACACGATCCGAAAGCTCCAGCAGTTCCTCGGGATGCAAATTGACCACGCATCCGGTCACGACCACATAGGGCTCGTTTGGATGGGCCAACGCATGGCGGACGGCCTTACGGGTCTTGGCCTCGGCCTCGCCCGTAACGGCGCAGGTGTTAATGACGATCAGATCGGCATCCTGGGGCTCCACCATAGCAAAGCCCAGGCGCATAAGATCGGCAGTGATACGGTCAGACTCAACCCGGTTGACACGGCAGCCGAGGTTGACGACGGAAATATGGGGTGCGAGCACGCGGGCTCCTTAATCGAGGATATCGTCGAGGGCACTCTTGATACGGTCGGTCACCGACTTCTTACCGAAAGCGACGTCATCGCCCATCTCATCGGCAAAAGCACGAAGCAGCTCGCGCTGCTTATTGGAAAGATTGGTGGGAACGACCACGCGCAGTTGCACGATCAGGCGGCCACGCGAACCGCCACCGCCAATGCGCGGCATGCCGTAATTATTGACGCTCACGGTGTCGCCGTACTGGGCACCGGCGGGAACCGTCACCTTAACGACCTCGTCGGGCACAATGCCCTCGACCTCGATCTCGCAGCCGAGCGCAGCCTGCGCAATCGAGATATCGCTCACCAGGTACAGGTCATCACCGTTGCGCTTAAAGCGCTCATGGTCGGCAACGCGCACGTTGACAATCAGGTCACCCGAGGGCTCGCCGCGAAGGCCGGCCTCGCCAAAGCCGCTCACGCGCAGCTGGCGACCGGTCGAAACGCCGGCGGGGATATCGATGTCGATCTTTTCGTGCGAAGGCGTGCGACCCTGACCGTCGCAGGTCTCGCAGGGATGATCGATAACCGTGCCCTCGCCATGGCAGTCGGGGCAAGGCGAAGAGGACTGGACCTGGCCTAGGAACGAACGCTGGACCGTCGTGACATAGCCCGTGCCGTGGCAACGGCTGCACTGCTTTTCCTGTGCACCCTCGGCCCTACCGGTGCCGTTGCAATCCTCGCAGGGAGCAAGGCGGTCATAGCTGATCGTCTTTTTGCAGCCGAGTGCCGCCTCCTCGAGCGTCACCGAAAGGGAGATGGCCATATCGCGACCGCGGCGGCGCTCGCGACGGCTACGAGCGCCACCGCCGGCACCGCCGCCAAAGAACGACGAGAACAAGTCGTCCATGCCCATGCCACCAAAGATATCGTTGATATCGACGTAGCCCGAACCACCAGGGCCGTCGGCAGTGCCGTAACGGTCATAGTTAGCACGCTTCTGTTCATCGGAAAGAACGGAATAGGCCTCGTTGAGCTCCTTGAACTTAGCCTCGGCCTCGGGGTCGTCCGAAACGTCCGGGTGTACGGTACGGGCCTTCTTTAGAAACGCGCGCTTAATCGTCCGCGCGTCGGCATCCTTGTCGACGCCAAGTACCTCGTAGTAATCCCTATTTTCCGACACGACCGAATCCTTCCGACTTTCATTATTGTCACAGTGCGTCCTATACCCAAGCTGGGCCAACCGCAAACAGAGGGTTTGATGTTATTGCATTCCGTAAGGCGAAAGCATGGCCCGTTGCGAGCAGCTCGCGAACCAAACCGACACGAGCGCGAACATGAAGCCATTGGCAAAACCGTTGGCAAACTGCATCGCACCGCGCTTCCACCACAGCAGGCTGCGATGAAGCACGCCGTCCGAAAGCACCATGAACAGGCCCATGGTAAACGGAATAAAGCACATCACGGCAAAGGCCGAGAACACGCCCGAGATGGCCGAGAGTACCAAAAACGGCGCCACGATGCCCATCAGGTAAAAACCGGTACGAGCTTTGCCTTCCAAGCGCTCGGCCTCGACATGGGCACGGCCGACTAGATCACCGCCAGCGGCACCGTTAGTGCCGGCGTGACCCATGCCGCTAATGCGGACCTCGTCGCCATCGTGCGTGCCGGCAGGAAACTCAATCGTCTGCTCGGAGGTTACGCGAGTACGACCGCTGCCACCGCAATCGGGGCAGGGGTCGGCCACGACCTTACCGGAACCGCCGCACTCGGGGCAGACCGACTGGAACGTGCCCGCACCAAACAGGAAGGACAAGTCGACGTCGATGTGCCCGCGGCCGCCACAGCTCGGGCAGGTATGGGCATGCTCGGAGGAGACAGAACCCGAGCCGCCGCAGTGACCACAGGTATCGAAGCGCGTATAGCGGACGGTCTTGCGGGCACCGCCCTTGGCCTCCTTGGCGTCGAGCTTAATATCGACGACCACATTGGCGCCGTTCTCGGGATTGTAGGCAGCCTGCCCACGACGCTGCTGGCCCCAGGCGCCACCAAAGGGAAAACCGCCCTCAAAAGGATTGCCATAACCCGTGCTGCCGGCGTAGCCGCCACCATAGGGCGAAGCCGTAGGAGCACCGGTAAAGGGATTGCCAGAACGCATGGCGTCGTAGCGCGCACGTTTTTGCTCATCCGAAAGCACGGCGTAGGCCTCGGAAACCTCTTTGAACTTTTCCTCGGCGTCCGGCTCTTTGTTGACGTCCGGATGGAGCTTGCGGGCCTTTTGCTGAAAGGCCTTTTGAATATCACGCGAGGTGGCGTCCTTGGAGACACCCAGAATCTCGTAGTAATCTTTTTCGTTCATCGTCGCCATGCGCGGCAACCTCCTGCTCACAGCAGCGTATATATTCCGGTAATTCTACCCGAGCGGCTTAAGCTAGATCCCAAAACAGCTCGAACAGAACATTTCCATCGAGCCAGCCCAGATGGGTCGGCGCCAGACGAGCTCGAACATGGCCCGCGACGACATCTGCCGAAGTAAAGGGTCCCTCATGACCCCAGAGCGTCTCGGGCACCCAAGTGGCAAGACCCAATTCGAGCGCGCGATCGCAGGCAGCTGCCAGCTCGCCCGTTGGGATAACGCAAGCTGCACGAGCCAACAGGTCGGACGCAACACCGCGCGTCATGCGACAAGCGAGCATCAAGTCTTCGGCGACAGCCTCACGCTGCGACAGATATTCGGCCTCGTACGCCGTCGCGTCATCGTCACGTTGCACCAGACGCACGCGGTGCGCATCGCCTCGAGAAGACACGCCGGGGAACAAACCTGCAAGACGGTCGAAATCCTCGTCGTCGAGCATGCCCGCGGCAGAACGACCCAGACCCAGGTAGCCCTGTCCGGTCCAGTAGGCAATGTTATGGGCGCACTCATGGCCGTCGAGCGCGTAGCTCGCCACCTCATACGGATGATAGCCGGCCGCACCCAGGCGCTCACGCGCCGCGTCCATGCACGAAGCCTGAAAATCCTCATCGGGCTCGAGCGACTCGTCACGGCACGCCATGCGGTAAAGGGGCGTCCCCTCCTCGAGCGTGAGCGGGTAGACCGACACATGATGAGGCGCCGCCGCCAACACGCCATCGAGCGTGCTCCGCCAGCTTGCGGCCGTCTGCCCGGGAAGGCCGCACATCAGGTCGCACGACACATCGAGGCCAGCGTCCTTCACCGTCGCGATAGCCGCAAGTGCGCGATTAGCATCGTGAATGCGGCCAATAGCAGCCAGCTCGGTATTGTCGAGGGTTTGCACGCCCAGAGAGATGCGCGTGACACCCGCCTCGGCAAGCGCGGTGGCGAGCTCAGCGGTCAGGGACTCAGGATTGGCTTCGCAAGTAAATTCAAAGGGTTTGCACCACATGGAGATACGCCGGGCAAGTTCCACCAGGCGCTCCCCTGCCAGCGATGGCGTGCCGCCGCCAGTATAGACCGTGCAGACCTGCGCAAGCGCCCCGGCGTCGCCAAAGGAATCGAGGCGCGCATACAACTGCTCAAAATAGGAATCAAGCGCGGCATCCAAATCATACGCAGCAAAGCTGCGCGAGTCAAAGTCGCAGTACCGGCACTTTTGAGCGCAAAACGGCACGTGCACGTACAGCGCGGTAACGGCCACCGTTAGGCCTCCAGCGGATGAGCAGGCACCGACTCGCCGGCGGCAAGCGCGGCCTCGCAGGCCACCACGTCGCGCTCGATATCATCGACCAGCGCCATAAACTCCTCGTACGTAGAGCAACGCACCACCTGAGCGCGCCAGGCGGCGGCATGGGGCATACCCTTTAAGTACCAGCTTGCGTACGTGCGAGCACGCGACATGAGCGGCAGAAGCTCGTGCGTCAACGTCAGGTGCTCGCGCAGAGCCTCCAGGCGCTCGACCGAGGAGCGAGAAGGAACCGGCGTGCCATCGAGTGCAAGGGCTCGGGCATCGCCGAACACCCACGGATTGCCGTAGATGCCGCGCGCGATAAACACCGCGCTGGCACCCGAGCCGTGCAGATGCTCAGCAGCGTCCTCGGCCGAGAACACATCGCCCGAACCAATCACGGGAATCTCGACAGCGTCGGCAACCTCATCGACGACAGACCAATCGGCCTGGCCCGTGTAGAGCTGCGTGGCGCAACGACCATGCACGGCGACTGCGGCAGCCCCTGCGCCCTCAAGCATCTGGGCAAATGTCGCGGCATTGCGGTCCTCGGCATAAAAGCCCTTGCGAATCTTGACGGTCACGGGCACGTGCGCCGCGCCCACCGTGGCCTCGACGATCTTCTCGGCCAGGTCGGGCGTGCGCATGAGCGCCGAGCCCTCGCCCTTGGTAACGACCTTGCGGGCGGGACATGCCATGTTGATATCGATGAGCGACAGGCGATCGCCCACACGTTCCTCGACGGCAGCGACGGCGCTCGCAAACTGATCGGGTTTGGAGCCAAAGAGCTGCACGCAAATCTGCTGCTCCTCGTCGGCCGGTAGCACCAGGCGCCACGTCTTATTGCTGGCATAGGCAAGGCCTGCCACGCTCACCATCTCGCTGTAGGCAAGGTTGGCACCGCGGCGGCGGCACATGATGCGATAGGCAGGGTCGGTCACGCCCGCCATGGGAGCCATAAGGAACGGCTGCTCGGCATAGGCGCCCAGCAGCCGCTTGCTGTATTCAGAAAGCGCCATAGACCTACTCGTCCACCTTGAGGATCGCCATAAAGGCCTCCTGCGGGACCTCGACCGATCCGATGGCCTTCATGCGCTTCTTGCCCTCTTTCTGCTTCTCGAGCAGCTTGCGCTTACGCGAGATATCGCCGCCGTAGCACTTAGCAAGAACGTCCTTGCGACGCGCCTTGACGGTGGAACGGGCGATGATCTTGTTGCCGATAGCACCCTGGATGGGCACCTCGAACAGCTGACGCGGGATGATCTCCTTGAGCTTGTCGCACAGGCCACGGGCCAGGCCATATGCCTTGTCCTTATGGACGATAAACGAAAGCGCGTCCACCTCGTCGCCCGAAAGCAGGATGTCGAGCTTGACGAGCTCAGAGGGGCGATATTCGTTGAACTCATAGTCGAGCGAGGCGTAACCCTTGGTGCGGCTCTTGAGCTGATCGAAGAAGTCCAAGATGAGCTCAGCGAGCGGCATATCGAAGCGCATCTCGACCGATTTGCTCGTCAGGTGGATCATGTCGGTTGTGACGCCGCGGTGCTCGATGGCGAGCTGCATGACGGCACCCGTGTACTCAGGCGGGCAGATGATCTTTGCCTTGAGGTAGGGTTCCTCGATACGTTCGATGCGCGTGGCCTCGGGAAGGTCCTGCGGACTGCGGACATCGATCATTTCGCCGTCGGTCTTGTAGACGTGATAGTCGACCGAGGGACTCGTGGCAATGAGGTCCAGGTTGAACTCGCGCTCCAGGCGTTCCTTGACGACTTCCATGTGCAGCAGGCCCAGGAAGCCCACGCGGAAGCCGAAACCGAGCGCCACCGACGTCTCGGGCTCCCACACCAACGACGGGTCGTTGACGTGCAGCTTATCGAGGGCGTCACGCAGGTTCTCGTAGTCCTTGTTGTCGATCGGGAACAGGCCCGTGTAGACCATGGGCTTGGCCTCGCGGTAGCCCGGCAGAGGCTCGGGGCAGGGGTTCGAAGCCCACGTAAGGGTATCGCCCACGCGCACAGCCTCGGGGTCCTTCAGACCCGTGACCACATAGCCAACCTCGCCGACCGTCAGCGCGTCGACCGGGGTCTCGGCAGGACGCTTGACGCCCACGCCGTCGACCAAAAAGTCACCCTTGGCCTGCATCATAAGCAGAGTATCGCCCTTTTTGATGGAACCATCGAAGACGCGCACCGTAGCCACCACACCGCGATACTCGTCAAAGTACGAATCCAAAATGAGCGCTTTGAGCGGAGCGTTTGCATCGCCCTTAGGCGGCGAAATCAAAAAGACGATGGACTCCAGCAGATCGTGAATGCCCTCGCCGGTCTTGCCCGAGACGCACACGGCATCATCGGCGGGAATCGCCAGGTCGTCCTCGATCTCGGTCTTAACCTCGTCGGGATGGGCCGAGGGCAGGTCGATCTTGTTGATGGCGGGCACAATGTCCAGATTGGCGTTCATGGCGAGCGTCGCGTTGGAAACGGTCTGCGCCTCGACGCCCTGCGTGGCGTCGACAACGAGTACCGCGCCCTCACAGGCTGCCAGCGAGCGCGAGACCTCATAGGTAAAGTCAACGTGGCCCGGCGTATCGATCAGATTGAACTGATACGTCTCACCATCGTCGGCGTCATAGGAAACGCGGACGGCATTGGACTTGATCGTAATGCCGCGCTCGCGCTCGATATCCATGGTGTCGAGCAGCTGCGACTCCATGTCGCGCTCGTCGACGGTATGGGTGAGCTCGAGGATGCGGTCACTGATCGTGGACTTGCCATGGTCGATGTGCGCAACGATCGAGAAGTTGCGGATGTGGGAAATGTCAATTGAAGTATTCATGCGGACTATCTTACCCGAGCGGTACAAAAAATGGAGCCTGTTCCATAAAACAGGCTCCATTTATGCGCGTAATCTGTGTGGTGTGAAATTTACAACTTAGGCGTTGATGCTGTTCACGAGCTTGGCAAGACCGGACTTGCGGTTGGAAGCCTGGTTCTTGTGGATAACATGCTTGGCGGCAGCCATGTCGAGACGCTTGGTGACCGTCTTGAGGGCAGCCTGGGCCTTCTCGGCGTCGCCCTCGGCGACGGCGGACTGGACGTGCTTGGTCAGCGTCTTGAGCTCGGACTTGACAGCCTTGTTACGCATGCGAGCTGCCTCATTGGTGCGGATACGCTTCTTCTGAGACTTGATGTTTGCCACTTCTGGAGTTCCTTTCGAGTTCCTTGCAAAAAATGTATGACACCTCTGAGACACGGTGAGGTCATGCAAGTGCCTACTATAGCACGCTCCCCCTCAAAGGGATAGAACGAATTTGTCAAATAGGCAGGTATCATCACGATTTTCTCAAGATGTTCGTAATCCAGAGCAAAAGCGCGGTCTCGGAATCGGCCGAACCCTTGAGCGCGAGCTCCACATCAACGGCACCCTCGAGCGCTGCGACGAGCTCGGTCATCGAAAAACGACGCGCCCAGGTAAGGTGATTCTTGACCTGCCAGGACTGGAGCTTGAGCGTTGCGGCCAGCTCGCGACCCTGCCCACGCGCGTCGAGCGCCTTGGCGACGATAAGCTCGCGAATGCGGCCGCACAGCAATGTGTAAGTCCACACGTAGCTCTTGGCGGGCAGTAGATTGAAGAGCTCGAGCGAGCGTCGCATGTCACGGGCCGAGACCGCATTGAGAAAGTCCCAGGGTTGAACCTCGGCCGTACGTACAATCCAGCGCTCAACGTCGGCAAGCTCAATCTGGGGCGCCTCGACCATCTGGGCAAGCTTAGCCAAGTCGTTATCGAGCATGCGAGTGTTTTCGCCCGAACGCGAGACGAGTTCCTCGGCGGCCGCCGTCGAGATCGACTTGCCGCGCTGCGTCGCCATCTGCTGCACACGGCGCGGTAGCTCCCAGCGCTTGGTGCCGGAGCAATCGATCACCGCCTTCTTGTCGATCTTGGCGATCGCTTTATACAGGCGCGTGTTCTTGGCAAGCGAGTCGGCGATGATGAGACAGACCGTTGTGGGGCTGGGACTTGCCAGATACTCAACGAGCGGCTCCGAGACCGCCTTGGCGAGCTTTGAACAGCCGTCAAGGATTACCAGGCGAAACTCGCTGCCTATGGGAAAGGTGTTAAGCGATCCGATAATGGACTCGATATCGGGGTCCTTGGTCATGTCGCGCTCGTCGAGGTTGAACTCGACCATACCCGACTTTTCCAGACGCGCTTTCATACGCGAGACGGCGTGATCGCGCTTGACGCCGTCGGTACCGACGATCAGATATGCCGGCAGCAGACCGGTTTCGGACATTGCGCTCCCCTCCCGCAGGCCTTCGTATTCGCTCCGTGCCATTCTAGCCCAGGGGCCCACCACACGCCAACGACGGTCGTCACGATCGCTGGCATCGCATCGCAAAGCCATTCGCAGTCGGCGTGACGGTAATGTCGCCGTGTTCGATAGTGCACGCGAACACGCCGCCCGCTTCCTTAACGGCATCGATGCAGGCATCGGACGGATGGCCGTATCGATTCCCCTCGCCCGCGCTCGCGAGGGAAAGCTCGGGCTTCAGGACGTCCAGTAACTCACCGTCGACTGAAACCTTAGAGCCGTGATGCCCAAGTTTAAGGACATCGATATCCCCCACCTCCTGCACGAATTCCCGTTCTTGGTCGAGCTCGGCATCACCGGTGAGAAGTATTCGCAGGCCCTTGCCTTCCTGAACATAAGAGAGCAGCAGGACAAGCGAATCCTCATTTCCCTCGCCATCCACGGACTCGAATGGCCACATCACGCGGGCGCAAAATGAGCCGATATCGACCGTATCCCCACGGCGCACCTGCCGATACTCCACGCCAGGTCGGTTCAATACCTCGGCAGGAGCATCCTCCAGCGCATCCGCCGCAACGGCAATCGTTCCAACCGAAAACTGTTCGAGCACATCGGGAAGACCACCCCAGTGATCCTCATCCCAATGCGTCACAAAGACGGCATCGATATGGTGCACGTTATTGCGAACCAAAGCCGCCACCACGCGCTCGTCGAGCCCGCAGTCGACGAGCGCTACTGCGCCGCCCTGGCGGATAAGAATCGCATCGGCCTGGCCCACATCGAGCACCGTCACCGAAGGCGGAGCGAATCGATCCCAGTAGACGTACGGAATCGCAGCCAAGAGCACCAGACATGCAAGCCCCACCGCCATAGGACGTGCACGGGGACGCGGCCACCTGACCAGCAGAGCCGCCAGCAAACACGGCACTAGGTAAATCCACATGCTATCGGGCGGCACACTCACGGATGCACCCGGCACGGCGGCAAACAGCTGCTCGAAGAATAGCGCGCAACGGGCGGCAATCATGGGCACAGCGAGCACCCAAGTCCGCAACGGTGCCACGAGCGAAAAGGGAACCAGCACGATCGACACAGCAAGCAGTACGCTCACCACCGGACCGATGACCGCATTTGCCAGCGGAGCAATGAGCGAGAACGTACCGAAGGCAGGAATGGTAATGAGGAGCGTCGCCAACTGCGAGCACAGCGTGACGGAAAGCATGCTGGCAATGCCCGATGGCACACCCAGCTCACCCAAAGCGTAGGTCGCATAGGGGCAAAAGCACAGGATGGCAAAGACGCTGGCACATGAAAGCTGAAAGCCCATCTCGAACAGCACCGTCGGCCGCAGTAGAACAAAGATGGACATGGTTACGAAGAGTGCCGATGCACCGTGCCGGCGACGCCCCGCGCCGTTTACGACAAGCGTCGCGAACACCATGCAGCACGCGCGCACGGCAGAGGGAGACGCGCCCGTAAAGGTAGCGTAGCCCACAAGCGTTATCGCCAGTATCGCCCGCTGAAGACCACGTGAGCACCGAGTCTTTTGCAATAAACCCTCGATTACAAACCCCACGATAGCCAAATGGCTGCCCGAGACGGCGATAAGATGCGCCGTTCCCGTCACCGAAAACCAGTCGCCCGCCGGCTGGGCGCGCAGCTCGGCCGAACGACCGCAGACGACACCGGCTATGAGCGCACGCGCCGGTTCGGTCGCAGGCGCAATGGACACAAGCAGCCCATTTCGCAGCCGAAGCAGCGGCCCCGGAGAGCCCTCATCGACGGACAAAATCCGAACGGCTTTAACCTTGCGCACCTCGCCTCGGAGCGCGCGCGATCGTCCATACGCATCGTTCTCAAAACGTGAAACGCGACCGATAACGCGCACGTGCGTCCCGACCTTGAGCTCGCGGTCACACAATAGGCGAACCGTTGCCAAGTTCTTACCGTCCGCGCGTGCCTCGCAGGTATAGGAATACGCGTCGTCGTATATGGATGGATCACCCTGCACAACAAACTCGAGGCTGCTTGCCGCTCGACCGTCGAGCGCCTTCGAGGCACTTAGCGCGCCCACAGCCCACCACGCCGAAACGACCGCTCCCGCCACGAGACCGACGGACGCGGCATACAGCCACCGCTCCCAAGGGGCAAGCCGCGCACAAGATTGAGCCAGCACAACGAATACCGCCGCCGCAACGGGAATGGCCCATAGCAGCCCGACCGCCGGCGCCTGTTCCCTCAGCAGCGCATCGGCGGCCACGTTGAGCACCAAGGCGCAGCTCATGCACATGCCGGCACACAGGGCCATCGTCCACGGCATCAGGGGCCGCGGAGGCATCACATGTTCGCGCTCGGTCGCACTCATACGCAGATGCAATCTTTGATTTTGGCAAGCTTCTTCTCGCCGATTCCCGACACACGCATCAGATCGTCAACCGAGGCAAAAGCACCGTTCTTTGTCCGTTCATCGATAATCGACTGGGCCATGGAGGGACCGATGCCCGAAAGCGTCTGTAGCTCTGCCGCGCTTGCCGTATTGATATTTACTAGGCCTGTTGCGCCACTCACGCCCGATGATGCGGAAGCCCCACCATCAACACCGGCTTCCGCAATAGACGCCTGCTGCTCCCCTACCGTTGGAACGTGAATCTTCTGTCCATCGACGACCTTAGATGCCCGATTGAGCCCCGTAACGTCTGCCTCGGGCACCAGCCCGCCGGCGGCATCAATCGCCTGAGCCACCCGCGCGCCGTCCTTGAGACGATATACGCCGGGCGACACAACGGCGCCATCAACATCGACATAGACCTCTGCCGCAGCAGACGCCTTAGGCGAAGAGCCTTCGGATGTCTTTCCGCTCGAGGCATCACCGGATCCCGACTCCACCAACGAGCCCGAACCGTCAGTGCGCTCAAACGACACGCCGCCAGTACCGCCGCCAAGGTTCGCCATCGCCAGTCCACTCGCCATCGCAATGACGACCAGTATCGCCATCACCACTGCCTTATGACCGA
>JAHYYN010000099.1:0-10270 GCA_019424945.1 Collinsella sp. | reverse complement strand
CCACTCGCCATCGCAATGACGACCAGTATCGCCATCACCACTGCCTTATGACCGAACAGCTTGTCCGCCAAGCGGTCCATCCGTTTGACTCGTTCGTGTTGTTCGCGCTGCGCCATAGCAAAACCTCCCAACACCATCGTGTCAGGAAAGGAGCTCCGCAACAGCCACGCTCCAAAACCGGTTTTAGCGGTCAAACCAAAAACCAACCAAAACCTTGCACAAATCTGTCCATTTATTCAGGCACACGTCAGCAAATGGACACTTAGCCGCAAAATGCCCAGATAGCAAAAAACCGACGATGCAGGCGCATCGTCGGTCTATGCACAAATTTACTCGTGATCTTGGTAAATCTCACGCGGAGCAAGCTCCGAATGTTTGCGTTTTAAGGTCTTAGGGGCCTTATACGTGTTGCTCTCGAAGTCGATGTACTCGGTCTGCTTGAGCAGGCGCTCGATCATCTCCTCGTGATCGAACAACTCCCAGGCCTCATGCACAGCATCGAGTTTAGCGTGCGTCTCGGGACGGCGCGGCATAAATAGCGTGCAGCAGTCGGGAGCGGCCTCAGTCGAGATATCGAACGTACCGATCTCCTCGGCGCGCGCGATGATCTCCTGCTTGTCCGAACCGATGAGAGGGCGGAACACGGGGATCTTCACGGCCTCGTTGACGGCCATGATGTTTTCAAGCGTTTGGGAGGCAACCTGCCCAAGCGATTCGCCCGTAACGATGGCCTTGGCGCCCTCGATGTGCGCAATGCGCTCGGCAACCGAATACATAATGCGACGATACATGATCACGCGCAGGTTGCTGGGGCAGGTGACCGAAATCTCACGCTGGCAGTCGCCAAACGGAACCACGTACAGGCGACCGATCTGGACACCCGGCTCAAGCGCACGGATGATGTCCTGCACCAAATACTCGCTCGTATCGGGCGTCTGCGGACGACCGGAGAAATGTACCGGCACGCACACCGCGCCGCGACGCGCGAGCATCCAGGTCGCCACCGGAGAATCGATACCCGACGACAACAGCGTCACGACCTTGCCGGCAGAACCCACCGGCAGACCGCCCACGCCGCGCTCGGAGCGCGCATACACGTAGACGCTACCCTGGACCACCAATACGTGCACCATAGCGTCAGGATCGTGCATCTGGACCTTTTTATCAGGAAACGCCTCACACAGCACCTCGCCCACCTGGCGATTGATGTCAATCGAGGTGAGCTCATAGTCGGTATTGGAGCGCTTGGCGTGCACCTTAAACGAATCGAAGGAACCAAACTCGCGCAGCGCCTTCACGGCGGCGGCGCAGTACTCCTGCGGGTCGCGGTTGGTGTGATACGCCAAAGACACACGAGCAACGCCGGGGACGGTGCGGATGACACGCGCCGCCTCGTCGGCCTGATGCTCGTTAAAGGTCACGAGGATATAACCGGAAATTCGAGACACGGCATTCACGGAAAAGGCGGCCAAGGCCGCCTTGATGTTATCCATGAGGATATGCTCAAAATGTGCGCGGTTCTTACCCTTCAGTCCAACCTCGTGATAGTGGACCAGGCAGACGCGAGCCGCCATTTAGGCTTCAGCAACCTTGTGGCCGAGCGCCTTCTCGTAACGGGCCTCATCGTAGGAGATGTCGCCGTCGACAATCTCGTCCATAGCCATCGAGATGGTATCGGCACCGGAAAGTCCGATGGTGATGTCATCGACATCCTGGACGGCAAGCACGCGGTTGTGCTGGCCACGCAGCATGCTATTGATGTCGCAGGCGCGCTTGGAGGCAAGCGAAGCGAGCAGGAAGCGGTTGTGATCGGTCTTCTCCAGAAGATCGTCAATGCAAGGCTTTACAACGGACACGGACCTCAGATCCTTTCATGCATATCGAGAACGCGAACGAGCTCATCGGTCGCGCGGTCGAGATCGTCATTAACCACGACGTCGTCGTAGCGGTCGGCAAGGGCAAGCTCATCGGCGGCGTTTGCCATACGCAGCTCAATCGTCTCGGGCGTCTCGGTACCGCGACCGACTAGACGCTCGCGGAGTACCTCAAGCGAAGGCGGCTTGATAAAGATCAGCACGGCCTCGGGGAAGCGCTCCTTCACCTGCAGGGCGCCCTGGACATCGATCTCCAAAATCAGAGATGCGCCAGAGGCGAGCTTGGATGTGACCTCGCTCACCAACGTGCCGTAGCAGTTACCGTGGACCTCGGCCCACTCAACAAACTCACCGTTTGCCACGCGGCGGTCGAACTCCTCGCGCGTCAGAAAAAAGTAGTTGACGCCGTCGACCTCACCTTTGCGTGGTGCTCGCGTGGTAGCCGAAACCGTCAGGCCCAGGTTCGAGCGGCGCTCGCGCACACGAGTGACGAGCGTACCCTTGCCTGCGCCTGACGGTCCAGAAATCACAAAGAGCTTGGAATCCTGAGCGCTCACTTATTTGGTCAGCTGCTCGAGGAGCTGCTCGCGCTGACGGACACCGAGGCCCTGGACGCGACGAGTAGCGGAGATACCGAGCTCCTCCATGATCTTGGCGGCCTTGGCCTTGCCATAACCGGGGAGAGACTCGATGAGGGTGGAAACCTTCATGCGGGAAGCGATGGGGTCATCGGAGTTGAGCACGGACTCGAGGGACTTCTCGCCCTTCTTGATCTGCTCGCGAAGCTCAGCGCGGGCGTGACGTGCGGCAGCAGCCTTCTCAAGAGCCTGCTTGCGCTGCTCGTCGGTAAGCTGAGGGAGTGCCATTCGTACCTCCAAATAGTTGGGTTATATCTGATTCAATAATTGGCATTTTAGCACGTAGAACGTACAAAATGCCTAATCGCGGCTCCATAGGTTAGACGATACCCGCAAAAAGTGCAATATACGGAGGTCAAAGTTAAGCCCCTGACCTGCGATTCCACACAAAGGGTAGGAAAGTTTACGCAGGCACAGGGGCTATTTTGTGCTATTGAGACCCAAAAGTGGTGACTTAGGGGAATCTTTTACGCGACGTTTTCGACCAGCTCGGCGACGATGGCGTCAAAGGCGGCAACCGGATCGTCGGCACCGGTGATGGGACGGCCCACCACAATGTGGCTTGCGCCACGCTCGATAGCCTGGGAAGGCGTCGCCACGCGGGACTGGTCACCAAGGGCGGCACCCACCGGACGCACACCCGGAGTCACGATCAGGGCATCAGGACCCAGCAGCTCACGCATGTCGTGAGCCTCCATCGGTGAGCACACGATGCCATCGATGCCGTTGGCCTGAGCAAGCTTTGCCAAGCGGGCGGCCTCCTCGGCCACGGGCGACTCGACGCCGATCTCGCTCAAGGCATCCTGATTCATGCTCGTGAGCACGGTGATGGCGACGAGTTTGGCGCGGTCCTCACGCGCCTCCTCGGCACCCTCGCGGCAGGCAGCGAGCATGGCGCCCGAACCCAAGCCGTGAACCGAAAGCAGATCAGCACCGGCAAGCGAGGCCGAGCGGGCGGCACCGCGAACCTGATGCGGAATATCATGGAACTTGAGGTCAAGGAAGACCTTAAAGCCCAGGTCCTTGAACGTCTTGACGATCTGGGGACCCTCGGCGTAATAGAGCGTCATGCCAACCTTGAGCCAGGCGGCATGGCCCGAAAGCTCGTGGGCAAGCTCGAGCGCACGCTCGCGGTCGCAGTCGAGGGCGACGATTACGCGGTCGCGGGCATCGGTCTCTAGCATTCGAAAGCACCTACCAGTTCGTTGATGTCCTTTACGCCCTGGGACTCGGCCCAGGCCTCGAGCTCGTGCGCGATCTTAAGCGAAGCACACGGATCGACGAAGTTGGCCATGCCGACCGACACGCAGGTGGCGCCGGCAAGAATAAACTCGGCCGCATCCTCGCCGGTCATGACGCCGCCGACACCGTTGATGGGGATATCGACGGCCTGGGCAACCTCCCAGACCATGCGCACGGCGATGTGGTGGCACAGCGGGCCCGAAAGGCCGCCCTTGGGCTTGGCCACGCGGGACTTGCGGGTATGGACGTCGATGGCCATGCCCTGGATGGAGTTGATGACCGAAAGGCCGTCAGCGCCGGCAGCCTCGAGGGCCTTGGCGATCTCGGCGACGTTGACCGGCGCCATCTTCACGAACAGCGGCTTATCGGTCACCTTGCGGCAGGCAGCCATAACGGAAGAGGCGCCCTCGGGCGTGGAGCCCATGGCGGCACCGCCCGCGGCAATATTAGGGCAGCTCACGTTGATCTCGTAGCCGGCAGCCCAGGGGCACAGCTCGACATACATCTCGAGTGCGCGGACAAACTCGTCAACGGAGTGCCCGGCAACCTGACAGATGACCTGGCAGCCGTCCTTGGACAGCTGTTCGAGCCAAGGACCGGACTCACGGGCAAAGGCGGCCACGCCGGGGTTCTGAAGACCCACGGAGTTGATCATACCGCCGGGAATTTCGGCCATGCGGGGCGCGGGATTGCCGGGCCAGGGCTCGGCAGCGCAACCCTTGGTGGTGATGGCGCCCAGCTGGGAGACATCAAAGAAGTTCTGGAACTGCCAACCGTAGCCAAAGGTACCGGCTGCGGTGTTAATGGGGTTCTGCATCTTGACGCCGCCGAAATCGACGGCCATGTTCACGGTACCCACTAGAAGACCACCACCTTGGAAGCATCGAACACGGGGCCGCACATACAAGCACCCTTCATACCGTCGACCGTCTCGACATTGCAGGTGTTGCAGGCGCCAAAGCCACAGCTCATCATGCGCTCGAGCGACACCTCGCAGTACACACCGGCCTCGGCGGCAGCGGCGGCGACCTTCTTCATCATGACGGCGGGGCCGCAGCTGGCGACGTAGTCGTAGCCGCCCTCTCCAAGCAGCTCGGCTGCCGGATCGGTGCAAAAACCGTGCGTGCCGAGCGAACCGTCGTCGGTGCACACGTTAACCGTGGCGCCCAGCGCACGGAACTCATCGACACCCACGACTTTGGAAGCGGTGCCAAAGCCCAGGCACACGTCCACATCAACACCCTGCTCGGCAAGCTTGCCGGCAAGGCACAGCACGGGCGGAACACCGATGCCGCCCGCCACGAGCAGCGCCTTCCTGGTGCCCTCGGGCACAAGCCAGCCGTGGCCGCCAGGGCCCAGCAGATTAGAGGTGGAACCGGGGGCCATCTGCGACAGACGACGGGTGTCGTCGCCCACGACGGCGTACCACAGCTCGACGGTACCGGCCTGGGCGTCGGCGCGATAGAAGCTCAGGGGCACGCGAAGCAGCGAGGACGCATCGCCGGGCACGGCAATGTTCACAAACTGACCGGGCTTGAGCGCACTTGCAAGCTTGGGGGCCGAAATAACGAGCGAGAAGATGCCGTCGGCGATCTCCTGGTTCGATACGACCTCAAAGTCGTGCATGCGTGCAGTGGAAGGTGTGGGCATAGACGCTCCAATCCCCCATGCGGTTGCATGGTTCAGGCGAACAGAAAGCGCGGCACCGCAAGGGCACCGCGCACAAAATCGATAAGGCTATGCTAGCAGATGCAGCCGTCGGCGAGCGTCTGCTTGCCGCCAACAAACACATCGGTGGCACGACCGGTGAGCGTGCGGCCGGCAAAACCGGAGTTCTCGGCACGCGACTCGTAACCGTCCTCGCCGACCGTCCAGGTTGCGGTGGGATCGAACACGGTCAGGTCGGCGACAGAGCCCGCCTTGACCTGAACCTGATCGAGGCCCAGAATCTCACGCGGCTTGATGGCCATGAGCTCGACCATGCGGCTCACGCTCATCTTGCCCGTATTGACCAGCTCAGTGAGCACGAGCGACAGCGAAGTCTCGAGGCCAATCATTCCAAAGGGCGCGAGCTCGAACTCGCGGGCCTTCTCCCACGGGGTGTGGGGAGCGTGGTCGGTAACGATAGCGTCGACGGTACCGTCGATGACACCCTGACGGATGGCCTCGGCATCCTCGTCGGTGCGCAGCGGCGGATTGACCTTGAGCGAGGTGTTGTAGGTCTCGTCCAGGTCGTTCTCGGTCAGGAACATGTGGTGCGGGGTGGCCTCGCAGGTCACCTGGACACCGGCAGCCTTACCGGCACGCACGAGCTCCAGGCCATGAGCGGTGGAGATGTGCTGGATGTGCAGCTTGGCACCGGTCAGCTTGGCAATCTCGATGTCGCGGGCAATCTGAAGCTCCTCGCCGGCGGCCGGCCAACCCTCGAGGGCCAGACGGGTCGAGACCTTGCCCTCGTTGATCTGGCCGTGGCCGACCAGATCCTCGTCCTGGCAGTGGCTCATAAAGACCTTGCCGAACATCTTGCCGTAGTCCATGCAGCGACGGAGCATGCCCGCGCCCTGCACGCCGCGACCATCGTCAGTGAAGGCGACGGCACCGTGGGCGACCATATCGCCCATCTCGGACATGGCCTCGCCCTTAAGACCGCGGGTCATGGCGCCCGACGGATAGACGCGGCAGTGGCCGACCTCGGCAGCGCGGGACTTGACGAACTCCACGACGGTGCCGTTATCGGTGACGGGATCGGTGTTGGGCATGGCGCACACGCCGGTGAAGCCGCCCTTGGCAGCAGCGCGGGTGCCGCTCTCGATGTCCTCTTTGACCTCGTAGCCAGGCTCGCGCAGATGCACGTGCATATCCACCAGGCCGGGGACGAGATACTTGCCGGAAAGGTCGCGGACCTCGGCTCCCTCGGCGGCGAGGTTCTCGCCGACCTCGGCGATCTTGTCGCCGTCAATCAGGACGTCAATGACACCGTCAAGCTCGACAGACGGGTCGACGACGTGGGCATTCTTAAGAAGCAAGGCCATTATCGGCACCTCCAAGCAGCAGATACAGGATAGCCATACGCACGCAGATACCGGCGTAGACCTGCTCCAGGATGACGGAGCGTTGCGGGTGGTCGGCCATATAGGAGTCGAACTCGACGCCGCGGTTGATGGGGCCCGGGTGGCAGATGATCGCATCGGGCTTCATGAGCTTCTCGCGGTCCTTGGTCAGGCCGAAGAGCTTGTGATACTCGCGAATCGTGGGGAACGGAGCGCCCTCAAGGCGCTCCTGCTGCACGCGCAGCATGTAGACGACGTCCAGCTCGGGCAGGACGGAATCGAGGTCGCTCGTCACGTGGTCGCAACCCAGAACCTCGGGCGCCGGCGGCAGCAGCGTGCCGGGGGCGACAGCGTAGGTCTCGCAGCCCATGATCTTAAGGGCGGGGATCAGCGAGCCGCAGACACGGGAGTGCGCGATATCGCCGACGACAGCGACCTTCAGACCGTGGAAGTCACCCTTGTGCTCCCAGATGGTGTACAGGTCGAGCAGGGCCTGCGTAGGATGGTTGTGCTTGCCGTCGCCGGCGCAGATAACGCTCGCGGGCGAGTTCTGCGTGACGATGTAGGGAGCACCGGCGTGCTTATCGCGAACGACGATGCAGTCGATCTTGTAGGCGTTGAGGGTCTCGACGGTGTCGACGAGGCTCTCGCCCTTGACCGTGGAGGTCGAGGAGCCGCCAAAGTTGAGGCTGTCGGCCGAAAGGCGCTTCTCGGCGAGCTCGAAGGAGCTGCGGGTGCGCGTCGAGGGCTCGTTGAACATGTTGACGATGGTCTTGCCCTTGAGCGTGGGGACCTTCTTGATCGCACGCTCGTTGACCTCGGAGAACGCCTTGGCGGTCTCGAGGATGAGCTTGATGTCCTCTTCGGAGTACTCGGTAATGTCGATCAGGTGCTTATGGTTGAACGCCACGGTACTACTCACCTCCCAGCGGCGCGGAGCCCACGTGGGAACCCGGCGCGACGTCGTTAATCTCGACGGCGGTGTGGCCGTCGACTTCCTTCATATATAGGTGCACGTTCTCCTCATGCGACGAGGGAACGTTCTTACCGACAAAGTCCGGCGAGATGGGGAGCTCACGGTGACCGCGGTCAACGAGAACTGCCAGCTCGATGCGGCTCGGACGGCCCAGGTCCATGACGGCATCCAGAGCGGCGCGGATAGTACGGCCCGTATACAGGATGTCGTCCACCAGCACGACGCGCTTGCCGTCGACGCTGAAGGGAATGTTGGTAGCGTGGATCGCGGGAGCGAAATTGGTCGCATAGTCATCGCGGTAGAAGCTGATGTCCAGGCTGCCGAGCGGAACGTCGACGCCCTCGATCTCCTTGATCTCCTCGGCGAGCTTCTTTGCCAGAAGGTCGCCGCGCGTGACGATGCCGACCAGAGCGAGGTCTTCACAGCCCTCGTTGCGCTCGAGAATCTCGTGCGCGATGCGGGTCATCGCTCGATTGACGGCGGTCTCGTCCATGATGACCGCCTTGGGGGAAGTCGTGCCCATCGATCTCCTTCCTCACATGTCTTGACTGCTGACACAGTCAAAAAAATAGATGCCCGACCGCTTAAAGCGGACCAGACACCCACAGGAAGGGCTGCTCTTTGGCAGCAATGTAATTCCATGTGGGTATCTCGTACCCCTTTAATGGTCAAGGGATAGTGTAGCCAACCTCGAGCTTAATTGCGAGCATAAATACAGAGCAATCCGTAAACGGAGCCCAACACTCCATAAACCTATATATATTTGTGGGACGAGCTTGAAAACCTTGGTTCGAGCTGGCATAATCCCCTCTGCTGCACGCAAATCGGATCTACGTCCAGGGCCGTAGCGTGGGCACTATCGCCAAAAGAGGAATATCTCTGTGTAGATTGCGCACAGGGAGCTGCTTCTGTGCTATAGTTCAGGCTTGTTTGTTAACGCGACATGTTCGTTTGTCGCCCAAGGAGGGTCAGTTATGTCCAAAGTTTGCGAAGTTTGCGGTAAGCACCCCGTTGCCGGTCGCTCCATCAGCCACTCTCACCGCGTCACCAACCGTAAGTTCCGCCCCAACATCCAGCGCGTCTACGTCGTCGTCGATGGTCACCGTCGCAAGATGAACGTTTGCTCCACCTGCCTCAAGTCCGGCAAGGTTGCGCGCTCCTAAATAAGGTCTTACCAACAAGTACCTCGGACTCTCCGGGTCAAAGACCTCGCGTTCACATAGAACTTACCAAAGGCGTCCTCCCCCACGGAGGGCGCCTTTTTGCACTCATTGGGGACAGACTTACATGAGTGCTTTCACGCATTGGGGACAGACATGAAGCACGCATGCGACGCACTGACTGGCTCCGGCCCCTGCCTCACGCAGCATCCTTCCAGCCTGCAGTTGCCTTGGTCACGCTTGTAGCGCCGATGCCGGTGATACGGGCAATTTGCTTGACCGTGAGATGCGCCCGCCTAAGCCTCAGCAGACACGCATCGCGTTCGGGGCGTGGCAGGGCTTTGAGCAGTGCAGGATCTATGCTCGGCAGAACTTCGCGCGCAACGGAAAGGGCCTCCTCATCGGGGATCCGCCGGCGTGGAAGAACCTCCATTGGCCAGATGCGCCCGGCAACTTCCTCGAGATGCTCGCAATAGCAACGGGAGCCACCGACAATATCGAGCATAGGAGCCGCATCACAGATGTCAAAGGGATCATAGCCCAGCTGATACGCCTTATAGCTTGACCAGCGGTACGCATCGAGCGAGTCAAGCGCACCCTTCACGGGATTGAGATGAATATAGTCGAGCAGCTGCACCGCCTGCGTGTCCGACTCAACCGCGACCCGCGAATAGCGATTGTCAAACAGATGTCCCGTTCTCCCCGTTTTTCCATTGAAATACTTAGCATATGCCGTCAGCGCGCACTGCATTGCCTTTGAAAGGTTGTCAAATGGGTCATCAACCATCAAATGGAAGTGATTGTCCATAAGGCACCAAGCCAACACCGCCACTTCATGGCGCGCAAACCTGTCCGAGATATCCGATAAGAAACGATAACGGTCGGAGTCATCTTCAAAAATAATCTGTTTGGAGTTGCCGCGGTCAAAGACGTGGTAATAGCCGGTGATCGAAACGGGGCGGGCGCATCGGGGCATAATCTCTCCTTTCAAAACTGTTCAGGCAACACCTAAAAGGAGAGAAGCAACGCGAAATGCTGAGCCTGCAACCTATTTATATCCAATAAGCGGCAATAACAGGCCCAGAACGGCAAAATGGCAAAACGATGTCTGTCCCAAATGAGTGAAAGCACTCATGTAAGTCCGTCCCCAATAAGCGGGGAGATGCAGCAGGCAGATAGTTCTAGTTAAAACGCTTCATTTTATTGAAGCGTTTTAGTGTGCCTTTTAGAGGAATCTGACCGTTCACCGAATTATTTCTTGCTATCATGCATCTTGTAGGGTAAATCTCCGATCGCAAGGAGACACAAATGGTGAAAAAGTCACCGGAAA
>JAHYYN010000098.1:0-41854 GCA_019424945.1 Collinsella sp. | reverse complement strand
TCCTGACCACCGGCGTCTACGACCGCAACCGCCCGTTCTTCACGACCATCTCGCCGTCGATGGACATCCTTATTAGCTCCAACCTAGAGCGCATGCTCTACTTCCTGTCCGACGGCGACTGCGAGCTCGTTGCCGGCCTTATGGAGCAGCTGGCACAGGCGGGTCGCTACGAGGTGCCCGCCGAGCTGCTGGCCAAGATTCAGAGCGTGTTTGGCTGCGGCTGGGCCAGCGAGGACGAGGTCCGCGCCGCCATCAAGAGTTGCTGGGATGCGAACGGCTACGTGATCGACCCGCACACCGCTTGCGGTTATCACGTCTTTGAGCAGGTCGCCCCCGCCGTGGGCGCCAAGGCCCGCGTGCTGCTTTCGACCGCCAGCCCCTACAAGTTCCCGCGCGCCTGCTGCGAAGCTCTGGGGCTTAACGTTCCCGAGGACGACTTTGAGGCTATGCGCGTGCTCGAGCAGGCCACCAACACGGTCGCCCCGACCCAGCTCGCCGAACTCGAATCCAAACCCGTCCGCTTCGAAGACGTCTGCGACGTCAATGAGATGGCAAGCTACGTCGAGTCTGCAGCAAAAAAGATGGCTACCAACTAAAACCCTTTATAAGGCGCCGGCGAAAGCCGGCGCACCTTCTTTTTATTTAGCTTTTGGGATGATGACGAGCATGCGAGCGGGTCTGGCCGTTTAGTTCGTCGCGAGTTCCGCACGAGCCGGAAAGCACTTAATGTGCTTTCCGAGCGAGCCAGGACTGCCCGAGCAGCGAACTAAACAGGCAGACCGCCCAGGAGATTCCCATGATCAAAATCACCGTCCCCGCCACCAGCGCCAACCTAGGCATTGGCTACGACACCCTCGGCATGGCCGTCAGCCTCTACTCGCACTTCACCTTCGAGCGCGCCGACAAGCTCACCATCACGGGCTGCCCCGAGGAGTTCCAAAACGAGAATAACCTGGTCTATGTGAGCTTTGTCGATGCTCTGGCCGCGTGGGGCGAGCCGGCTTTTCCCGTTGCTATCGACATTCAGACCGACGTGCCCGTCGCCCGTGGCCTGGGTTCCAGCTCCACCTGCGTCGTCGCCGGCATTATGGCCGCCGCCGCACTGACAGGCCACACCGTCGACCGCGCTGAGCTTGTCCGCATTGCCACCGAGGTCGAGGGCCATCCCGATAACGTCGCCCCTGCTATCCTGGGCGGCGCCGTCTGCTCCTTTACGCCGACCGATTCGCTCCCCCAGTGCCTGCGCTACGAGGTGAGCGATCGCTTGCGTTTTATTACCGTGATTCCGCCCTACGAGGTGCATACGAGCGAAGCGCGCAAGGTTGTGCCGCAGGAGATTCCACTCTCCACCGCCGTATGGCAAATGGGCCGCATCGCCGGCATGACGCGCGGCCTGGAGACCGGCGACCTTGACCTGATTGCCGCCGCCAACGACGACCGCATCCAGGAGCCCTATCGCCGCCGCCTCATCCCCGACTACAACGCAGTGCGCGACACCTGCCTTAACGGCGGCGCTAAGACCATCTGGATCAGTGGCTCCGGCTCGACTCTCATGGCCGTGACTGACGACACCATCGTGGCAAAGTTCCTACAGGTCAAGCTGCGTGAGCAGTTCCCCAAGTGTGATACGTATATTCTGACGTGCGACACGGAAGGCGCCCAGATCGAATACCTGTAGCGCCCTGCCTCATTGCTCTCACCGGCCCCCTTGGGGCTTCCCCTGAAAACGTCCTCGATCATGAATTGCCCCGTCGTGCGCTTCGCGCGACGGGGCAATTCGATCTGCGGATTGTTTTCAGGGGAAGCCCCAAGGGGACCTGCGCAGCCTCGACAGGATAGTCGCATTCACTTTTAATATTGCGTTCCTTCGGAGTAACGGACAAGGAGCCTTCACGATACGGAAAGATTTGGGGGCAAAGCCTCTGGCCTCCCCTACGTTAACTTCACTGGCGGCGGCCACAGGGACCTACGCTCTGGAAAGTCGCCGGGCTGATTTTTTAGCTTCTATTTGATAAAGGCGCACTTCCCAGCATCTCATTCGCCCTATAGCTCTGTTTTAATTTCTAATTGATGATCGATGCGTGGCGTCATCTAATTATCTTCGCTACTCAAAACAGCCCCAAGTTTACGTACTAGCGTCTCAACAGTAATTCCGAGTGCATCCGCATAGACAAACTGCTCATAAACCCTAAGGCTGCGTTCCCCGGTCTCGACCTTTGAGATGAACGACTGAGGTACCCCCAGTTTCTTTGCGAGTTCAACCTGAGTGACACCTTGCTCCCGACGAATCTGGGAAAGGCATTTTCCGCATGTCCTGTTAGCATCAACGTTCATGCCGTTTACGCTATATTCTATTTTGATATATCCCAAACTGGGATATATTTATGTCACCAGCCATTCCGCTTATCAAAAATGCCCATTGCAGATTCATAGCTAGGAAGGAGCCTCGATAAACATGAATGACGAGATGAAGGAGCCCGACGAGGAAAAGGCACTCAGTGAGTCCGACGAACGGAAGCCAGATTTCAAAGCCGAGCAGTTTTCTGATGGTGCTAGCGACACCCCCTCCTCTGAAATTCCGCCATCAAACGAAGATGACGGCGCACGCAAAAATGAAGAAAACGACTCACTTCTAACGCGGGCCATTCATAAATTAGGCAATAAAAAACGAGCGGCAATCGCAGCTGCCGTGGCAGTTGTCATCATCTTCAGTTTGCCCATGATGTTTCCTCAGTTGTTTTGCACTCACAAGCTATGGGCCAATGCAACCTGTACAAGCCCTCGCACATGTAAAAGTTGCGGCAAAACCGAGGGGGAACCGCTTGGACACGAATGGGAAGAAGCAACGTGCACGGTTCCGAAGACCTGTCAACGCTGCGGTAAAACCGAGGGGGAACCCCTTGGGCATCAACCGGGCTCGTGGACTACCGAAGTTGACTACGTGGACGCCACCTCAAAGGAAATACGAGAATGCGAAAAATGCGGAGAGGTCGTTGACACCCGCAACGAGAAGGAAATCACATCTTTTCTTGGCGACGGAAAGTTTTCAATTTCCCCAAAAGGCTTTATTGATCGACTTAACGAGGAATTCTCCGATATCCCCAATTGCAGCAGCATGAATGCGGATTACGAACTAGACGATAGCGGCATGGGGCTCGAACTTCAGATCAAAAACGGTTCAAAGGTTGCCGGTATTGGAGGCTTCTTTTCGGACTCGAGTAACCCGGTGCTACTCAGCTATCTTGGATCCGAAAACTGCTTCAAAAACATAGTCATGTACTTCGAAAACTCCGACTATGCCGCGGCGACAGCATTGGCAACTATACAAGCAATCGATCCAACACTTTCGTTTTCAGACGCCAAGGAAGTTGGTGCTGCCTGTGTAGATACGCCAACTGTCAAAAATGGAATTACGTATGCAATCGTAGCTTCGAATGGAGAGTACTGGCTAAGCGCTCGAATTGAATAATTTTCTTTGATTACTAAATTCAGACGCCTCTTACTCGCGATATATTAAAACTCAACCCCTGGCAGCATCGTCAATCGAAAATTGCCCCGCCGAGCACTTTAGCTTGGCGGGGCATTTCAATATAAAAGCGGATTTAAATATCAACAAGGCCTGCACGCTCCAACGAGACAGCCGGCTTCGCTGCTCAAATTGCCCTTGGTGAACCACAAGTTGAGCAATCAGTGGCCAGAATCCCCTTTAGGCGGCGCTTGTTTCTTTGTATTCGAAGACTGGTTCTAGGAGGTCTTCGATGTTACAGTGGAGGGCTTTTGCTATAGCTCTTACGGTTGTTACCGAGGCTTCGTTGATGTTTCGTTGGCGCTGTTCGTACATTTGGATTGAGCGGAGCGATACGCCTGATTCGTATGCCAGGTCTTGTTGGGTTTTCTTAAGCTTCTTTCTTGCTAACGCAAGTTTTGTTCGCCTGGACGCTTTCTTCGCCATATCGCAGACGAGGCGAGCCACACGTTCCTCCGAGGCTTCGTGCCAGGGGTAGTACAGACTGCGTAGCACATCAAATGGAACGACATGCAGCAAATCTTCGAAAGACTCTCCTAGGCGCCACTGAAGGTATGCCAATATCCAGCCTGTCCAATATTCCGGTGTCTTTTCGAATCGGTAGGTTCGATTTGGCATCGGCCTTGATTGATAGCCCGACCTTTCGGCGATAAGCGCGAACAGCTCAACGCCCGATTTTCCCGACACTACCCATGCGTTGCCGCGTTCGAACTCGCGAGCTACGCCGCTCAGGCAAAAGAGTTCAGCAACTTCCGATCCTTCTGCTCCATAATCGTTAACAGCATAGTCAAAGCAGTCGCCGAGATTGTTCATTGCATCCTCGAGATAGTAGACGGGGTATGTTCTACTCGGCCCACAATCCGTTAACTCTTGGATCATTTAAATCAACCCTCCCTGCCATTAAATCCCTAATGTAGACACCCTCAGAGTCGAATCCATTCACAGTTTCCAAGTACTTGCGCCGCGCGTTCTGCTCTCGCTTAAAGCGCTTGGGATAATACTCAGATCCCAACGCCTGCTTCCATTCGCAGAATCTGATTGCTGAGAACGCACGCTCACTCATAAGCGCATATTGAATGCCCAAATCCCCCAAAAACATAATGCGCTGCAATTGCCTGAGCGAAATCATGCCGTTGACAAACTGTCTTGCAAACGAGAAATAGGAATCGTCGGCGCGATAGCCTCGAATAACGTCATAGGGAGAAATATCAATCAGGCAGTTATCCAGCAGATAACGAAGTCCTTCGCGCGCTAGCGGTGTCGAAACATTGAACTCCCTATTGTTAGCCAAAATCGCAAGCCAATTGAGGATTGAAAACTCCCCGGACTCCAAATCCAAGACCGCGAGACCATCAATATCGAGCTCATATCGATTCGCGATACCATCGGACTCGGTCCGACATGCCCACTCCATTGCCATTTCCTCATGTGGCGTGCAATAAAACCCACACCCATAGTCATTGAATTGTCTGCATTTATCCAACGACGGATGCTCGACAACAACCTCCGACCCGTGCCAAAGCTCCATATCGACCTCCAAACAAAAATATCACCCCAGTGATAGTGTAGCAATAACTATCACTGGGGTGATATAGATAGATGCAAACTATTGCCTGCCAAGAGCCCTTATTAGAGGCAAGCCTCGGCGATGCGGCGCTTGAGTTCATCGATGCCGGTACCGGTCTGGGAGCTTGTGATAATCACGTTCTCGGCCGGGACGTTGAGCTGCTTTTTGATGGCTGCTGCCTGGCGGGCCTGCTGGGTGCGGCTGAGTTTGTCTGCCTTGGTGAGGCAGACAATAAAGTTGAACTCGTTGCCCTGCAGGTAGTCGATCATGTCATGGTCGAGCTTACTGGGGTCATGGCGAATGTCCACTAGCGACACAACCAAGTTAAAGCTGCGCTCGGAGTCGAAGAAGTCGCCGATGAGCTCGGCCCAGCGGTCACGCTCGGCCTTGGAACGACGGGCGAAACCATAGCCCGGCAGGTCCACAAAGTGCACGTCGTCGACCTCGAAGAAATTGATGTTGCTCGTCTTGCCCGGCGTGCTCGAAACCTTCACCAGGTTCTTGCGACCAAAGAGCTTGTTCATGATGGACGACTTGCCCACATTTGAGCGGCCAACGAAGCTCACCTCGGGACAGGTGGACTCGGGGATCTGCGAAACCTTGCCGTAGCTGGCGACGAACTTGGCAAGCTGGTAGTTAATGGAATCGGCCATGGACACTCCTTGGTCGTAGGATCTTGCAAAAAACGCGCTATTGCGCAGCGGCAATGCGTCGAACGATATCGAGCGTGATATCGCTTGCGGCACGCGCATACTCGAACAAATCGAACTCGCGGTCGCAAATCGCATCATACGCCTCGTCACAATTATCGCTGATAGCACGCAGCACCAGGCAATCGACACCATTTTTGGTTGCGACATGGGCAATTGCCGCGCCCTCCATGCCGACACAATCGGCATGCGTCGCCTCGATGGCATCATTGCGCATAGCGGCGCCCGTCACAAAGCGGTTACCCGTGGCAATCGTGCCGACCAGGAACTGCTTTGCGCCCTCGTTCGAAGCGGTCGCATTTGTCGAAGCATCAACAAACCCACGCTCAGAAAGCACATCGGCGGCAATATCGACCAGCGCAGGCGTCGAGACAAACTCCTCGAGCCCCGGTGCAGACTCGGCGATAAGCGCGGTATCGGTATCTAGATAGCGCAGGCATTTGCCAATGACGACATCGTCGATATGGAGCTTGGGATTCAGGCCACCTGCGATACCAGAAAACACAACTGCCTGTGGAGCATACTTGCTAATGAGGTGCTGTGTTGCGGCGGCAGCGTTTACCGTGCCCATACCCGCCGTCGTGGCGACAATCGACAGGCCGTCGAGCCCGCCGGTCACAACGTTCAAGCCCGCCTCCTGTACCATGCAAACGTTGCTCAACTCTTCCTTAATCTGCATGATCTCTTTTTCGAGCGCACCGATAATCGCGATGGTAGCCATGCCATTCCCCAAACCTATACGAAATTCTCAACCACGGTATGGTACCAGCATTTTGTTTGACCTCGTCAAACGAACACGTTAGGCCAGCGCAGCTCGGGTATCAAAGAATGTCTTAGCAATCGCAGCCACCAGCTCGCTCGAGCGATCGCTCCATGGCATCGATGTCATGATACTCATAATGTAGGTGTCGCCATCGACATCGATGAGGCACGCATCGCATGTCGAATAGCAACCATCCTCGCTAATCCAGCCTGCCTTGTTGCGTACCAAGGCTTGGTCGTCCGCAATGCCATTACGAATAAACGATCGAGTCGTAGAGGCCAGAAGATCCGATAGCCATTGCGACGTCTCGGTATCACGGCTCAAATACTCGCTCATCTCGCGCCACAATTTGGCCGAGGTGCGCGGGCAATAGGTTGGAAAATCACTCATCGGATCGAGTGCGGTATCGCAATCGATGCCAAGACTGGCAATCCAATCCTCGTAACCGACACTGTCAAACGCCGCGCGTAACGCAATAAACGAATCGTTGTCCGAATTAACGACCGCGGCATCGATCAGGTCGCGCACCGTCTGCCAACCCATGTTGTAGCCACCATAGGTGCCAAGGGAATCATCGAGTGAAACCTGACCCGTCTCGACCAGAGATTCGCAGATGTACAACGCATAGAGCGCCTTGTAGCTACTCGCGCCGTAAACCTCGACATCGGGGTTATACGTCACGCCCTTGCCGCTTGACAGGTCGTAGAACACCACGCCCACATCGCCTAGCTCCTGCGCCCGACTCAGGGCATCCTGGAGCAAGGCAAGGCTCTCATCCTCCAAGGTAGGAGTCTTGTTATCCACCAACGAGAAGGCCTGAACGGTATCACCCGAAGGGATATCGTTGAAGTCCGCCTTCGAAAGTCTCGTCTTGAGATCTGCCGACGCTTTGGACTTTGAAACCTTCTCGTTTTGCGTCTGTACCGTTGACGCATCTGAGTGTGCCATTCGCTCCGACGCGTAGGTTTTGGCGGTAATTCCGAGGATAATAATCGCCAACGTTAGCATCCCAATGGCGGCAATCTTCGTCACGCGGACGCGAGCGTCGGCAAGGCCACGCGAAGATGTGCCCTTCGTCTCATATCTGCTGCTATGCTGCGGCATATACTCATCCCGCGATGCGTTATTTCGCACGTGGTCTCCTGACTGCTACCGTTCATATACGAGCAGCATAATACCGAGCAGGCATTTCTTTCCAAAGATATTCAGCGGCGTTTAAGGCGTCTTTAAAGAAACCACAAGCGTATTTATCCAAATGGCGCGATTCTGTTGCGCATCTCCGCCCAAAACGCAGTTGCGGTGGAATAGTTCCTATTTGGGCGGCATAAGCCGAAAAACAAGAACTATTCCACCGCAACTTGACGGAGCTCTTTGGCAATCAACTTGGTGCCCAGGGGCACTCATTTAAGTCTGTCCCCAATGAGTGCCTTTGGGGAGCGAAAATGGCTCGCTAGCCGATAGCGTTTTTGAGTTCCGCGCGACGCTTTTTCATGCCCGTCATGACGGCGTTGCGCAGCTCGGGCATGCGCGCGGTATCCATCTGTGGAACGCCCTCGAGCTTATAGGGAATGCCCAATTGCTCGTACTTGACGACACCCATCGTGTGATACGGCAGCATTTCCAGGCCCACCACGTTGTGCCATGGAGCGATGAGGCGGCCGAGCGCCTCGCACTCCTCAACCGTATCGGTAATGCCGGGCACCACCACGTGGCGGATAACGACCTTAATCTTGCGACGGGCAAGCTCATCGCCAAACGCCAGAATGCGTGCGGGATCGCAACCGGTCAGCTTTTTATGCTCGACGGGATCGGCGTGTTTAATGTCGAGCAGCACCATATCGGTCTCGTTGAGTACGGCATCGAACTTCTCGGGATGGTTGGGGTCAAACGCATAGCCGCAGCTGTCGAGGCAGGTATGCACGCGGCCATCGGGGTTGTTGTGCATTGCACGGAACAGATCGGCCAAAAACTCGGGCTGCAGGAGCGGCTCGCCACCCGAAACCGTAATGCCGCCGCTGCGGTAAAACTCATGGTTACTCTGGAACTCGTCCATCAGGTGCTCGACAGTCACCATGGTGCCGCCGTTAACAGACCAAGTATCGGGATTGTGGCAATACGCGCAGCGCATGGGACAGCCTTGGACAAACACTACGAAGCGGATGCCGGGACCGTCGACCGTTCCCATCGTCTCGATCGAATGCACGCGACCCAGGGCAAACGCAGAGTCCTCGGGACGAGCGTCCACACCCTCGAGCGTCATCTCAGCCATTCCCGCTACCTTGCCTCTCATTGGTTTTAGCTACATAAATGCCAGAATCATTCTAGCCCATACGCATGATGGCGAAACGGTTTAGCGGTCAATTGGGTTGTCCTATTTGGCCCTACGCAAGAGCGGCGGGAAGGTTATCGCAACCCGCCCGCCGCTGAGGCAATAGAAATCGATAGACGCCAGACCTTACGCCTTAAGCGTGAGCACCGCACCGAAGGCGGTCGGGCCGCAATGGCTCGAGATGACACCGCCGACCTGAGTCCAGGTAACGTCCTTAAAGCCCAGGTCGTGCGCATAGACTTCCATGTCGTCGCGCAGCTCCTGGGAAAGGCCTACCGAATACGCCAGGCCAATATGCGAGTAGTCAATCTCGCCCTTCGCAACCATGTGGTCAATAAAGGCGCGGGCGCACTTGAGCATAGAGCCGCGGAACTTCTTGGTTGCCACGAACTTGCCGCCCGTTACCTCAATGCAGGGCTTAATCTTGAGCAGATGGGCACCGAGGAATGCCACGTTGGATAGACGACCGCCCGCCTTAAGGAAGGCTAGGTCGGTAGGAACAAAGCCCAGCAGCACACGGTCCATGACGGAATTCGTAAATGCAAAGATTTCGTCGACGGTGGCATCGGGGTGAGCCTCGATGTATTTGGCGGTCTCGACGGCAACAAGCGACTGGCCCACCGAGACAAAACGCGTGTCCATGGAGTAGACGTAGTCGCGACCCTTGGCGGCAATCTTAGAAGACTGGTGTGAGCAGGTCGTGGCCTCGGAATACGCAAGGTGCAGAATAGTCGCATCGGGCTGCTCGGCATGGATGCGATCGTACACGTGCGCAAAATCTGCCGGCGCGCAGCCGCTGGTCTTGGGCATCACGCCAAACTCGTTGCAGCGCGAATAAATCTCGAGCGGATCGATCGAGCCGTCCTCGACGGTCTCGTCACCAATCGTGACATGCATAGGTACGCGCACGATACCGTAGCGTTCGCAGAGCTCCGGCGTCACATCCGAACCAGACTCAACCACGATTACGTACTTGCCCATTATCATCACGACCCATCTCAACATTGGCTTTTCAACACATGGCACGCGCCGCCGCACTGTTGCACAACGGCGGCAGAGCGCCAAAGAGACGCCGCCCCTTGCACACAACAAAGGACAGCGTCTCCCTGGAAAAACTCCGTGCTAATCTGAGATTCTACACGGTTTATTACTAAGTGTTACTTACTCCGCAAACGGTCGCTATACGCGATAAACGGTAGTTCGCTGCGGCAACTGCGACACATTCCGCCCAGCAAGTCCAATCGTGCTCCACACACGGTTAATGCGCGAGGCGGTAGAAATTCATCGATGCCGCGCCCTCGGCGTGCAGCTCCATCGCCGGAACCGCCGGCGAATAGGTACGGCTCGTAAGTGCCGTCTCGCCGCCATTTGCAAAAATCTCGACCATCGTAGTGTCCGAAAGCACGCGCAGGTCGCGAAGCTCGCTGAGCTCAATCGACCTCTGGTCGCGCCCATAGCCTTCGTCACCCATGTCGAGGGTAAGCATCCCGTCTGCATAGCGCACAAAGACACCCTTGCGGATTTCGAGCTCGACCATCTTGGCGCCCTCGCAGGAAACCACAAGATCAAACAGGCGGCCCGGCTCCTCAACGGTTTCACCGCCTATCGCGCGAACGCAGTCACCGCGCATCCTCTCAATCTCGTGCGCCGGCCGCTGGCAGAGCTTACCATCGCGTATGCTCAGCTCTCGCGGCACCGTCAACGCGCACTGCCACCCGCGCGCCACCGTCGGGTTTTCTGCCATCGCGTCGGGGCAACCCGACCATCCGATCATCAAACGCCGGCCTGCAGTATCCTCAAAGGACTGCGGAGCATAGAAATCAAAGCCGGCATCGACCATCGGGGGCATGCCCTGCCCGACGATTTTAAAGCTCGGCGCCTCCCAATCGGCCTCGATGGAGAACCACACGCACTGATGCGGATTGCGGTAATGCCAACCATCGGCAGGCACACCCTGCGGACAGCAAACGAGAATAAGCTCGCCATCGAGCTCAAACAGATCGGGGCACTCCCACATAAAGCCAAACTTCTCGTCCAACTCAATGCGCGTCGCATAGCTCCAGTCCTCAAGATTGCGCGAGGTATAGACAAGCACGCACCCGCGATCGTCTTTCGTACGAGCGCCGAGAACCATGTAGTAGATACCGTCGTGTTCAAGGATCTTGGGGTCGCGCACGTGCGTACCGATATCGTCGGGGTAATCGACCGGCCCAACAGCTATGCGCTTCTCGCCCAATTCGTCGGGATTCTCGGCAACCATATGAATCTGGTTTTGCTCACGGCCCGTCAACACGTAGTCGTAATCATCGCGGTCAAAATGCTTAACGTTGCCGGTATAGAAGTAGTGAATCTTGCCATCACGTACAAAGGCAGAACCAGAATACGCTCCACTCGAATCCAAATCGGAATCGGGGAACAACACGGGGCCGCGATTCTCGTACGTCACAAAATCCTTTGTCGTCAGATGGTTCCAAAGCACTGGACCGCCATGCGCAGCATCGAACGGATCGTATTGATGATAGATGTGATACGTATCACCAATCTGAACCAAACCGTTGGGGTCGTTGAGCCAGCCAAGCTCAGGCTCCACATGGAACAAAAGCCTATCGGGTTCGGACGCGATGCGAGCCGCCGTCTCATCCTGTCCAGCTCGCCACTGCTCATAGTCCGCACGCATCACCTTGTTTTTTTGATTTAACATCGCCATTGACTTTCTCGTCTATAGGGAAGGACGCCCGACTCACACGAGCCGAACGCCCTTCCTCAAATGGACTTATCCGCACATTGCACTGAATGGCTCAACTAGAAGCTGACATCGAAGCCTGCGCCAGCGCCCTCTTCATCGGTGGTCGGCACGCCCTTTGCCTTGTTGTAGGCAAAGATCAAGACGATCGGCACGATAAAGGCGATGAGATTGCCAGCCACATACCACACGAGGGTCTCGGGCGTGACGATGAGCAGGCCAAGCACGCCGGTCAGACCCTGACCGATAGCGCGCACCTCAAAGAGCTTGACGAAGGCACCGCCGCAGCCTGCACCGATGCATGCGCAGATGAACGGAATGATCGAGTAGCGCATGTTTGCAGCAAAGATAGCGGGCTCGGAGATTCCGACCAGCGTCGGGATAAAGGACGACATGCAGATGTTGCGCTCTTTGGAGTGCTTCTTGTGAATGAGGTACATACCGATGGCGCCGCCGCCCTGGGCGATGATGGAAACCGACCAGATGGCCTGGATGTAGTTGAAGCCGGTCGTGGCAACGAGGTTGGCCTCGATACCCTGGATGAACTGATGCGTACCGGTAACGACGAGCGGCTGCAGGAACGCGGCGAAGACAAAGGCACCAAAGACACCCATCCTGTTGTACAGGATATCGATTACGCCGGCGAGGACGTCACCGATCAGGTTGCCGAGCGGGCCGAACACGGTGAACAGGGCAACGTTAGCAAGAATCAGGGTAACGGTCGGGACAAAGACGAACGAAACGACCTCGGGGATGTACTTCTGGGCAATCTTCTCGACCTTGGCCATAAACCAGGCAGTCAGGATTGCGGGGAACACACCGCCCTGGAAAGCAACCATGGGAATGGATAGCGGACCAAAGTTCCAGTACTCAGCACCCGTCGGGTCCATAACGAACGTGTTGCGGTTCATAAGGCTCGGGTGAACCATGACGATACCGACGAGGATGCCCAGGATCGGGTTACCGCCAAAACGCTTGACCGCGCTGTACATAACCAGGACAGGCAGGTAGTCGAACGTGGTGGCGATAATGGCAAAGAAGCTTGCGAGGTTCTTGAGGAACTCGCTGTGATCGGCGAGGCTGCCTTCCATGCCAAAGAGGCCGTTGGCAACGATCAGCGACTTAAGGCCGATGATGATTGCAGCGCCGACGAAGGCGGGAATGATGGGGATAAAGATGTCCGAGAATACCTTGAGGACCGAGAAGAACTTGCCCTTCTTGTCCGCCTCGGCGCCCTTGACCTCGGAAGCACTGATCTCCTTAACGCCCGTCAGAGCCATAAACTCATCGTAAACCTTGTTGACGGTACCGGTACCGAAGATGATCATGAGCTGGCCGCTGTTGTACAGCACGCCCTTGACGCCATCGATGTTCTCGAGCTCGGCCTTGTTGTATTTGCTCGTATCCTTGAGCACCAGACGCAGACGGGTCACGCAATGCGTGGAGCCCTCGATGTTCTCCAGTCCGCCGACGTTGTCGACGACTTGCTGGGACACTGCCTTGTAGTCCATGTTCCTCTCCATTCCTTTTCTAAATCATAAAACGGTTCGTTGCCGCTACAGAGACGCGATCGTTGCGTTTGCGCACTTGAGCGCACCGTCGGTGACGGTAAGCGCCACACCCTGGCCCTGCTTGTTGCAGAAGCGAGCGTTGAGCGCGACATCATCGACAAAGATGGTCGCGATGTCGTCGTCGACGACCAGACGCACATGGTGAGTGCCCTCGCCCTTAAAGAACAACGGACGCTCGAGGCCCATGTTGTTGACCTGGAACCACGGGTACTGGGGAGCCGGCGTGAACTCGAGCTTGCCCTCGCGCAGGTTGGCGCGGAACTCATAGGCAAGACCGGTCTCGGCGTCCTCGGCGAACTTGACCGAGAAGCCGGCAGCGTTACCGCCGAGCTCAATGTCGGCATCGAGCAAGTAGGTGGAGCCGGCATCTGCGGCGAGCACCTGCTCGACCTTGCCCGACTCGCAGGAAAGCTCAAAGGTCTCGACTGCCTTAGCCTCGCCAAAGGCGCCAAGCATGCTGTCGGGGAGCTTGGTGCCGAGCGTTCCGTCGGCACGCTGAACGATCTCGAGGGGCATAAAGGTGCCACCCCATAGGTAAGAGCTGGGGTCGCCGCCCTCGTCACGCGTAGGAACCCAACCAAAGAGAACGCGACGCTCGCCATCGAATGCGGTGCGAGCGGCGTAGTACGCGCGGCCGTCGAAGGAGTCGTCAGCGGGGGTAATCCAAGGACCGTTGATGGACTTGGACATGCGGTAACGGGTCTTGTTGCCGTCGCTGTACTCGGAAAAGACGAGGTACCACCAGTCGCCCATCTTAAAGAGATCAGGCATCTCAAACATGGTGTACAGGCCCGGGTTCCACCAGTCGCCCTGGAACTCCCAGTTGGTCAGATCCTTGGAGGTGAACTTGACCAGGCGGCCGGTCATCAGACGCTTGTCCTCGCCCACACGCGTGCCGAGGATGAGCATGTACTCTTCGTTCTCCTCATCCCAAAGCACAAAGGGATCGCGCCAGTTGCGGTCATCGTAACCCTCCTGGGGCGGAAGCAGCGTCTCGGCGATGTTCTTCTCCCACTTGACGGCGTCGTCGCTCGTTGCGTGAAGAAGAACCTGCTTCATCAAACGTGCGCGGACCTTATCGCGATTGCAACCAGTGTAGAGCGCATGGTACTTGTCGCCCACCTTAAACACCGTGCCGGCATAAATGTACTGGTCGACTTCCTCGTCGCCGCCGCGCTCAAGGCTCTCGCCAAAGTCCTTGTAGTTGACGAAATCCTTGGTCGTAGCGAGTGCCCAGCCAAACGGCTCTCCGAAAGGTTCGGGGTTACGCGTGTCACGCTGATGATAGAGATAGAACGTGCCGTCCTCGCCGTACGGCATGATGTCGCCTACCCAAATTCCCTCAGGCTGGTAATACACCTTGTGCATCCGAGACTTCCTTTCCACGACATACTAACTCGGTACAATGGCAAGATATGTCAATCGTTTTCATATGTCAAACGTTTTCATACCAATACGTCTTTTCGCAGTTCCAGTCGTCGGTAAACGGTTGACATATGCCGGCGAACGGTCATCAGAGGCGTTTGAGGAATTCTTTTGGCACGGGATGAACTACGCGGTTTTGCCCTCAATGAGTTCAACGGGGAGCTTGATATTCGATTCGGGATTATCGCCGTTAATAAGAGCGATGATGGATTGCGCCGCGAGCTCTCCGATGCGATCGATATCTTGACGTACGGTTGTTAAGTCAGGCATAAACGTCATAGTTCGGCGGGCACCATCCGCGCCCACGACCTTAATATCGTCTGGAGCGCTCAAGCCGCGCTGCTTCATCACGTTGAGACAGATGGCCGCCATCGTATCGTCTCCCGCAAAGATGCCGTCAATATCGGGGTTCTCATCGAGGATCTTCGCAACGACCGCGCCCTTTTCGTCGTCGGGCTTAACGAACTCAACCTCACGGACAAGCGCGGACAAACCGGCCTGCTCAACAACATCGAGGTAGGCATCGGTACGCTTATTGGCAGGCATGCGCATGCGGCTATTGCTGCGCAGGCACAGGATGCGTGAACACCCGTCATCGATCAGGCGACGCGTGGCAAGTTCGCCGATGCTATAGCTGTCGCTCGCAATCTGAACAGAGGCCTCGCCAAGGTCGCAGTCGATACCAACCAGGCTCAAGCCCATCTCGGCATATGCCTCAGCACCGATATTGAGGGAGTTGACGATGACGCCGTCGACCATATTGCGGCGGAGCATGTCAATATAGGAACGCTCAAGATCGGGTCGATTGGCGCTGTTGCACAGCAACATCTTAAAGCCGTTTTCCGCCAACGTGCGCTCGACCGCCTGCACAACCTGAGCATGGAACGGGCTGCTCACAAAGGGAACGATCATGCCGATAAGGTTCAGGCGACCGTTGAGCATGGCACGGGCGATATCGTTGGGCGTATAGTTGATGCGCTCCATCGCGGCATGGACCTTATCGCGGGTTTCTTGGCTAATATAGCCGCGATTATTAAGCACGCGAGATACCGTAGTGGGCGAAACCCCCGCCACCGCTGCAACTTCCTTGATGCCAGGCTTAGCAGAATCCTTAGAACGAGCGCCCTCGCGAGCCATAGCACCCTCCCCCATCAACATGTCATACGTTTACATACGAACAAAGCATACCCCAACAACAGTGGGAAGACGGTAACAGTACAAGTAAGTAAACGACTCATCCAAATAATTAGGAGAGTTCCGCCTAGAGGGTGACTACACAGGACCCCAGCCGGGGCTGTTTGGGCTACCTCCCAAAACATTCCGCAGGACGAAAGAGACCGCCGCGCGAAGCGCACGGCGGTCTCTTTCATGTCCGAGGACGTTTTGGGAGGTAGCCCAAACAGCCCCGGCGATCCTGCGGGAGTTGAGTCCCTTTAGAACTTGTCGTGGAAGGTACGCGCAATGACCTCGTCCTGCTGCTCCTTGGTGAGCGTGTGGAAGTTCACGGCATAGCCGGAAACGCGGATGGTCAGCTGCGGGTACTTCTCGGGGTGAGCCTGAGCGTCGAGCAGCGTCTCACGGTTGAAGACGTTGATGTTCAGGTGGTGGCCACCCTTCTCGGCGTAAGCGTCGAGCATGTGGACCAGGTTATCGGCCTGAGTCTCGGAAACTTCAGAAACCTTCATAATGTGTCTCCTTCGATTAATAGGCGCCGGCCGAAACCGGCGCACTAATCAGTAATCGTTATTGTTAGTATAGCACTAACAATAGTTACTCGCCCAGCTGATCAAGGTCGATATCGCCAAAGAACACCTGGTCCTCCTTGCCGAGCGCACTCGGGATGATGGAGAAGGTGTTGGAGATGCCGTCCTGAGCATCGCGGAACGGGAGCTTGGAAACCGAAGACAGCGAAGCGATGGCGCCGTGGCTATCGCGCTTGTGCATGGGGTTAGCACCCGGGGCGAACGGCTGGCCAGCCTTGCGGCCGTCGGGCGTGGAGCCGGTCTTCTTACCGTACACGACGTTGGAGGTAATGGTCAGAACCGAGGTCGTGGGCACGGAGTTGCGGTAGGTGTCGTTCATGCGGATGTACTCCATGAACTGGTGCACAACGTCGTGAGCAATCTGGTCGACGCGGTCGTCGTCGTTACCGTACTTGGGGAACTCGCCCTCGGTCTCGAAGTCGACGATGATGCCGTTCTCATCACGGACGGGGTGGACCTTGGCGTACTTGATGGCGGACAGGGAGTCAGCCACGACGGAAAGGCCAGCGATGCCCGTAGCGAACCAGCGGTGCACGTGCTTGTCGTGCAGAGCCATCTGGATGCGCTCGTAGCAATACTTGTCGTGCATGTAGTGAATGATGTTCAGCGAGTTGACGTACACGCCAGCGAGCCACTTCATCATGTCGTTGTACTTGGCCACAACGTCGTCGTAATCGAGCGTATCGCCCTCGACGGCGCGATACTTGGGGCCGACCTGCTTCTTGGAGACCTCGTCAACACCGCCGTTGAGTGCGTACAGCAGGCACTTGGCCAGGTTGGCGCGAGCGCCGAAGAACTGCATCTCCTTGCCAATGCGCATGGAGGACACGCAGCAGGCAATGCCGTAGTCGTCGCCGTGATAGACGCGCATGAGGTCGTCGTTCTCGTACTGGATCGAGGAGCTGGCGACGGAAGTCTTGGCGCAGAACTTCTTGAAGTTCTCGGGCAGACGGGTCGACCACAGAACGGTCATGTTGGGCTCGGGGCTGGTACCCATGTTCTCGAGCGTGTGCAGGTAGCGGTAGCTCATCTTGGTAACGAGCGTACGGCCGTCAACACCCATGCCGCCGATGGACTCGGTGACCCACTGCGGATCGCCGGTAAACAGGGCCTGGTACTCGGGGGTACGGGCAAACTTGACCATGCGGAGCTTCATGATGAAGTGATCCACGAACTCCTGGATCTGCTCCTCAGTGAAGGTACCGTTGGCAAGGTCGCGCTCAGCGTAGATGTCGATGAACGTGGAGGTACGGCCGATGGACATAGCGGCGCCGTTCTGCTCCTTGACGGCAGCGAGGTAGGCGAAGTACATCCACTGGATGGCCTCCTGCGTGTTGGTAGCAGGGTTGGAAATATCGAAACCATAGGTCTCGGCCATCATCTTGAGCTCGCCGAGGGCACGAATCTGCTCCTGCAGCTCCTCACGATCGCGGATGTTGTCGGCGGTCATGACCGTCGGGGTGGAAGCCTTCTGGGCCTCCTTGTCCTTGATCAGGTAGTCGACGCCGTACAGGGCAACACGACGGTAGTCGCCGATGATGCGGCCGCGGCCATAGCCATCGGGCAGACCGGTGATGATGTGAGCCGAGCGGCAAGCACGCATTTCGGGGGTGTAGACATCGAAGACGCCAGCGTTGTGGGTCTTGCGCTCGAAGGTGTAGCGCTCGACAACGCTCTCGTCGACCTTGTAGCCGTGCTGGCTGGCAGCCTGGCAAGCGATGCGGATACCACCGTTGACGTGCAGCGCGCGCTTGAGCGGCTTGTCGGTCTGGAGGCCGACGATGGTCTCCTTCTCGCGGTGGGCGTTATCGATGTAGCCAGCGGGGTGGCTCACGATACCCGTGACAGTCTTGGTGTCCATATCGAGGACACCGCCCTGCTCGCGCTCCTTGAGCAGCAGGTCGAGAACCTCGCCCCACAGCTCCTTGGTACGCTCGGTCGGACCGGCGAGGAACGACTCGTCGCCCTCATAGGGGGTGTAGTTCTTCTGGATGAAGTCTCGGACGTCAACCTCTCCCGTCCAAATGCCTTCCTTGAAGCCTTCCCATGCCTCCTGCATTGTGTAACCACGCTCCTAGTTACGTGTAATGCGGCGCTCTCTCACACCGCTGCTTATTGAATTCTTGAATTTTCGGCTTGCACTACCGGCTTCTTCCGTTCTTCACCACATGTTGGTGCAGGGAAAAACGTTTGTCCACCTTGGAACTGCAACCCAAAACCCAAGATTTCACCCGTTTGAGAAGGATAACATAGCGACCCTCTCCATCTGGGCTGTTATATGTTTCTTTTTTTATATCATAAGGGCGTTTTTTACAAACCCGCAGGAAATGCGAGCGTGAACAACTACCGTTCACCGATTTGTTTAGTTTTTTCCTTGCCTTTGTACGACGTTCACTCTAGCTGTTATGCCAGCTTTAGCAGGGTAAAGTGCCTCTGAGTGGGCTTTAGGACGTGCTCAGAGATCTACCCCTAACTTTGCTGATACCGACGGTGTACGGAGGTCGCCTAAAAGTTGTTTTCTAGGCATGTCCCAAAATCTACCGTATAGGGTGCGCGTGCGGGGGTATCATCTTTCACCGAAAATAGTTTCTAGTGTTAGGGGTTTTCGGTGGAAGATACCGATTTCCGTGAACTTGGGCGTCAGCTCCTTACCGAGTTCGGCAGCATGCATCAGCGCATTTCGCGCTTTGCGGACAAAGCCCTCGGCGGCGAGATGGCCGTCATGCGCGCCCTCATGCTCGCTGGCGGTTCGCTCACGCCGAGCGAACTCGCCGATCGCGCCTGGGTCTCGAGCGCCCGCATCGCCAATATCCTACGCGCTCTCGAAGCCAAGGGCTGGGTCGAGCGCGAGCACTCAAAGACCGACCGTCGTCGCGTACACGTCACGGTGACCGACAAGGGATTCCAGGATCTCGAAATCAAACGACGGGAATTCGAGGAGCGCACCGCGGCCTTCCTCGAGCAGCTCGGCGAAACAGATACCCAAGAGATGGTGCGCCTTCTAAGACGTGCCAACGAAATTATCGACCGCAATCAAGAAAGGAGAGATGCCGAGTGAGGATTCTCAAGCTCTTTAAAAAGCACGTCCTGGCACTGTTCACAGCTATCGTACTTATCGTAATCAGCTGCAACGCCGATCTGGCGCTGCCTACCTATATGAGCGACATCGTCGACGTGGGCGTGCAGCAAGGCGGCATCGCCTCGCCCGTGCCCGACACCATTCGCGCCGAATCGCTCGACGACCTCGAACTCTTCATGAGCGCCAAGGACGCCAAGGCTGTGGAGGCCGTGTTTAGCAAGGCTGACAAAAACGGCATTCGAACGTACAAGGGCACCGAGGAAGAGCGTGCCGATGGAGGCAAAATTACCGACATTATGAGCCTGCCCGAGACCGTCGTCCTTTCGCTCAACCAGGGCATCGACGCCGACTCCATGGGAGACATGACCGGCACGTCCAGCGAGAAAGACAGCGACGCCGCTCAGGCCATGCCCACGCCCGAGCAAATGGCAGCGATGACGCCCGAGCAGCTCGCCGAGATGCAGCAGAAGGCCGCAGCGGCGCAGAATATGCAAAAGCAGATCGACGCCGACGGCGGCAAGATCACCATGAAGAGCCTGCGCCTGGGTGTCGAGGGCGGTCTGGTAGACCAAAGCAAGCTCGTCGAGGGCGCCAACGAAATGGCGGACAAAATGGGCTCCATGTCGGGCTCCATCGTCACCCAGCGCGCCGTGAGCTATGTACAGGACGAGTACAAGGCGCAGGGCATCGACCCCGCCGACGTGCAGAACGCCTACCTGGGCCGCATGGCGACCACGATGTTTGGTCTGTGTCTGGTGTCGCTGGTCGCCACCATCCTGACCGGTGCCGTGGCTTCGCGCACCGCCTGCTCCATCGCACGCGACCTGCGCCGCGAGACCTTCAACAAGGTTATGCACTTCTCGCCGGCCGAGGTGGGCAAGTTTAGCCAGGCCTCGCTCATCACCCGCTGCACCAACGACATTCAGCAGATTCAGATGGCCGCAACCCTGTTTATCCGCATGTGTCTGATGGCGCCCGTCATGGGCATCGTCGCCGTCATGCGCGTCCTGGCCAACCACACCGGCCTGGAGTGGACCATCGCCGTGGCCATCATCGCGGTCTCGGCCGTCGTCGGCGTGCTTATGGGCCTCACTATGCCCAAATTCAAAAAGATGCAGAGCTTTGTGGACCGCGTGAACCTTACCGCCCGCGAGCTGCTCGACGGCCTTATGCCTATCCGCTCGTTCAACCGCGAGGAGCATGAGCTCGAGCGTTTTGACAAGGCTTCGCTCGACCTGATGACCACGCAGCTCTACACCAACCGCGCCATGAGCTTTATGATGCCGCTCATGATGCTGGTCATGAATTGCATCACCGTGCTTATCGTCTGGTTTGGCGCGCAGGGCGTGTCCGACGGCGTGATGCAGGTCGGCAACATGATGGCGTTTATCTCCTACACCATGCAGATCGTCATGGCGTTTATGATCCTCACCATGGTTTCGGTCATCCTGCCCCGCGCCGAGGTCGCAGCCGAGCGCGTGGAAGAGGTCATCACCTGCCCCACGAGCATCAACGACCCCTCCTCGCCCAAACTGCCCGCGACCAGCGCGTCACGCGGTGAGCTCACCTTCCGCGACGTGAGCTTCCAGTATCCCGATGCCCGCGCCGATGTCATCAGCGGCGTGAACTTCACCACGCATGCCGGTCAGATGCTCGGCATCATTGGCTCCACGGGCTCGGGCAAGTCCACGCTCGTGCAGCTGATTCCGCGCCTGTACGACGTCACAGGCGGCAGCATTTCACTCGACGGCATCGACGTGCGTGACATGACCCTTTCCGAGCTACGCCGCCGTATTGGTTATATCCCGCAGCAGGGTCGCCTGTTCTCGGGCACCGTCGAGAGCAACCTCAAGTTTGCCGGCGATATGGTGAGTGACGAGGATATGCGCCAGGCGGCACGCGTCGCCCAGGCGGAGGACTTTATCGCCGAGCGCGAGGGCGGCTACGACTCCCCCATCAGCCAGGGCGGATCCAATGTCTCGGGCGGTCAGCGCCAGCGTCTGGCCATCGCCCGCGCGTTGGCCAAAAAGCCCGAGGTCGTGGTGTTCGATGACTCGTTTAGTGCCCTCGACTACAAGACCGACGCGCGCCTGCGCGAGGAGCTGGCCAAAAACGTTACCGACGCCGCACTCGTGGTCGTGGCCCAGCGCATCGCGACCATCATGCACGCCGACCAGATTATCGTGCTCGACGACGGCCACGTGGTGGGCACCGGTACGCACGAGGAGCTGCTGCACAGCTGCCCGGCGTACCTGGAGATCGCACAGTCGCAGCTTTCCGCCGAGGAGCTGGGGCTTACCCAAGAAGAAATTGCAGCCGTCATGGAAGGAGGCGAGCGCTAATGGCAGACGAGACCAAGACCCAAATTCCCAAGCCCACCCGCCAGCGTGGACCCATGGGCCGCATGGGTGGCATGCGCCGTGGCGAAAAGGCCAAGGACTTTAAAGGCACCATGAGGCAGCTGCTCGGCTATATCGGCCAGCACAAGATTGCCGTGTTTGCTGCCGTCGCCTTTGCCGTGTGTTCGGTCATCTTTAACATTGTGGGACCCAAGGTGCTCGGCCAGGTTACCACCAAACTGTTCGAAGGCCTGGTTGCCAAGGTCAACGGCACCGGCGACGTCGACTTTGACTGGATCGCCAAGACGCTCGGCTTTTTGCTCTGCCTGTATCTGGCAAGCTCTGTCTGCAGCCTGGTCCAGGGCTGGCTCATGACCGGCGTCACGCAAAAGATCTGCTATCGCATGCGCAAGGAGATCGCCGCCAAGATCGCTGTCGTTCCAATGAGCTACTTCAACGGCCACAGCAAGGGCGACGTGCTCAGCCGCATCACCAACGACGTCGATACGCTGGGCCAGTCGCTCAACCAGAGCGTGACCCAGCTCATCACGTCGGTGACGCAGATTATCGGCGTGCTCGTCATGATGCTGTCGATCAGCCTGCCGCTCACCGGCGTCACCGTGCTCACGCTGCCGGCCGCCGCGATTATCCTGACCGTAATGATTCACTTCTCGCAGCCATACTTCCGAGAGCAGCAGCAGGTTCTGGGTGCCGTCAACGGCATTATCGAGGAGGATTTTGCCGGCCAAAACGTCATTCAGGTGTTCGACCGCGCCGAGGCCTCAATCGAGGAGTTCGACCGTCAAAACGACCGCCTCTTTATTAGTGGCTGGCGCTCGCAGTTCCTGTCGGGCCTGATGATGCCGCTTATGAGCTTGGTGGGCAACATGGGCTACGTGGGCGTCGTCGTGGTGGGCGCGCAGCTCGCACTGACCGGCAATGCCACGCCCGGCGACATCCAGAGCTTTATCCAGTACGTTCGCAACTTTACGCAACCCGTGCAGCAGCTGGGCAACGTGAGCAACACGATGCAGTCGATGGCCGCCGCCACCGAGCGCGTGTTTGAGTTCCTGGCCGCGCCCGAGGAGGAGCAGAAGGCCGACGCGCAGATTCCCGAGAAGCGCCCCGGCCACGTGGAGTTTGACCATGTCAAGTTTGGCTACACGCCCGACAAGACCATCATCCACGACTTTAGCTGCGAGGCGCAGCCCGGCCAGACCATCGCCATCGTCGGTCCCACCGGCGCTGGCAAGACCACGCTCATCAAGCTGCTGCAGCGCTTCCACGATGTGGACGGCGGTTCGCTGCGCGTTGAGGGCATCGACGTGCGCGATTGGGACCGCGCGGCGCTGCGCGGCGAGTTTGCCATGGTGCTACAGGATACCTGGCTGTTTAACGGCACGATCCGCGAGAACATCCGCTACGGACGCCCCGATGCGAGCGATGCCGAGGTCGAGGCCGCTGCACGCGCCGCACGCTGCGATCACTTTATCCATACGCTCGCTGGCGGCTACGACTTTATGATCAACGAGGAGGGCACTAACCTGTCGCAGGGTCAGCGCCAGCTCGTGACCATCGCCCGTGCCATTTTGGCCGACCGCCCGGCGCTGATTTTGGACGAGGCGACCTCCAACGTCGATACCCGCACCGAGGAGCTCATCCAGCGCGCCATGGATGCGCTGATGCAGGGCCGCACGAGCTTTGTCATCGCACACCGCCTGTCCACGATCCGCAACGCCGACGTGATCTTGGTAATCCGCGACGGCGACATCGTCGAAAAGGGCACGCACGACGAGCTGCTCGCCCAGGGCGGCTTCTACGCCGACCTGTACAACTCGCAGTTCGACGAAGCGGCGTAGATTCGACCGCAGGGAACGGATGACGCCCGAGAACGGGGGCGCAGGACAACCTGCGCCCCCGTTCTGTGTCCTTTGGGCCTCGAGCCGCCTCCCCTGGGACCTGATTGACAGCCCACTCCAAGCCCTGTGGGCAAAAAATGGCAAATATGAGTACTGTTACTTTTTTAGTAACATCCAAAACGACCCAAAACACCGCTCTTGTAGCTTGTATGCACCTCCACATTGCTCAATCAGCTCTGTATCAGGCTTATATGTACTAGCGTTAATGAACATATTTACTTTATGTCCATTATTTTGTGGGAGCAATATGGCACTACAGCAGCAACAGTACTCATATTTGGCATTTTTTGCCCACAGGGCTTGGAGAACGCCCAACAATCTGGCAATACCAGCAAGCAAACCGCGTCCGCTGGCGCAAGGAGTTTCCCCAAGTGCCAGCACATAAGGAACGTCCCCAACTGCCAGGTTTGAAAGGTAGTCATTGGGGACGTTCTTAAACGACTAGTCAAACAACAAGAACGTCCCCAACAACTACTTATAAACGGCAGACTATCCACTCTCATTCTGCGAGCACTCATTTAAGTCTGTCCCCAATGAGTGCCCTGGAGCAGGACAACTCCGCAGGTAGAGGACGGACAGCGAGCGCCGTCCAGAGCGTACAAGTTGGCATGAAAAAGGCAGGGCATTGACCTTCTGGTCATGCCTTGCCTTTTGAATGACAAATTGTCGCTCTGGGCGGCGCGCAGCGTCGAGCCGTTACGCGGGTTGGTAAACCCGCGTAACTAAACACGCTCCGCGATCTCGTGGATCAGATAGTCGGTCTTTTCCCAGCCCAGGCACGGGTCGGTGATCGACTTGCCAAAGACGCCGCCGTCGACCGGCTGGTTGCCATCCTCCAGGTAGGACTCGATCATAAAGCCCTTGACCAGTTTGGAGATGGATTCGTTGCGGCGACAGCTGTCGAGCACTTCCTTGCAGATGCGATACTGCTCCAGCGGGCGCTTGCCCGAGTTGTCATGGTTGCAGTCGATAACCGCCGCCGGGTTGGCGTAGCCGGCGTGCTCGGTATAGCGCTCGGCAAGGCGCTCCAGGTGCTCGTAGTGGTAATTGGGGTAAGTGCGACCGTCGAGACCGATGTAGCCGCGCATGACGGCGTGCGCGAGCGGGTTGCCGTCGCACTCGACCTCCCAGTTGCGGAAGATAAAGCTCTGGTGCGCCTGGGCGGCGTAGATGGAGTTGAGCATGACGGTAGTGGAACCGGCTGTAGGATTTTTCATGCCCACCGGCACCGAAATGCCGCTCGACACCAGACGGTGCTCCTGGTTCTCGACCGAACGCGCACCCACGGCGACGTAGCTCAACAGGTCGACGAGGTACTGGTAGTTGGACGGGTAGAGCATCTCGTCGGCAGTGAAGAAGCCAGTCTCCTCGATGACGCGCAAGTGCATGTGGCGAATGGCCTTAACGCCTTCGAGCAGATCGTCGGGCGCCTCGGGATCGGGGTTGTGCAGCAGGCCCTTGTAACCGGTGCCCTTGGTGCGCGGCTTGTTGGTGTAGACGCGCGGGATGATGATGAGCTTGTCCTTGACCTCCTCGGCGGTTTTGGCCAGGCGGTTCATGTACTCGAGGACCGAGTCCTCGCGGTCGGCAGAGCACGGTCCGATGATGAGCACCTTGCGCGCGTCCTCGCCGGTAAAGACCTTGGCGACCTCGGCGTCGAATGCCTGCTTCTTAGCAGTAAGCTCAGCGGACAGCGGCATTTCCTCGCGGATCTCCATGGGGATCGGCAGCCTGCGTTTAAATTCCATGGCCATGCGGGGCCTCCTCAATCAAAGAAGTCTAAGCTTGAATCGTCGAATGCTCGGCATTATCCGCTGTCGCACGCTAAAGTGCAAGCACGACCAACCAAAAAGGGAATGGATAACGCGCGGGTCGCTTACCACGAGAGTGGATAATCTCCCGTTTTTGGCCTAGGATCGCGCTGAAAGTGGGAGATTATCCACTCTCGTCGAGCAAGCGTCCGAAAATCCTCGCTCGTGGCCCCTTTTCCTCCGTCCCCGAGGGAACGGGACTCGTCTGCCGAATGATTGATGCGGCGACGGCGCGCCCATGTCACACTCAGAGGTGGCCTGACCCACCTTGGAAGGAGCCTCCATGAGCCTTGACAACGTAACCCTGCGCGCCGCCACGCTCGACGACCTGGCTGGCATCGCCGCCATCTACAACCAGCTGTGGTGCAACACGCTGCGCAACCGCGGTGACGTCGAAGCTGCCGATTTCTGCGCGCGCTTTAACATCACCATGCAGCTACAGCGCTCACCTATCGCGCTTGTCGCCGAGGCCGAGGGCCGCATTATCGCCGCCTGCTGCATCGGCATCTTCGAGGACGGCAAGCCGCGTACCAATCCCACGTGGGTGCCCTGCTACGACGAGATGTTCGCCCAGGCAACCGAGATGGCAAAGACCGCCGACGCCAAGCTCGAGGGCTCGCTCTTTGGCGACAGCCGCGAGAAGGCCACGGCCGACCGCTTTGCCGCCACGGGCAATGAGTATGCCCAGGGCTCATCATCATCGTGCCCGAGTGGCAGGGCAAAGGGCTCGGCCGCGCGCTCATCGACCTTGCCCGCGCCGAGCTCGCCCGGGCAGGCTGCACCAAGTTCTTCCTGATGAGCGACTGCAACTCTGACTGGCAGTTCTACGAGCACCTCAACATGAAGCGCATCCTAGAAGATCACAGCCAAGACACCGGCGACGGCTTTATCGTCTACATGTACGGAGGCGACACGCAGGATTAGCCTGTGTGCCGCCTCATGGGCTTTCTCCAAGACAGCCCAAACCGGTCAGCCATACCAAATAGAGACCTGCCAAAAAGGGACAGGTTTATTTTGGCAGGTTTTATCTGGGAAAACACCAAGGCCGCCGCGAGGGAACTACTTTCCCTCGCGGCGGCCTTCTAACAGCAAAAACCAAGTGAGTAGATTTTTTGCAGGAATCCGAGCACACGCCAAATCGCCACAGCGCTGACCTGCAGTTTTACCGAGCATTTGTCGCGATGTGCTCGGTAAATCCAAAAAAGTCTACTCACTTGCATCTGAGGCGCACCGGATCGGCAAAAAACCGCCGCGAAAGGGATCCGGACCCTTCGCGGCAGTTGTTAATACGCCGAACTTGTTATCGCAAAAGCCAATCACGCGCCGAGACCACGCTACAGTCTTTCGACTCATACGTTGAATCCACGCGGGCCACAACATAGCGCGCATCTTTTGCAATGTCGATCTCATCGCATACAGCCTGTAAATGGCGGGCGTACTTATCGTGATACGTTCTGGATGATTTTATTTCGATAGCCTTGGGACTCCCTGAGTTTGTGCAGTCGAGCAAATCGATTTCTCGCTTGCCGTCGTCCCTATAGAAATACAACTCGGGATTCTCGCCCACGTTGAGATGGCTCTTCGCCGTTTCGGAAACGATGAGGTTTTCGAAAACTGCCCCCAGATAAGGGCTCTCCAAAAGTTGCTCCAGTGATCCAATTTTGAGCAAGTAGCAGAGCAGCCCCGTGTCGTAAAAATAAAGCTTGGGCGTTTTAGTCAAACGTTTCCTGGCATTTGCATAATAAGGCTGCAGTGAAAACGTCAGGTAGCTCTGCTCCAGGATAGACAACCAGCTTTTAATGGTCGATACGTTCACACCCGTATCTCGAGAAAGCGAAGATATATTAATGAGAGCACCGGCGCTCTGGGCAATTATGGACAGTAACTTATGAAACTCCGCTTTATTGCGCACGTCAAGCAAGCCCACAACATCGCGCTCAACATAGGTATCAATATAGCTGGGGAAATAAACCGAGGACGGCATTCCGGCGGAACGCAGGCGAGGGTATCCCCCTTCGAGCGCAAACAAATCCACTTCCAACTGCCCCTGCTGGCCCCTCTCCGCTTCTCGAAACGAAAATGGCAGCAATTTTAAGATCCCGACTCGCCCGGCAAGAGACTGGCCGATGCTTTTCATCATCAAAAAGTTTTGCGATCCCGTAAGGATGTATTGACCGGCATCTCCCCGCTCATCCGAAACAACCTGGATCATCGAGAACAAATCCGGGGCGTATTGCGCCTCATCGATGATGAGTCCGCCCTTTCGGTTGCGGATAAAACTCACCGGATCCTCCAAGGCCGCGCGCCTCGTTTGGGGGTCCTCAAGCGTGACATAGGAATAGTCGGGAAAGGCATGCCTAACCAGCGTAGACTTTCCGCTCTGCCTAGGCCCCGTCAACGACACAACAGGAAACCAACCCGCCATGCGAATGAGCAACTCATGCAAATCCCTGTTAATGTACTCGGCCATATCAACGCCCCTTATAACGCTGTTACCATAATCGTATAGTATCATTTGCCATAATCTCGCAGTAGCGTTTTCCATAATCTTGTAGTAGTGTTTTCCACAATCTTATAGTAGCCCAGTTCAAAAACGTTATTTATAGAGCCGAAATCTCAGACCCTAAATAACAATAGCCACCGCAATGGGAACTGTCCCCATTGCGGTGGCTTGCAGGCGAGTTGACTTATTCGACTATCGCGGGCCGGCCGTGTCCGAGTCTAGAGCGTGGCAAGTCGCTTGGATTCGCGGACGGCGAGGGCGATGGAGATAAGACCAGTGATGGCGTCAGCCGCCACCAAGGCAAACCAGACACCCTGAACGCCCATCATGTTGCCAAGCAGGTACATAAGCGGCACGGAGCAGATCACGTAGCGGAGCAGACCGGTGAACGTGGCGATACCCACCTTCTCAACCGCCTGGAAGTACATCGACATGGTCATGGCAAGATAGCCCAGGGCCACGGCCAGGATAACGATGCGCGTGGCGTTGGCGGCAACCTCGACGAGCGCCGGGTCGCTACCAGCAAAAAAGGCGCAGACCGGCGTTGCGGCCACCCATAGCACAGCAGACACCGCAGCAAGCGTCACGACCTGGTACTTAAGCGTGCAGGAGAGCGTTTCCTTGAGGCGCGCCCACGCCTTGGCGCCGGCGTTGAAGGCGGCAATGGGCTGCAGGCCGTACGAGAAGCACTGGGCGACCATCATGGTAATGTAGAGGATGTAGCCGTTGATCACACCAAAGGCCGCGATGTAGAGCGAACCCATGTCGCCGCCGAGCTGGCCAAGCAACGAGTTGGCAACGGTGTTGAAGATGAACGTGGCAGCTTGCACCAAAAAGAACGGGAAACCAATCTTAATGATCTGGCCGCAGATGGCCATGTCGAGTTTGAGGTCGGCGGCGTTGATCTGGAGCTGCGACTTCTTACCGCCGATGAACCAGAAGATACCGATGGCCCAGATACCGATGGAAAGACCGTAGTACACGCCAGCTCCCATAACGCCAAGCTTGAGCACAAACGTGGAAAGCGCAAGCCAGCAGATAGCGACGATGGCAGACACGGTCATGAGGTTGGCCTGGATCTGAACCTTCTCGTCCACACGCATGACGGCGGTGACCATCTGACCAATGACCGTGAGCGGCAGCAGCACGGAGAAGGTGCGCACGCCGGCAACGGTATCGGTCATGATGTCGGGCGTGGCGCCGAAGAATGCGCAGATGGGCTCGGTAAACACAGCCATCACCACAGCAAGCAGCACACTCACAATCGTGGTAAGCCAAAAACCCTGGCTAAACGCCTTGCTGGCGCCCTTAATGTCGCCGGCACCCAAAAGGTTGCCCACCACGGCGGGCACGCCGGTGCCAAACAGGTTGCCAAAGGCCAGGTTAATGTACTCGACCGACATGATGATCGAAACACAGGCCAGGCCGTGTGCACCCAGGCCCCAACCCATCACGAGGCCCTCAAGGACCACCATGATAATCTGGGCGAGCATACCCTGGCCGGTGATGATGGTGTACTTGCGCACCAGGCCGGGAATCGGCTGCGAGGCAAGCTCACGCTCCTCCTCAACAGCGGCGGTTGTCTCTTCTGCCATTGTTCTCCCCTTTCCATGAGAGATTGATGAATGGATGGATGAATGGATGGGCGGCACGCACAGGCTGTGGCACCGCCCAGCGATGCAGCAGCCCCGCTAGGCCTCGTAGACCACCTTGCCGGCAATCATCGTGAGAGACGCCGTGGCCTCGAGGACCTCAGCCGGTTCGCAGTCAAAGAGGTTGCGGTCGAGCACACAGATATCAGCCTGTTTGCCGCATGCGAGCGTACCGATGCGATCCTCGGCATGCATGGCGTAGGCGCTGCCGTAGGTGTAGGCGCGCAGGGCCTCGGCCATGGTAATGCGCTCCTGGGGGAACCAGCCCTCGGGGTTGGAGCCGTCCTCGAGCATGCGGAAGACCGCGCCGTACACCTCCTCCATGGGCTCCAAGCCCACAACGGGGAAGTCGCTGCCCAAGTGCACCACGGCACCGCTGGCAAGCAGGCTGTGCAGGGGCCACGAAAGCGCTGCACGCTCGGGGCCCACGGCATCGTCCTTGGCAAGGTCAGCCATATCGAGCAGCATGTGCCACGGTTGCATGCCGGGGCATATACCAAGCTCCGCGTAGCGCGGCAGATCCTCGGGCTGAACCGTCTCGTTGTGCTCCATGGAGTGGCGGCAACCCCGCTTACCATGCAAGCGCTCGCCCTCCTCAAAGCAATCAAGCACAAAACGCACCGAGCGATCGCCGATCGTATGGACGCGCGTGTCAACGCCCCATTCCTGCGCCCTGACAATGGCGGCACGGATGCGCTCTGGATCCTCCGCGGGCTCACCGCAGGTATCGGGCGCATTGCTATAGGGCTCAAGCATCCAAGCGGTGTGGTCGGAGCACACGCCATCAAGAAACTGCTTAAAGCCGTGCCACTCGACCTGCGTACCCGAGAAGGCGTATTTCTCCTTGATCTGCTCGAGCGTTAAGGACTCGTTTTCGAACAGATCGGTGTACAGGAACACGCGCAGTGGCAAGTCGCCCTTGGCATTAAGACCTGCCAACACCGCATACGGGTTTTCCATGCTCACAAACGTAGGATTGACCATGCCGACCGTAGTGATTCCCAGGGCATTGGCGCGCCGGGCGGTTTTTGCAAACGACGCGTCAACAACCTCGGGCGCTGGGTCGTAGACCTCGTCCATAAAGAAGACGCCGGCGTTGTTGGAAAACACGCCCGTCAGATTGCCCTCGGCATCCTTAAGGATCTTGCCGCCTGCGGGATCGGGCGTCTGCGAAGTTACTCCCACCTTGTTGATGGCGCAGGTATTGGCACTAAAGGTATGCAGGTCAACCTGCTGCAGAAAGACCGGGCGGTCCGAGATGTACTCATCGATCATCGCGGCTGTGGGCATCTCGGGGACATCCCACTGGAACTGGATAATCTGGCAGCCCAGAATCCACTCGTTATCGGGATGGTCGGCCGCAAACGCCACGACACGTTCCATCGCCATCTCAAAACTGGTGCAGTCGATGAGGTTGACGGCAAAATCGGGGTCGGTCATAAACGCGCCCTGGGCAAAATGCGTGTGTGAGTCGATCAGGCCGGGCATGACGAGCTGGTCGCCAAAGTCGCGCACCTCGGTATCGGGACCGATAAACGGTGCCAGGTGAGCATCGTCACCGCAGGCAACAATCTTATCACCGCGCACGGCAACGCCGCCCTTAAACGGCTCGAGCCCATCGCCGGTAAAGACGGCGTTGCTCTTGATAACTACATCAGCCTTGTCCATGTGAGCCTCCTCAGGCATCTTTGGTTGCAACGCGGACGCACCGCCCGCGTGGGCACTCGGTTGGGAGCGTAGCGCTCCCGCATCGGCGCGTGCCTACAAGCCGTGCTCGGACGTCTGTCCCACGTCCGCGGCTTCGCGCTACACCCATTGATACACAGGGGCAAATCCGTGCCAAGGCCAGGGATCGCAAACGGTCAGTTTAAGCAGGTTTACACGCTTTACCTGCAGGTTTATTGTCTGAGATTATTACCGCGTCATTACGCCCAACGGCGTGCCCGCCCACACGGCAAGACCCGCATGCAAGGAAGAATAGGACTAGGAACGCCAAAAGGCATCTATGAGGTCATCTCGGTTGGAGACACCGCTTTTAACGTAGATGCGATGCAAGTGCGCCTTGACAGTGCCAGGGCTGATGACCAACTCGCTGGCGATGTTTTGGGCGTCGTTGCCCTTCAGCACCAGCGTGAGCACCTCCTGCTCGCGCCGCGACAGCTTACGGGCATCGGCATAGATCACAACGCGTGATGCTAGATCGTCCCCAGAGCGTGCGCTCTCGGCCGCCACGTCCTCATCGGCACGCGGATGACGGGCATACACGCGCAGGATATGGCTAAACTGGCAAAAGAGTTGGACCGCGCATGCCACGAGCAGCACGTTTTCGGAGATATTGCGCTCGGACAGATACCACAAAAAGAGGCTGATGACGGGGTTTTGAGAGTCGGGGCGGCAGAGCAAAATCATGTAGGTGTCCTCGGCGATTACGCAAAACGCAAGAACGAGTGCCACCTTCCAAAAGAGCTTTGAGCGGTCGAGGTCGAGTTTCTCAACACGCGTGGCCCTGTGCCGGTAATGCCAGGCGGCATAGGCAAGACATCCTACATTGCCCAGGTCACGCGTGAGCCAAAAGAGATACTGCTGCATCTCTCCGGCAGCACCGCTGCGAGGCACCAGCACCAATTGCAAGATTGAAAACGGCACGATAACAAGTCCGAGCATGCGCGACGTCGGCCTTTTGCGCAAGCGCGCAAACATCCACAGCACAATGCAAGCATAGATGGCAATACCGAGCACGCAGCGCAGCAAGGGGTGCTGCAGCGGCTCGCTAAAGGTAACGGCGTAGTCATATTTGAGCCGAGTGTACTCGTCAAAAAAGATGACCGACATATCGAGCATGTAGAGCAAAAAGCCCGCCGCGGCCACTAGGCTGTCGCGACGGTGCGTCATGAGCCAAACCACCAATGCCACGGCACTGGTCACCAGAGCCACACCCATGATAATCGTGGTGTAGATATAGAACGCGAAACTCATGCCCGCCTCCCCTGTCTAGATGCTGTGAGGATGTTGACAGATTCTTTGCCGCAAGATTAGACTCACCGATTAAACGTACTGTATCGTTTAGATAAACAAGCTGTGTCTCACCGATGAAAGGAGATGCCATGGCACCGATCGCTCCGCTCAAGATGCTCGTCGCGCCCGCCGCCAAGGCCATCACCCGACTCGGTTCTTCCATGACCTACGACGATGTCCCCTGCGCCGTTGAGGCGCGTTCGGACAGCTGCCCCTACCTGGGCCACGTCCCCTACTTTGCACCCAAGCTCGCATCTGATCCCGAGCAGCGTGAGCAGTAATCCAAGATGCATCTAGCACCGCACAACTCGCGGCGCTACTGTTTTGGCGCAAAGCGACCTGTCCCCCTTGCGCCAACGCCGGGATTGTCGATGCTGCGGCCGCGGCGCGATATGAGGCGCGAAACCTCGCCCAGCAACACGCCGATCACCACACCCATGAGGATCGGCAACTTTGACATCTCGGCGGGCGAGCTGTTAAGCGGCACGATTGTCGCAACAATCGAAAGCACGAGCTCTACCACCGGCACCGCAAGCGCTACCGCAAGCACCTTGCCCTCGAAGGGCGCGCGGAACACACGTGGGCGGTCGTCGTATTTACGCAGGCGCCAAAACGCCGGGAACATCGGGATATAGCTCATGAGCAGAAAGACGACGTTCATCGAGAAGAAGACCCAAAAGACGTCGGAACCTTCGCCCAGCGGAATCTGAAGTAGCAGCACCAAGCTGGCAAAACAACCGTTAATGAGTGCTGAGCCGTTGGGCATGCCGGTCTTCTTGGACACCAGCGCAAAGGGGCGCGGCATGTTGCCGTGGCGCGCGGCATAGCTCGCCACGTTGTTGACGCCAAAACTCCAGCAGATCATGTTGGCGAACAGCGTCGCCAAAAAGGCCACGCCCACGACCATCGTCAGCGGGTGAGCGCGCCCCACCATGGCGGCAACCGCGTCCACAATGCCCGAATCGAGTGAAAGCTGCTCGGTGGGAACCGCGGCTCCAATACCGATGCCACAGATAATGTAGATCGCCGCGATGGCAACGCCACCGGCGATAACCGCCTTGGGGATATCGCGCGATGGGTTCTTCATCGTGCTGGCAAAGGTCGCGACCACCTCAAAGCCCATAAAGTTGAATAGGATGATTGAAAGATACGTCAGTGAGTTAGTGTCTCCCAGATCGGGGACAAAGGTCTTAAACGACATATCGTTGGCAAAGCCGTTATTGCAGGCAAACCAGATGCCGACGATTCCCACCACGGCGGTAATGAGCACCTTGATGACGGCGCCGCCATCCATGACCCAATCGGCCTCGGCCACCGGCTGCATTGCCATGACCGTGACGCCCCACACAAAGGCAAGCTCGATGGCAATTCGGACCCCAAGCGAAAATTCGATGCCCCATACCGCATTGATGACACTGGGGAACATGCAGGCGATACTTGCCACCCACAGTGGAAAGTTGACCCAATAGCACCAGGAGCAGCGGGCGCCCCAACGGTCGCCCAAGCCCAGGCGAACCCAATCGTACAGACCGCCCTCGGAATCGAACGCCGTACCGAGCTCGGCCACCACCAGGCCATAGGGAAGCAAAAACGTAATGATGAGGAAGATCCACCAGAAGAACTGCACGTTACCCATGGCAGATGCCGGAGCGGCCGCCTCGATGGTAAAGACAACGCAGATAACCGAGAGGATGACCTCGAACAGGGAGAACTTTTTACCTGCCACGACACGCTCCCCCTACAGCAAAAAGGATGGCATCTGTACCGAAGGCGCAGCCCAAGGTAGGGTTGCAGGCCGCGTCACCGGTGCAGGTGCCATCCCAAAGAGAAGAGAGGATGCAATTGTTGGACCAACGCTCGCGGAACAGGCGCGTGTAGATAACGATACGCTGGTACATAGATACTCCGATCAAAACGGCCGCGATTGCGACCGGAATCTTTTGGCAATTGAAGACGCGTCTGACCTGGGATATTCAAGCGAACAATTGGCCTAACCCGCAATAAATCCCAGATCAGACGCGTACTCAATCAAAGAGGCGGGCACTCCGAAGTGGAGGCAACGGAGTGCCCAAAGAAAAACCCAGCCGACCAAGACATCGAATAAACCGACCATCAATGCCCCGAGATGGTCACGGTGCGATTCATCGACTGTCCGATTGATCGGCTGGGTTTCCGAGGTGCGGCAGATTGCCCTGAAAGAGGAGGGCATAGACCTTAAGGGTCATGCCCGACGATTGAAGGGCAAGGTGCCGTGCCTCGGGAAGCCAGACAATTACGCGGACGGCTCCTGCTGCGTAATGCAGTGGATGTTGCCGCCGCCGAAGACGACCTGCTCGGACTGGACGCCGACGCACTTGTAGACGCCCTCGCCCCAGACCTCGTCATAGATCTTCTGGAGCGTGTCGACGGCCAGCTGGTCGTTCTCGTCGCCGTACTGCGGGACGATGACGCCGTGGTTGGTGACCAGGTAGTTCATGTAGGACGCGATCAGCGGCTCGTCGGGGACGCGCGGCTCGGCGTTCTCGTCGGCGTCGATGGTGTCGCAGGAGGCCTGGTCCATGAACAGCGGGTTCACGGGCATGCAGAGCTTGTAGACCTTCATCTTGCGGCCCTTGGCGTCAACGGCGTTGGAGAGGGTCTCGTAGGCAGCGTGGCACTGCTCGTAGAACGGATACTCGGGATCGTCGGTCCAGATGCAGGCCATGACGCCCGGAGCGATGAACGTGGCAACGTCGTCGATATGACCGTTGGTCTCCTCGGGGTCGATGCCCTCCTTGACCCAGATGACCTTCTCGACACCCAGGTAATCCTTGAGGTGCTCGTCCATGTAGGCGCGAAGCTCCTCGCTCCAAGGCTCAAACTTCTTGTGGAACTTGGGCCAGATGGACTCGGGATCCTCTTCCTCCTCCAGAACCGCAGAGCAGGTGCGGCCCGGGGAAAGCAGGCACTGGTCGGTCACGACAAGGGTGCCCTCGCCGTCGACGGTGATGGAGCCGCCCTCGAGGATCATGTCGTCGGGACGATAGCGACGGCAGCCGGAGAGCTCAGCCATCTTGAGGGCGATCTGCTCGTCCTTGTCCCACGGAAAGTACAGGCCGTCGACGAGGCCGCCGTAGGCGTTGAAGTGCCAGTGGTTGGCGCGCTTCTCGCCCTTGCCGTTGATGACGTAGGTGGCGGCGGTGTCGCGGAACCAGGCGTCGTCGGTGGTCATCTCGATAACGGTGACGTTCTCGTCGTTCTCGAAGACGGCCTTGCAGTTGGCATAGTCGACCTGGTTGGCGCACATATAGACCGGGGTGAACTCGGAGATGGCGCGGGCGATGGCGGCATACTGCTTCTGAGCCGGCTTGGCGCCGTGGGCCCAGGTGTCGGTGCGGTGGGGCCAGCCCATCCACACGCGATCCTGCGGGGCGAACTCGGCGGGCATAAAGAAGCCGTCGGCCTTGGGGGTGGACTCGGACTCGGTGATCGTACGCATAAGATTTCCTCCAAATCGAACGATCGTTTGCCGCGGGCGGATTACCCGCAGCCTAAAACCAAGAGATAGTGGGCGCCCGTCCCCCGGCAAAGGTCGGGGCGCCCGGTGCCGGTTTTCACGGAGCCGCACCGACGAGCGGCAACGTAACCAAGTGCGTGGAGACAAACGCACGAAGGATACGAGAGAGAGGTTGGGGCGGGCGGTGGTTACCGGAGCTATCGCTCGCACCCGCCCCAGGAAATAGTGAGCAAATTTGTCGCTTTGGGCACGCCCTCGAAGAGGCTAGAGTGCCTGGAGTCGGGAGCGACAAGCCCGACGAAGCGCACGTTGGTACGCGAGGAGGGTTGGAGCCCCAGAACCGGGTGCTCTAGTTCTCCTCGGCCTCGGCGGCCTCCTCAGCGAGACGCTGAGCTGCCAGCTCGGGAGTGAGGCCCTTGTACTCGGTCTCGCGGCCCTTAGCGCTGACGACGCGGACAACCTCGCCGATGAGCAGAAGCACGATGAAGATAACGATCATCGGGAGCTTGTCGCCAATTTCAGCGGCAGAGAACGGCACCAGCGTTGCAACGATGGCCAGGATCAGCTCGATGCAAGGGATGGCCAGCATGACCTTCATCATGGCACCCTTAAACGGGAACGTGAAGATGCGCTCGCGGTCGGGGTCGTTCTTGCGAAGGTTGAGGAACGCCGGGAACATCGGGATGTAGGTCAGCAGCAGGAAGACGACGGAGGTGCCGAAGAGCATCCAGAAGACGCCGTTGGAGATGGCATCGATGGGAACGAGCTGCAGGCACAGCACCAGGGAGGCAACGACGGCGTTGACCAGGTTGGCACCGTTGGGCATGTCGTCATCAGAGATCATCGAGGCGAAGACCTTGGGCATGTTGCCGTGCTCGGCAGCGTAGCGAGCAACGGAGTTAACGCCGAAGGACCAAGCAGCCATGTTGGCGAACAGGGTGATCAGGAAGGCAATGCAGATGACCTTAAAGATCATGGAGTCGCCCACCATGGTCTGGACTGCATAAATCATGCCGTAGTCGGGGTCGATGGAATCGGCCGGCACAGCAGCGCCGATGCCAAAGCCAGCGAACAGGTAGATCACGGCGATGGACAGGCCACCGACGATGATAGCCTTGGGAATATCGCGAGCGGGATCGGCCATGTCATCGGTCATGGTGCAGATGACCTCGAAGCCCATGAAGTTAAAGATGATGATCGACAGGTAACCGAGAGCGTTGGTGTTGGTGAGCTCGGGCAGGAAGGTGGCAGCGGACATGTCGTTCGCAAAACCGTTCTCCATGGCATACCAAATGCCCAAAGCGCCAACGATAACGGCGACGGCGACCTTGATGATGGCGCCACCGTTAAGGACCCACTCGGAGTCGGCCGCCTTGGAGCGGCCCATGAGGTAGACGATCCACACAAAGGCAAGATCGATACCCATCTTGGCGATCAAGTTGAACTCAACGCCAAAGACCATGCCCAAAATGTCGGGGAACATGGTAGCCAGCGAGGCAATCCACAGCGGGTAGTTGACCCAGTAGTAATACGAGATGCGGGCGCCCCATTTGTCGCCCAGGCCATCGCGTACCCAGTCGTAAATGCCGCCCTCGCCGTCATAGGTGGTGCCGAGCTCGGCAACAACCATGCCATAAGGAAGCAAGAAGGTCAGGATCAGGAAGATCCACCAGAAGAACTGCTGGTTGCCAATGGCAGCAGCAGGAGCGGCGGCCTCGCAAACGAAGACGACGCAGATGATGGTCGAAATGACCGTCAAAAAGGAAAGCTTTTTCTTTCCGTCACTCATGATGAGCTCCTTCGCTCAGTCTTGGACAGATCCGAGGCCCAAGGTACTAAGGCAATTGCCTGAGCCTCGGTGAGCGGGCGACAGGAGACGAGCATCCGCCGCCCGCAAACGTGCGTTTAGCAGGCTTAAGGCTTAGAGCTGCTCGAGAGCCTCGAGAGCGGCGTGAAGCTCGGCCTTGGCGGAGTACTCGACACCCTCGTCGTTGAGCGGGGTGCGCTTGCCCAGGGCAGCGAGGAGAGCACGGATGGAGTGCTTGCGGTTCTCGGCCTCGACCCAGCACAGGGAGCGCTCGGGATCGTCCATAACCTCGTCGACGACTTCCTCGTTGCGAGTGGCCGGCAGGCAGTGCATGAACTTGGAGTTGGGGCCGGCGAAGTTCATCATGTCCATGGTGACCTGATACTTGGGGTAGAACACGTCCATGTAGTTCTCGCCCGAGACCTCCTCGTCGTACAGGCCATACCACACGTCGGTGTAGATGAAGTCGGCGCCCTTGATGCACTCGATGTCGTCGGAGATGACGACGGAGCCGCCGGAGACCTTGCAGTTCTCCTCGGCGATGGCCATCATCTGCTTGCCGAACTCGGCGCGCTCCTCAACGGTGCCAACGTGCAGGCCGCCGTCGGGGATCTGGTGGCCCTTGGGTCCAAACTGGACAAACTTCATGCCGACCTTGGAGGCGATGAACATGAGGGAGACGCAGACCTGGGTGGCGTCGCCGATGAAGGCCAGGGTGCAGTCCTCGATCTTCTTGCCCTCGGGGGGGTTCTCGAGCATGGTCATGAGGTCGCCCATCTCCTGCGTGGGATGGTTGAACTCGGACATGCCATTGATGACGGGCACAGCGGAGCCCTCGGCGAGGCCGACGACGTCCTTGTGACGGTCAACGCGAGCCATCATGATGTCGAGCAGCGAGCCCATAACGCGAGCGGTGTCGCCCAGGGACTCGTGACCGCCGAGCTGGATGGTGCCAGGGCCATAGAACTGAGCATGGCCGCCGAGGTCGGTCATAGCGGTCTCGAAGGAAAGACGGGTGCGGGTGGAAACCTGCTGGAAGATCATGCCAAGGCTCTGGTTGCGGAGCAGGTGCGGATAATAACCGTCAACCTTGATGGCCTTCTTCATTGCCAGGCCAAGATCCTCGATAGCCAGGATCTGCTCTTTGGTGAAGTCGTTGGTGTCGATGAAATCCTTAGGCAGCGCCATGTCGATTCCTTTCCGCCGGTCGTGCCGACTATTGCTATGAGGCGCTCGAACATCACGCCTCGTGTTGACAAGACCATCATTCACCCGTATGCAATTTTTACCTAGTTTATTCGGGATTAAAGACCGTTCACGGAGTTACACCCCCTCTAAACCAATATAAACCCGCAGGTAGCCAGCTTGCAGGGGGTTTACTATCTAGAACCGCGAACGGTATACGGCTATGCTGTATCTCGGCGCCTAATCCGCAATGGAACGAAGGGTTGAGACGTCTATATCCCACAAGGTATACAGGGCTCGGCCATAGATGAAATGAGATGGGACGGTGGCAGATGAACACCCTGATGTTCTTCTATACCCTAGCGATACTCGTGATCTGTATTGTGACGGCAGTGCTTTCGCTTGCCGCCTATGCCTCGTCTCGTCGACGCTTCTTTATCTATGGCAGCGGCGTTTTTATTTGCTATGCCATCGAGATGACCGAGATCTTCTTTTTTGAATACACGTTGCAAAACCAGAGTTTTCCAGCCAGCGACTATTACTCAATTACCATGCCTGTGTTGCGGACCCTTGTGGCGACCGCTTCACAAGCTTTTATCTGGCTCATTGCCATGGACTTGCTCGACAAACATTCAAAAAAGCAGTTTGTTATTCCCGTCGCAACGTTCTTCCTGAGCGAGCTGCTGGTCATTGTCGCTGTCCCCTACGGCCCCATGCATCAATGGCTCTACTACACGATGCGTCAGGTATTCCTTGTATTTGTGGGACTGTATATCTTTTGGACGGCGCATAAAAGCACGCAGGTCGAGCTTAAGGCGCGCGTCAACAATCAACGAAAGCACCTCATTATCGGCGCCATTCTGGTCGGGTGCATCGTTGCCGAGGATTTCTACAACATCCTTGTTGTTCCCATGAGCCTGGCACCCTCTTGGCTGCAGCTGTACCTGTCCGAGCGCAACTTTAGCGAGAACATCTTTGCGTGCTACTTTGCGATTCTGCTGATCATCTATGCCTATCACGTGCTTTCGATTCGCATGCAGGAGGCGCCCGAGGAAAAGAACGTCAGCGATCTTGATCGACACATCGAAGAGCAGATGCCCTTCTATCGCAACGCCTACAAGCTCTCCAACCGCGAAACCGAAGTCATGCGTCTGGTTGTGTTGGGCAAATCGAACCAAGAGATCGCTGACGAGCTCTTCCTTGCCGTGGGCACCGTCAAGACCCATATCCACAACATCCTGGTCAAAACTGAGCAGCAAAACCGCACGACGCTCATCCTCCACTTTTGGAAACGATAACCTACCAAAAAGGGACAGGTTTATTTTGGCAGGTTTTATCTGGGCAAATGCCAAAACCGCCGCGAGGGAGCTACTTTCCCTCGCGGCGGTTTTCTAGCAGTAAAACCAAGTGAGTAGGCTTTTGGCGGGATGCCGAGCACGCCCCAAAACACCACCGCCCTGACCTGCGGTTTTATTGAGCGTTTGGCGCGGTGTGCTCGACAAGTCCAAAAAAGTCTACTCACTTGCATCTGAGAGGCATCCGATAGACAAAAAACCGCCGCGAAAAGGGTCCGGACCCCGTTCGCGGCGGCTGTTCGCGTTGGTTTTGCGACGGTTTTGCCCGCTTGTTACTCGCTGTAGCGGGTGGCGATGGCAGCTTGTACCATGCCGGCGCTCATGAGGTACGTCACCAGGAAGTAGCCACCATAGGCTGCCAGGAAGATCGCACAGGTGAGGCCCACGGTGCCGCCGATGCTCATATTTCCGAATATGCTCACCAGCTCGATGATCACCTTAAGTGCCACAAAGGAGTGCGCTAGGCCCACTGCCAGCGGGAACAGGAAGAATACCGCTTGCTGCGCCATCACCGAATGGCGAATCTGGCGGTCGTCGCAGCCGATCTGTGCCAGCACACGATAGCTGCGGCTGCCATCGGCCACGTTGGAGAGTTGCTGGATCGACAGAATCGCCGCGCATGCAACGACCAATACAAAGCCGATGTAGATGGCTAGGTAGCTAATAAGACCGTTCATTTGCGCTGCTTGCGTGTACATCTCGGAGCGTGTGATGAAGGTTCCCCACGACCCCGGCTTCTTGCCGTCAACGAGCAGATCGTCGAGCAGAGTGTATTTAATGCTCTCGTCTGCCTCGGTCGTATCCATCCCCTGTTTGTAGTTAACGAGCAGGCTACTGGAATACGGCTGCAGATTAAGTTGGGACAACAGCTCGTCGGCAACGACGACGGTACCCGGATTACTGCCCATCGCCGAGTTGGCGATGGCCGCCGTATCTTCGTCCGACTTATCGGTTGCGGGCTTGAGCGTATGCCCGCCCAAGGTAAGGGCATGGCCACCAGCCATATACTTGGTGTACAGGTCGACCAGCTCGCCGCCCATATCACACGTGAGCAGATACTGGTCGTGACCGATGTGCACCGGCTCCTCACCCATCATCTGACGCAGTTTGTTGTACTGGCTCGCCGGCGTCACAAACAGACCCATCGTATCGGCATTGCTACCCCCGAACGCCTTGGGAAGCTTTTCGCCCATGATCTTGCACATCTCACTTGGGGTCACCGAAGGATTCGAGCTGCCAAACGGGTAACTCAGATACGAATCGATCTGCACATGCTCACCGGCAACATCGGCGATA
>JAHYYN010000097.1:0-36373 GCA_019424945.1 Collinsella sp. | reverse complement strand
CTATGTGCGGCGTAGGCCGCTTATTAGCCCGTCCAAGAATTGGGGCGCAGTTCAATGCTCTAGAGGGTTTCTAGAAAATTAGATGCTATGCGACCTACTCATCCTTCATCTGGGTCATGGCCTCGACCTTGGCCTCGGCCGCGGCTGCCCGCTGCTCGGAGGCGGCGAGGCGGTCCTTGAGGGCGGCTACCGCGGCCATCAGGTCGTGCTGGGCCAGGAGCGCATCGCTCAGCTCGGCTTGGGCTTTCAACGCGGCGTCACGCTCGACGCGCAGGCGCTCGATCTCATCGGCCATGGCTTCAGCCTCGGCGCGGAGCTGAACGACCTGCCTGTCGAGCTCCTTAGCACGGGAGAAGTACCTGACGCTTGCGGCGTGGAGCTCGTTGTTCTCGAGCTCGAGGCTCGCGGTATCGAGCTCGAACTTCTCCTCTATAAAGGCAATCCGCTCATTGCAGTCGGCCTCAAGTCTTTCGTTCCGATCCGTCGCCTCGACGAGCTTGCGGCTGAATTCATCCACCTGGGCCATGAGCAGTGCGTTCTCGGTCATGAGGTTGCCCGTCTCGCGCAGCAGCTTCTCCCGCCATGTCGCCTCGATCCGCTCGGCGGCCTCATCGAGGACGGACTTCACGCCGGGCGTCTCGCTGATTTTTCTCTCGTTTGGGTTGTCTGTCATCGTGCGGCACTCCAATCAACAATGGGCATGGCTCCGCCATGCCGTACGGCTGGGAACAAATACGCGGCCGCTGTTGAGTTGTGTTTGTCCTGCGCTTGGTGAGTTCTAAAAGCGTCTCAAGTCATGCGTTCACGCAGGTTTTCGATTGGAGAAATACCGCACGCTTTCATGGTATCACGTGCCTTAAAGACCATGAATGGACGGCCATATCGATTCGTTGAAAATGGCACCTACGACGTGCTGGTGGCAGGAGGTGAGGGCGTTAAAGATGTCGAGAATGATTATGGGAGTATTTTAGATGCAGGTATGAGAAAGGGTCGAATCGAAGTGTCTGGCCGGACGCCAATTGTCCGGGAACTGTTCCGGTTCGACCCTGCTTCATTTTACATCCGCGGCATGTTTTTGTAGACGCCTGGCGATTACCGACCTTCACGACCTCGATGACGGTTTCCCCGTCCTCGATTCTTGCCAGATTGCGGTGGACATCGCTGCGCGAACGGCCGGATATCATTTGAGCCAGAATCCTCTTCTATTGAAGCGGATTCTGGCTCAGTGGTTTTTAACTCGGTTGTTTGACAGAAGCCCACGTCGATAGTCGGTCTGTGGACTTAAGATTTCGGGGGCTCCCAAGCGTTTTCGATCGCGGCGCGGTAGATTGCAGCGTAATTAAGCATCCAGCTGCCATCACCCGCTTTTTGAATAAACCCCTTATTCTTCAAAGAGGTATAGGCCCGGGAGATCGTGTTCTTACTTAGGTGGTAGCGCTCCTCAATCCATTTGCTTTTTGCGTAAAAGCCCATGGCTCGTTTGTTTTTGGAAGGATTTCCAAGCTTCCATACGAGGCCGAGGATGAGGCGCTCGGCAGCGACAGTGGTGGCACAACACGCCCAGTCGGGCACCGAAATAAAATTCGCGTTATCCATTTTCCTTCTAATCTCTCGTTGCTCAGTAACATCATCGGAAAATTTGTCGGAAATCGACGGTAGCTCGCTCATGTTTACCGCCTAGTCAAGGTGGGCGGTACGACCTTCAAGCTGCTTGAAAAGCTCATAAAACGAGCTTTCAAACATGTAATTCGAGCGATGGATTTGGATGAGCTTGCCGGACTCGCGCATGAATTTGCGTGCGGTGTTTTCGCTCCAGCCAGTGAGTTCGCGGATATCGTTAACGCGGAGCAACCGATCGCACTGAGCGGCACCAGTGGGGAAAGTCGGTGTGGACGCCTGAGTGCTAATCTTTGGAGTAGCCATGATGAGCTATCCTTTCAATGAGGGCCCTCCCTGTGCTTGTAAGACTTACCAGGTTCATAAGCACTTGGGGGGCCGGTTTCTATGACTACATGCGTAGCCATCTGACAGCTTTAGCATGTATTAAAACTCATTAGTTGTCAATCAAATATAGCATCTACCTGCGGAAACGGTATTATAGTACCGTAATATTATGAATAAAACGATGAATGAAAAACATGCTATTTCTCGCTTCTCTGTATATAGGCGTTGATGAAGTCTTCGTAGCCTTTAACTGCTTTTATTTCTGATTGTTGAACGAGGCTTGTATACGTTTTGAGCGTGATATTGGGGTCCGCGTGGCCAAGAATACCTTGCACGCTTCTAACGTCCGATCCGTTCGCCAGCATAAAAGTGCTTACGCAATGCCTGAGCTGATGCGGGCAGATGCCCTTATATAGTTTTCCGCCAGTCGAATTATTCGGCTCATAGATTCCGAGACTGCAGCTAACTGCGAAATCGCGAAACCAATGGTTGAAGATGTAGTTCTTCATGTGACAGACAGTAGGGACCCCTTGCTCGACAGCAATATCGCTAATGATGGGAGTGCTGCCAGTCTGGGACAGCCCCAGAGAGGCCAGGAGCTCTTTTTGTATGGCTGACCATGATTGAAGACGTTCGGCCAGGGTTTCTCCAACGGGGATTTTGCGTTGGCTTTCTTGTGACTTGGGTGCCCTCAGTTCATGATCGTTGGTGTACTGCCTGTCAATTTTCAAGGTTTTATTGGCAGGGTCCCAATCGCGCCATTCGAGGCCCAGCATCTCGCCTTTTCGCATACCCGTATACACTAGTACTAGCGTACCAACAGCTTCGGCGGTGAGCTCAATGTGTTGAAGATGTGTGCATAGGGTAGCTACTTGCTCGATTGTCAGTGATTCTCTTTTGTTGCGTGGTCTGCGAACATGAACGGTAGCGCAGGGGTTTCGGTCAATTATTCTCTTTGCGACTGCATTCGACAGAATCTGGCGCAGTTTCGCATTGATTCGTACAAGCTCAGATGGTTTGTATTTTCCCGTACGACGAGCTTCGGCATATGTTTCTTCGATTAGATCGGGAGTTAGCCCCTCAATTGTCTGAAACGCACCGAATAGGTCTTCGATATGCCTGCAATCGTACGCTTCTCTTTCATAGCTCGTTGGCGCAAGCTCGGTGTCCCTATTTTCATGAAAGGCCCAGCAGTAGGACGCAAGCAAAGTGGGCTTTTTAGTTTTAGTGATCGTGCCAGAGGAGTTGATTTCAGCCAGCTTGGCCTGCATTGCAGCCTTAGCTTCTGTTTTAGTCTTGCAACGAACCGTATAAGTTGGGGATCGTTTGTAACGCCCTGTCTTAGGGTCCTTGACCCCAAGGGAAAAATAATAGCGATAGGTGTTAGGTGATCTCTTGTCTTTCCAACACGTGCCTCTTCCGCTAATTAGTGGCTGTCCTGACATCTTTGCACTCTGTTTCTTTGAATAGTTTTCAACAATTCATTGAGTGCAGTTTAGCTAAAGCTGTTAGTAATATGTTTGTAAAAGCGTAGGCGCAGCTACCGGAGGTAAAAGACACAAACTGCTATGTTTATCTGCGGTTATATGGTGTTCAATGATGCTTGATGAATAGTAAGGGGTAGCATTAAATCATATCTCCTAAAGCGGGTGTCGACGGTTCGAATCCGCCCGGGGGCACCAGAAGATTATAACGGCGTCGCGAGAGCGGCGCCGTTTCTGGTTTGTGGGAGCTGCCGACGGATTAGGACCGTCGACACCCGCGTCACCAATTTCCCCGCGGGGGGGAGTTTTCGAATCAGCCCGGGGACACCAGAGATTGATCGAGCCCGGTACACCGTCACGGTACCGGGCTCTTCTGGTTCATGTCATGTCAAAAACGAAGCGCCCGCTTGCTGGGGGAGCAAGCGGGCGCCTGTGAGCGAATATGTTTGCGGCGGGAGCCGTAATGGGCGGTGGGGCGGCGACTAGTTGGTCGTACCGGAATCGTCGCCCGTGCTCGTGCCCGAGCCAGAGCCCGAACCCGAGCCAGAAATCGAAACCGTCAGCGTAATCGTGCTGTCGGTGGACTGCTTGCCGGTGGGGGAGACGCCCGTAACGGTGGCATCCTCGTTACCGCTCACGGGATTGCCGTTCTGGTCACAGAAGCCAATGTTATAGAAACCGGCGTTGTTGAGCGCGGTAACGGCGGCGGAAATGCTCTTGCCGTATAGGTTGCCCGGGACGGAGGCCTTGCCGGACTTCTTGGCAATGACGACAGTGATCGTGGCGCCGGGCTTCTGCTTGCCACTGGGGTTCCAGCTAATGACGGTGCCCTCGGTGACGGAGTCGTTCTCCTGGTAGCTGACGTCGACGCCAAAGCCTGCCATATCGAGGGCGTTGCGCGCCTGGGCCTCGGTCATGTCGGTCAGGTCGGGGACGGACGTGGTATCCGGGCCGCTCGAGACCTTGTACGAGATGGTCGTGCCCTTCTCGACTTCCTTACCGGCTTCGGTGCCCTGCTCAAAGACCTGGCCCTCATCGGCCTCGTTGGCCTCCTCGGAGGCGTTGCCCTTCAGGCCAACGCTTGCCAGCGCGGCTTCTGCCTGGTCCTTGGTCAGGCCGACCAGCCGGGGAACCTCGACCTTCTCGGAGGGCTTGGGGCCCTTGGAGATTACCAGGTTCACCTTGGTGCCCTTGGCCTTCTTGGTGTTGCCGTTGGGCGTCTGCTCGGCGACCTTGCCCTCGTCGACATCGTCGTTGTAGCTTTGGTCGATGGTGCCGACCTCGAGGCCGGCTTCCTTGATCTGCTCGACGGCAGTCTGCTGGTCCTTGCCTAGCACATCGGGCACGGTGACCTGCTCGCCGCCAAAGAGTCCTGTGGCAAAGGCCACCACGATACCGATGACGGCAACGGCTGCCACCACGGCGGCGATGATCTTGTTTTTGTTGGATTTGGGCTTTTCGACCTCGTAGGAGCCGGTGGAGCCCGAAACCGAGCTACGGGCGGTATTCTGGCCGCTCACGCCCGAGACGGGACGCACCATGGCGCGCGTCTGATCGGAAAGCTCGCGAGTCTTGGTGGCGCCCAGCTCACCGGGGGCACCGATGATGCGCGTGGGCTCCGAGATGTTGACGGCACGGCCCGACAGGTAGCTGTTGAGCACCTGACGCAGCTCGTCGGCGGTCTGGAAGCGGTTTGCCGGGTCCTTCTCCATGCACTTGAGGATGATGCGCTCAAGGTCGGCGTCGACACCGGAGTTGATCTGGCTCGGCGGAATAGGCAGCTCGTTGACCTGCTTGAGTGCGACCGAGATGGCGTCATCACCGTCAAAGGGCACGCGGCCGGTGGCGCACTCGTACATCACGACGCCCAGCGAGTAGATATCCGAGGTGGGGCCGAGGTCCTGACCGCGGGTCTGCTCGGGGCTGACGTAGTGGGCGGTTCCCAGCACGTTGTTGTCTTGCGTGAGGTGGCTGTTCTTGGCGCGCGCGATGCCAAAGTCCATCACCTTGATGTTGCCGTCGGGCAGCACCATGATGTTCTGCGGCTTGATGTCGCGGTGGATGATCTCGTGCTTGTGGGCGACCGAAAGCGCGGAGCTGATCTGCGAGCCGATCTGGGCGACCTTCTTGGGGTCGAGGGCGCCGTGGCTCTTGATGCCGCTCTTAAGGTCGGTGCCGCGCAGGTACTCCATGACGATGTAATATGTGTCGCCGTCCTTGCCCCAATCGTAGACGCCCACGATATAGGGGGAGGAGAGACCGGCTGCTGCCTGGGCCTCCTGCTTAAAGCGTGCGGCGAAGGTTGCGTCGCCAGCATACTGCGGCAGCATGATCTTGACGGCAACCGTGCGGTCGAGGACCTGGTCCTGTGCACGGTAGACGGTCGCCATGCCGCCTGTCCCCACCTTATCCTTGAGGAGGTATCTTCCCCCGAGGACCCTCTGTTCCATTCCTGCTCCTAACATAACTATTCGCTCAACGATGTGTGTAGTACCTACGATGTGGCCGCTGGGGCCGTGTGGCGCGTTGCCGCTAACTCTTCGGCCGCGGCGCGCCTCGGGTGTCCGATTCAATCATGGGCATCACGCTCCCTGTGCGGCGAGCGCCGCGGTCAGGACGATGCCGGCAATCTTGGCCGCCTTGACGTCGTGTTTGTCGTAATCCTCCAAGGCCACCGAGATGGCGACCGTGGGTGAATCGTAAGGTGCAAAGCCAACGAACGTCGAGTTGACGTTGGTGCCGCCGGTCTCGGGCGAGCCGGTCTTGCCGGCGACCTTGACGCCGGGGACCTGGGCATCGGTGCCGGTACCGGACTGGACGACGGCGAGCATGGCCTGCTTGACCTGGTCGGCCGTGGCGGAGCTGACGGCCTGACCCAGCGAGCGGGACTGCGTGGTCTTGACCACAGTTCCGTCCGGGGCGAGTACCTGGGCTACAAAGTACGGGTCCATGACCACGCCACTGTTAGCGATGGCGGCGGCAATCACGGCGCTTTGCATGACGGTGGTCTGCGGGCCGGGCGTGTGGTCCATGCCGACAGGCTGGCCGGCGCCGGCCCAAGCGGTCTCCCACTCGGTCATGAGCGACGGGTCTGCCATGATGGAGGCCGCGGAGGTCAGGTCCTGGCCGAGCTTTTGGCCGTAGCCAAAGGCGTTGGCAAACTGCACGAGCGTGTTTGCGCCAACTTCGTTTGCCACCTGGCCAAAGACGACGTTGGAGGACACGGCAAAGGCCTGCTGCAGGCTGATGGTGCCGTAGCTCTCGTTGGCATAGTTGGTGACCGGTGCGTTGCCGATGTCCATGGAGCCGGGCGCCTGGTAGGTGCTGGTAAGGCTGGCGGTGCCGGTCTCGAGTGCCGCGGAAAGCGTAACGACCTTAAACGTGGAGCCCGGCGTGTACAGCGCGTCCATGGCGCGATTGTACATAGAGCCGTCCTCGCCGCCGCCAGCCTGCAGTAGGGCGTCGATGTTGGTGTTGTCGTAGGTGGGCGAGCTGGCACATGCGAGCACCGCGCCGGTACGCGGGTCGATGACCACTACAGCGCCCTTAAAGCCCTTGAGTGCCTGCTCGGCCGCCGTCTGGATGCGCGAGTCGATGGTGAGCTTGGCGGTGTTGCCCGGCTGGGTCTGGCCCGCGAGCGACGCGATGGCGTTGTTCCAGCTGGAGTAGTCCTTAGAACCGGTGAGCGTGTCGTTCATGACGCTCTCGATGGCGGTGGTGCCATACTGCTGGCTCACGTAGCCAACCACGTGCGCTGCCAGGTTACCGTTGGGGTAGGAGCGTACGTAGGTGCCGTCCTCCTGCTGCAGCGACTCGGCCAGCGTCACGCCGTCGGACGTGATGATGGAACCGCGCTGGATGTACTTGGAGCGGGCGATGGTGTGGTTGTTGGTCGGCATGTCCTGATAGTCCTTGGCCTTGATGACCTGGACATAGGTGAGGTTGCCGATAAGGATGGCGAATAGCGCCGTAAAGGCGAGCACCGCACGGGTTAGACGGTTGGCGAGCGCAACGCGGCCGAGCACACCGGATTCAGGCGTGTCGAGCAGGCGACGGCGCATGCGCGAGCCGACGGAATGGCTGCCGCTGCCGTAGGAAGACGAGGTGGCAAAGCGCGTGCCCGTCGGGGCGGCGGCAGATGCGACCTGATCATCGGTGATGGCGGCCATAGTGCCGGTGCCGGTAAGCTCGGCCTCGCGTCCGGTCGCTTCGTCACCGGCGCGCAGCAGGAGCGCGACGATGATAAAGCTCGCCAGCAGCGAGGAGCCGCCCTGGCTCATAAAGGGCAGGGTGACGCCGGTCAGCGGGATCAGGCGGGTTACGCCGCCAACGATCAAGAAGGCCTGGAAGCTGATGGCTGCCGTAAGACCGGTGGCGCTAAAGGCTGCGAGGTCGGATTTAGCGCGGGCGGCCGTGGTGAGGCCACGCACGGCAAAGAGCATAAACAGGATGAGCACGGCGCCGCCGCCCAAAAGGCCCATCTCCTCGCCGATAGCCGAGAAGATAAAGTCGGACTCGACGACGGGGATGTTGTTGGCCATGCCGTTGCCGATGCCAACACCGACCAGGCCGCCATCGGCAAGCGAGAAGAGCGACTGGACGATCTGGTAGCCCTGGCCCTGGGCGTCCTTAAACGGATCGACCCAAACCTGGAAACGCACCTGAACGTGAGACAGGAACTTGTAGGCGCCCACAGCTCCAACGGCTAAGAGCGCAAGGCCGATAACGACATACGAAAAGCGCCCCGTGGCAACGTAGAGCATCAGCAAGAAGATGGTGTAGAACAGCACGGCCGAACCCAGGTCGCGTTCGAAGACGACGACGAGCAGGCACACACCCCACACGGCAAACAGCGGCAGCAGCAGTCGCAGGCGAGGGATCTTAAAGCCCAGGATCTTGCGGTTGGAGATGGAGAGCAGCTCGCGGTTCTCGGCCAGGTACCCTGCCAGGAACAGCACGATAAAGACTTTGGCGAACTCGCCGGGCTGGATGGTAAAGCCTGCGATGCGAATCCACAGCTTGGAGCCCGAGATCGTGGTGCCGATAAAGATAGGCAGCATCAGCAGGATGATGCCGATGATGCCAAAGGTGTACTTGTAGCGCATGACCACGTCGAGGTTCTTAACCAACGCGAGCGTTCCCACCATCAGGGCCACCGAGACAAACAGGATGATGAGCTGTGAGATGGCGAGAGCGGGGGCGAGACGCGTCACAAACGTGATGCCGATGCCCGAAAGTATAAATACGATGGGTAGGATAGCGGGGTCGGCACCGGGCGCCAAGATGCGCACGGCGATATGTGCCGCGGCAAAGGCGGCAAAGAGGCCGATCGGTACGGCGAGCGTCTCAAAGGAGATGGCAGCGCCCGCGGTGAGGACGTACATCGCATACAGCAGGATGACGGGGAACGCCGAGGCGATGAGCAAGAGCAGCTCGGTGTTGCGGCGACTCATAAGCGGCACTCCCTTTCTAATTCTTATCGGAGGCTTCGGCCTCGGCGGACTGTTCGGCGGTTTTCTCGGAATCCGATTCGGAGGTGGATCCCTGATTGGTGTTGTCGCGAATCGTTTGCGCGTCGATCACCTGGCGGGTCTGCTCCTCGTCGATCTGGTGGCGGTACTTGGATATCGTGTCCTGCGCATCGTCGACACTTGTTTGCGGAATGCCCGCCTTGAGGCGGTTTTGCGTGTCTTCGGGCAGGTCGGACAGCTTAATGCTGGTTTCGCTTTCGAGCCAGTGGAGCTTGAGTCCGAGCGGCTTGCCGGGCAGGCCGCGCCAAACGGCGACATTGCCCTGGTAGGTACCCAGGTAGTACGAGCCGGTGACACCCGTGTAGGCCCAGATGCCGGCTGCCAGCACAAAGACGAGGGCCAGGATGGCGGCGATAGTAATGTTGCGGCGACGCACGCGTTGCGCCTCGCGCATAACGCCATCGTCAACCAGGTCAACGACTACTACGGTCACGTTGTCGTGGCCGCCGGCGGCAAGCGCCGCGTCCACTAGGTTGTCGACGCAGATTTGCGCGGTTGAGGACTGCGTGGCGATGTTCTCGATATCGCTATCGGGAATCATGCTCGAAAGGCCGTCGGAGCACAGGATCAGGCGGTCGCCTTCCTCGATATGCAGAGTGAAGTGGTCGGCATACATGGCGGGGTCCGAGCCCAGCGCACGGGTGATGACCGAGCGGTTTGGGTGGACGCGAGCCTCGTCTGCCGTGATCTCGCCGGCGTCCACGAGCTCCTCCACGTAGGAGTGGTCGCGGGTCACGCGGATGAGCGTGCCCTCGTGGAGCAGGTAGGCGCGAGAGTCGCCCACGTGGGCGATGGCGAGCGTGTCGTTTTCGATATAGGCGCAAGTGGCTGTGCAGCCCATGCCGGGCTTGCCTAGGCCGTTCAGGGCCGCCTCGATTACGGCGGCGTTAGCTGCCTCGACGGCTGCCGCCAGGCGTGCTGCGTCGGCGGACTGCGGGGCCGTCTTGGCAATAGTCTCAACGGCGATGGAAGAGGCCACCTCGCCGGCAGCGTGACCACCCATGCCGTCGCATACGCAAAAGAGCGGCGACTGCACCAGGTAGGAATCCTCATTGTGCGGGCGTACGCAGCCAACGTCGGAGCGGGCGCCCCACATGAGTTGCGTGGTGGTGCCGGCATCATAGGTCGAGTCGGTCTCGATGCGCTCCTCGGTCAGGGGCTCAAAGCTCATGGTCGAGCCGGGGTCTTTGAGCTTGGCCTCAACGGCGGCAACGTCGATTTCGGCTGTGTCACCGGGAGAGACGGTGTCGGTCTCGGCGTTTGATTCGGAATCGCCGGTGTCCGGGGAGTCGGGCTCCTCGGACACGCGGGCGGTCGACTCGTCGTCTTGCGGGCTGACGTCTATAGGCTCGGGCGCCGGCGTAGACGCGGGCGCAACCTCGGATGCCGGGGCTATGGGAAACGCCGGCGCGGCGGGCTCGGGTGCCGCAAACACCGCAGCGCTCTCGTTAATTGCCGCGGCGACGGGCTCTGCAAAGTGAGCCGGCGCCGGGGCTGCTTCGGGCGCTGTGGGCTGTTCCGCAGCATGTGCGCCGATGGGCGCCGCTACGGCATCCTCTTCGTCCTCGTTATCGGCGAGATCCGAAATATCATGCGTTACATGCGAAAGAGGCAGGGAGAACACGGTGTCCTCGGGCTCCACGGGTGCGGAGCCCGCCGGAGCGGCGTGGACCGGCGCAGCTGTGGCGGCGGCCGGTGCCTCGGTCATAGTTGCGGACTTGTTCTCCTCGTCGATCATCGACGGTTCACCTTCATGACCACATCGCCAATCTGGACTTCGTCGCCCTCGCGCAGCGTCGCGGGCTCCACGAGCTGGCGGCCGTTGACGAGCGTGCCGTTAAGCGAGTTGAGGTCCTCGATGATGAGCGCCGGGCCCTGCAGCGAAAAGCGCGCATGCGAGGCCGAGACGAACGGTTCGTTGATGCAGATGTCCGAAGATGGCGAGCGACCGACGATGACGGGGCCGAGCATGTCTACGTGGATGCCACGGATGCCGCGCGGGCCCTTGTCCACATCGATCGTCCAGATAGCCGAGTCGCGGCGCTGTCCGCGCACAAGTCCCACGCCGGTCTTCATGACGGCGAACAGGAAGATATAGAGCAGGGCGACCAGGACGATGCGGCCTGCAAAAAGGACGATATCGATGTTCATAAGCGACTATCCCCTAAATTCAAAGGTGCTCAGGCCAAACGTCAGCAGATCGCCGTTGCGCAGCGGGCAGCGCGTAATGCGGCGGTTGTTGACGAGCGTGCCGTTGGTGGAATTGAGGTCCTCGATCGACCAATCCGAGCCCGTAAAGGTGAGCTGGGCGTGGCGGCGCGACACGTTGGGGTCGCGCAGGGCAATATCGGAAACCGAGCGCTCGCGACCGATAGTCACCTGTGCGGAGGTGATGCTATGGCTCTCGCCGCTCACGACGTCGACGAGCTGGGCGAGCGGGCGCTGCGGGGCGCGAGTGCTCGCCATGTTGGAGGCGATGCCGGCTGCGGCGCCTAGGCCCACGGCGGCACCGGTCGCGGCGGCTCCGCCCATGCCGGCAAGCGCGTCGCGCGAGACGGTCTGCGGCACCGGGATGGGTGCTGCGGCGGGGTCGGGGACGCTAGGCGCGAAGGGGTCTGCCACGGCAAGCGGGTCGGGAGCGGCGGCGCGAGGCGTCGGCTGCTGCTGGGGCATGGCGGCGGGGCGCTGCTGCTGCGGGGCAGCACACTGCTGCTGGCCGGCGCGCGGGGCGCTGGCGGCACGGCTTGCCGCGGAGTTGTTTTGGCCCAGACCGTTTTGATAGGCGCGCTCTTCTTCGTACAGGCGGCCGAGCGTGGGGGCATCGACGTTCTCGGCAAAGACCGAGAACTTGCCGGCGCGCAGCTGCGGATCGATCATAAAGCGCACGAGGGGCTCGCCGACAAAGACATAGCGGCGCTTTTCGGCCTGCGCCTTCACAAACTCGCGGACCTCGCGCGAAAGCTCGGGGTAGAACGGGGCGAGCATGGGATCGTCGTCGACGGCGATCAGGATGGTATAGAGTGCCGGCGCCGTGTTGACGCCGTTGATCACCAGAGTCTGATCCTCCATGTCGCGAGCGGCCTGCTTGGCAAGCTTCTTAAAGGAGAACGGGGCACGGGTGGCACCGAAGATGCCGGCCACGTGGTCCTCGAAGATGTTCAGGAAGTTCACGAAAGATCACTCTCCGTATAGGTTCTTTGGTATCCGAGCAAATATAGGCATATCCCAACGATTATAGAGGATAGGGTTCCCGCAACCGCCGCCTTGGCGACGACCGCGGCTGCAAGGCTGGCAATTTCCATATGGTGTGCAAGACAGGACGCCGCTGCGCAGCCGATGCCGGCGACAGCGATGGCGGCGATTACGGCAAGGTTTGAGCCCTGATCGGCACGCTTGGCATGGGCGTTGAGCAGCGCAGATGACGCCGCGGCAGTTGCCGCTACCAGCACAAAGGCAGCCCAAAGGAGTGGGTCTCCCAGCGCTGCGGCAACGTTGCCGAGCCCCAGCACGCCTCCGGCTGAAAGCGCGACCGTGGCCAGACGGGCAAAAAGCGCGCCCATGCCCGTTGCCGCGGCGGCGCTTGCCGGGCCGAGCCAAAATGACGCGACGCCGGCGGCGACCCCAGCTGCCAGGAAGGTATTGCCGGTCAGACAGCCAAGCGCAAGCGCGCAGGTGAGTGCGGCGCTCGCGGCAGCCTCGGTGCGACCCCAGGCGATCCACCAACCGGACATGGCAGCGGCAAAGATCACCGCGACGGGCAACATCGACAGGATGCCCTGCGCCTGCATGGTGGCGTTGGCCATGAGCACCAAAAAGCCCACAGCCGAGATGGCCGAGCCGATCTGGGGGGCCAGGCCAGCCGCCGCCCCGATCGCGATAGCCGCAATGACCAGGCCGGGAAGCGCCGCGACCCCGGCCGTCTGCATCAGCAAAAAGCTAAAGGCGCCGCACGTTAGCGCCGAGATAGCGTGCATGGTGTAGTCGCGCGCATGGCTCCAGCGCGTGCCCGCCCAGCCGAGCGCGGGGTCGACCTCGATGGCGTCGTCCTCGTAGTACGACGGCTCGATATCGTCGAGCTCCTGCTCGTCATCCGAAAGCTCGCCAACCATTTGCTCCAGACTGCGACGGCCCTCGCGCACGCTGCCCAGACCGGCAAGGATCTGGTCGCAAAATGCCTCGATGCTGTTGGGGCGGTCCTGCGGCATGGGGGAGAGCGCGCTCATGAGCGCGGCCTCGGCTCCCGGGGGAAAGTGTGGTATCAGCTCGCTGGGATAGGTGGCGCCGCCGATGATGCGGTCGAGCGAGTCGGCGGGCGTGGCCGCCATAAAAGGAGCGCTGCCGCACAAGCCCTCATAGATAACGCAGGCAAGGGCAAAGACATCGGCGCGTTCGTCGACCGTGCCGGTCTCGATGTCGAGCTGCTCGGGCGGCATGTAGCCGATGGTGCCGCCGCGCGAGCCGCCAAAGCCACCGGCGGACGACAGTCGCGCCATGCCAAAGTCGGTGAGCTTTACATTGCCCGAGTGGTCGATGAGCACGTTGGCGGGCTTAATGTCCAGGTGGAGTACGCCATTGCTGTGGGCGAAGGTGAGCGCCTGGCCCAGGGCATCGGCAATGGCCGCGGCCTCGTCAAAGGTGAGCGAGTGGCCGTCCACGCGATGCAAAAACTCGGCCAGCGACATACCGTCGACATACTCCATGACCAGGTAGGCATAGGCGGTGTCATGCGTAAAGTCGATGACCTGCACGATGTTGGGATGTTGAAGCATGGCGGCAGTGTGCGCCTCGCGCAGGACATCCATGATGTCGCTAGCGGGCATGCCGGCACCGTTGATAAGGGGGATGCGCTTAATGGCGACGCGGCGGCGCAGGTGCGTGTCGCGGCAGATCTCGATGGAGCCAAAACCGCCGGTCGCAAGCGTCTCGAGCGGCTGGTACCGCTTGAGCAGCTCGCGAGAGCTGGTGCCCTCCAAAGGAACGTCCGGCGAGAACCGGGCGGTATGTTGCGAGAAAAGCGGCATGGCCAACCCTCGTGCGTTTAAAGTTCGTTTGCGAGCGGCGGGCGCGGGGCCGAGCCGTTCGCGGTGGCATAGATGCTGCTAGTGTAGCACGCTCGGGCAGATGGCGAGGATAGCGGGATGCGAGGTGGCCCGATCGATTCGGCCCGTTTCGGCTCGTTTGGAAAGCGCATCTCAGTTTTCAGCCAAATTATGGGATGCGCTTTCCAAATGGGGTGGGCTGCGGAAACTGCATCCCAGAATATTGCCCTGGAACGGGATGCGCTTTCCGAACCGGCGTCCAAAAGGAAACCGCATCCCGCTTTGATGTGGGGACTGCGAACAAAAGCCGGACCGTGATCTGGCGCGGATTGGAGTTCGCCTGAATCATTGATGCTGGCTGGTGTGAGAACAGAGATAAACGAGCGGCTCGAGCGATATAATGACACGCTATGGAGGCCGTATGCTCTTTTCCCGCCGTTCTGCTACATTTGCCTGCGCCATTGCGCTTGTCGTAATGGCGGTCACCCCTTATCACCGGTTTTCATCTTCAATCGGCCTAGCGTCAGGTGCAATGACCTGGCTCGTTATCCTGGGCGCATGCCTCGCGGCGTTTGTTCATGGTGCTGCGCTATGCAAGGGGGGAATGAGAAGGCCGAGGCATCTCGGTGCCATCGGTGTTTTCCTTGGTGTTATTGCAACGGTTCCCGAATGGGCCGACCTGGCTTTCTATGCTCGCGGAGACTCTATTCCAATCGTGTTTGCACCGATTTGGTTGTTACATGGCGTTTCGTGTGTCTCGTGCTTTGTTGGGTCGCTGCTTCTCTCATATGTTATTTGGGGCACGGCGGACTCTCCTTTGACGCAGAGGTCGACACGGACTGACGAAAGGGAAACTCGTCACCCGCAGGACGCGATTTTTACAGAAACAATAGCCGTCATGTCTTGCCTGCTGTTTTGCTGTCGAGTTTCATGGAGAGTCGTTCCCGAGCCATGGGGGATGCCCCCTGTAACGGCCGCGTCAATTGGCCTTGCGCTTTTAATTCCGTTGGTCTATCTCGCATTGACTGTGGCCCCGCCGTTTTGCCGCCCTCGTGCCTTTGGCCATGGGCGGCGCGACGTGTTTGCCTGTTCTGTGCTCGTAGCAGTTCCTATTGGTCTTATTCCGGCTGTTGAGGCGGCATACTTCGCAAGCGATGCCGTGGTCATTGCATTGCTGGCGATGGGGTCCGTTATCGCTGCTGCCTTCGTATGCATGTTGCTAAGGGGGAAACGGGACAACAATTCGGATATCGCCTGTGCGTCCGACACATTCGATGCGGGGGTGTTTTCCCCTGCCCTGTCGCCTAGAGAAGAGCAGTTTGTTCGACTGCTGCTCAAAGGGAAAACGCCGGCGGAAATTGCCAAGGAGACGGATACGAAGCCATCGACGGTGAGAACAACGCTTCACCGAGCATACGGGAAGGCGTCGGTTGCGGGCTCACGCGAGCTCGTGGCGCTGTTTGCGGGTGAGGGCGATACTGTAGGGCATGAGCTACCGCAGCGGCATGCTGACGATATAGTGGCATCAGCTCGAACGCGCCGGCTGTTTCGATACCTGCTCACATTATTCTTTATCCTCCTTGCGGCGGGGCCCTTGGTAATGGCGGATAGCGATTGGGGGTCCGGTGTTTCGCGGGCTGTCGCCTTTTCCCTCTTAAGCTACGCATTGGGTCTCGGACTGCTTCTGTCGCTACGCTACGCGGGTGGAAAAGCGAATCGTGGCGCTGCGCTGGATAGAGCGGGTGAAGCGATTTGGCTCGGAAGCCCGTACGTATGGGCGGTGCTATCTGCTGTGGAATGGTCTTTTATCTATATCGCGGCATTGATGTGCATACGCGTTCCGTTGATGGCTGTGCCGGTCCTGTTTTGCGGCGTGGCGTCTACGGCTTCGCTCGCTGTTGGGCTGCGTCCGTTTAAGGTGCATGCCCATGCTCGGGCTATCGTGCCGTTGGTGTCAATGGGCATGGTTGCCTTAATCTATGCGGTCGCTAGGGGGCGAATCCATGGACTTGCGGTGCTGACGGGGGTGCTGCTCACATATATAGTGATGCGAAGCTGTCCGCAGCGCAAAATGCTTGGGATATGGATGCTTTGCTTCGGGGCGACGGCTCCTGTTTGGGCTGTCTTGCTCAATATGGTGCAGGATCTGACGGTTTTCGAGCCGTTGTTCCTCGCGTCGTTGTTGGGGCAAAGTTCGGCTGTCAATGTCGTCGTGGCAACGGTGATTGTTTGCTGGTCTGTGCCCATGTTCGTTACGCACATCGCGCTCGCCCGCTCGGTTGAGGACGAGAAGGCCGTCTTGGAGTACCGGGCGAACGGGTCCACCGAAACGGCCCGCGTGCGCCAGCTGGCCCTGCTTACGTCGCGCTCCCTTTCTGATGTTCAGTCGCAAATTTTGCTGATGACGGCAGAGGGGGCAACGACAAAGGCCATTGCGGAGGATGTCGGTTACGCTGCATCTACGGTGCAAGCGCTGCGGTCTGCATCTTACCGCCAGTTGAAGATCAAGAATAAGGCGGAGCTAATTTTATTGTTATCGCAGGTAAATAACGTGTAAACGCCTGAGCAATCAACTCAATAGCGGGTGTTTACAGACATCTTTCTCTATTCATGCGAAGGTTGCCGTGCGTCGACGCATTGTTAACCGCTTTTGATTGGAGAAGGCCATGATTAAGCCAAGGAGCGCTATTGCTCGAATCGGAGTCGGCTTGGTGATTGCAGCTGGTCTGTCCCTAGGGGTTCCCGCTGCATCGTTTGCACAAGAGGAGTTTGACACCTCTCAGGTTTCCAGCATTACTCAAAACGCCGATACGGGAATTACGACCTGTACGAACAATGCCGATAAGGCATTTAGTTTTCAATGTGCCGGGACGAGTGCAACTGGCTACCGTCAAAAGGATGATTCCTCATCGCTCTATCTGGATATCCAGGGCCATACGGGAAATCCGCTTCGGTTATATACAGACGGTGCGTATAACACAAGCGGTAGCGGCAGCATGAATTGTACTCAGGGAACGTATCGTTCGAATCACAAGGGACAGTGGGAAATGTATAACCTCGTCCGTGAGAACGGGCGATCTGCGGCGCGACTGACTGCATGGGCGGAGTCTGGCTACGGCACTGTTATTGGCGTATGGAGCCCCGACTGCGTCGGGCATTTCCACAAGCTTCCCGCATAGTTGTTTGAAATGGCTCCCTTCCGGCTTTCTGGGTCGGAAGGGGGAGGAGGACGTATGAACCAAAAGCTCGCAAGATACGAACTGTCGAAAACGATTAGACGTCCAGCTTTTATCCTTGCTCTCTTGATTGCGGTCGCAGTTGCAATAGCTGCCGCGCTGGAGCCGTGGGCAAATTTGGAAAAAGAGCGCCACAACCTTCTTTCTTTTGGTTACGGCGTTGGCGTGCAAGCCGAAAATTATCTCGGTCAAACACGTGAAAGCAGCTTCGGTAACTGGATTGTTGTGAGCGCGAACGCGCCACTGTCTGCGTCGGTGTTTTTCTATGCACTGCCCCTGCTTGCAATGTTGGCTGGATCTTGGTCGTGTCTCTTTGAGCGTTTGAGTGGTTATGACATGCAGATATGCACGCGCGTTTCCAGAAAGGCGTACGTGAACGTAAAGATGCTGTCTGCTTTCCTCTCCGCGTTTACAGTGACTGCCATTCCTCTGCTCGTCAATTTCCTGATCGTCTCGATGCTTTTTCCTGCGTATCTTCCTCGGGTCGATGAGTCGACTTACGTAGGACTTTACCTGCATAGCTACTTCTCCGGTCTATTTTATTCGCATCCTTTGTCATATGTGCTCGCATACACGCTGTTCGATGCTGTCACGCTCGGGACTTTATCCATGGCTGTAACTGGCTTCTCAATTTTGTTTCGTAGCAGAATCAAAGCGATAATTGTCCCGTATCTGCTAATGGTTGCGTGGCATTTTGCAAATGGCTGGATCTTCGGCGTAATGGCTTGTGTGGGGTTTAACTGCAATATCCTCAACAGCATCAGGTCGGAATCGCTGAATAACTGGCCAGACATTCGAGCCGGTTTTGCGGAAATCATATTATTGACCCTTGCTTCGTTGGCTTTTTCTGGGGCGTGGAAAAGACGCGAGGTGGTCTGATGCTGTTTAGGCTGGTCGCCGCGGACCTGAGGACCGTTTTGAAGAAGAACATCCTTACTTTTATTGCAATTGCGGCAGTGACCGTTGCGAACTTGGTGTACGCCTACGGATTGTCTTCTGTGTATGGGGTTAGAACGGATACCTTGGGGTTTGCGGATAATCTTGCGCTCGTGTTTGCCGGATCTGCTCCGTTTGAGCCTAGGCCCGGGGTCATGTTTGTGCCTCCGCTAGGATGGCTATTTCTCATTCTGCTTATTCTCTATACAACACTCGACTATCCGACCGAATCGTTGCACGGGTTTGGTTTGCAAGCGCTTGTTCGATGCCGGGCAAGAACCCTTTGGTGGGTCTCGCGTTTTATCTTGGTGGCGGCAGTAACGGCATTTTCACTGCTCGTGGTGGTTTGCTCTGTTGTGATTTGGAGCTTGGTGGTGAGCTCCTCGTTCAGCGCGGTCATTCATGGTGAGTCGCTTCAACTGGCTAATTTGGCGCCGTGGTTTCTCAAAGCTGCCGAGGCAGATGCGCTGCCGTTTTTCATAGGTCTCTTATTTGCTTTTGAGGCGCTTGCGTTTGCGCAGGCAGCGGTTGGGTTTGTGCTTGGGTCGTCAGTCTCGTTTGTGGTTTTAATGAGCTACCTGATCTGCTCGGCATATGCACGACATTGGGCGCTATTGGGTAACGCCTTGATGCTGTTGCGCTGGGGTGGAATTGTCAAAGAGGGAATCGCGGCGGGCTCGAGTGTCTTGTCATCAATTGGGCTTATGTCGTTATGCCTATCGTTGGGTGGACTGTGGTTTCGAAGGGCCGACCTTATAGAAAAGGGGGACAAGATATGAGTGTGATCGTAAGGGGCGTATCGAAGCGCATGGGTAAAAACGATGTCCTGCGCAACGTGTCCATCGAGGTTGACCCTGGGACTGTGGTCGGGCTTCAGGGGATAAACGGTTCGGGTAAGACCATGCTCATGCGAGCGGTTTGCGGGTTGATCAAGCCTACCGAAGGCGAAATCTCTATCGATGGCCAAAGGCTTGGGGCGGACATCTCGTTCCCGCCGAGTCTGGGGATGTTGATCGAGGCGCCTTCCTTTTTGGGATATCTGTCTGGCTACGACAATCTGAAGCTCATCGCTCAGATCAAGGGCGTTGCCACCCCCGAGGACATTCGCTCTGCCCTGCGGCTCGTGGGGCTCGATGCAAACGAAAAAAAGAAGTTCCGAGCATACTCGCTTGGGATGAAGCAGCGTCTGGGGATAGCTGCGGCAATTATGGAGAAGCCGAAGCTGCTTGTTCTCGATGAGCCAACGAATGCCCTCGACGAAGCGGGCGTTGAAATGCTCAAGCGCGTTGTGGCGATGGCGGCATCAACGGGTCGTGAGGTCCTTCTGTCCAGCCATGACGGAGAGGTGCTCGAGGAACTGGCCGATCGGGTTTACTGCATGCGCGACGGTGCCGTTGTGAAAGTTCGGGAAAGGTCGTGAGCGCGATGAAGAAGACCCTGTGGACGAGAAGATCGGCGCTCGCGCTTTTTTGCTGTGCTGCTGCCGGCCTTGCGGGCATGAGGGTGAGCGTCGTTAACGGGAACCGGACGGTCATTCCTGAGAAATATTACGCGGAGGGCGAATGGCTCTCGATGGATGGAGCGTTTCTGGGGTCGAAGGATGTGGTGACTGATGGGTATTCGTTTTGCATAGACGGGGCAGAGTTGCTCACGCCGCGCGAGTATCTCAAACGAGCACATGACGATTATTCAAAATATGGCACCGTGGATACGAAAACGAGACTGAAGGATGCCGACATCACGTGCGTTATCGCCGTAAAGATGCGTGTCAGAAATAGGGATAATATCGACGGTGGAATCAAAGCGTATGTTTGGCATCTGGTTCCGGAGTCTGCGCCAAACTATGATTTTGTAGTCAATACCGATCTGATAACGCAAGCCATGCCGGTCCTTGGCGGCTCTGCTGCGTTTGCCGTGGAGGTTGGGGCAGAAAACGAGTTGCTCGTCCCATTTATGATGCAGAACACCAACGACTATTTCGAAGGTTACGAGACCGTCCGTTTTGAGAAAGCATTTCCCGGGACTTACACGATGAAGATGACCGATCTGCCGGAGCGGAGGCTCTTAAGGTTTGAAGTGAAATAGCTCGAGAGCAAGGCAAAACGGGTCCATTGGCGGTACGCGCGCCCGATTCCAGGCGCCCCGGCCCGGAATCGGGCGCGGGACGAGGCGCCTTCGGTGTCGGCCGGCCTACCGCTTCTTCTTGCTCTTCTTCTGCTTGCGCTGCTTGCCCTTGGTCTCCTGGGGCTTGTCGCCCTGTTTTGCTTCGGCAGCGGCCTTTTCTGCCTTCATCTTCTTGCGTTTGGTCTCGATGCGGAGTTTTTTGTTGATGCGCGCCTTAAGGAAGGGACCGAACTGCTCGGCATCGCCGCGGACAAAGGTGTCCTTAGGGATCGTCACGCCCTGGTCGGCGAACATGGCCACAAAGATGCGCTCGCCGTCGAGCACGTGGTCGAGCTTTTCAAACGGGAAGAACTGCGACTTGCCGCTCGTGCCCCAAACCATCAGGCCGTCCTCGTTGGCGGCGACGCGGCGATAGCGGCCACCCATGGACTCGTCGGCCTCAACGGCGTCGATAAAGTCGCGGGCGAGGGTGTGGTGCAGGTTTTTGCTCCACCAGGCCAAAAAGGCGCCGAATACGATCAAGACGACGCCAAACTTGATCCAGTTGCCGCCGGCCACCAGCATGCCGATGCCGATGAGCGCGGCAATTGCCGCGGCGACATACAGCGAGCCGCGACGCCTGGGCGAGGCGACCAGGCGGGCGAAGTCGGTGACGAGGTCGTTTTCGTATTGGTACTCGTTGAGGTACAGGATGCCGTCGTCGGCTGCGGCCTGCTCCTCGAGCGCGACCTCGACCTGGTCGGCTGCTTCGGAGGGAACGAGGTTGCTCTCTGCGTCTGCCATGCTCTTTGGACTCCTATCGCGGCGGGCTCGCCGTACGGGTTATTATGGAATGCAGTATGCCGTGCGACCGCATGGCCGCCGCGGCAACAAGACTCAGTATACCCGGGGGAGCACCCATGGAATCGTTGTACCGAAAGTATCGCCCGCTCACCTTTGACTCCGTGGTGGGCCAGCAGCATATCGTCTCGACGCTCGAGCACGCCATCACCGAGGGGCGCCTGTCCCACGCCTACCTGTTCTGCGGACCGCGCGGCACGGGCAAGACCACCATGGCGCGCATTCTGGCCAAGGCGCTGCTGTGCCGCAATGCCGAGGCGGCGCGCGCCGAGGGTGCAAGCGGCTGCATGCCCGACGGTACTTGCGAGGAGTGCGAGCTCATTGCCGAGGGTAACCACCCCGATGTCTACGAGCTCGATGCCGCCTCCCGCACGGGCGTGGACAATGTGCGCGAGGAAATCATCAACTCCGTCAACTTTGCCCCGGTGCGCGGCAAGTACAAGATCTATATCATCGACGAGGTCCACATGCTCACGACGGCGGCGTTCAACGCGCTGCTCAAGACGCTCGAGGAGCCGCCGGCACACGTGATCTTTGTGCTGTGCACCACCGACCCGCAAAAGATTCTGGAGACCATCCTCTCGCGCTGCCAGCGTTTCGATTTCCATCGCATCGGCAACGAGGATATCGAGCGTCGCCTGGCATACGTGTGCGAGCAGGAGGGCTTCGATTACGACGATGAGGCGCTGGCTATCGTGGCGCGCCATGCCAAGGGCGGTATGCGCGACGCGCTGTCCACGCTGGAGCAGCTGAGCGTCTTTGGCAACGGTTCTGTGCATGCGGACGACGCCCGCTCGCTTTTAGGCGAGGTTTCGGACCAGATTCTGGGCGAGTTTTCCCGCGCCATTGCCGATCGCGATGTTGCCGAGCTCTATGGACTGATCCGTGCGCAGGTCGAGGAAGGAAACGACCTGCTGGAGCTGACGCGCGACCTGGTGGCGCATGTGCGTGACGTGTACGTTGCCTGCGTTGCCGGTGCCCGTGCCGAGCTGTTTGAGGGCGGCTCCGAGCAGGCCGAGGCGCTTGCTGCCGAGGCCGCTGCCTTTGGCGAGCATCCTGCCGACCGCCTGGCCCGTGTGCTGACGGTGCTCGACGATGCCGCACTGGAGATGAGGGGCGCGAGCGACGTGCGCCTGGTGCTCGAGATCGCCTGCACGCGCCTGGCACGTCCCGAGGCCGATTTAACGATTGAGGCATTGGCCGAGCGCGTGGCCCGCTTGGAGGCCATGGTTGCCAACGGCGCCGTGCCGGCGAGCGTGGCTGCTGCTCAGGCCGCCGCGCCTGCAGCATCCGTACCCGCTGCTGCCCAACAGCCGACGCTAATTTCGGGCGCTCGTGCTGCCGCTCCGGCGGCATCCGCTGCCCCCGCTGCTACGTCCGCGCGCCAGGGCGGTATGCCTTGGGACCGTGGTGCTGCTGTTCCGGCTGCCCAGCCTGCGTCCCGTTCTGCGTCCGTGTCAGCTTCCAAGCCTGCAGCGCCTGCACCTCAGCCTGCGCCGACTCCGACGCCTCAGCCCGTTGCGGCTCCCGCGCCTGCCACCGCTCCGGCACCTAAGCCCCAGTCCAACAATGCCGCCCAGGTTGCCGCCGCCGGTACTGCCGAGACGCCCGCGGTCGAGGATGCCGGAGAGCTGCAGCGCAAATGGGCCGAGGTTGTCGAGCGTGTCAAGGCGCGTCAGGCTTCCTACGCGGGGCTTTTGCTCAATGCCCGCGCCACGGCTGACGACGGCTCCAGGCTCACGGTCTCGTTCCCCGCGGGCTCGACCTTTGCCATCAAGATGCTTGGACGCGCCGACACGCAGTCGGTGGTCCTGCCGACAGTCAGTGCGGTCTTCGGTCGTCGTACCGTCGACTATGTCCTGGATGGGGGTGGCACGCCGGCTCCTCAACATGAGGAGCATTCTCCATCTGCACGGGCTGCGGTATCTGCGGACCCGCAACCCGTGTCCTCGGCGGCCCCTGCATCCTCGAGCGCCAGCGCGACGCAGCCAAAAGCAGCACCGATAGCGGCGCCGACCCCGTCGGCGCCTAAGCCCGTCATGGCCAAACCGGCTGCTCCGACACCCGCGCCCAAGCCTGCCTCGCCCGCGCCCAAGTCGTCTGACCTGGGCAAAGCCCCCTGGCTGCGCTCCGACAACCCCGCCGGCGCTCCTGCCACGGGCAAGCTCCCGACCGAGCCCGCGCCCCGAGCGCCCGAGCGCGCGTCCGCTCCCAAGGCTCAGCCCGCCGCGCCGTCTGCGCCATGGGAATCCGAGCAGGTTCCCTACGACGATGCCATGGTTGGCGGTTTTGTTGCCGATGCTGGTGGGGACGATCTGCCTCCGTTCGACGTGCCGGGTGCGGCGTCCGCGCCCAAGTCCGCTGCAACTGCCCCCAAAGAGGAGGACGCTCCTGCAGCTCCCTGGGAGTCCAACTCCGGTGCGGGCGGCCCCTTCGGCCATCAGGGTGCAGCCCCGAGCATCCCGCAGACCGAGGACGAGGCCAAAGCCCTCATCCGCAGCGTCTTCGGCCAGTCCACCATCTTCAAGCCGGTGGAGTAGCTGCGCAGGCGGGTATACTGCTCAAGAAGAGAGCCCCTTGCCCGGGCGCATCTGTATTTCGGACATGTGTAGTGTGGTGCCGCGTATATCGCATTCGAGCAGACAGGCGCGTGACGGTCGGCCTAGGATGCTGAGGTCGATACGATACGTCGCATGGCTGTCCGTGTACTCGATTTGCTCGGCGTTGACGGTTGCTCCGATTGTAAATAAAGAGCCCAGTTCGGCACCGACAATCTTGGAGTCCTTTATCTTGACCTTGAACTCTTGGTAGAGGGACGGGCTGTTGTAGTAAATGGTTCGGGTTCCATCGGTGCACTCATCGGTCGCTTCCCATTTGACGGTGGGCTGGTCCGAGCTGGTTATCAGCAGTTCTGCTCCAAAGGCTATAGCATGGGTGATGACAACCAGCAATGCCCAGCCGACAAAGAGATAGAGAACCACATATGCAACGGGGTGTTTTGAGCGGATGTTTTGGAGCGCGTCGGGGGCATTCATGGGGCACCTCCAAATTGCTATCTATGACAATCAAATTATACCCTGCCGACATGTGCTCCGCCTCGAGCAGCGGTTCGGCATTTAGCTATTTAGTGGCACACATGAAATGCCGGATTCGGCTCTACTAGATTGAGTATGCGATATTATGCAACCTTGCATAATTCGACCTTGCATAATCTTTGCGCGTGGTTTGTATTGGAGGACATGTATATCGACTGAGGTAGCGTGTCCGCCCCGCTCGCTGGCCTCGCGCCGTGGTACGATTTTTGAGTTTGAAAGTCCCGCCGTGCTCCGGCTGCCCTTGCAGCTCGGCGTGCGGCCGCACGTAAAGGAGCCATCATGGCCGGTATGAACATGCAGCAGATGATGAAGCAGGCTCGCAAGATGCAGGAGCAGCTTGCCGCCGCGCAGGAGAACCTCAAGTCCCAGACCGTCGACGCCTCTGCCGGCGGCGGTATGGTCAAGGTGACCGTTAACGGCGAGATGGAGCTCGTCAACCTCACCATCGATCCCGATGCCCTCGATCCCGAGGACGTCGATATGCTGCAGGACATGATTATGGCTGCCGTCAACGAGGCCGTTCGCGGCGTCAACGAGCTCGCCAACAAGCAGATGGGCGCCATCACTGGCGGCCTCAACATCCCGGGCATGCCGTTCTAAGTCGCGCATATATATGAGTGCCAACCATAGTCTGCAAAAATTGCTCGATGAGCTGGGCCGCCTGCCGGGCATTGGTCCCAAGTCGGCTCAGCGCATCGCCTATTACCTGTTGGAGGCTGACGCCGAGGAGGCGCGCCGCTTGGCCGAGGCCATCCTGGAGGTTAAGCAGGAGGTTCACTTTTGCAGCCGCTGCTTTAACTACGCCACGGCCGACGAGTGCTCCATCTGCCAGGATTCGATGCGCGACACTACTCGCATTTGCGTGGTGGGCGAGCCGCGCGACGTCCAGGCAATCGAGCGCACGGGCAGCTACCATGGCCTGTACCATGTGCTGGGCGGCGTGATCAGCCCCATGGACAAGATTGGTCCCGAGCAGCTGCACATCCGCGAGCTGCTGGTGCGTTTGGGCCACGAGGATATCCATGAGGTCATCATCGCCACCAACCCCAATATTGAGGGCGAGACCACGGCGAGCTACCTGGCCCGCACTATCAAGCCGCTGGGCGTTGAGGTGTCGCGTCTGGCGAGCGGCCTGCCCGTGGGCGGCGACCTGGAGTATGCCGACGAGCTTACGCTTGGGCGCGCCATTGAGGCCCGTCGCACGATTTAGGTGGCGAGCCTGCTCCTGCCGTATGTTTTCCTGGCGACGCACGGGGCAGTCATAATTTCCCCGTGCGACTATAAGTTTGTTGTGCAACAAAGATACTTTGTATCCGCTTATCGCATGGATGCTTCCACTCGCATCCTTAATTTGCCCATTCGTTGCGCAACCTTTTGGGTTCGCTGATACACTCAAATATGGATTCGAATGAATGCGCCGCTCCCGAGCGGCGTGTTTTTGTTGGAGGAGAACGCATGCGGCCCGGTGGCACTCAGACAAAGCGCGGCGCCGCGGTGCGCATGCGACGCCGACTGGGCTTGGCGCCGCGGGCGTACGCACTGCTGTCTTGCTCGCTGGTGCTGGTCATAGCTGGCGTTTCTGCCTATGGCATGACCGTGCCGTCCATGATGCAGGCACATGCCGCACGCGAACCGCGCGTGGGGCATGAGGTCAAAAGCGATCTGGGCACCACGACTGGATATGCTTGGGCAAGTGTGGTCGCGCATATTGTGTTTGGCGCCGACGACGCGGACGGCGCCGAGGCCCCGGACAACGAAGTCACGCTTGCCAATGGCAAAACCATCGTGCTCACCAACACCAAGATCATCGATCGGTTGTCCAACAATAGCGTGGCGGCAACGGTGAATAAGGTCGAGCGGCAGAAGGAGCAGGACGCCCAGCAGTCCGGAAAGCCCGGTAGCTCGGATACTTCTGGCTCCGGCTCGGATTCGTCGAGTTCGGGCGGCGGCTCTGGGTCGGGTTCCTCTGCCGGAGGGTCTGGAAACGGCGGCTCGACGGGCGGCAACGCTGACAACGATGCAAACTCCGGTGGCCTTTCCGCTGCTGAGGAAGAGAGCATTCACAGTTGGCTTGTGACCAAGTACAACATGCTCGACGGCTATGTTTCTCGTGCCAATGACGTGGTTTCGACCTATAACTCTACGGGAGATCCCAGGCCGTGCGACAGCCTGGTCGGGGAGATGTTTGTCATTCGAGCCGAGTTCGGTCGTCAGACATTCTCGCCCCGGTCAAAGTGGTATCAGCAGTATGCCAATCTGTGGGGCTGTTACACCAACCTATGTCAATGGGTCGGCCATTACGGCGATGATGACGTTGCGCTCGGTAACTTCAACAATAACATGGCGGCGCTTGCCCTATGATGACCGATCTTGCATCCACCACACCACAATCGCTCGGTCGCGATCCCATGGTCGGCCTGCGCCTGGCGCGTGTCGACGGGTTTGAGCCGGCCATTGCGCTCGGTCAGGACGAACTGCCTGCCTATCTGCGTCGTTTTACGATGCTGTTTGCCGACGATGCCACCATGCGCCGTGGCGGTATCGGCCGCGTGACGCGTGCCGTCAACGCCCAAGGCGAGGCCGTGGCGCTCAAGCAGCTCATCTTGCCGACGCGCGATGAGTTTGACGACGATGCAACTCACGAGGCGCTGGTCACCAAGTTCAAAGCGGCGTTTCGCGAGGAATACGAATGCCATCGCGCCCTTTCGGGCCTTAAGGGCTTTCCCCGCCTCTATGGCTGGGGCGAGGTCGACGGTGTGCCTGCAATTGTCATGGAATGGGTCGAGGGCGAGACGCTCGCCCGCTTGCGCTCGCGCTTTGCCGTGGACGATGCCGGCCGCCTATCGCCGCTTGTGGCGGCGCGTCTGGGTCGCGACCTGTTCGATCTGCTCTGCCGTATGAGCCTGGTGGGCGAGGGCTTTGTCCATCGCGATATCTCGCCCGCTAATATTATGGTGCGTACGGCGCGTCTACCGCTTGACCGGCAGCTTGCCGAGGGCACCTTTGACCTGTGCCTGATCGACTTTGGCTCGTCGCTGGCGCTTGAGCCTGCGTCGGCCGTGGCCGGTACCGGCGGCAAGGCGTCGTTTACGGAGCGCTATGCCACGCTGCGTCGCGCGACGGTTGCCTATGCCCCGCCCGAGATGCTCACCGACGATATTCCCGACCTGCGCGCTTTGCGTATGTCGCCGGCGATCGACGTCTATGCCGCAGCAAGCACGGTTTACGAGCTCATTGCCGGCGCCGCGCCATACGAAGCCGCGCCGAGCACTTCGGGCACCTCGGGTTCGCGCAAAAAGACGCGCGACATCGCCAGCCCCTACCGTCTCAAGATGGACACGCTGCCCGACTATCCCATTGGTGCCCATGCGCCCGGTTGTGATTTGACTCAGCTGCTTCGTCGTGAGCCCGATGTGGCGCTCGCCGCGGCCGAGCAGGCCCAGCAGCTAGGGCTTGAGCCGGATTCCGAGGAGCTACGCGATGCGCTGGCGTTTGTCGATGCCCAGCTGTTCGACGTGGTGATGGCCTGTCTGTCCAGCCATCAAAAAGATCGTCCCGAGCCGGCGGCGGTCGAGGCGGCGCTCTCGGCGTTTTGTGACCACTATGCGCAAAATGTCGGTCGTTCGCTCCGCGGCGAGCCGCTCACGCCGTGCCCCATGGATGCGTCTGGCCGTGCGGTTCGTCGCGCGCTGATGGTCGGCGCGACGGTCGTCTGTGGCGTGGTTTGGGCTGTGGTCGTGGTTTCGGCCGCGCTGCTGGCGTCGGGCGCTCGCGTGACGGCGACTTTGGGATCGCTCGTGTGGTCTGGGACGCTACCGGGTATTATTGCCGCACTGGCGTTGGCGCTGCCAGGCATAGCCGGCGTTACCGCGGGGGCACTTGCGCGCAATCGGCGCTCGGGGCTCCTGCAGGGTGTGCTTGCGCTTTCTGCCTGCGAGGTTCCAGTACTGGTTGTGGCTGCATGTAGCGTATTTTCCCAACGCGCCGTGATGGGCGGCCTTGTTGCCGCTCTGGTTGCAACCTATACGCTTACGTGGTTTTTGCTTGCGATGGGCTTTGCCTTTGAACTTCCCGTTTCGGCACCGCGACGCACAAAAGCCCAGATGGCGACTCCGCTTGCCGGTGGAGCCGCAGCTGCCCGTACTTTTGGCGGACCTGTCGAAGTATCGTCCGATTCTATTTCTACGACCAAGGAGGCCTAGGTCATGGCATCTCAAGTTGAGCTCACCCCATGCGGGGCCATGTTTGACATCTTTAAGCGCGCGGCGCATCTGAGCCATATCGAGCTGTGCGGCCTGGTGCTTTCGTCCCGTCCGCTCGCCGACGGCCGCAGCCCGCAGAGCCGAGCCGCCGATCGCTCTTGGGTTTCCCGCTTTATCGTTCGCGCGCCGGTCGGCACGCTTCAGCAGCGCTACTTTGCCGAATACGGTACCTCGGCTGCGCGTATTATGTCGCAACTGGCCCTGCGCCAGCGAAATCCCATGGACTCCACGGCTGTGATCAATATGGTGTGCGGTCCTGCAGGTGAACCGATGGTACGCGCGCTCGAAGAGTGCCATCAGGACACGAATCTCTATCGCAACGCGCTCGATCGCCTGTCCCAGGCGGCGGAACTCATGCCCGCCGAGCGCGCCGAGGCCGTGCTGGTGCTGTTTGTCGCCGTCGGTTGTTCGGCGGATGTGCGGTCCTCGGTGAACTATGCCATCGACTACGCGCACGCGACCTGTGGCGGAGGCACCTCCACGCCGCGTTCGCTTGGCATGTCGATGACCGCGGGCGAACGCGAACCCGCTCCGGCGCACCCCTTGGGCTTGCTGCGCGTACAAAACAGTTTTGTCGTGAGCGCCCCGCGCTGGATTCAGCCGAGTGAGCAGGGTGTTGAGATTGGTGCGCTGGCCACTGGTGAGGGCGATATTACCGACGTCGGCGACGATGTCTCGGCCCGCCATGCCCATATCTGGTGCGATGCTCAAAATATCTGGCACGTCGAGGACTTGTCGTCCACCAACGGAACCGTGGTGGTAAACGGGGCCACGCGCGTCTGCATTCAGGTCGAGCCCGGCCGTTCCGCCCAACTCAATCCCGGCGACGAGCTCAAGCTCGGCGAATCCACTACCTACGCCATCCTCTTCGGTGCCCTCTAGCCGGCAGATAGGGACGTTTCTTTTCTGCCGGCACTTGGGGACACTCCTCGGCGCGCCAGAGCCAGTCGCCCGGGGATGGAGGGGCCATTTTGGCCCTTGGCGGTCAGTCGGGGCGAAACTAGAAGATCTTTCCGATTCGCGGCTGTTCATGCTTGTAGAGCATCTAAAACAATAGGATGTTATTCTGGAATATGCCGGGTGCGTGAACTTGCCTGTCTTAGCCTTAATAAGGTATAGGGGAGTTTGGCTCAGGGGTTCCGTCTTGTTCTTCAGCGCAGTATTGTGGGACAGATTTGCTGAGATTGGCGCCTTACACCGCAGAGCGCACGGAAGGCTCTCGATTTGTGTTCTGGCCCCAGAATACAGGGCCTGATACTTACCAACTGTGGCATGGATGTAACATCTGTAGAAATCAACCCTTTTGTTGTCGACCTTTGTAAGAAAAACACTGCCATCAACTCTTTGGATGACGAAACTAGGGTGCTTGAGGGGAGCCTTTACTCCCCTCTGAGAGATGACTCATGTTTTTCGCTTGTCGTTGTGAATCCTCCGTTACTGCCGATTCCGGATGAGATTCCTTATCCCTTCGTTTGAGATGGAGGACAATCGGGTCTGGATAAAACACTTCGTATTCTTAAGGGTGGCGATACGCATTTAGAGAAAAACGGTAAATACTGCTAATAGGGGTGACGACGATGGTGCAGGGGCGACCCGCGATGCTCTCATCAATACGTCGGATACTTGGGAAATCAGGTCTAGATGCATGTATGATGATGCTGTGTGGCTATTCAATTAATCCGCGTTCCGAATGGGTGCAGGGTATAGCTGCGACATCGTATGCTTTTGACCCGGCGCGATACTCAGATATTTCTGAGGCGGTTGACGAAGTTTATACGCACTATGCCGCGCAAGGCGTTTCGGAAGTTTGCACATCTACGTTACGGGCTTAGGTTTCTTCAAACGAGCAGGCCGGTTGCGTTATTTCGAGCGATTTTTCTAGTCTAGACGACAAAAGGCAAAGGATTTGATGGGTATAAAACGCGGACGTTTGTGGGCGGATGCTCAAATCTATTGTGGCAATCGGGCGGTTGAAAAAGATATTTCAACCGCCCGATTGCCAGGTTCGTCGGAGGAGATGTCCGATTCCGACTCTCTTGTAGGAAGAGCTTGAGATCGTATTGGCCCAAGGCAATCTTAAAGCAGTCTCATTGGCAAATCTTCGCTCCTGTTGTGTTGAGGTGTAAGGTATCAGTGATTGATGTTTTGTGGCGGGTAGATTGGGGCCTTCCTTGATTCGATGCGTTCTCTCGAGGTTCATCAGAGCAAAAGGGGCTTTCGTCTTCATTGCTATCACGGTGATTGGAACCGCTCTCTCCTATGCCATGCCATACGTGAACGGGAAATTCTTAGATTTTCTTCTCGGTAACCGCAGCGAAAGAGACGCCGTACTCTTCGCGCTCCTGGTTGCGTCAATAGGAGTTTTCTCCACCCTCTTTACTTATTTTGCAGGAACACTTTCCATTCGCATAACCACGAGACTTTCCTTTGATCTTCTCAGGGAGGCCGTCTTGCGTTTTGAAAGAGACGATTACTTGGTGAGTCGGACCATCGATCCAGCCTATACAACGCAACGGATTATTTCCGACTCCAGCGTGGTCTCATCCTTCGTTTTGGCGAATTTTATCAGTGCGCCGCTGTCCATTGTAGCCATTCCCATCGTATTGCTTATCATATGGTCAATTGATTCAACTCTCGCGGTGTTTTCCATCATTCTCCTCATCGTGTATTTCTGTGTAATTACTGGGTTGAGGAAACTTTTGTATAGGGTCACGTATGAGAAGAAAGAGGCGGACAGCGCCTTTTACGCCGCAATTGCATCGCAGCTTAATCAGATTCTCAACATTCAACTGACATCTTCGTACGGCAAGAGCGAACAAGCGCTCGACGCTGGGTTTAAGAGCTATTTTCCCAAAGTTTTGCGCTCCGGAAAGCTATCATATTCTCTGACATCGCTCGATGGTCTTTTCGCAGCGTTGTTTCAAGCGGTGATACTTGTTGTTTCCGGAGTACGAATCATTAACGGAACTATGTCAATAGGCGAGTACACTATCATCGGTACATACTTCGCGGTTCTCTTTAAGACTTTGAAAAGTATGATGTCATTGTTCAAATCCTATCAAGATGCCAAAGCATCATGGGATAGGACGGCTATCGCGACGAGAGAAAAGGAGAGATCGGGGTGGAATCGGACCGATTTAGCTAAACTCGATGAAATAAATGACATTTCGGTATCTGATTTGGAATTCTCGGTTGCCCTTCCAGACGGATCTGTCCGAGAGGTCCTCGGCGGGTTTTCTTTCAAGTTTTCCGGTCCTGGTACATATTGCATAGTTGGGGAAAACGGAAGAGGCAAGACGTCACTTCTTTACTTGATGCTCGGGCTATACTCATCGAAAGGCAAAGTAAAATACAACGGCGTGCCAATCGAAGAATGCGACTTGGATTACATACGTGCGAGAGAGATATCGTGCTGCCCACAGTCGTGCTTCGCGCCGGACGAAACGGTGAAAGAGCTGTTAGAGTATTTCGACACGCCCTTTTCTTCCTATCACCGGGGTGTAGATGGCCTACTTTCGCTGGAAAACAGCGTGAAGGAGTTGCTCGGGAAACGTTGCTCCGCGCTTTCGGGCGGTGAGCTGCGCCGAGTGTACTTATGGTCGGCGATTTCACGCAAGTCGTCAGTTTTGGTACTCGACGAGCCCACGACTGGGTTAGACGCTGTAAGCCGCGCCGAGCTTGCGGCCTATGTTAAGCGCAACAAGCAAAGCCAGCTGATCATCGTTGTCTCTCACGATGACGAGATGGTCGGCGCGGTAGAAGGGGTAGTGGATTTAGGCAGCATGTACCAGGGTAAATGATGACAAGTGTAGTGCTACCCAACTGGCAGAGATAACAAAAAGGCGATGCAGATGCACGTAGCATTCAGGCGGTTCGGACTCGGTGCCTTCACGCCATCGCAACGCTTTCAGATATAGTTCTCGTTCTCTTACTAAAGGAAACTTTAGTCTACGTCATCTTGTCGAGACAGAGGTGAAGCGAAGTGTTGTCGCGACGTATCTTATTCCAGGTGGCTCAGTATCAGCGTGAGAATCGCACCAAAGTGTGCTTACGATTCTCGTGTCCCACGGACAACATGAGCTGAGCATTGAGGTTCCACCCTTTGCTGCAACTACACGGGGTTGGACGGCAATGAATATGCCGGGCCGCATACCACGCGCAGCGGGGGTCCATGTCCCAGTATGTTGCCTACAGCAGCCTCGATGTCCACGCACACATCATCTCTGCCTTCGCGTTCAATCCATTTGCCGGAGAGTGCGAGGGTTGCCAGGCCGTAGAATTCGAGCCGAACAAATGAAATGCGGTATCAGCGCATAGGATTAAACTGACGATTGCTTTGCACTGAGAATACGCTTGGAAAGCCGCTATGGGTGGCGGCCCGGGTTAAATAGAGAAGCCCGTCCGATCACTTTCATGTGGCGAACGGTCGGGCTTCTTATTCCACTTGCCAATGCTCGGCTCATATTGGAAGAAAGCTACGCTAATGTTTGCGTGACACTCCTATTTTCTCCGAAGAAAGAGTCGGATAATGAAGAATAGAATTAAAAAAGGTGCCAGATATAACGCAAGTATAAAGGCTAATCCAACGAGACCTTGCAATAATGGCATAACTCCTCCCAGACACGAGATTTTGGTATTTGTTCCCATCTTATTCTGAATTGGACCAAATAGTTCCTAGCCACAAAACTACTCGTCAACTGGATCGCACCAATCTGCTGGCAAAACACAGCTTGATTCTTTATCGACATAGCACCAATCCGCAACAGGGCACTCGGCGATGTCGTAAAAATTGCATATATCAACTCCAAGACAACAAGGCTCAACGGGAGGATGTTCATTTGAACCAACAGGATGGATATGCTTCATAACAGCTCCTCACCTTAATCCAATTAGAGACTACGTTTGATCAATGCCACAGTGATCTACAACGCAGATGCTGCCGCCATCCATGTCATAGTCGCAGTAATCGTATGCACCACAGCCATCTGCTTTATCATAAACAGTACAGATGTCAGTAATGCCCAAGAGGCAGTCAAAAGACATCGGCTTCACGCCTGCCTCGTCGCCACTTCCTGGATTAATCGGATGAATATGCTTCACGACTACCTCCCTTTGAGTGCAGAAAAACCTCAATATTGTGTATAACAAACCAAGATGTCTAGTTCACCATATTTCTAGAATGGTTTCGGCGAACGTAGCAATAAGCTTCGCAGACGGTAATCAGAAGAACGAACACCTCCACAATGGTGACAGCAATGCGCTGAACCGCTTATTCCGATACAGTAGCTTCTCGTTGATTTTTCTCCTGCGAAGATGAGTGGCGGGAAATAAGGTCAAAAGCCATCTCGTAGCACATTTTTCTATATTCACATGATGCAGGGTGTAGACTCTTGGGCAAGTAGCCGTGCTCGCCTGCAGCCTCCCAGCTACAGCCCCCACCACAGAAAGACCGAGCCCAACAGTCCGTACAGTCAATTCTTTTTTCGACACCCTGACTCCAGTTTTCAATATACCTAGTTTCGTCAATTCCGGTGACGATGTTGCCCATTTTGAATCGCATCATCCCGACAAACCTGTGACAGGGGTATACGTCCCCTTCGGGAGTCACGGAAATAAAACGCCTGCCAGCCCCGCATCCGACAAAGGCGATCCTGTTGCTCATAATCAAATCAACTGCAGTTTTCAATGTTCTAAACAAGGGCTTTTCCCCTTGATCAATCTGTTTGAGATATTGATCCGCCAAATCTATTAGGCCCGCCCTGATTTTGTTTAATGAGTGTTCGTCGAGTTTGATATTCTCATCGAATGAGCTCACGGGCGAGAAGTAAATCCTTCTGAAGCCCATCTCTTTAAACTGAAGATAGTCTTCAACAAGGTTACAGTTATTATTTGTTAAGGTCGCTCTTGCGCCGAAGGGGAACGACTCGGAAAAACGACGAACGTTTTTGTCGATATCGGAGAAAGAGCCGCCTCCCGTCTTGTACGGGCGCGATGCATCGTGCTTGCATCCTGTACCATCGAGACTAATCAGAACAGAAAACCCGTGCTCCTTGAAAGAATTCATAGCAGTGTCATTCAAAAGCGTTCCGTTGGTCGTAATAGAATAGGTAAAGTTTCTATTGGGGTATATTCTTTTTGAATAGTCGACCGTTTTCCATATCAGCGGCTCGTTAATCATGGGTTCCCCACCAAAAAAGACGATCGCAAGCGTTTCGTTTTCCGATGAACTTGCGACGAGGTAGTCGACCGCCTTGAAGGCTATCTCGTCTGTCATCAGCAGAGGAGACGTTCCATAATCTCCTTTACCGGCAAAACAGTAACTACAACCAAGGTTGCATGCATGTGAAACGTGGAGTTCGATGGATCTAAGTTTTCGAGGCGTGTCTTTTGTTAAGAAAGTCCGCTCAGACAATCGTTGATACTCATCAATGTCGTCTTCAAGTTCTGCTATGGTCGTTTGGTCGTAGCCTTTCGCAGCAAGTGACTTTGTTAGCAACTTCGAGTTGACCGTTCTTCCCGATGCTTCAAATATGCGAAGCGCATCTTCTGATGCTTGGTCAACCTGAAAGCAATTGCGAGTGACCTCATCGAAGCAGTAACGACGATCACTTACTGAGAAAAAAATGCATACGTTCCTCAATTTCATGCTGGACTGGCACTAACCTTGTTTATTGTTGCGCAGCTATAAAAAACCACCAGCGGGGATTCGGTGTGCGGCCCAATCGGACTCCCAAAAGGTTCTATTTGAGACTGGCAAGCTTTGTGTTGTTGGCACTTCGACAGCGCTCTTTATTCCAACATGGAGCCTCGCAGTTTGAGTCGACTTGCCTCTGGAAGGTCCGATCTTAACTTGATTTAGGATGAAAACAGATTACAGGCGCGCTCCTCTAGAAAGAAAGGAAACCAATCGCCGCCTTTCACCAGGAAAGTTTTTATAGCCCACCTCGAGCAAAATGAAAGATGCGAGAGCGATTGGGGAACAACGCGAATCTCCCCTTTTGGGTGGGAGCGAGCCTTCAGCCACCGGCGAACGACTCGCCCTGGTCAGAATCTGGAAGTGGTGCCGGGCCGCTTGGGCCTCCCCGGTGACTTCGTGGGGCTTACCTGCCTGACGTCGAGGAGTACATCCGCAAGATTCGTTCCCTATGCCGTTTGCTCTCACGCCCGCCTTAGTTCCAAGTCGGGCGAGCCGCCGCGCTCATGCGACCCGTGGCGGCGACACGTCGACGCCGCGCTCGCTGAGCACATCTTCGGTCGCGGGCGAGCACGAGGTCGCGCCGGCGCATCCGCTGGGACTGCTGTGCGTGCAAAACGGCTACGTGGTGAGCGTCCCGCGCTGGATTCAGCCGAGTGAGGAAGGCGTTGAGATCGGCGCGCTGGCAACGGGGGAGGGCGGCATCACCGACGACGTCTCGGCCCGCCATGCCCATATCTGGTGCGATGCTCAAAATATCTGGCACGTCGAGGACTTGTCGTCCACCAACGGAACCATGGTGGTAAACGGCGCGACGAACGTCTGCATCCAGGTCGAGCCCGGCCGCTCCGCTCAGCTCAACCCCGGCGACGAGCTCAGACTTGGCGAATCCACCACCTACGCTATCCTCCTCGGCGTCGGCGCCCTCTAGTCGGCAGATGGGGACGTTCCTTTTATGCCGGCACTCCGGGACACTCCATGGCGCGCCAGGGCCAATCGCCCGGGGACGAAGCGTTCATTTTGGCCCTTGGCGGTCACCCGAGGTAAACCTTTACCGCCCACCTATATTTGTCGAAATTACACTTGGCGGCGGGGTACAATAAACCCGCATGCGGATTTCCGTTGCGGGTGCCTCCCATCGCCGGGGCGTGCCCGGGAGCATCCGGCATGCGGCCTTTGCGGCGCTCG
>JAHYYN010000096.1:0-3667 GCA_019424945.1 Collinsella sp. | reverse complement strand
CTTTTGATGGTGGGCGATACAAGATTCGAACTTGTGACCCCATCCGTGTGAAGGATATGCTCTACCCCTGAGCCAATCGCCCGTCGCCTTTCGGCAAAAGAGATACTAACATAGCCGTGCGCGGTTTACCAAGAACTTTTTGCCCTCGATTTTAAATTCGTGAGAGCAAACCGCACTGTTTCAACCCAGTCAACCAACAAAACCGCAGCTTAACCACCCTTTATCGTTTAATCCACGAGGTTTCGGGACGGCAGATAAGTCGCGCGTTGTTGTAAGCCATGTCGAGCGTGAGACAGGTACGCGCTGCGTAGAAACCGTCCTCGCGCTGGATGGTCAGCGCCAGCTCGGGCTTGTCGCCGGTCAGGCACAGCGGCAAGATCAGCTGGATCCGGCCGCCGTAGAACTGCGGCACAGCGAGCGTGTAGTTTGCGGCGGCGCGGCGGGCGGCCTCGACGACGGCGCCCTCAAAAGCGCGGCGCAGCAGCAGCGAGTTGTCCTCCCCCATCAGGCTGGCGGGGATGCGCATAAGGTTCTCCTCGTCGCCCAGAATGTGGTCGATGTTGGAGCGGATGGGCAGTCGATAGTCAAAGACCAGCTCGGAGGGGTCCTCGGCAAAGCGCACGCGGCACGGCAGGTACTCAAACGAGACCAGCATGGGGTCGCTCTCCTTAAAGAAGCCCTTCAAAAACCAGCGCTGGCGCGCGTCGGGCTTGGTGTTGGGCTCAAACAGGCCGTAGATGGTCTCGTAGCGGCGCGTGTACAGGCCGGTGTTGAACAGGCAACGGTCCTCGTCGAACACCAGCGGCAGATTGGACGGCGTGGTCTGGTCCACGTCGCGCTCGGTCAGGAACACCGCGCGGCTAAACGAGAACGACAGGTAGTTTTTGAGGATGCGGTTGCCGGGACCCCAGTCCTCGGGGTCGGCGAGGTCAACCAAGCGGTCGTAGCAGGGCTCGGGGCAAAACGCGAAGTCGTACACATTGCTGCACAGAGTGCTGGGGATCTCCATGTGGTGTCCAATCAATTCATTAACCGGCGTGCGGATGCTTAGATTCTATACGAGCGACAGATCGCCCGTGCCCGCAACGAATCCGCAGCGCAGCTCTTCGGCTATCTCGCTGTTCGTGCGGCGACTGGAAACGAGGTCCTGGATCCAGGCGTAGTACTGGTTGTCTTTTGGTTCGGGGCTGTCAGACAGCACGACCGGAGTGCCTGCGAACCTTAAGACGGACAACGCAAAGACAAGGCTGGTTCGTTTGTTACCGTCTTCAAAGATGTGGTCCTTGACCATGTGCTCGGCCACGTAGGTGACCTGGTCAAAGATGTCTGCGAAGCGATCGGCCGGCGATTGACCGAATATCGTACAGAATGCACCCGCAAGCACGGACTCGACGCGTCCAAGCTCAAGCGCGGCCCGGTCGCCTGTGGCGTCGGTTGTATAGCAGCGCCCGACCGTCATCAACGTGCTGTGCAGGCGCATCACGGCCGCGGCCATATCTTCGAGCGAACCGGCATCATCGAGCACGAGCGGCGCGAACGGATGCGCTCCCCGCTTCGTGTCCGCCATCATGAGTTCTCCAAGAGCCTGAGCGCGTTGGGCATGTTCGAAATGGTCAGCCGAATAGCTTCGTCGATTGACGTGGTGCCGCCGAGCAAAATCGGTGATGCTGAATTTGCCACGTGCGCAGTTGAATGATCTTCTTGAGCAACGCAATCAGCGCCGTCATCTTGTTGAACATAGCTCCAAGGCATGTCTGACTCCTCTATAGCTTTACAGACGAAATAGCCTGCGAGTCGTACTCCAGAGCAATCGGTTGCCAGACGAGGTCTTCGATGGTGCAGTTTAGGGTGTCTGCAAGCGCCAATGCCGAGGAAACCGAGGCGCGGCGTAGGTCGAGCTGGTTCTGCTCGTAGAGTTGTATGGCGCGAAGCTTAACCCCCGATTGGGCGGCGAGCTGTTTTTGCGTTAGTCCGGCAGCCTTTCGTGCCGCCTTGAGGCCCTTTTTGTCTGCCTGGGCGTAGTTCCATTTTTCGATGACAATCTGGGCGAATTTATCTTCGGAGGCCTCGTGGAGCGGATGGTACGAGCCGATGATCCAATCGAGCGGAGCGACTTCGAGTAGCTTATTAAAGCCCAAGCTGCTCATCCATTGCGTATAGGCCATAACCCACCCCGCCCAATACTGAGGCGAACGGTCGAACGGATAGGACTCCCTACATTTGACGGGGGTCAGTCCCGCATGGGCGATAATATCGCGCGCGAGCTCGTCGCCCGTCATGCCGCAGACGACGCGAGGCATACCGCGCTCAAACTGTTTCATCTCAAGAGCGTTCGACATGATCGCCGTTAACTCGGCTGGAGTCAGCCCTTGGTCACAGAGAGCAAAATCGACCGCCTCGCCCAGCGTTCTCATGGCATCCTCGAGATACATCTCACTGTAGGCGTAGGTCATCGCCCGTCATCCCCTCTCGAATGATATCGACGATACGTATTCCCTCAAACGGGTTTTCGGCAAGGAGCTCCCGATACTGCGCCCTTGCCGCTTCATCTCGTTCCTTGGCCAATGGACCATACAGAGCTTGCTGCGCGCGTTCAAATCCAGCAAAACGAATGCTCTTAAACGCACGCTCGCTTTTGAGCACAATCTGCTCCCCCAGGTTACCGAGCCTCATAGATCGTCCAAGCTGATCGACGGTGATCGTATTGTTTACAAAAGCTCTGGCATAGCTAAAGTACGAGTCGTCCGCACGCCACCCCCTTATTACGTCGCAAGTGCTCGTCCGAGGTAGAAAGTGATCATGGAGATATTCGCACGCCCCCGCGGCAATGGCGGTATCTTTGCGAAAAGAACGATGCTCAACGAGCAACGCTATCCAATGCAGGACGCAATATTGCGGCGATAGCAAGTCGAGAACTTTGAGATCGGCTATATCGAGTTCATAGCGATTCGCAAAGCCATCGGCATCCCGAGAGCATGCCCATTCCCTTGCAAGGTCGAGGCTCTCTGTGCAATAGAATCCCTGTCCATAGTCGTTATGGATTTTCCCCAGGCCAAGCTGGGGAGCCTCAATGATTTTCTGAGAACCATGCCATAGTTCCACGCGAGTCTCCTAACAGGTATCGCCCTAGCGATAGTATAACATACTATCGCTAGGGCGATACCTGTATTCAAATAGCAAGAGGGTGTCTGGAACCGAGTTTGAGTTCAATACTTGCTTCTAAGGCTCACCGAGTCCGGAAGTATGCGACAAAATTCAGACTTGCTGATCATGCCGGAGCACACTAACGCCTCGTCCTGCTTACAGAGCTTCATAGACACGCACCTCATCTTGCTTGATACTTTTGCGGAAGGGCAGGCGCATGTGCTCTGGTGGGTTGGTGACGATATCAACCTTTCGCCCAAGTTCCCTCTCGAGCTCATGGGAGAGTTCGTAAAGCGTGCCGAACGTCATGGTGTTGCCGCAGACTAGGCGCAAGTCAATATCGCTATCGGGCGTTTGTTCGCCTCGGGCAAACGAGCCAAATAAATATGCTTCGCTGACGTCGTATTGAGCAAGCACGCGAGAGGCGGAGGTGGATATGTCGGTAGGCGAAATCATGGGTTATTTGCCGTTCAACAGTAGAACGTCAGGGGGCCAGCGTCGAAACCACCGGTCCGGCTTTTTG
>JAHYYN010000095.1:0-3855 GCA_019424945.1 Collinsella sp. | reverse complement strand
AAGAACAATTTTTTACGCAGACAAAAAGACAAAACCCGCACATGATAACCGCCCGCCTCACGAATGAAGGGGGCTACGCTAGGCGTCTATACCCAAAACGTTAGGCGGAGCGCTTCGCCTCGAGCTTGGCCTGGGCGGCAGCCAGGCGTGCGAGAGGCACGCGGTAGGGCGAGCAGGACACATAGTCCACATCGGCCACGTTGAACAGGCCCTTGATGGACTTAGGGTCGCCGCCGTGCTCACCGCACACGCCAAAGTGCATGCCGGGGTTGGTAGCGCGACCCTTCACCACGGCCATGCGCACCAGCTCGAGTACCGCCGAGTCGATGGTCTCGAAGGGGTTGTCCTTCAAGATCTTCTTGTGCATGTACAGCGGGATGAACTTAGCCTCGGCGTCGTCACGCGAGAAACCGAACGTCGTCTGCGTGAGGTCGTTGGTGCCAAAGCAGAAGAAGTCGGCATGCTGCGCAATCTCGTCGGCGACCATGCAAGCGCGCGGCAGCTCGAGCATCGTGCCCACGGGAATGTTGAGCTCGACACCTTCCTCGGAGGAAACCTCGGCGATCACGCGCTCGATGACCTCGCGAGTCTGAACGTGCTCGGCCGTAATGGAAACGAGCGGAACCATAATCTCGGGACGCGGGTCGACGCCTTCCTTGATAAGGCGGGCGGCAGCCGTTGCCACGGCACGGACCTGCATGAGCGGCAGGTCACCGAAGACGACGGACAGGCGCACGCCGCGCAAGCCGAGCATCGGGTTGGACTCGACCATGCCGTCGATACGACGCAGGCGGGCGCGCAGGGCGGCAAGCTCCTCCTCGCTGGCGCCAGCGGCTTCCTTCTTGGTGATGGCGACCTCGAGCTCACGCGGATCATCCAGGAACTCATGCAGCGGCGGATCGAGCAGGCGAACGACCACGTCGCGACCGGACATGGTCTTGAACATCGCCAAGAAATCCTCGGTCTGGACCTTGAGCAGATCGGCCAGGGCCTGCTGCTTCACAGCCTCGTCATCGGACAGGATGAAGCTCTGGATAATGTTCTTGCGATCACCCAGGAACATGTGCTCGGTGCGGCACAGGCCAATAGCCTCGGCGCCAAACTCGAGGGCAAGCTCGGCATCCTCGGGATTGTCGGCGTTGACGCGCACATGGTTGGCATGACCACAGGTCTCGTCCAGGCGAATCTCGTCGGCCCAGGACAGGATAGTGTCCAGGTCGCCGGTGAGCTCGGCGGAGACCAAATCGACAGAGCCATCGACGACAATGCCTTGGGTTCCGTCGATGGAGATGATGTCGCCCTCGTGCAGCACGCGGTCGCTACCCTCGATACGCACGACCTTCTCGGCCGCGTCGATATGGAAACGCTCGACACCACAGACGCAGGGGGTACCCATGCCACGGGCGATAACGGCGGCGTGGCTCGTCTTGCCACCATGGCTCGTCAAGATACCCTCGGCGGCGACCATACCCTTCAGGTCGTCGGGGTTGGTCTCCCAGCGGACCAGAATGACCTTGTGGCCCTCGGCAGAACGCGCGACGGCGTCATAACTCGAGAACACGACCTCGCCCACGGCGGCACCGGGGCTGGCGTTAAGGCCACATGCGAGCGCCTCGTACTTCTTGGAGGAGTCGAACTGCGGGTGCAGGAGCTGGTCGAGCTGCGCGGGGTCAATGCGGCTCACGGCCTCCTCACGGGTGATCAGACCCTCCTCGACCATTTCGATGGCGATGCGCAGGGCGGCGGTGGCGGTACGCTTGCCCACGCGGGTCTGGAGCATCCAGAGCTTACCCTGCTCGATGGTGAACTCGATGTCGCACATATCGCGATAGTGATCCTCGAGCGTCAGGAACACGCGCTCGAGCTCCTCGCCTGCGGACTCGAGGCCCGGGGTGGTCTTGAGGTCGGCGATGGGCTCGGTGTTGCGGATGCCGGCGACGACGTCCTCGCCCTGGGCGTTGACCAGAAAGTCGCCGTAGAACTCTTTGGTGCCGTCGGCCGGATTGCGCGTAAAGGCGACGCCAGTCGCTGAGGTCTCGCCCTTATTGCCAAACGCCATAGCCTGGACGTTGACGGCGGTTCCAAGGTCATCGGAAATGCCATGCTGCTTGCGGTAGATGCAGGCGCGCTCGTTCATCCAGCTACCGAAGACGGCCTGGATAGCAAGGCGCAGCTGGAGCTCCGGATCGTGCGGGAAGATGGGCCTGCCGTCCGCGACCTCGAGCTCGGGGTACAGGGCGGCCTCGACATTGTCGGAGAAAATGCCCTTGAACGTCTCGACGAGCTCCTGGAGATCCTCAGCCGAAAGCTCGGAATCGACGCGAACGCCGGCGACCAGGCGGGCCTGGGTCAGGGCATTCTCGAACAAGTCGGCATCGACACCCATGACGACGTTGGAGAACATCTGGATAAAGCGGCGGTAGCTATCCCAGGCAAAGCGCGGGTTTTGCGTCTGGGCGATAAGGCCCTGGACGGAATCGTCGTTGAGGCCCAGGTTGAGAACCGTGTCCATCATGCCGGGCATGGAGAACGGAGCGCCCGAGCGGACCGACACGAGCAGCGGATCGGAGGCATCGCCGAGCTTCTTGCCGCAGCGGGCCTCGAGGTCGACCTCGGCGGCAACGATCTCGTCGAGCGCGCCCTCCGGCCACACGTTGCCGGCGCCGGAGTACTCAACGCAAGTCTGGCAGGTAATGGTAAAGCCACCGGGAACCGGCAGGCCGATACGGCTCATCTCGGCAAGGTTAGCGCCCTTGCCACCAAGCACGAAGTTCATGGACTTGTCGCCCTCGGTGACACAGGTGCCCTGGGCGTCGGTTCCAAAACGGTAAACCCTCTTGCAATCGCTCACGATACTTCCCCTTCCATGCGCTTACGCGCACGACCGTGGTAACGAATCGACCCGCCGGATGCAGGCCGTGAGGGAACTATACGGCGGGTTTTGGGCAGGCTTGAGCAGAGGGTGCGCGGTTTGGTAAACGTGCTAAAACAGGCGGTAAACGGTAGGTAAAGTTGGTTACCTTATGAAGATACCACTACAAGAAGAATGCAGGTCAGATGCGATATTTTTGCTAAATCGCTTTATCAATTCAGGCTATTTAGCCACTCCGATGATTTTTCTGGGACGGGGATTAAAAAAATCATTGAGTACCTAGTGATTTTTTTAATCCCCGTCCCAGAAAAATCATCACAGAAAGGACTACTGCTGTTGAGCGCGGCGGGCGGCGCGGCGGGCACGGGCATCTTGGATTTCCTCCAAGTGGCTAATGATCTCGGCAGCGCTTTCCTCGATGGCCTTGCCATCGGTACGCACCACAAAGCAGCCTAGGCGCTTCATGAGGGCACGGGCTTCCTCAAGCTCGCTGCGCACACTCTCGGGCTCGGCATAGGAGCCGGCAACGGCACGGGCGTAGTCATCGCCCAAGCGGCTATCGCGAATTTCGGAAATCACATCGACGGTCGAGATCAGACCAAACAACCGCACCGGGTCAACCTCGTAAATCGACTTCGGCGGCTCCATGCCATGCGCCAGTGGGACATTGGCGACCTTGTAGCCCTGATAGGCTAAATACATCGACAGCGGCGTCTTGGATGTACGCGACACACCCAGCAGCACGATATCGGCACCCGACAGATCGTCGCAACCGCGCCCGTCATCGTGCTCAACGAAATACTCCATGGCCTCGATACGATGGAAATAGCGGTCATCGGTCTTGTGAATCACGCCCGCAACGCACTTGGGCGGCACACCGATGAGCGACGACAGCACGGCAAGCGTCGGGCCGATCAGGTCGACCGAACGGATATGCAGCATACCCAGGTAATCGAGCACGCGGGCGCGAAGCGCCGGATCGA
>JAHYYN010000094.1:0-9290 GCA_019424945.1 Collinsella sp. | reverse complement strand
CGCGCATCAAGGAGCTTTGCCGCTAATCATGGACCAGACCGTACCCGCATACGCCACCGAGGTGGCCGATTACGGGCGCAGCCGCGACCCCGAGCCGGGTGAGGGCGCGCTCGTTAAGAACGTGCGTCCCGAATCGCCCGCATGGGATGTGGGTATCGAGCCGGGCATGCGCGTGCTCAAGGTCAACGGTGAGCAGCTCACCGACATGATCGTGTGGCTCTGGGAAGCCGACGACGACACCGTCGAGTTGGAGGTTTTCGACCCGCGCGACGGCACCGTCACCCCCGTGGAGCTCGATCGCTTTCCCGGCGAGGATTGGGGCCTTGAGTTCGATGGACCCATCTTTGACGGCATGCGTACCTGCGTCAACGCCTGCGTGTTCTGCTTTATGACGATGCTGCCCAAGGGTGGCCGCTCCACGCTCTACATTCGCGATGATGACTACCGCCTAAGCTTTTTGCAGGGCAACTTTGTCACGCTCACGAACCTTTCCGACGAGGACGTGCAAAACGTCATCGACCGCAACATGAGTCCGATGAACGTGTCGGTCCATGCCGTGAGCCCCGATATTCGCCGCCGCATGATGGGTCGCAACGCCCAGCGCGGCATGGACGTGCTCGAGGCCATCATGGCAGCCGGCATCGAGATTCACGCGCAGATCGTGTTGTGCCCCGGCATGAACGACGGCGAGGAGCTGGAAAAGACCCTGCGCTACTGCGAGGAACATGAGCAGATCACCAGCCTGGGCATCGTGCCGCTCGGCTTTACCAAGCACCAAAACCGTTTTAGCTGGTCCTACAGCGATAAGCCCGAGCTCGCGCGCGAAACCATTGCCATGATCCGACCCTTTCAGGACCGTGCCTTCGAGCGCTTTGGCCGCCACACCTTCCAGATGAGCGACGAGTTCTATCTGGACGCCGGCATCGAGCCGCCCGAGGCAGACTTTTACGACGGCTACCCGCAGTACTATGACGGCATCGGCATGATTCGCTCCTATCTGGACGAGACCGACGATGTGATCGCCGCCGATGCCGAGCGCCTGATCCGCGTTCGCGAGGGAATCGCCGCCCGTGGTCAGCGCTTGCTGTGCCTCTCGGGCGCCAGCGCGCGCGATACGGTCGCGCGCTTTGTGGAATCGCCGCACGGCCTTGCCGGCACCGTCACGGCCATCAAAAACCGCTACTTTGGCGGCAACGTGGACGTGACCGGCCTCATCGTCGCGAGCGACATCCTGGAGCAGCTGCCGCAAGACCTGTCGGGGGTTATGCTCTTTGTGCCTAAGCTCATGTTCAACGCTGACGGCATGACGCTTGACGAGTATCATCGTGACGATTTACTCGCAAGCCTTACCAGTCGCGGTGCCGAGGTTCATGTGGTGTCGACCATGCCGCATGAGCTGCTCGATACCCTGGAGCACATCCTTGGCATTGTGCCTGCCGACTCTACTAATTCCGCTGACCCTACCCATTAAAGGAGAGCAGATGAAACCTATCGTCGCCGTCGTCGGTCGCCCCAACGTGGGCAAGTCCACGCTCGTTAACCGCCTGGCCCAGACCTCGGACGCCATCGTCCACGAGTCCCGCGGCGTCACGCGCGACCGCTCGTATCACACGGCCGATTGGAACGGCCGCGAGTTCACCATCGTCGACACGGGCGGCATCGAGCCGCTCAAGAGCGACGACGTCTTTGCCACGTCCATCCGCGACCAGGCGCTCGCCGCCGCCGAGGAAGCCGCCGTCATCCTGTTTGTGGTCGACGGCCGCACCGGCGTCACCGAGGAGGACGAGTCGGTCGCTCGCATGCTCAAGCGCTCCGACAAGCCGGTCTTTCTGCTGGTGAACAAGCTCGACAACCCCGATCGCGAGAACGACAACATCTGGGAGTTCTATTCGCTCGGCATCGGTGAGCCCACGCCGCTCTCGGCCCTGCACGGCCATGGCACGGGTGACCTGCTCGACGACATCGTGGCCCTGCTCCCCGAGGAAGAGGACGAGGTCGCCGACGAGTTCCCCGACGCCCTGAACGTCGCCATTATCGGCCGCCCCAATGCCGGTAAGTCTTCGCTGTTCAACCGCATCCTAGGTGCCGACCGCTCTATCGTGTCCAACATTGCCGGCACGACGCGCGACGCCATCGACACCGTCGTAGAGCGCGATGGCAAACACTACCGCATGGTCGACACCGCGGGCATTCGCAAGAAGAGCACCGTGTACGAGAACATCGAGTACTACTCCATGGTCCGCGGCCTGCGCGCCATCGATCGCGCCGACGTGGCACTGCTCGTCGTCGACGCCTCCGTGGGCGTTACCGAGCAGGACCAGAAGGTCATGGGCTTGGCCATTGAGCGCGGCTGCGCCATCGTCGTGCTGCTCAACAAGTGGGATCTGCTCGACGACGACCGCAAGCGCGAGGCCTGCATGGAAACCGTCGACCGCCGTCTGGGTGTCATGGCTCCCTGGGCCCAGTACCTGCGCATCTCGGCCCTCACCGGCCGCAGCGTCGAGAAGATCTGGGCGATGGTCGACGCCGCCGAGAAGACGTGCTCGCAAAAGATTACCACCTCGCGCCTCAACACCTTCCTCACCGACCTGCGCGAGTTTGGCCACACCGTGGTGGACGGCAAGCGCCGCCTGCGCATGCACTACGTGACCCAGACGGGCATCAACCCGCCCACGTTCACGTTCTTCGTCAACCACAGCGACCTGGTCAACGACACCTACCAGCGCTATGTGGAGAACCGTATGCGCTCGACCTTCGATTTTTCCGGCACGCCCATTCGACTCTTCTTTAGGAAGAAGGAGCAAAAGGATGCATAATCCGATTCTGCTGACCGCCATTTGCGCCGTGGCCTCGTTCTTTATCGGAGCGATTCCGTTTGGCCTGATCCTGGGCCGCGTGTTCAACCACACGGACATTCGCAAGGCGGGCTCCGGCAACATCGGCACCACCAACGCGCTGCGCGTGGCCGGCCCCAAGGTGGCCGCGCTCACGCTACTGCTCGACTGCCTTAAGGGCGCCATCTGCGTCCTTATCGCCCGTCCGCTCATCGCCGACATGGGCTATGGTTTTCCGCCGAACATCATGGCGCCTGGAGCCCCCGGCGACTGGATGCTCGGCGTCATTTGCCTGGCAGCTGTATGGGGCCATATCTTCTCGCCCTACCTCAACTTCCATGGCGGCAAGGGTATCGCCGTTGGTCTGGGCGTGATCCTTGCCTGGTACTGGCCCATTGGCCTGTCGCTACTGGGCATGTTTATCGTGGCCGTCGCCATCACCAAGTATGTGTCGGTGGGCTCACTCGCCGCTGCCATCGGTCTTCCCATCGCCGCTTGCGCGGTCTTTCCGTACAGCAGCCTGGGCCTCAAGTTTTGCATGGCGATGATCGGCATCACCGTAGTGTGGGCCCATCGCTCGAATATCCAAAAGCTCATGGCCGGTAAGGAGTCCAAGCTCTCGTTTACCAAGCGCGTCACCGAGCCCGACGATAAATAGGAGAGAGTCATGAATGTTGCGCTGATTGGCTCTGGCTCCTGGGGAACCGCCGTCGCCGGCCTTGCCGCCGCGCGAGCCGAGCGCGTGACCATGTGGGCCCATAGCGAGCAGACGGCTGCCGGCATTAACGGCGAGCACCGCAACCCCCGGTATCTGGTGGGCTACGAGCTGCCCGACAACGTTGTCGCCACGACGGAGCTGGCGCGGGCGCTCGACGGTGTCGAGGCCATCATCTTCGCCGTGCCCTCCACGCACCTGCGAAGCGTATGTCATCAGACAGCGCCCTTCATCGCCGCCGACACCCCGGTGCTCTGCCTTACCAAGGGCATTGAGCCCGAGTCCGGCCTGCTCATGAGCGAGGTCATTGCCAGCGAGATCGGCAACGAGGCGCGCGTGGCGGCGCTCTCGGGCCCCAATCATGCCGAGGAGATCTGCCGCGGCGGGCTTTCGGCCGCTGTCATCGCCAGCGAAGACCCGCAGATAGGGGAGACCTTTAAGGACCTGCTTCTATCCACGGCCTTCCGCATCTACCTGTCGCAGGACATGACCGGCGTCGAGGTTTGCGGCGCCATGAAAAATGTCATCGCCATCGTGTGCGGCATTTCCGCCGGTACCGGCGCGGGCGACAACACGCTCGCCCTTATCATGACGCGCGGCTTGGCCGAGATCAGCCGCCTGGTGCACGCCCGCGGCGGTCAGGCCATGACCTGCATGGGGCTTGCCGGCATGGGTGACCTCATCGCCACCTGCACCTCGGAGCATTCGCGCAACCGCACCTTTGGCTACGAGTTTGCCCACGGCGTGTCGCTCGACGAGTACCAGGCGCGCACGCATATGGTGGTTGAGGGCGCCGTCGCGGCCCGCAGCGTCAGCGAGCTCGCCCGTTCACTGGGCGTAGATATTCCGCTCACCTTTGCCGTGGAGCAAACGCTCTACAACGGTGTTACTTTGGATAGGGCGCTCGAAATTCTCACCGACCGCGTCCCATCGCAGGAGTTCTACGGGCTCAACGACTAGCGCAGAAAGGCTACTACCATGGGTACCATTAAAATCGCTCCGTCCGTCCTTTCGGCCGACATGGCCAACCTCAAGGGCGAACTCGACAAGATCGCCGGTGCCGACTACGTGCACTTCGACGTAATGGACGGCCACTTTACCGGCAATCTCACCTTTGGCGTCGACATCCTCAAGGCCGTCAAGCGCTCCACCGACGTGCCAGTCGACGCACACCTCATGGTTTCGAACCCCGACGAGACCGTCGATTGGTATGCCGATGCCGGCGCCGATATGATTACCGTGCACTACGAGGCCTCTACGCACCTGCACCGCACGCTCACGCACCTGCAGCAGCGCGGCGTCAAGGCCGGCGTGGTGCTCAACCCCGCAACGCCCGTTTGCGTGCTCGAGAGCATCATCGAGGTCGTCGATATCGTGCTGCTGATGAGCGTGAACCCCGGTTTTGGCGGCCAGAGCTTTATCCCGGGCACCATCGCCAAACTGCACGAGCTCAAGGCCATGTGCGAGCGCCACGGCGTGTCGCCCATGATCGAGGTCGACGGCGGCATCTCTTCTAAGAATATCGCCGAGGTCGTCAAGGCCGGCGCCGATGTCTTAGTGGCAGGCTCCGCCGTATTTAAGTCCGAAGATCCCGCCGCCGAGGTTGCGCTGCTGCAGAAGCTGGGCAACGAGGCCGCACAGGAGGCATAAACCCTTATGACCGCAGGTCAAAACCGCATACCCGTGAATCTTGACTATGCCGCCTCGACGCCCATGCGCGCCGAGGCGCTTATTGCGCAGCGTGAGTACGACGAGAGTGAACTTGCGGGCGTCAACCCCAACTCCCTGCACTCGCTCGGCCGCAAGGCCGCCGCGCGGCTGGAGGTCGCACGCCGCGAGATCGCCCACAGCTTTGGCGCGCGCGTCCGCCCGTCCGAGATCATCCTGACCAACGGCGGCACCGAGGCCAACCAGCTGGCGCTCCTTGGCCTTGCCGAGGGCGCTCGTCAGCGCGACCGAAAGCGCAACCGCGTGATCGTATCTGCCATCGAGCACGATTCGATCCTGGACAACCTGCCGCTGTTGCGCGCCGTGGACTTTACTGTCGACCTGGTGCAGCCCTGTCGCGCGGGCTACATTGAGCCCGGCGCGCTCACCGATCTGCTCGCAGACGACGTGGCGCTCGTGAGCATTATGGTCGCCAACAACGAGACCGGTGTGGTGCAGCCCATCCGCGAGCTTGCCGCTGCCGCGCATACCGTGGGCGCACTGTTCCATACCGATGCCATCCAGGGCTATCTGCATATTCCGCTCGATGCCGTCGAGCTGGGCGTCGACGCCATGTCCGTCGCCGCCCACAAAATTGGCGGTCCCGTAGCATCTGGCGCACTCTACGTTAAGACCCGCACGCCGCTGCGACCCCGCATCTTTGGCGGCGGACAGGAAGCCGGACGCCGTGCTGGCACGCAGGACCTGCGCACGCAGCTGGCTTTTGCCGCTGCCGCCAGCGCGCTGATGCCCCATGTGGCTCAGGAGCGCGCAACGCTGCAGTCCTTATCCGACAAGCTCTACGCCACGCTTACGGCTCATCCGCGTATTCATGCCACCATGGGCGACTACGCACAGGCCGATCGCCTGCCGGGCATGGTGTCGATCTACGTTGACGGCATGGACTCTGAGGAGCTCATCGTCAAGCTCGACGCCGCCGGCTTTGAGGTTTCGGCCGGCTCGGCGTGCTCGAGCGGCAGCATGGACCCCAGCCACGTGCTCAGCGCCATGGGCATCGGTCGCGAACAGGCGCTGGGTGCCTTGCGCATCTCCTTCGATGATCGCGTGAATCCAGGCGATCTGGACGAGTTTGCCCAGACGCTGCTCTCGATCGTAGGCGCCGTATGATCATCGCGGAACTCGAGCGTGCACTGCTGGCACGCTATCCTAAGACGGACGCCGAACCATGGGACCACGTAGGCTTATCCGTAGGCGACCCCGACGACGAGATCCGTGGCGTAGCCTGCGCGCTCGATGCCACCAGGGACAACGTGCAGCGCACCTTGGAAGCCGGAGCCAATGTGATGCTCACGCATCATCCCGTCTACATCAAGGCACCCGAGGCATTTTGTCCGCCCAGCGCGACGCGTCCCCAGTGCAGTGCGGCCCTCTACGAGGCTGCCCGCTGCGGGGTGAGCATTATCTCGCTCCACACCAACCTGGACCGCTCGCACGAGGCACGTATCTGCCTAAGTAGGCTTTTGGACGCCGCGCCCGCAAGCTCGTTGGAGCACGTGGACGACCCCGAGGCCTGCGGACTGGGCTTACTCGCGACCCTCCACGACCCCTGCAGCCTGCGCAACCTTGCCGCACGCGCCGCAGCGGCGTTTGGCAGCGACCCGCGCGTGTGGGGCGAGGCAGATCACCCGTGCCGCACCATCGCCATTTTGGGCGGCTCCTTAGGCGACTTTGGAGAGCTCGCCATCGCCGCGGGCGCAGATGTTATCGTGACGGGCGAGGCAGGCTACCACGTGGCACAGGACCTTGCCTTGCGCGGGCTGCCGGTGATCTTGCTCGGCCACGACCGCTCCGAGGAGCCGTTCGTTGATATATTGATGAACTCTGCAGTTGACGCCGGGGTCGACCCCCGTCATGCGATTAAAATACTGAACCCTTGCCAATGGTGGACTGTGACAAAAGGAGAGAACTTATGAGCGCCGGCGCTACGCTACTCAAGCTGCAACAGATCGATTTGGAGCTCGCCCGCAACAAGAGCGAACTTGCCAATATGCCGGAGCTCAAGGAGCTCGCTTCCAAGCGTAAGACCTATGTGAAGCTCAAGTCCGAGATGACCAAGCTCTACGCCCAACGCAAGGACCTGGACATTGAGCTCGACGATCTCAACACCACCGAGATTCAGACCAACAACGCCATCGAGGCCGCCAAGAAGCGCCACGTCGACGGCTCTGACTATCGCGAGGTTCAGGACCTGGAGAACGAGCTCGCCACCCTGGCCAAGCGTCTGGACAAGATTGAGCACACCCGCAAGGATGTCGTTGTCGCCCACAAAGAGGCGCTCGACCGCGAGACCCGCGCGCAGGCAATCATCGCCAAGTTCGAAGAGGGCGTGAAGGCCGATACCATGGCCGCCCGCGCCAAGGCTGCCGACTTGCAGGCTCAGATCGAAGCCGCCGCTAAGGAGCGCACCGCTCTTGCCGCCACGCTGCCGGCCGACGTGCTCACCGATTACGAGCGTCTGCTCAAGCAGTTCCGCGGCCTGGCCGTCGAGACCATCCAGGGCAACATCCCCACGGTCTGCCACACCGCGCTGCAGGCATCGTCCATGAGCGACCTCAACCACGACGGCAGCGAGATTACGCACTGCCCGTACTGCCACCGCCTCCTGGTACTCCCGAGCAAGGAAGCCTAGCGATGACGGCGGCATCCAACAATTCAATGCAACTTGAGGGAAAAACGATCCTGCTGGGCATTACCGGCGGGATCGCCGCCTATAAGTCGTGCAATATCGTGCGCCTGCTGCAAAAGCGCGGTGCGCGCGTCAAGGTCGTTATGAGCGAGCATGCCACCGAGTTTGTGGGCCCGCTCACCTTCCGTGCGCTCACCAACGAACCCGTTGCCGTGGGCCTATTCGACGACCCGTCTGACCCCATCCACCACATTTCGCTGGCGCAGGAGCCCGATCTGGTGGTCGTGGCGCCCGCGACGGCCAATATCATCGCCAAGATGGCCAACGGCATCGCCGATGACCTTATCTCCACCACGCTGCTTGCGACGCCGCGACCCATCGTGATCGCACCTGCTATGAACAACGGCATGTGGAAGGCGCCGGCGACGCAGGCCAACATGGCCACGCTGCGCGACCGCGGCGTGCATGTGGTGGGACCCAGCAGCGGCTACCTTGCCTGCGGCGACGTGGACACGGGACGTATGAGCGAGCCCGAGGACATCGTCGAGGCTGTCTGCGAGGCGCTCAACCCAGCGCCTCAGGACCTGGCGGGCAAGTGCATCGTGATTACCGCCGGTCCCACGCATGAGCCGATCGATCCTGTGCGCTTCATTGGCAACCGCTCTTCGGGCAAGATGGGTATCGCCCTGGCGGGGGAGGCCGCACGCCGCGGCGCTGCGGTCACGCTCGTGTTGGGACCGACATCGCTCGATGTTCCCCGCGGCGTGGAGTGCGTGCGTGTGCAAACCGCCACAGAGATGCTGCAGGCGGCTCTGAGCGCCTTTCAGACGGCCGATGCGGCCATTTGTGCGGCTGCCGTCGCTGACTACACACCCGCCGCTCCAGCCGACCATAAACTCAAAAAGTCCAACGAGCGTTTGGATCGCATTGAACTGGTCGAGACCGTTGACATCTTGGCCGAGCTTTCGCGTCAAAAGGGAGTGCGGCGCGTAATCGGCTTTGCGGCCGAGACCGATAACGTCGTGGAGTACGCGCAGCGTAAGCTCGCCCGCAAGGGTTGTGATGCCATTATCGCTAACGATGTCTCACGCGCCGATTCGGGCTTTGGAACCGACACTAACAAGGCCTGGATCGTAAGCACAACGGGCACGCAAGAACTTCCCGTGCTAACAAAACCCCAGCTCGCAGATACAATTTTGGACTTGCTTCAAAATTTATAAAAAAGTTCTTGCACAAGTCTAAAGTTTCGGGTTAATATACTCCCTGTTGCGAGCGAGAGCAGAGCAACAAACAAAAGCTTCGGGACGTGGCGCAGCTTGGTAGCGCACTTGACTGGGGGTCAAGGGGTCGCTGGTTCGAATCCAGTCGTCCCGACCAGAAGTTTGCA
>JAHYYN010000093.1:0-2519 GCA_019424945.1 Collinsella sp. | reverse complement strand
TGGAAGGTACCGGCACCGACCTCGGAGTCATAGGGCTGCATAATGACGCAGCCCTGCTCGCCCCAGTACTGCTGGAGGCGCAGGATGATGTCTTGGAAGGAAAGCGATGAAGCGTTCATGCCTCTAATATCCCCTCGTCGAAACGATTACACGGTTAGGTACTGTACTATAGCGGTTTTTAGTCGATAGCGCCGATGCGGTTGAGCGGCCAGTAGCGCACAAGCGCCACAGCGATCAAATCAGAGCGATCGACGGGACCAAAGTAGCGCGAGTCGGCAGAGTTTTCGCGGTTGTCGCCCATCACCCACACGCACCCGTCGGGAACGGTGTAGGGATAACTCACCTGGGCGCCAGGCGCTTGGACCGAAAGCGGCCAGCTCATGCCCGTCGTATAGTCCTCATCGAGCGCTTGGCCGTCAACGACCACCTTGCCGTCCTGCAGGTCGACCGTCTGGCCGGCCGTGGCAATAACACGCTTGACAAGAACATCATGCTCGGAAGTGACATCGGGGTTGTGGAACACCACGATATCACCCTGTTTGACGGGCTGACCGAGATCGAGGCTCACCTTTTGTGCCAGGATCTGGTCGCCAATCTCGATCGTGTCCTCCATGGAGCCGGTGGGTACCACAAAGGGCTCGACCACAAACGAGCGAATCAAGAAGGTGGCGACGAGTGCGATCGCGACGACCACAATCCACTCAAACGCACCCCTTAGCACGGAATGCTGCGATGGGACCATTCTCACTCCTCGCTCTGCGAATACGACGCGTCCAGAATCTCTTGCGCGTATGCACGCTCCTCGGGCGTAAGCCGCGCCGTCTCGATTAGGTCGGGACGCCAGCGGCAGGTGCGCTCGATGGCATTCTTGCGGCGCCAGGCGTCGACCTTGGCGTGATCGCCGCTCACGAGCACGGCGGGCACGCCCTCGCCGTTGAACTCGGCGGGACGGGTATACTGCGCGTACTCGAGCAGGCCACCGTCCTCGGCGGTCGAAAACGACTCGTCGACGTTGCTCATCTCGTCACCAAGGGCGCCGGGGATGAGACGCACGACGGCGTCAGCCACCACCATAGCGGGCAGCTCGCCGCCCGTGAGCACGTAGTCGCCGATCGACAGGCGCTCATCGGCATACGCATACGCACGCTCGTCGACGCCCTCGTAGCGGCTGCACACAAACAGCAGGCGCTCGCTTTTGAGCAGGCGCTCGGCCACATGCTGCGTAAAGGGCTCGCCACAGGGCGTAAAGAACACCACGGTGGGCTTGGGACCCTCGGAGCTAATAGCCTCGATGGCCTCGGCAATAGGCTCGACCTTCATGAGCATGCCCTGCCCGCCGCCGTACGGCTCGTCATCGACGGTACGATGGCGGTCGTGCGTCCAGTCGCGCAGGTTATACGCCTTAAAATCAAAAAGGCCGGCCTTGCGGGCGCGGCCCAAAATCGATGTGGACATGACGGGCTCAAACATCTCGGGAAAGACCGAAAGGGTCTCAATCAGCATGTTGTCCTCCCTACTTGTCCATATCGATCAGGCCGTCCATAACGTGGACGAAAATTGTTCCTGTGTCGGGAAGATCGAGCACAACCTGCTCGATCACGGGAATCAGCACCTCGCCGTACCGATCACCCTCGACAACCCAAACATCGTTAGCGGGCGTCGACATGATCTCGACGATCGTGCCGAGCGAACCGAAGCGTTCGTCGACCACCTCGCGACCCATCAGGTCGGTATAGGCGGCGTCGAGCGAATCGAGCTCAAAGTCGTCACGATTTGCCAGCACATAGCATCCCGTGATGCCCTCGGCGGCCGTCAAGTCGTCAATGCCCTCAAACGAGACCAGATCGCCATCGCCCGTATCGGTGACGGACACGACCGTGCAAAAGCGGTCGCGCTTGAGCGCCGGCGGCGTCAGGGCGACGCGCATACCCGGCGTCAATACAGAAGGAAGCCCCCGCAGCGGCTGCGCGAGGACCTCCCCCTTCCTTCCGTGCGGCTTGACCACACGGGCGATGTTTTTGTACTGGGACCTCAAGGTCCTAGCCCAGAACCTCTACCTCGACTGCAGTGTCGAGGCGAGCGGCCAGTGCACGGGCGAGCGTGCGAATGGCCTTGATGGTACGGCCACGACGGCCGATGACCTTAGCGACGTCATCCTCGGCGACAGAAACCTCGATCGTAGAGGTGTCGTCACCATCGATGACCTCAAGGCTCACGGAATCCGGGTCGTCGACGATCTGAACAACGAGATATTCGACGAGATCGGCGATGCGATCTGAGAGCATTGCCTCACCCTCGAGCTGTGCAGCGTCAACCTCAGGCACGATTTACTCCTCGGCGCCCTCAGCGGCCTCAGCGGCAGCCTTAGCGGCCTCGGCCTCTTTGGCGAGCTGCTTCTTGGACTTCTTGACGACGGTCTCGGTCTTCTCGCCCTCGTTGGCGGCCTTGACCAGAGCGGCGACGGCGTCGGTGAGCTGAGCGCCCTTGGACTGCCAGTCGGCGATCTTCTCGAGGTCGAG
>JAHYYN010000092.1:0-32630 GCA_019424945.1 Collinsella sp. | reverse complement strand
CGGCGTGCTTTAGCTGAAAGAAAAAGATGGTGTGCGGAGCTTTGCTCCGCATTTGGGATGGGAGCCCCTGAGAGCCGTGGGAGCCGGGCGGCGCATATGAACTTTATCGCGAGTTCCGCACGCAAAGGAAAGCACTTAATGTGCTTTCCGTCTTGCGCAGGACTGTAGAGCAGGAAAGTTCATATGCGCCGCCCGGCTCCCACGGCTCTCAGGGGCATCTCTCATGCAAAAACTGTCGTGGGGTAAAGTCCGAGGTCAGTGGCGTTTTATACCGAGAAATCCAAAAAAGTGGAAAATTCATTACATATTTGCGTTGACTTTAGGTAACTAAAGTTTCATACTCCTTTTCAACCACTGGGGGATGTGAACACGCACGGATCGTTCGCATCATGATTGAAGAGGATTTCTTAGACATGTTCACGCATCAGCTAAACATTATCAGCGTAGTAATTATCTGATGCGGGTTAGCACATACAGCTAGCCCGTACGATAACGGGCGGCTGATGAAGATGAGGGCCGTCGAGCGCAACCGACGGCCCTCATTTTTTTATGTCTGGGAAGTTCTTTTTAGAGGAGGAAATGTAATGAACGGAGTTTTGCTCATGGTTGTGGCCGCGGCGGTGCTCGCCTGCGGCTATCTGGGCTATGGCCGATGGCTGGCCAACAAGTGGGGCGTTGACAAAGAGGCCCTCACGCCGGCCAAGCGCATGAAGGACGGCAACAGCTTCTCGCCCGTCTCCGCCTTCACTGCGTTCTCGCACCAGTTCAGCTCGATCTGCGGTGCTGGCCCTGTTACGGGTACGATCGTCGCCATGGCCTTTGGCTGGCTGCCCGTCGTGCTCTGGGTCCTCGTCGGCGGCATCTTCTTTGGCGCCGTCCACGACTTTGGTGCCCTGTACGCTTCGATGAAGAACAACGGCAAGTCGCTCGCTCAGCTCATCGAGAAGTACATCGGCAAGACCGGCCGTCGCCTGTTCCTGCTGTTCTGCTGGCTGTTCTGCATCATCGTCATCGCCGCCTTCACCGACATGGTCTGCAAGACGTTCATGTTCACCCCGGCCGTTGACGCTTCTGGTGCTGCTACCGGTGCCATCGACTTCACCAAGTCCTATGCCGCCGGCTGCGCTGGTACCATCTCCATCCTGTTCACCTTCGTCGCTATCGCCTTTGGTTGGGCCCAGAAGAAGTTCAACCTCACCGGCGCTGCCGAGTTCGTCACCGGCGTTATCCTCATGGTTCTCATGTTCGCCGTCGGTATGCAGTTCCCGGTCTACCTGGATAAGTTCCAGTGGTTCGCCGTCGTCATGGTCTACCTGGTCTTCGCTGGCGCTATGCCCATCCAGATGCTCAAGACCCCGCGTGACTACCTCACTTCCATCATGATGATCGTCATGATCGTTTGCGCTGTCCTCGGTATCGTCGTCCTGGGTGTTAACGGCCAGGCCACCATCACCGCTCCGGCCTTTACCGGCTTCTCCAGCGCTTCTGGCATGATGTTCCCGGTCCTGTTTGTTTCCGTTGCCTGCGGTGCCCTCTCCGGCTTCCACAGCCTCGTTTCTTCTGGTACCTCCTCCAAGCAGGTCGAGAAGGAGCAGGACGCCGTCAAGGTCGGTTATGGCGCCATGATCGTCGAGTCCTTCGTCGGCATCCTTGCCATCATCGTCGCCGGCATCATGTTCTCCGATATGAACACCGCCGGTACTGGCGCTCTCAACGCCGGTGTCGCTTCCACCCCGTTCCAGATCTTCGCCGCTGGCATCTCCCGCGGTATGCAGGCCTTCGGTGTTGACGGTACGCTCGCTACCGTCTTCATGACCATGAACGTTTCCGCTCTGGCCCTGACCTCGCTCGACGCCGTCGCCCGCATCGCCCGCACCTCGTTCTCCGAGTTCTTTGCCCAGACCAACGACGCCCTGGCCATCGAGTCCAAGGCCGGCTACATGAAGGTTCTCGGCAACCCCTGGTTCGCCACGGTCGTTACCCTGCTTCCCGGTCTCGCCCTTGCCTTTGGTGGCTATGCCAACATCTGGCCGCTCTTTGGTGCTTCCAACCAGCTGCTCGGCGGTATGACCATGATCACCCTCGCCGTGTTCTGCAAGTGCACCGGCCGCAAGGGCTGGATGCTCTACGTGCCCGTCGCCTTCCTGCTCTGCTGCACCTTCACCTCGCTGGTCCAGAGCGCCATGGGCTGCATGACCGCTGTCCAGGCTTACGGCTTCTTCGGCACCATCCCGGCTACCGCCACCACGGCCGCCGTCTCCGTCGCCGCCACCAAGGGCTTGCAGCTCGTTTTCGCCGTCCTGCTGATGGTCCTGGGCCTCATCGTCGCCGTCAACTGCCTCAAGGAGTTCTTCGGCAAGGAGGCCGGCTCCATGCCCGACGAGGAGCCCGAGTGGTCCGAGATGGGCAAGGCCGAGTACGGTCGCGCCACTGCCGCTGAAGCTCCTGCCGACGCCGAGGCCGCCAAGGCCTAGTCGGTCGGACGGGTTGAATCTCCCATCTATTTGACTCGGAAAGACCGGGTCCGCAATCAAGCGGACCCGGTCTTTTTTCTTGTGAGAACAGGTGGTGCAAGGGCGTTCTCGCAGATGTTTTGCGTGGATAGGCTCGTGCGTTGTACCATAAGGACGTATATGTGTGCATATGAAAGGGGCCCCGTGGCCAAGACGGTATATTCCGATAATCAAAACAATGTCGATGCTCTGGCTGAGCGTCTGAGCAGCCAGACGTCGCTTTCTGCCGAGCGCGCCAAGCTGGTTGCCTACGACCTGCTCTGCCGCAAGGCGCTCAAGATTAAGTCGAGCGCGCTGGCGCAGATTTTCCGCTCCGTCGATAAGGAATGCGACACCAAGGCGATGCGCGATGAGCTTATCGCGGCAAATATCGTGACCAAGATCGAGGGCAGCGGCATTAACGGGCGCCCGGCGTTCTATACCATCAATGTCGAGATCCGCGATGCCCAGGAGCAGCCTGCCGAGTCCGTCGAAGATTTTGTCGTCGAGGATTCCGCTGACGTGCCTGCTGTGGAAGAAGCTGCTCCGCGTGAGCATGTCGATACCGATGAGTTGCTCGATGAGAACGTCGTGCGTGCCTTTACGGCCAAGGCAGGACGCGGCGGTTTTGGCGGGGGTGGCAAGCGCGATGCGCAGCGCCGCGCCCAGCAGGAGCGCTTCCGTCGTGCCGTTGCTCAAAAGGGTGAGACGGATGCCGAGGCTGTTGAGAACGAGGTTGCTGCCGAGTCGCAGAGGCCCGCGAAGGAGCAAAAGCCCGTGGAGGCCCAGGAGCCCCAGCGTCGCCGTGGTGCCCACTTTAAGGCTGCGCAGCAGGATGTCGCGCATGAGGTTGAAGAGCCTTCCGAGGCTGCAGACGATGTTGAGGAGTCTGCCAAGAAGGCTCCGGGTTCATGCCGTCCCGGGCGTGGTTTTGCGAGGCGCGCGTATCCCGTAAGGCGTCAGGAGAAGGGCGAGCCGGCTTCGACCGCTCAGGCCGAGAAGGCCGAACAAACCGAGAAAACCGTTGAGCCGGCGGCTCGCGAACAGAAGCCTGTTGAGCCGCAGCTTGAGGTTGCTGCCGAGGCCAAGGGCGAGCAGCCTACTGATGGGCAGACGGAGCAGGGCGCGTCGAGCAGGCCTCGCCGCCGTCGCCATCGCGGGGGCCGCAGTTCCCATGCCGAGACTGCAGCCGAGAAGACCACGCCGCAGGACGAGGATGCGAAGGCCGAGGTTTCTTCGGGGCAGCCTAAGCGCCAGCCGGCGAAGGAGAGCAAGTCCGATCGTCCGCAGAAGCAGGCGTCTATGCCGAAGCGCGAGCGCAATTCCCAAGGCGATTCTAAGCGCAGGTCTCAGAAGAAGCCGGAGTCTGCCGCAGTAGATGCTGCTGCCCAGCAGCCCGAGCCGGCCGTCCACGGCGAGGTATCGGCGTTTGCCCTTGCCCGCGTTTTAGGCAGGCAGCTGCTCAAAGTTGTCCCTACGCCTACGGCGCTCTCTAAGATCAAGGAGCAGCAGACACAGATCGTAAAGGTCGAGGGCAAGGACGGCAAAAAGGCTCCGCAGCGCACTCAGCACAACGAGATGTCCAACCGCAAGATTGCCGAGGAAATCGCAATCATCCAGGCTTGGATCGAGCAAAACCGAGGTGCCGATACGCCGGTTGCCTCGCGCCGCCAGCGTGCCTACCAGATTTTTAACGACGAGAAGGCTTTTGACGGCAAGCACGGTGAGCGCCTGATAAGGCGCATGACCGAAAAGGGCATCAGCATGCAGGCGATCAAGGTCGCCCCCAACCGCCCCGTGCACTTTACGGGTTTCTTTACGCTGGGCGCCGATAAGCCGTTCATTATGGTCGAGAACCTGGACACCTATGACGAGATCGTCAGGCTGCTGCGTGGCCGCAAGCACGCCAAGCTCTTTGGCATCAAGGTGGGCGGCGTGATTTTTGGCGGCGGATGCAAGGCGAGCGTCTCGCATGCCCTTGACGATTATCTGGCTGAGATCGGCTATCGCTTTAACTACGTCTACTACGTGGGCGATATCGACCGCGAGGGCGCGCGCATCGTCGAGCAGGCTCGCAATGCCAATGTGGTTGAGATTCGCCTGCATGCCGGCATGTACCGCGCCATGCTCGCCGAGCATAAGCGTCGCGTGAAGGCCGGCGGCGAGTGCGAGCCCGCGGCTGCCAACCAGGGCGTGCCGCAGAACTTGGCGGCGACGATCAAGGATCTGCCCATGGTCACGCGCGTGCAGTTCCGCAATGTGCTACGCGAGGGCGGGCGCATTCCGCAGGAGATTCTGATGACCGCCGACTATCGGGATGGCGACTCGGGAAGCTTCGACCGCATGCTTAACAACTAAATTCCGCCGGCCCCGGGAGAGCGGGGACACCGGCTTAGGTTTCCTGCTCTACAGTCCTGCTCACGACGGAGGCCACATTAAGTGGCCTCCTGTTCGTGCGGAACTCGCGATAAACCTAAGCCGGTGTCCCCGCTCTCCCGGGGCCTGTCGTGGCTTGGCCGTTGCATGCGGCTCGCTTTTCGGAACGGGGCTGACGGACACGTTCCGAAATCTACCACCGTCGCTGTGCAGGGTGTCTATAAAGAGCCGTGGCCAAAAAACATCAAATATGAGTACTGATACTCTTTTAGTAGCAGTAATTTTGACCACATTTAAGGTGATTTGACGTGTCGATCGAGCAGATAAGCTGCCGTATCTCCTCAAGTGTTCATTAAAGGAAGACCTTGATGCGAATAAATCTCATTAAGATCTTCTTTTATTAACGAAAATAATGTAGCTACAACGGTAACAGTACTCATATTTGCCGTTTTTTGGCCACAGTCCTTCGGAGGGTCCTCGAAAATAGTCCCGAGCCGGCACTTGGGGACGTTCCTATAATGCCGGCACTTAGGAGCGTCCCCAAGTGCCGACACCGCGTCTGCCTGCGGCGGCCGCGCCCCGCTGCGTCGCTCCGCATCCTTGCGGGTTCGGATTCCTCCGCTTGGCGGCGTTGGCTCGATTTGCTTGACGTGAGGGGCTCTTGGCTGGTGTGGGACGGAGGGATTCCGCGTCCGCCTGGTCGGCGGCCGCGCCCCGCTGCGTCGCTTCGCTCCTTGCGTGCTGCGCTGGAAAACGCTTCGCGTTTCCTCAGCTCCGCACCCTTGCGGGTTCGAATTCCTCCGCTTGCCCACAAGAAAGCGCCCTGGGCCGTTATGGGCTTAGGGCGCTCAGTTTTAATGGCTGGGACGGAGGGATTCGAACCCCCAACAGCCGGCACCAAAAACCGGAGTTCTACCGTTGAACTACGTCCCAATGTGTGGTGTTGCCCAAAAGCAACTCGTCTAGTTTACCTAATCTGCGAGGGCATCGCAAACGCCGTCGAGTAGGCGTACGGCGAGCGTCTGCGCGTCGCTGGCCGTGAAGGTGCCGTTGTAGCGCGTCATGCCCGTGAGCTCAATGCGAATGCGAGCCGGCTTCTGCTGCGCGGCGACATTGGCGGTGCGGATGCGCTGGGCCAGGTTGTGGCACTCGGCGAGGGCAATCGTGGCGCGTGGCGCGGCGTCGGCGGGCAGCTCGTCGCTTGCGATCTCGAGCACCAGGTCAACGTCGGTTGGGACCTCGGAGTCGCAGAGCATCATGCCGCTGTTGTCGGTCGTTGCCGTGGCGATATTCCACATGCGCGACGCAACACTGCGCGCGATGGGGTCCTCGCCGATAACGGCGATCTGGAAGCGCTCGAGCACGTTGGCGGCGCGAGCAAAACCGATGCGGGACTCGGCTTCGGTGACCGAGGGCTTGCCCTCCCACACATGGTGCAGGCGGTTGATGTAGGCGTAGGTGTCCTGGAAGGCCATGCCGTCGGCAAACAGGCCGACATTTTCCTGGAACTGCTGCAGGGCGGCCTCGGTATGCGGACCAAAGTAGCCGTCGTCCTCGCCGCAGGCAAAGCCCAAAACGTTGAGAGCGCGCTGCAGGGCCTGCACATCGGCGCCATGGAAATTGGGCATGCGCAGATACAGAGTGCGGTCGCCCAGCTTATACGAGGCGTCGACCAGGGCGCTCCAACAGGGGATATCGACGGCATGACCGGCAGCAAGGCCGCTGTCGAGCCTGAAGGTGCTGACGGCCTGCTCGGTGGTGGTGCCAAAGCGCTTGTCGGCGACCTCGTCGGCATCGATGGTGTAGCCGAGCTGCAGAAGGCGGGACTGAACATCCTCGACGGCTGCTCCCTGCATGCCCGTTGTAATAGGTTCCATGAACGAACCCCTTTCGGCGTACGATTCGTACTATTTTGAGCGCGTGTCGGATAGACAACGCGAGACAATGCATAAACATGCACTCAACAGTGTAGCAACTTGTACCCAAACGCGCTGCCCACAGGTTTTGTGACCCCCGCTAGTTGAGGCGCTCCACAAAGAAATCTGCCATGGAGAGGAACAGTTCGCGTGCGTGCGGGTCAAGCTCAACGTTCTCGATGGCAGCCTTGGCTTTTGCGGTCAGGTCCAGCGCGTAGGCGTGAGCATATTCGATGGAGCCGGTCTGCTGGAAGATCTCCACGGCGCGCGCGAGCTGCGCGGGGTCCTCGGTGCCCGAGGAAAGGATTGCCTCGACCTCGTCGTGATGGCGCTCATCAGACAGGGCGTGCACGGCAACGAGCGTGCGTTTACCCTCGGTGATGTCGGTGCGGAAGTCCTTGTTGGCGGCCTCTTTGGTGCCGACCAAGTTGAGCAGGTCGTCCTGAATCTGAAAGGCAAGGCCGGTGTGCAGGCCAAAGGCGCGTAGCGCCTCGACCTGCTCTTCGCTGCCGCCGCCGATAATGGCTCCGGCGGCAAGCGGCGTGGCTCCGCTGTAGTACGCGGTCTTGTGCGTCGCCATGTCCAGATAATCGTCGACCGAAATGTCAAAGCGCCCGTCGCGGACCCAGCCCAGGTCGAGCGCCTGGCCCTCGATGGTACGGACGATCATCTCGGTAAGCTCGTGGAGCACGCGAAGCTTCACGTCTGCGTTGAGCGTGGGGTCGTCGAGAACCGTCTTGGTGACCATGGTGAGCGCCAGGTCACCGCAGTTGATGGCAAGACCGGTACCCTCGGTAAGGTGCATGCAGGGCTTGCCGCGACGAATCTGCCCGTTGTCGGCGATGTCGTCGTGGATGAGTGCGCCCGACTGAAAGTGCTCGATGGCCGCCGCTGCGCTGCGGGCGCTCTCAAAGCTGCCGCCTACCGCAGTTGCGGCGAGCATGCAGATGAGCGGGCGGTGGCGCTTGCCAGCGTTTGCCGTAAATGCCGAGAGCGGGGTATACAGGTAACGCTCGATATCGGCGGAAGTCGCCTGTCCGTCAAAGAACGTGGCCAGATAGTCGTTAATCTGGTCAAAGTGCTGGGCTAAAAAGCTGGTAAACGGACTGGACACGGGTTCTCGCATTCTTTGATAGGTTGCATCGTTGCATTATGCAGACAACATATTGCCACATTAGGGCGTCGAGCGCGGCGGTTGAAGACGATTGGTCCATGCGGCCGCAAGTGCGGTAGGGGCTTGGCTAGATAAGCCCAAAGTGTTCGAGCGCGGTGACGACGCCGTCGTGGTCGATGCTGTCGGTGACATAGTCGGCCTTTTCCTTGAGGAAGTCCGGCGCATTGCCCATGGCGATACCGACATCGACGGCGTTCATCAGCGAGACGTCATTGCTGGCGTCGCCGATGCCGTATACGGTTCCGTGGTGGGGATCGAGGGCGTCGAGTACGGACTGGATACCCTCGCGCTTGGTGCATTCGCGAGGCGAAATCTCGGTCACTTCGAGCTCGAGCTCGTTAAAGCAGAGCAGCGGCTCAAACGCTTGATCCTGAGCGATGCGGCTGGCAAGCGACGTGGACATTAAGATCTTGTAGGCGCTGTAATGTTGCAGCTGCGTAATTGCATCGCCCACGGTGCGGGCGTATCCCGGGGCGTCGGGCGCATCGGCACTCATGCGAACGACGCCATTGAGTCCCTCAAAACGAATCACTTCGTCCGATTGCTCAAGAATGGGAGCAAGGCGCTGCAGCATGCCGGGCGTCATCGCCAAATCGCGAATCACGTGTCCCTCAAGTTCGACATAGCCACCCGCGAGGCAGACGATGCCGGTCCAGGGCAGCTCGAGCAGCTTTGGATGGATGCAGCTCAGCGTGCGCCCTGTGCAGATAAACGCCATATTGCCCTTGGCGACAAAATCACGGATGGCTTGCGAGACCGCTTCATTGGGATAGGGGGAGAGGTCTCGCTCGCTCTCGGGAAGCTCTTGTGCCACTCGAGGGTCTTGCCAGGCGAGTGTTCCGTCGATATCGAAGAAGCAGATATCGCCGCGCTTATGGGCTGCGCTGGCGGCAGGGGAGGCCGAGGTGGTGGGCACAAATCCCGGCTCGAGGCCCATGATCTGGTCAAAATGCTCTTTAACGCGGGGAACGGAGATGCCAATAATCACCTGGGCGGTCTTGCCCGTAATGATGAGGCCCTTGGCGCCCACCGCGACAAACGACGCATTATCTGCAACGATGGAAGGGTCTGCGACCTCGACGCGTAGGCGCGTGGCGCAGTTGGTTGCGCCCACGATATTGCCAACGCCACCTAAAAGCTGAATTACCCGCTCAGCGAGGACGTGATCTTGATCGGATTGAATACTGACCTCGCCATTGGGAGATTGCTCTTTGGCAAAGCCGCTTCCCGTTAAACGATCGATTGCCGCGCGATTGGAGACATGATCCTCGCGGCCCGGCGTCTTAAGGTCATAGACCAAGATGAGTGCTCGAAAACTAACAAAAAAGATGAGGCTAAAGGCAAGACCGATACCGAGCGCCAAAAGGTAGGAGCCGGCATGCATTCGCATGAGTGGGATGAAGTTGAAGGCCGTCATTTCCATGAGACCGCCCGAGAAGATGCCGACGATGCCAAAGAAGTTCATGGTCATGGCAAGGCAGGAGGATAGGACGGCGTAGAGCAAAAAGAGTCCGGGATAGGTGAACATAAAGAGAAACTCGAGCGGCTCGGTGACGCCGCAGACCACCGAGGCGACGATGGCGGGCAAAAGGATGACTTTAAGGCCGGCGCGGCGTTCGGGTTTGGCGGTGAAATAGAATGCTGCCGCGATGGCGGGAAGGCCAAAGAGCTTGCCCCAGCCGGTGGCGGTAAAACCTGCCCAGGGCGCAAGTTCATTTAAAGGGCGCGTGCTATGGGAGAGAATGGGGAGCAGGTTGGTCCACGTGGCGTAAATACCGTCGTGAATGACCAGATTGTCGTAATAGATGGGCATATAGAGCAGATGGTGCAGCCCCATGGGCTCGAGCGCTCGCTCCAAAAACACAAAGATGCCCACGCCGAAGGGGCCGACGCCCGCAAGTGCGTGGCGCAGCGTTTCGGTCACAGCGTATGCGAAGGGCACGATGGCGGCCGAGATGGCGGCAAGGGCAAACACGGCAAAAAAGCTGATGAGGTAGACCAGCGAGGAACCCGAGAAGGTGCCGAGCCAATCGGGAACCTTGGCATCGTAGAAGCGGTCATGGATGGCGACGACGGTTGCCGATACCGCCAGCGGGCCGATAATGCCGGTGTCGAGCGTCTTGATGCCGTCGATGACGGTGATACCGCTGGCGGGGGTCAAAGATGATGGGTACTTAAGCCCAAGGTTGTCTCCGCTCAGCTTAATGATCTCGCTCAAAAAGAAGCAATAGGCAAAATAGGCCACGAGTGCCTCGAGGCAGCAGCGTGCCGGTTGCTTTTGGGCAAGACCGATAGGCAGCGCTACGGCAAAAAGGAGCGGGAGACGTTTAAAGACCGTCCACGAGCCGCGCTGGATGATGGTCCAGAAAACGTACCAAGGGGTTCCGTATACGGCGAGGTCGCCGACGATGTCTACGGTCGTGGCGAGGGCGGAGATGCCGACCATGAGGCCTGATATAGAAAACAGCATGGCGGGCGCGAACATTGCCCCGCCAAAGCGTTGGATTTTTTGCAGCATATTCTGCCTCTCGACCATAAGCCCGCCGTGTCTGCGGTGGAACGTTTAAACAATGAGTTAATTGTAGGGGAGTGAGCGTTCGCCGCATTGTTGGTTTTGATTCGAATCGATTGGAGCATCACGGGCGCCGTTGACAGTTAATAATCGGTGCTTTGCCGATAGACGGTTTAAACAACCCAAAGAAATGCTATCGTGCCTAGCCATACATATTCATTAGAGGTGAAATCATGCCAAAAGCGATTTACGAAGGAATCTACCGCGAGATCCGTTCGCGCATCATCAACGGGACCTATGCGTTTCAGGAGATGCTGCCAACCGAAGCCGAGCTGACCGCGGAGTTTGGCTGCACGCGCAATACCGTTCGACGCGCCTTGAGCATGCTGGCCGACCAGATGTTTGTGCAGCCTATACACGGTAAGGGCGTGCGCGTTATTTGGCTTAAGGGCGAAACCGACATGCTGGGCGCACTCGAAGAGGTTGAGTCGTTTGGCGAGTTCGCAAAACGCAACAATGCCGTCGCATCGACCGAGGTCAAGTCTTTTGAACATTTGATTTGCACTGAGCAACTCTCTCGTCGCCTGGGCTTTAAGGTGGGCGAGGAGCTGATTCGCGTAGTGCGTGTCCGAAGCCTCAACGGCAGCGCGCGCCAAGTGGACCATGGCTACTTTTTGGCGTCGATCGCCAAAGGCCTGACCCCCGAGATCGCGGCGGATTCTATCTACGGCTATCTGGAGCACAAGCGCGGCATCAAAGTGATGGCGAGCCGCCGTACGGTGAGTGTCGAGCTCGCCAACGATGAGGACTGCAGCTATCTGGACCTTGGCAAGTACAACTGCGTCGCCGTTATGGAGAGCCAGTCGTACACCTCGGACGGCATCTTGTTCGAGGTCACGCATGCCCGCACACACCCCGAGATCTTCCATTACCGCGTCAATTCCAAGCGATAGCCGGCTAGCTCGCAGCCTGACGAGACTCATGCCCTCAAAGCGAAAACGCCCGGTCAAACCGACGATGCATCGGCTTGATCGGGCGTTTTCTCTGCATTCGATAACAAATAATTGTTTATACAAAACTTGTCAAGTATCAAGTCGAAATTACCGTTCACCGAAGTTTTTCTACCGCTCTAGTAATACTTGTTCAAACAACTAGCCAAATAGCGTATTGTACAAGTCAGCAAAAGGGGCAAAGTCCCCGAGCCAATCTCCGAAGGCGGCGGCAAAGGGTGCCGCCACGGTGTGAAAGGGTGGATTGTAATGAAGAACGAAATGAGCAGAAGGCAGTTCCTGGGCTTTGCTGGTTCCGCGGCTGCGGTTCTTGGTCTGGGCCTCGTGGGCTGCGGTGGTTCTGCCGGCTCCGGCTCCTCTGCTTCTGGTGACGCTGCCGAGGTCTACTTCCTCCAGTTCAAGCCCGAGGTCGACAAGGAGTGGAAGGAGATCGCCAAGGCGTACAAGAAGGAGAAGGGCGTCGAGGTCAAGATCGTGACCGCCGCCTCCAACACCTACGAGGAGAAGCTCAAGTCCGAGATGTCCAAGAGCTCCGCTCCGACGCTGTTCCAGGTCAACGGCCCCACCGGCCTTAAGAACTGGAAGGACTACTGCGCCGATCTTTCCGACACCAAGCTCCGCGGCGAGCTCATCGACGACTCCCTGGCGCTGCAGTCCGACGGCAAGGATCTGGGTATCGACTGGGTTCAGGAGAGCTACGGCATCATCTACAACAAGGAGCTCCTCGAGAAGGCCGGCTACAAGGCCGAGGACATCAACTCCTTCGACAAGCTGAAGGCTTGCGCCGATGACATCCAGGCCCGCAAGGACGAGCTCGGCGTTGACGGTGCCTTCACTTCCGCCGGTATGGATGACTCTTCCAGCTGGCGCTACACCACGCACCTCGCCAACCTCCCGCTCTACTACGAGTTCGAGAAGGAGCACAACCAGGAGGACGACGAGATCAAGGGCGAGTATCTCGACAACTTTAAGCAGATCTTCGACCTGTACATCACCGACTCCACCTGCGATCCTTCGCAGCTCGCCTCCAAGACCGGTGACGACGCCACCAACGAGTTCGCAACCGGCAAGGCCGTCTTCTATCAGAACGGCTCTTGGGCCTACGCCGACCTCACCAAGGCCGGTATGACCGACGACCAGCTCGGCATGCTGCCGATCTACATCGGCGTCGACGGCGAGGAGAACCAGGGCCTGTGCTCCGGCGGCGAGAACTACTGGTGCGTCAGCTCCCAGGCTTCCGAGGATGCCCAGAAGGCCACCGAGGACTTCATGTATTGGTGCGTCACTTCTGACACCGCCACCAGCATCATCGCTGACAAGATGGGTCTGACCGCCCCGTTCAAGAGCGCTAAGGAGACCACCAACGTCTTCTCTCAGCAGGCCGTTGCTATGGCCAAGGACGGCAAGAAGACCGTCGCTTGGGACTTCGTTTACATCCCCTCCGAGGAGTGGAAGAAGAACCTCAAGCAGGCTCTCATCGCTTATGCTGCCGACAACACCAAGTGGGACGGCGTCAAGAACGCCTTCGTCGATGGCTGGAAGACCGAGAAGGCTGCTTCCGAGTAAGCAGTTGCTGCCCAAGCTATCTGATTAGCGACAGGGGGCGGGCAGACGTAGGTTTGCCCGCCCCCTGCATATTGAAAGGACCCTTCTATGGGCAAAGCACTCAAGCGCTGGTGGCCGCTCTTTATGCTGCCCACGTGCCTGGCGTTTATGATCGGGTTCGTGATTCCCTTTATCCAGGGTTTCTATCTCTCGTTCTGCCAGTTTATTACCATCAATAACGCGCACTTTGTCGGTATCGAGAACTACGTGCGCGCGCTGTCCGATCCGCAGTTCTCCACGTCGTTCTTCTTTACCGTGGCGTTTGCCTTCCTGTCGACGGTGCTCATCAACGTGATCGCGCTGGCCATTGCGCAGGCGCTCACCCGCAAGGCGCTCAAGGGCACCAACATCTTCCGTACGATTTTCTTTATGCCTAACCTGATTGGCGGCATTGTACTGGGTTACATTTGGCAGATTCTGATCAACTGCCTGCTCTCCAACGTGGGTGCCCAGCTTATCGCCCTCAACTCCGCCGCTGGCTTCTGGGGCCTTATCATCCTGACCCTGTGGCAACAGGTCGGCTACATGATGATCATCTACATCGCCGGTCTGCAGTCCATTCCGTCTGATTACATCGAGGCCGCCAAGGTCGACGGCGCTACGGCATGGCAGACGTTTTGGAAGGTTAAGATCCCCAACCTGATGCCGACCATCACCATCTGCCTGTTCCTGTCCATCACCAACGGCTTTAAGCTGTTCGACCAGAACCTCGCCCTTACCGGTGGCGCCCCGGCGCACTCCACCGAGATGCTCGCCCTGAACATCTACAACACGTTCTATTCGCGTGCCGGTATCGCATGGCAGGGCATCGGTCAGGCCAAGGCAGTTATCTTCTGCATCCTGGTTGTCGCTATTTCTATGATCCAGCTTAAGGCCACGAGGTCCAAGGAGGTGCAGCAGTAATGAAACGCGATAAGGCTATCAACCGCGCGCTCTCGATCTTCTTTACGATTCTGTCGCTCGCATGGATCTACCCCGTGTTCATGATTGCGCTCAATTCCTTTAAGAAAGCGACCGCAATCAGCACCACCACGGCGTTCGATCTGCTCACGCCCGAGACGTTCAACGGCCTCGCAAACTACGTGCACGCTCTGAACGAGCAGGGCTTTGCCTCGGCGTTTATGTACTCTCTTATCATCACGGTCACGTCGGTCGTGCTGATTCTGGTGTGCTGCTCCATGTGCGCTTGGTACGTGGTGCGCGTCAACAGCAAGATCTCGAACTTCTTCTATTACCTGTTCGTCTTCTCGATGGTCGTACCGTTCCAGATGCTCATGTTCACGCTGTCCAACCTCGCGGACCGCATCGGCTTTAACACGCCGTTTAACATCTGCTTCATCTACCTTGGTTTTGGCGCGGGCCTCGCGGTCTTTATGTTCGCCGGCTTCGTCAAGAACATCCCGCTCGAGATTGAGGAGGCGGCCATGATTGACGGCTGCAACCCGGTTCAGGTGTTCTTTAAGATCGTCCTTCCCATTATGAAGCCCACCTATCTTTCGGTCGGCATCCTCGAGACCATGTGGGTCTGGAACGACTACCTGCTGCCCTACCTTACGCTCGACTCCACCAAGTACAAGACCATTCCTATTTTGATCCAGTACTTCCGCGGCGGCTATGGCCACGTCGAGCTCGGCCCCATGATGGCCTGCATCATGATGGTCGTTGTCCCCATCGTCATCATGTACATCTTCTGCCAGAAGTACATCATCGACGGTGTGGTGGCAGGTGCCGTCAAGGGCTGATGCCGTAACTGTTTTGCAAGTTTTGGCGGCGCCCCTCAGCGCGGCGCCGCGTATCGAAAGGTAGAGACATGGCCGAGATCGTTCTCAAACATGTTCAGAAGGTGTATCCCAACAACGAGTCAAAAAAGAAGGGCTTCTTTGGCAAAAAGAAGAAGACCGAGGAGAAGAAGCACAACCTCAAGGTTACCGAGGACGGTGTGCTCGCTGTAGAGGACTTCAACCTCACCGTTCACGACCAGGAGTTCATCGTCCTCGTTGGCCCCTCTGGCTGCGGTAAGTCCACGACGATGCGCATGGTCGCCGGCCTGGAGGACATTACCTCGGGCGACGTGCTCATCGACGGCAAGCGCGTCAACGACGTGGCGCCCAAGGACCGCGACATCGCCATGGTGTTCCAGAGCTACGCTCTGTACCCCAATATGACGGTGTACGAGAACATGGCATTTACGCTCGAGCTCAAGAAGGTCCCCAAGGACGAGATCGACCGCAAGGTTCGCTCTGCTGCCGAGATCCTGGGCATTACCGAGTATCTCGACCGTAAGCCTAAGGCGCTTTCGGGTGGCCAGCGCCAGCGTGTCGCCATCGGCCGCGCCATCGTGCGTGACCCCAAGGTCTTCCTGATGGACGAGCCGCTGTCCAACCTGGATGCCAAGCTGCGTAACCAGATGCGCGCCGAGCTCATTAAGCTGCGTCACGAGATCAAGGGCACCTTCATCTACGTTACCCACGACCAGACCGAGGCTATGACCCTCGGTGACCGTATCGTGGTCATGAAGGATGGCGTCGTCCAGCAGATCGCCACCCCGCAGGAGGTCTTCAACCATCCCGCGAACATCTTCGTCGCCGGCTTCATCGGCGTGCCGCAGATGAACTTCTTCGATGCTCAGCTGGTGCGCTCGGGCAACGGCTTTACTGTCAAGACCGAGGATATGAACGTGGCGCTCGCCCCGGAGACTTGCGCTCAGCTTGCCCTCAACTGGGACGGCGGCGACGTGAAGGAGATTACGGCCGGCGTGCGCCCCGAGCAGATCCTGCTTGCCGACAAGGGCGAGGAGGGTGCGCTCCAGGGCACCGTCGAGGTGACCGAGCTCATGGGCTCGACCGAGCATGTCCACGTGACCGCTCCCGACGGCCAGTTTGTCCTGATTATCCCCGTCGTCGACCTCGAGGCCAAGGGCGCGCTCAAGGCTGGCGACCCCATCTGGTTCAAGTTCGAGAAGAACGCGACTCATCTCTTCGATAAGGTGTCTGGCAAGAACCTTATCTAGGCCCGGTGCATCCAGGCCCTCCCTTTGGGCGACTGCGGCTTTGCCATCCTTTTGCCGCGGTCACATATAAGGCTCCCCTCCCGTCCACTGGGCGAGAGGGGAGCCTTTCTTTGTGTTGGGACTGTCTGGCCGGTCGTTTGTCTCGATCTGTAACGGATAGGGCCGATTTCGGACGTTAGATGTTACAGATCGAGACGGTTCCGCTGAGCTAACCATTTCATCTAAATCTGTAACACCAAAGGCGAATTTCACCTGCTAGATGTTACAGATTGAGATAAACCCGAGGGGAGGGGCCGGTATGTCTCAATCTGTAACGGCTGGGACCGTTTTGGTTGAGTAGTTGTTATGGATCGAGATTGTTTGGCCGAGTCGGATCACAGGGTAACGTGCGGGCACAAAAAACGGAGCCGTGTTGCCACGACTCCGTTTCTCAAGAGGATGGGTAAGGGGAATGAGCTAGCTCAGGTGCCAGATCTCGTCGTTGTACTGGGAGATCGTACGGTCGGACGAGAAGGTGCCGGCGTTGGCGATATTGATGAGCGCCTTGCGCATCCAGGCGTCCTGGTCCTCGTAGTCGGCCAGCACGCGCTCCTTGGTCTGGATGTACTCCTCAATGTCGAGCAGGGCCATAAACCAGTCCTTGCCCTTAATGTCGTCGTGCAGGCGCTGCAGGCGCTCCGCGTTGCCGGTCGCCATAAAGGCGGGGTTGGTGATGAAGTCCACCAGCAGTTTGATGCCGGGCTTGCGGTAGAGTGCGCCGGCATCGTAGGTGCCGTCGGCGTAGAGCTGCTCGACCTGCTTGGACGAGGCGCCAAAGGTGTAGATGTTCTCGTCGCCCACGAGCTCGGCAATCTCCACGTTGGCACCGTCGAGCGTGCACAGGGTTAGGGCGCCGTTGAGCATGAACTTCATGTTGGAGGTGCCGCTCGCCTCCTTGGAGGCCAGGCTGATCTGCTCGGAGATGTCAGCGGCGGGGATCACGCGCTCGGCGGCGGTGACGTTATAGTTCTCGATCATGACAACCTGCAGGTAGGGAGCCACGTCGGGGTCGTTTGCAATCCACTGCGACAGCGTCAGGATCAGGTGAATGATGTCCTGGGCGATGGTGTAGGCAGGTGCCGCCTTGCCGCCAAAGATGATGGTGACGGGGTGAGCGGGCTTGTTGCCGTTCTTGATGTCGAGATACTTCCAGATGATGTAGAGCGCGAGCATCTGCTGGCGCTTGTACTCGTGGATGCGCTTGACCTGAACATCGATGATGGCGTTGGAGGGAATGGTCGCGCCCTGCTCGAGCGCCATGAACTGGCGCATGATGCTCTTGGCCTCGACTTTGGTGGCAGCCAGGCGCTCAAGAACGTCCTTGTCGTCGGCGAATTCGGCGAGCTTGCTCAGATTGCCGGTGCTGCGCCAATCGGTGCCGATCACATCGTCGAGCAGGCTGGCGAGCGCGGGGTTGGCACCATGGATCCAGCGGCGGAAGGTGATGCCGTTGGTCTTGTTGGAGAACTTCTCGGGATAGATCTCGTAGAACGGATGAAGCTCGGTGTCCTCCAGGATCTTGGTGTGGAGGGCGGCTACGCCGTTGATGGAGAAGCCAAAGTGGATGTCCATGTGGGCCATGTGAACGGTGTTGTATTCGTCGATGATGGCGACGCGCGGGTCATCGTGCTCGGCCTTCGCAATCTCATCGAGCTTGACGATAATGTCGGCGATGGCAGGGGAGACCTTCTGCAGGCTGGCGAGCGGCCACTTCTCGAGCGCCTCGGCAAGAATCGTGTGGTTAGTGTAGGCGACCATGGAGCGTACGATGGTCACGGCCTCGTCAAACTCGATGCCATGCTCGGTGGTGAGCAAGCGAATGAGCTCGGGGATGACCATGGTGGGGTGCGTGTCGTTAATCTGGACCACGGCGTAGTCGGCCAGATCGTGCAGGTTGCTGCCGCGCTCGACGGCCTCGTCGATCAGGAGCTGGGCGGCGTTGCTCACCATGAAGTACTCCTGGTAGATGCGAAGCAGGCGGCCCTGCTCATCGGAATCATCCGGATAGAGGAACAAGGTGAGGTTCTTGGCGATCTTCGTCTTGTCGAAGTCGATGGAGCTGCTGGGGACCAGGCCGTCGTCGACACTTGCCAGGTCGAACAGACGCAGGCGGTTCTTGGTGGGCTGGCCGTAACCGGGCACATCGATGTTGACGAGCTTGGAGGTGACGGCAAAATCGCCAAACTCGACGGTGTAGGAGCGGTCGTCATCGATCAGGATGTCCTGCTCGCTAAGCCACTCGTCGGGGACGGCCTTTTGCTGGTTGTCGGCAAAGCGCTGACGGAACAGGCCGTAATGGTAATTGAGGCCCACACCGTCACCGGTAAGGCCCAGCGTGGCAATGGAATCCAGGAAGCACGCGGCCAGACGGCCCAGGCCGCCGTTGCCCAGCGAGGGCTCGACCTCAAACTCCTCAATCTTGTTGAGGTCGTGGCCGGCAGCGGTGAGCTGGTCTTTAACCTCGGCATAGATGCCAAGGTCGATCATGTTGTTGATGAGCAGTTTGCCAATCAAAAACTCAGCAGAGATGTAGTAGAGCTTTTTCTTGCCATTGTTGAGCGGGCAGGCGGCGGAGCGCTCCTGTACGAGCTTGACCAGCAGTTTGTAAATGCGGCGGTCATCGAGTTGCTCGAGCGAAGTTCCAAAGGACTGCTCGGTAAGATCCGCAAGATCGATACGGGGCATGTTTCCTCCTGTGGTGAGTTGTCTACATGTCAGTAATTCAAAAGAAGCCCGCGCGAGGGGATTGGGGTGGCCTCGCGCGGGAAAAGCGGTCGCGTCCGCACGGTGGGGTGAGGTCGGGCGCGGTGGCTCCTATTGGGGAAGCTCGATTTCGGCTTTCGACGGGATGCGGAAGTAGGTCTCGGTCCAGTCGGTGAGTTTATGCTCGAGTTCGCGGGTGATGGCGCCATCAAGCATGCGCCAGGTCCAGTTGCCGCCCAGAGTGGCGGGGGTGTTGATGCGCGCCTCGTTGCCCAGATTGAGCAGGTCCTGCATGGTGTAGATGCAGGTATCGCTCACGCTGGCGGCGATGGTGCGGTTGAGCGCGTCGGCCATGGACTCGCCTGCCTGCTGGTGGGTATACAGGGCCGCCTGCTCGCGCTGACGCGGGGTGGCCGTTCCCTCATACCAGCCGCGTGCCGTTTCGTTGTCATGCGTTCCGACGTAGGCGACGGTGTTGGCAATGTAGTTGTGCGGCAGGTAGTACGAGTTGGTGCCCTCAAAGGCAAACTGCAGGATCTTCATGCCAGGGAAGCCCGTGGTGTCGCGCATGTCGATGACACCAGGGGTAAGAAAGCCCAGGTCTTCGGCAATGATGGGAAGCGTGCCGAGCTTTTCCTCGAGCACCTTGAAGAGCTTGAGGCCGGGTCCCTGCGTCCACGAACCATATGACGAATCGGGAGAGGAGAACGGCACCTCCCAAAATGCCTCGAAACCGCGGAAGTGGTCCAGACGGATGATGTTGTACATGTCGAGGGCGGCTCGGATGCGGCCTTCCCACCAGGAGAAACCGTCTGCTTCCATGGCATCCCAGTCATAGATGGGGTTGCCCCAGTACTGGCCGGTGGCCGAGAACTGGTCGGGCGGCGTTCCCGCGACGCTGACGGGATTGCCGGCGGCGTCGATCTTAAAGAGCTCAGGTGTCGCCCACATCTCGACGGAGTCACGCGAGACATAGATGGGCAGGTCGCCGATGATCAGGATGTCGCGCTCGTTGGCATAGGCCTTGAGGCGGCTCCACTGGCGATCGAAGAAGTACTGCGTCATCTGGTGGTAGAGCATGCGCTCGGGATGGGCGGCGCAGACCTTGCTGGATGCCTCGCCGCGGCGGCGGAGCTCCTCGGGCCACTCCCAAAAGGCCTTGAGCCCGCACTCCTCCTTCACGGTCATGAACTCACAATAGGGAATGAGCCAGTCCTCGTTTGCCTGGATAAAGTCGTCGAAATCGGCCGGCTTGTCGGCAGCAAAGCGCTCAGCGGCGCGGTCGAGAATCTGACGGCGGCCGCCAAAGATAGCGCCGTAGTCGACATTGCTGGGGTCGGATCCCAGATACACGTCATCGATATCGCGCTGCTCCAGATACCCTGCCTCGATAAGCTCGGCAAAGTCGATAAAGTTGGGGTTGCCCGCGCGGGCCGAGAACGACTGATAGGGCGAATCGCCATAGCTGGTCGTCGTAAGGGGCAGAATCTGCCAGTAATGTTGTTTGCACGAGGCGAGAAAATCGACGAAGTCGTAGGCATTCCAGCCAAAGCCGCCGATTCCGTATGGTCCGGGCAGAGATGAGACGGGCATGAGGACGCCGCTTGCACGCTCCATGAATGCGCTCACCAACCTTCTTGTTGTGGGGTCGGCCTGCCGATGGATGTGCAGTCCGCCCCCGATGTTCTGATTCGATATGCCTATTGTAAAACATGTTGTTTAAACATGTACAGGCAAGATAAAAAAGTTGGTCGATTTTCGGCGAATGGTTACATGCCATGAAAAAGCCCCGACCTCACAACGTGAGATCGGGGCAAGAGCGGTATGTAGGTTTTTGCTACTCGGCGTCGGCGAAGCCGTTGGGGTTGTGGCTCTGCCAGTTCCAGCTATCGCGGCACATATCCGCGATGTCGTACTGAGCCTTCCAGCCCATCATGCGCTCGGCCTTGGAGGCATCGCACCAGTTGGCGGCGATATCGCCGGCGCGGCGCTCGCGGATCACGTAGGGCAGCTCCTTGCCACAAGCCTTGGAGAAGGCGGCGACGACCTCGAGTACCGAGGTACCGGTGCCGGTGCCCAGGTTAAAGATCTCGACGCCGGTCTTGCCGTTCATCCAGTTGAGGGCGGCAACGTGACCAGATGCCAGATCGCACACGTGGATGTAGTCGCGCACGCCGGTGCCGTCGGGGGTGGGGTAGTCGTTGCCAAAGACCTGAACGGCCTCGAGCTTGCCGACGGCGACCTGGGCGACGTAGGGCACCAGGTTGTTGGGGATGCCCTTGGGGTCCTCGCCGATCAGGCCCGACGGATGGGCGCCGATGGGGTTGAAGTAGCGGAGCAGCACGACGTCCCACTCGGGGTCGGCGGTGTGAACGTCCATAAGGATCTGCTCGATCATCCACTTGGTCCAGCCATAGGGGTTGGTTGCGGGCTTCTTGGGGTCTTCCTCGGTGACAGGCGGGTTGTCCGGGTCGCCGTAGACGGTCGAGGAGCTCGAGAAGATGATGGACTTGCAGCCATGGTTGCGCATGACGTCGATGAGCACCAGGGTGTTTTCGATGTTGTTGTGGTAGTACTCGACGGGCTTGCTCACCGACTCGCCGACGGCCTTAAAGCCGGCGAAGTGGATGACGCGGTCGATCTGATGGGTGTCGAAGATCTTGTTCATGGCCTCGCGGTCGAGCACGTTGGCCTCGTAGAAGGTGAGGTTCTTGGCAGCCTCTTCGCCCACGATGGTCTTGACGCGGTCGACGGCGACGGCGCTGGAGTTGGAGAGGTCGTCGACGATGACGACCTGGTAGCCGCCCTCGAGCAGCTGAACGACGGTGTGCGAGCCGATAAAGCCGGCGCCACCGGTTACGAGGACGCAGGTGTCTTTGGGGTCGAGTGCTTTGGACATGTAGTCTCCTATCGAATCAGGAACACTTCTTCAGGGGAGTATAGCGCAGGCAGGGGCACCCAAAATGTGCAGGGCAGGAAAAGCAGATGAACATGCTAACGTACTCATGGAAATGTTTGGCGTGGGCATACCCTCGACCTTGACGTTTGCATATGAGCCGCCGACCACACGGTTTGCTGCCGTTCGTGGAAATCGTTGGGATGCGCCGGATGTACGCTAATATGTATGAGTTGAGCGACATATAAATAAACATGTAACGGAGTAGATATGTCACCAAACAGCGATTCCATCCTTTCCCAGGAGCTTTCGCGTCGCACTGCCCTCAAGGCCCTGTTCGGCGCAGCTTCTGCAGCCGTTCTTTTTGGTCTGCCCGCTCGCGCCCATGCTGCGGAGGCCACCAAGGAAACCACCGACAAGCTCAATGCGGCCCAGGCTCAGCTTGACGAGGTTCAGGCCCAGCTCGACAGCATCGCAAATGAATACGCGGCGCTGGCCAACAAGAACGCCCAGACCCTCAACGATATCGAGGGCGTACAGGGCCAGATTGACAGCACGCAGGCGCAGATTGACGAAAAGAAGGCCGAGCTCAAAAAGAAGCGCGGCGATCTTTCCGATCGCGTTTCCGCCAGCTATAAGTCGGGCGGCACCAACATCCTGTCGCTGCTGCTCGCCTCGGGTTCGTTTGAGGAACTCGTCGCCAATGCGCACTATGTTGAGAAGATCAACAAGAGTGACCGCGACGCCATCGAGGACATTCAGGCCATCCAGGAAGAGCTCGATGCGCAAAAGACCGAGCTTGAGTCGCAGAAGGCCGACTTGGAGAAGCTCAAGGACCAGCAGACTGCCCAGATGCAGGACATGCAGGCCAAGCAGCAAGAGGTCCAGACCGTGCTGAGCGGTCTTTCCGACGACGTCAAGGAGCTCATGGCTCAGCGTGATTCCGAGATTCTCGCTGCCGCCCAGGCCGAGGAGGCTGCCAGGAAGGCCGCCGCTGCTGCCGCGGCCGCCGCGAACAAGAACAATTCCTACTCGGGCGGTTCGAGCTCGGGTGGTGGACCGTATGCGCCCGGAACTCCGCAGCAGAATGCCGGCTCGGGCAAGCAGCAGGCCGTCGTCAACGCGTGCTACTCCACGCCTTCGCCGGGTCAGAACTGGTGCGCGGCGTGGGTTACCAATGTCTTCCGTAACGCCGGCGTTGGCTACTTTGGCGGTAACGCGTGCGATATGTTTAACGCCTGGTGCTATAGCTCCGACCGCTCGGCGCTGCAGGTGGGTATGATTGTTGCCGACTCATCGCATAGCGGCACCGGCATACCGGGCCTGATCTATGGCCACGTGGGCATCTACGTTGGCGGCGGCATCGTTATGAGTAACGAGGGCGCCATCACGTCGAGGTCGCTTGACTCGTTCATTGGGTTCTACGGCACTGGCTCTGGCGTGCGTTGGGGCTGGCTCGGCGGTATTGCGCTGTCGTAACTGCGGCTTGAAGCTGGTTGGTCCGGGACTGCGGGCGAGGCATAAGGTTGCCTGCTCTACAGTCCTGCGCAAGACGAAGGCCACATTAAGTGGCCTTCTTTGCGTGCGGAACTCGCGACCAACCTTATGCCTCGCCCGCAGTCCCGGACCTTCCGGGTTCAAAGCGCGATACACCGGACTAGTTGTCTGATATAAAGATGGCGAAGGCCCCTTTCGGGGCCTTCTTTTTAAATAAAATTATCGACTCCGTGGACTTCGGTTTTGGAATTTGGAGCCGACGGCTCATCAAAGTGGAAAATGAAATATAACCTAGCTGCAATAATCGCCTTGTTGCGAACTCGAACTGATCATGTAGATCTAAAATAGTCGCAATATACAATTGTCGTGTGGTGCGTTGGGTCGGAGCTGCTGCGGGTCCTAGATGGATTGCGGTCTTGCGCCCCGATGTTCAAACAGGTTTCTCTCTAGACGGGAAGTTGCTCATGGACACCATATATGACGGAGACGACTGGGTCGATCATTATAGTTGGCGCCTGGTCGGCTCGGATGACAATGGGGATGTGGTGTTTGACGGACTATGTCCAAAGCATCTCCATCCTTTTGTCTCGTCGTTAATTGAGAGTTCCGCTCGTGTTGCCCCCTACAGCTCGGCGTCGCTTCATGATACGGATGTTTTGAAGACCATAAAGGAATCAATTGACGAGGGCACGATGAGCAGTCCGCTGTTTTCTCGGCTTGTGGGGCTAGATGAGATGAGCTCGAAACGACTACTTGCGGGCGAAAAGGTGGAACTCACTTATCGTTCGATGATTTCAATCCTGCGGATGGCCGATGCTCTTCGCAATTAAAAGATAACGGAACAAGTGAGCTAAATCACTTGTTCCGTTATTGATTAAGGTAGGTTACAACGAGCGTGCTATAGGAATTCACCGACTCGGTGGACTTCGGGTTCTAGGTCTACGTTGAATTGGTCTTTGACGGTTGTTTGGATGTGGCGGATGAGTTCGTCGACGTCGGCGGCGGTGGCGTGGTCGGCGTTGACGATGAAGCCGCAGTGCTTCTCGCTCACCTGCGCGCCGCCAACGGCGTGTCCTCGAAGGCCGGCATCCATGATGAGTTTGCCGACAAAGTAACCCTCGGGGCGCTTGAAAGTGGAGCCAGCACTCGGCATGTCGAGTGGCTGCTTGTCCTCGCGGCGCTGGTGGTAGTCGTCCATGTCGGCCTTAATCATCGCGGCGTTGCCCGGTGCGAGGTTGAAGGTGGCAGAAAGAACGATAAAGCCGTCGTCGGCGACGCGGCTCTTGCGATAGCCTAGGTTGAGTTCGTCGACATCGAACTCGATGATGTTGCCGCTGCCGCGGGTGCCGTCGTCGAGCTGGCGAGCGGGTTTGTAGACGCGCACGGACTCCAGCACATCGGCCATGCAGGCACCGTAGGCACCGGCGTTCATGTAGCAGGCGCCGCCGACCGATCCGGGGATGCCCGAGATGGGCTCCATGCCGGTGAGACCGGCCTCGGCTGCCGCAGCGGCGACATCAGAAAGCAAGGCGCCGGCTGCCGCCGTGACGTGCGTGCCGTCGACCGTAATGTCGGAGAGTCCCTCGCCCAGCGCCACGACGACGCCGCGGATGCCCTTGTCGCCGACGAGCAGGTCGGAGCCGTTGCCCACGATGGTGAGGGGCAGATCGCAGCGATAGCAGGTATCGAGCGTGGCGACGAGGCCCTGCTCGGTATCGGGCGTGACAAAGACGTCGGCCGGGCCGCCGATCTTAAACGTGGTGTGCTCGCGCATGGGCTCGCTCATCAGTACGTTGTCCTCGCCGGCAACGCCAGCAAGCGCGCACAGCAGGTCCTCGTTAAAAAAGTCGTTCTCGTGCATACGAATATCCGCCTTTTGGTGGTCGTTGTCATCAATCGATTGCAATATACCCCACCCGGACGGATTTGGTGCGCTGGCGGCGATAAAACAGCCGTCTACCGGATTGGTAAAGTGTTTATCACCGAGGTAGAGGGGTAGTCGCTATACTTTCAAGAGATTGCGCGTAAACCTGGAAGGAGCGAGATGGCCAACAAAGTCACCCTCAAGCAGATCGCCCAGGAGGTGGGGCTTTCCCCCTCGTCGGTCTCGCTTGTGCTCAATAATCGGCCCTGTCGCATCTCAGAAGAAAACCGCAAGCTCATCAAGGAGGTCGCGGCGCGCAACCACTATGTTCCCAACCAGATTGCGCGTAGCCTGGTCATGCGCGAGTCGCGCACGCTGGGCCTTATCGTCCCTAACATCGAGAGCCGCTTTTTTGCCTCGCTTGCCGGCAGCTTGGAAAAGCGCTGCCGCGAGGACGGCTATGCGCTCTTTATTACCAGCTCGGGCGGAAGTGCCGACGACGATCTTGAGCTGCTGCGTCAGCTGGTGACGCGCGGCGTCGACGGTGTCTTTTTGGTGGTGGGTGACGAGTTCTCCGACGACCGCGCCCTGCGCGAAGAAGTCAGCCACCTGCCCATCCCGGCCGTGATGGTCGATCGTGCCATTGAAGGACTCGAGTGCGACAAGGTGATGTTCGACCACGAGATGGGTGGCTACATGGCCACGCGGTATCTAATTGAGCAGGGTCATCGCCGCATCGCCTGTCTGGTTAACGCACGCCGTTCCAATACGGGTCGCAAGCGACTTGCCGGCTATGAGCGCGCGCTGCGCGAGGTTGGCCTGCCAATCGACGCGCGTTTGGAGTTTGAGAGCGAGTACTACATTCCGAGCGCATACGAGGCCTCGGAGGCGGTGCTCGCGACCGACGCCACCGCCGTGTTCGCAAGCTCGGATAACATTGCCCTCGGCCTGCTCAAGCGCTTGCACGAGATGGGGAAGAGCATCCCGGGCGATATCTCGGTCGTAAGCTATGACAACTCGGCGGCCGACGTTCTCTTTGAGCCGGCGCTGACCGCGATTGAGCAGGATCCCGGTGTCCTTGCGGAGCATGCTTTTGGCTGCATGTCCAAGCGTCTTGCCGGTAGGGGCGGTAGACGTGCCGAAGAGGTCGTTCTGGAGCCGGCGCTTATCGTGAAGGGCAGTGTGCTTGACCTTACCGAATATAGCTAAGCGCACTTGTTTGTTTGCATAGATTGCATGCGGAGTGTCCGCTATTTGCCGGCGGGGCCGGGGAGGCATACTTTGTTTTGAAAAGTTCGCGGAGCCCACTTCTCAAAACAAAGCAGGCACCCCGGCCCTCGTCCGTGAACTTTTCCGCTGGTCGAGCCATAGACGCCGCGCACCGATACGGTAAAGCGGCGGCTTGAAATTGGTGCTATATTCAGCTTGAGTTGTTTAATGCTAGTACGGGAGGCTGATATGGGGCTGTTCAAGAAGAAAAATCCGCAGGATGCCTTTGATCCCGATGTGTTTACCATCACGGATACGATTTTGGACCCGCCGCGGTTTACGTTTTTGCCGGCTATCTACCAGGATGCCACGCGTCGCAAGTGGGCCGTGCATCAGCGCGGCGGCGAGCCGAAGATTTTTGACTATGCGGACGTGTTGCAGTGCGAAGTAGCCGAGGCGGGCGATCCGGAGGCCGAGGAAGTGGCCTCAAAACAGGAATTTGCCCAGCGTATCCTGGCAAATCCTGCCAAGGCGGCGAAAATAAACGCTGCCAAGCGTAATATGTGTCTTGGTATGGGCGTTGTTGTGGCGGTTCAGACGGGAAAAGACGAGGTTTCCAAATTAGAGATTCCCGTTATGACCGACGAAGTCAAACGCGATTCAAGCCTATATAAGTCGTATCGGAATGTCGCCGAGAAGATCAAGGCCGAATTTGATGCCATGGGAGGGCTGGTCTAATTTTGGCGGCATACGTTTCTGAATGAGGAGTCTGTGCAATGGCAGGCGAATCTTATGCAATTCCCCCTAAAGATCGTGCTGTTGAGGGAATTCTATGGTATATCCAGCACCATCAGCTTGCCGGCGGCGATCGCCTGCCGGCCGAGCGCGTGCTGTGCGAAGAGATCGGCGTTTCGCGTACGGCGTTGCGCGCCGGTATCACGCGGCTCATCTCGTGCGGAACGCTCGAGAGCCGTCGCGGATCGGGTACGTATGTGTGTCCTCCTAAGCCGCTGAACATCTTCCAGGAAACGTATAACTTTTCCGATGCCGTGCGGACTGCCGGCCTGCATCCCTCTTCTCGTCTGGTTTCCACCGAGACCATCGAGGCGGATAAGACGCTTGCCGACAAGCTTGGGGTGGCTATAGGCGCTCCTTTGCTCCGCATGCAGCGCGTTCGACTTATTGAGGGCGAGCCGGCGTCAATCGAGACGGCTCACGTTAACCTGTCCCTGTGCCCATCGCTTCCCGAGCACGATTTTGAGTGCGAGAGCCTTTACGATGTCTTGCTCAAAGAAGGTGGCGTGCGTGTTGAGCATGGACGTGAGCATATCTCCATCTCGCGTTTGAACGCCGAAGAGGCCGAGCTGCTCCAACAAGAAGAGGAAACGCCGGTGTTCTATGAGAGCACGATCGAATTTGATAAGGACATGCGTTTTGTGGAGCATTGCAAATCGGTGATTTTGCCCACAAAGTTCCGCTTTGCCGATAACGGCGAAAAGAACGGCATGAGGAGCGTGGCAGGTGAACAATGGCTGAAACAGTAGATGCCACCCCGGTTTATATGCGCATTCGACGCCGCATCGAGGAGCGTATCGAGCGCGGTATATATCCCACGGGTTCCATGATTCCGTCCGAAAAAGACCTCGCTGAGGAATTTGGTACGACACGCTTGACCATCCGAAGTGCTGTCGATGAGCTGGTTCGGCGTGGGCAGATTCGACGCGTCCGCGGAAAGGGCGCGTTTGTGGCACAGAAAGTGCCCGTTGCCTACGAGCGAACGGGAGGCTTTCGCGAATCGGTTCGTGCTTCGGGCGGCGAGCCGTCCGTCCGCATCCTCGCGCGTTCCAAGCGTTATGCGGGCCCATATTATGCCAACCTGTTTGGTATTGCGGAGGACGATTTACTGTATTCGATTCGGCGTTTGAACTGCGTCAACGGCGATCCCGTATCGATTGAGATGGCGTTCATCCCGTGCCTGCTGTTTCCCACAATCGAAGATATTGACGTGTCGGTCTTCAGTTTGTACGAGACCTATGAGATGTTGGGCCGAAAGCCGGTCATGGCACAGGAAAAGCTCGATATCGAAGCGCTGGGCGCGCGAGATGCCGGCCTGCTTGGACTGGAGCAGGGCGATCTTGCCTTGACGCTTGAGTGCGTGAGCTTCGATGCGAGCGGCCAGGCGATCGAGTACGTCAAGTCGTTTAACCGCGGTGATGCGGGTGGATATACCTATACGTACTAGCTGGTTTTTTGCATAACGGGCTGAAAAGCTGACGGAATTTTGATTCGTTGAGCAGACTGCATATACAACCTTACATGGCTCAAAATCGACCGTTCGCCGATGGGGATAAATTAATCGACAAAGAGGTATCAAAAAGCCGTAACCTGTAACTGTGATTGGTATCAAATACTAATGATTTGTTACGAGGTGAGACGATGAAGATGCTCGATTACGTTCAGCTTGCCCATGTGCGTATGGGAGAGAACCTCGAGCGTTCGTCTGAGCTGGTAGCGCAGCTCGTTGATATTTTCCAGCCCGGTTCTTTTGACGCGCTGCGCATCGTTGCTTCGGGTTCGTCGCGCCATGCCGCCGATTGCGCCCGAGATTACCTGCAAGATGCGCTGCAGATGCAGGTGTCCGTTGTGACGCCCGAGGCCTTCGTCGATTTTGAACACACCTATCCACAGCATGCGCTTAACATTGCCGTCTCGCAGAGCGGCTATTCAACCAATACGATTGCGGCGCTCGATTACATGCGCGCACACGATATGGCTGCAGTTGCGCTCACGGCAAACGTCGAGGCACCCATCAAGGAACACGCTGACATCGTTCTTGACTACGGTGTGGGCGTCGAGTCGGTGGACTTTGTGACTCTGGGCGTCGAGGTTCTCGTTGAGTACCTGGTGCTCTTTGGTATTTACGGCGGTCAGGCGCGCGGAACGATTGACGCCAAGGGCGTTGCTCAGCGTCTTGATGACCTGCGCGAGGCTATCCAGGCTAATGCCGTGATGTGCAAGACCGCCGAGGCATATGTCCAAGATCACATGCTCGAGCTTTCTGAGCACATGCCCGCCATGGTCGTCGGCAACGGCCCCAACTATGGTGTTGCCGAGGAGGCAGCGCTCAAGCTGAGCGAGACCATCAAGATTCCTGCCATGCATCACGAAGGCGAGGAGTTCGTCCACGGTCCCGAGATGCAGATCGTTCCGGGCTATCTGGTGTTTATCGTCGACGATCTGCAGGGGTCGGAGCGTCTTGCGAATATCGCCGATGCGCTATCGAACGTTACGGCAAAAACGGTGCTGCTCACGGCCCATCCCAAGGGTAGGGCTCACGAGGTTGCGGTGCCTCAGGTGGCTCCGCTGCTCAGCGCAATTCCCAATCTTGTGTTCTTCCAGACGATTGCGGCCATGATCGCCGAGCGTCTGAAGTCATGGAACGTGCACCCGTATCTCGATGCCGTCTCCAAGCAAATGGAGGTCAAGGCAGAGGGCTACGAAGAGTCAGTCAATGCGCTTAAGGCCAAAGCGGCTGAGTGTTACGGAATGTAAGCGGGTTTTGATGCCCGTTGGCATGGGGGATGTGGAAACAACCCCAGAAAGGAGAGACAAATGAAGGAAACCGAGAAGATCGAGATCATGCATTTCGACCAGGAGGGCTATCTCGAGGACGGCAAGGCGCTCTACGAGACCGGCAAGAAGATGACCGCGCTCGCCGACAAGGTCGCCGACGAGGGCTACGACGCCGTGTTCCTGATGGGCGTCGGCGGCACCTGGGACGAGCTCATGCAGCTCGAGTACCTCATGAACAAGTTCGGCGACCGCGACCTCGAGGTCTACCTGATCCACGCCGCCGAGTGGAACGTCTCCGGCCACAAGCGCATGACCGAGAAGTCCGTCGTGCTCACCGCCTCCGAGTCCGGCACCACCCCCGAGGTCCTCGAGGCCGTCAAGAAGATGAAGGGCATGGGCGTGCGCGTCTACGCCATGACCAAGCCCGAGGGCCCCATCGGCCAGGCTGTCGGCGCCGAGAACTGCGTCGCCATGGCTTCTGACCATGGTTCGGGCGGCTGCGAGAAGGGCTACTACCTCGCCGACTGCTTCGGCCTGCGCCTGCTCAACCGCCGCGGCTGCTTCCCCAAGTTCGATCTGTTTATCGAGCAGACCAAGGACATCTGGAAGGACATGCTCGATATCCGCAAGCGCTTCGAGCCGCGCGCCGAGGAGCTCGCCAAGAAGTACGCCCTGGCCCCCTACACCATGTTCATCGGCTCCGGCGCCCTGTGGGGCGAGACGATCCTGTTCTCGATGTGCATCCTGGAGGAGATGCAGTGGAAGCGCACCCGCTACATCACCTCGGCCGACTTCTTCCACGGCACCCTCGAGCTCGTGGAGCCCGGCGTCCCCGTGTTCCTGTTCATGGGCGAGGACGAGAACCGCAAGCTCGACGAGCGCGTCCGCGCGTTCCTGACCCGCGGCGTGACCGGCGACACCGACATCAACGTCATCGACACCGCCGAGTTCGCGATCCCCGGCCTTGACGACGAGTTCCGCGTCATCGTGTCTCCGTGGATTCTGACGGTGCTCGTTACCGACCGCCTGGCTCGCTACTACGAGACGGTCACCAAGCACAACCTCAAGTATCGTCGCTACTATCACCAGTTCGACTACTAAAGAAAACGGGTGCGGGAACGCGCCGGGCTATTGAGAGGAACACAGAATGAGGCAGTACATCATCGCCAGCCATGCGCACTTCGCTACCGGCATCAAGGAGAGTGTCGAGCTGCTCTCGGGCGCTCGCGACAACGTCCACGATCTTTCGATGTTCGTCGATGACCGCATGGACGTGGCCGAGGAGGCCCAAAAACTGCTGGCAGGCATGGCTGCCGACGATGATGTCGTTGTCTGCACCGACCTCTTTGGCGGCAGCGTCAACAACGAGTTCACCAAGATCGTCCAGACGCGTCCCCGCACGTACCTCGTTACCAACATGAACCTTCCTCTGCTTATCCAGCTGCTGTTCTCTGACGAGTCGGCGCCGGTTGAGGAGACGATTCGCGCCATCGTCGCTGCGGACGATACGCGCGTGAAGTTTGTCAACGATCTTTTGGTCGATGACGAAGAGGAAGAAGAGTTCTAATCCGCAGCACCTACTGACACGCCGTAAGACGGCACAAGACCTTTGGGGGGTCACATTATGATTCAGCTACTTCGCGTCGACCATCGCCTGCTTCATGGCCAGGTCGCGGTCTCTTGGGTCCAGGGCCTTGGCTCCAACTGCATTTTCTGCGTGGGCGATAAGGTCGCCAACGACCCGGTGTGGAAGACGACGCTCAAGATGGGCAAGCCTGCCGGCTGCAAGCTCGTCATCAAGGATATGGCGAATGCCATCGAGGCCATTAACTCGGGTGTGACTGACAAATACAAGATGATTATCTGTGTCGCCACCATCGCTGAGGCAAAGCAGCTTGTTGAAGGCTGCCCGCAGATCAAGTCGGTCAACCTGGGCAACACCAAGCCCAAGGACGAGAAGCGCCCCGATGCTCGTCAGGTCTCTCGTCAGATCTTCCTGACTGCAGCCGAGGAGGCCGATGTGCGTGAGATGCTGAACAACGGCGTCGAGGTCGAGATCCGTCCTCTGGCCGATGACCCCAAGGTTGACTGCGCAAGCGTGCTCTAGGCGTTCAATTTCGAAGAGTCTGAGCTCTTCGTAGTGTCCTATTAGGAAAGGGGGATATATGCTTACCCAAGCAATCCTCATCGGACTTATCGCCGCATTTGGTAAGTTCGACTTCCAGCTCGGTACGCTCTATGCGTTCCGCCCCATCGTCCTGTGCCCGCTCGTGGGCCTGGTGCTGGGGGACCTGCAGTCCGGCCTCGCGATCGGCGCCAGCCTGGAGCTTCTGTTCATGGGCTCGATCTCCATCGGCGCCTACGTGCCGCCTGATGAGACGATCGGCGGCGTGCTCGCCTGCGCCTTCGCTATCCAGTTGGGCCAGAGCACCGAGGCAGCCATCGCGCTCGCTATGCCCATCGCCACGCTGTGCCTTGCCATCAAGAACATCCTCAACGCCGCCCTGCCGATTCTGGTTGACCGCGCTGATGTCTTCTCCGGCCAGGGCAACCTTAAGGGTGTCTATGCGATGCACTTCCTGATCGGTTTGACCGGTATCATCATGGCGTTCCTGCTGTGCTCGCTGTCGTTCTATCTGGGTGCTGACGCCATCCAGGGCATGCTCGACTTCATCCCGCCCTTTGTCCTTGCTGGCTTTGGCGTTGCCGCCAACATCCTGCCTGCCATGGGCTTCGCCATGCTCGGCCGCCTGG
>JAHYYN010000091.1:0-4263 GCA_019424945.1 Collinsella sp. | reverse complement strand
TTGGAGCAGGAGCTGATCTCCTTGTAGGCGTTGTAGCTCGGCAGCCAGACCTCGATGTCGTAGGTCTGACGGGCAGAGAAGCCCAAGTCGCCGGTGCACAGGCTAATCACGCGATACGGAAGGCCCAGCTGCTGCAGCAGGTACTCGGCCTCGGCGGTCATGCTTTCGAGCTCCCCGTCGGACTCCTCCGGCTTAGCGAACTTGACCATCTCGACCTTGTCGAACTCGTGCTGACGGATGATGCCGCGGGTGTCGCGACCGGCGGAACCGGCCTCCTCGCGGAAGCAAGGGGTGAAGGCGGTGTAGCGGCGCGGCAGGGTGTCGGCGTCGAGGACCTCGCCGGCGTGCAGGTTGGTGAGCACGACCTCGGCGGTGGGGATCAGGAAGTTGTCGCCCGAGACGTGATAGGCGTCGTCCTCGAACTTGGGCAGCTGACCCGTGCCAAACATGGTCTGACGCTTGACGACGATGGGCGGCCACCACTCCTTGAAGCCACGGCTCGTGTGCGTGTCCAGGAAGAAGTTGATAAGGGCGCGCTCCAGGCGGGCGCCGGCGCCACCGAGAACGGTGAAGCGGCTGCCGGAGAGCTTGTTGCCGCGCTCGAAGTCGAGGATGTCCAGATCGGTGCCCAGGTCCCAGTGCGGCTTAAAGTCGAAGTCGAACTCGCGCGGGGTGCCCCAACGACGGCGCTCGATGTTCTCGTCCTCGTCCTTGCCGTACGGCGTGGCCTCGCAAGGAATGTTGGGCAGGTGAGCCATGAAGTCGTACTGCTCCTGCTCGAGGGCGGTGCGGCGCTCGGCCAGACCGTCAATCTTCTCGTTGACGGCGCGCACGGCCTCCTTGGCGGCCTCGGCCTCGTCCTTCTTGCCCTCCTTCATCAGGGCGCCGATCTTCTTGGACTCGGCATTGCGCGTGGCTTGAAGTTCCTCAACCTCAGTGATGACGGCACGACGCTCGTCGTCGAGCTCAAAGAACTTCTCGCGATCCCAAGACGTCTGGCGGTTAGCCATGGCGACATCGATGGCATCGGGGTTCTCGCGAACAAACTTGATATCAAGCATTAGATCCTCCGGCGATATACATTCCATTTAGGTTGCAACCTTGTACATGTATGGGCAAGTATATACTTATGAGCGTTTACGACCCAACTCAACTACGCAAGAAGGCACCCAATGGACGCAGTTTTTTCCTTTTTGTTTGGCACCCGCACCGGTTTTGCCATCCTTTTCGCCGGCGGCATCCTGCTGTTTGCGATTATTGCCTTTGTAATGGAGAAGCGCACCCATAAGATGTATGTCGACCGCGGCCCCAAGTCCGAGGACGAAGAAGACAGCTTCTGGGACTAACCTGCCAAAAAGGGACAGGTTTATTTTGGTCGGTTTTATCTGGGCAAACGCAAGTGCCCCGCAACTGGAATTGAGCCAGTTGCGGGGCACTTTTCGCTAAAAGGACAAAACCGCAGGAAAAACCTGCCAAAATAAACTGTCCCTTTTTTGGTCGGTTTTACTGGAGGGTTGCGTCGATTGCCTTGACCAGGGCGCTGCGCATGCCGGCGTCCTCGAGTGCAACGACGCCCTTGATGGTGGCACCGCCGGGCGAGCATACGGCATCCTTCATCGCCGCAGGATGCTGGCCAGTTGCAAGCTGCAGCTTTGCCGTACCCAGCACCATCTGGCTCACAATGCGATAAGCATCCGCACGCGGGATACCGTGCTTGACCGCCGCATCGCCCAGGGCCTCGATTGCCATGGCGACAAACGCCGGAGCGCAACCACCCACCGTGCCGCCCACAAACAGCAGGCTTGTGTCGAGCTCGACGACAGCGCCAAGCTTACCGAGCAGGTCGAGCACCACAGCACGCTGCTCGTCGTTAAGCGTCGAAGCCTTCTCGCAGGCGATGACGCCCTCGCTCACCGAAACCGGCGTGTTGGGCACCGTCGAGATATGCGCGACGCCCGGCAGGACCTGCTCCCACTTGGCACTGTCCCAGGTCCAGGCAACCGACAGAACGACCTTTTTGGCAAGAGCATCCTTGAGCGGGGCGAATACCTTCTCGATCATGTACGGTTTGACCGCAGCGACCACGATATCGGATGCGGCGACAACCTCGGCGGCATCGTGGCAGGCGACCATGCCGCGCGCCTCGCAGCGCTCAACCAGTGCGTCGTAGCGACCCGCGCAGGCGCACATGTCGCTCGCAGCTACACCGGCAGCGATCCAGCCATCGGCCATAGCGCTCGCCATATTGCCAAAACCGACAAATCCAATCTTCATATCGCATAGTCCTTTCAGACACATTCCTCAAAACGAAAGGTATTGTCCCACGCCATTGTTTCGTATTGCCGACCTATTTGTGATACGGCTCGCCACGACTGATCTTGCAGGCACGGTAAATCTGCTCCAGCAGCACCACACGCGCCAGGTTATGCGGCAAGGTAATGCGTCCAAAGCTGAGCATCTCGTCGGCGCGGGCGCGCACCTCATCACTCACGCCGTCCGAACCGCCGATTACAAAGGCAATGTCGCTGCTGCCTCGCAGCATAAGATCGTCGAGCCTCGCCGAAAACTCCTCGCTCGAGCGCTCCTTGCCCTCGATAGCCAGCAGGATCACATGCGCTCGAGATGGCAAGGCGGCAAGAATCGCCGCCCCCTCCTTGTCGCGCGCGGCATCCACGCCGCCCGCCTTAGCCGGGTCGATATCGGCCACCTCGCGGATATCCACCTTGGCATAGGCACCTAGGCGCTTGGTGTACTCAGCGCACGCGTCCTTCCAAAAGCGCTCCTTGAGCTTACCGACGCAAACGACGGTGTATTTCACGCGCGTCTACTCCTTCGAATCGTTTTGAACTTTGCCGGCGGCCAGCATCTGCTCGAACATCGAGGCCGACTGCGAAAAGTCGCTCGGCAGCACGACCGTCGAGGTTTTACCCGTGCGAGCGAACTCCGTCATCATCTCGGACCACTGCGTAAACATGAACAGTTGGTTGGCCTCGTCATTGCCGACACCCGTCTCCTGGATGATCTCGAGCGAATCTTTGATACCCAGCGCGATGGCCTTGCGCTGGTTGGCGATGCCCTCACCCGCCTTTTCCATAGCCTCGGCCTCGGCGGTCGCCTCGGTGACGCGCTTGATGCGGTCGGCCTCGGCGAGCTCCTGCGCGGCAGCGCGCTTGCGCTGGGCAGCGTTGATGTCGTTCATGGAGTTCTCAACCTCGGTCGGCAGTGCGATTTTGGTGATGAGCGTCGACACGAGGGTGAAGCCGTAGGCGGCCATCTGCTCGGAAACGGTAGCGTTGACATCCTTGGCGATGTCATCCTTCTTGGCAAAGACCTCATCGAGTGTGTAGACGGGGATGGAGGAGCGCAGGGCGTCGGTGATGAAGTCGCGCATCTGGTCGACGGGCTCCTGCAGCATGTAGTAGCTCTTGTAGATGCCCGAATCTGCCGGGCCGGCGCCCATGTCATAGCTCACGTGGTACTGAGCAGAGACCTCAAGGCCGATGGTCACGTTGTCCTGGGTCTTAACGTCGATGCCAAAACCGTTTTTCATGGTGCGCAGACTCACCGTGGCGGCCTTGCGGTCGATCACGGGCACCTTCATGTGGAAGCCCGCGTTGACGATGCGATTGAACTTGCCCAGACGCTCGATGATCACGGCATGCTGCTGTTCAACGACATAGCAGGCGTTGGGGAGCAGCAGCAACAAAATGATGATGGGAAGTAGAAAGCTCGTAAGAGCAGCGATGATACCGGACAACAGCATGGTCTCTCCTCTGATAGGCACACGTTGGCACTAGGATACCCATCTCAGACCCTCACACGATCCCGACGAGAGGAGCCGTGGACAAAAAAGTCCAAATATGAGTACTGTTACCAGTTTAGTAACAGCGTTTTAAAGACCAAAACGCACTGTTGGACCAAGATTCCTTTCAAATTGACTCAGTTCAGCTCAAGGCAGTGTTAAGTTAGCAAACATTTGTTGCGTAAATAGTGCAATGATCACCTTTGAAAATGTGATTCATTTAGTGACAGTACTCATATTTGGCATTTTTTGCCCCACAGGAAGCTTCGCTATACGAGGACCCTATGTCACATCTGTCAATTCGCCTGCCAGCGGACTCGCCAGCTCGCTAAAAACGCTCCGCGTTTTCTTTGCGCTCGCTCCTTCACAGGTTCAAGTCCCCGTGATGGGCCCATAACAAAAAAGCTCCCATTGCTGGGAGCTCTTTCAATCAATGGTGCGGGCGAAAGGACTTGAACCTT
>JAHYYN010000090.1:0-4866 GCA_019424945.1 Collinsella sp. | reverse complement strand
TGAGTTCTAAGCATAAGCCCCTGTCTCTGAGCAATGACCGGTTCGCATTTGTGCGTATTTGCGTGCGTGGGATTGCGTGAATATGCGTATAGATGCGCCGTTTACGGGACAAAAATGACCGTTTAGCGGTGAGATACGCACAAACACGCACAGACGCGCGTGTTTGTGCGAATATAGAGCTATCCGAAATGCAAGACGTTCTATGACACAGGAGGCACATATGGTAGATTCCAAGCAGGCTCCACTCGACTCCGCGGCAGCCGCAAAAGCAGCGTTCGCTTCGGTCCAGGACAAGCCATTCCCCGATGATATCTTTACGGCTCCCGAGCTTCGTTGGGCTGTGATCGGGTGCGGCGTTATCGCCAACCAGATGGCCCAGTCTCTCGCTCTTGCCGGCCGCAAGCTTGCGGGCGTCGCCAACCGTACGCTGTCCAAGGCTCAGGCTTTTGCTGAGCAGTATGGCATCGAGAAGGTCTATGAATCGGTTGAGGACCTCTACGCCGATCCGGGCATCGACGCCGTCTATATCACCACGCCGCACAACACGCATATCACCTATCTGCGTGACGCGCTGGCCGCCGGCAAGCACGTGCTCTGCGAGAAAGCCATTACCCTCAATTCCGCTGAGCTCGACGAGGCGCGTGCCATCGCCGACGAGCACAACGTCGTCCTCATGGACGCCACCACGGTGCTTCATATGCCCTTGTATCAAGAGCTGCGCCGTCGCATGGATGCCGGCGAGTTTGGTCGCATGAACCTCGCCCAGCTCAACTTTGGCAGCTACAAGGAGTACGGCGATCTGACCAATCGCTTCTACAACCGCAACCTTGCTGGCGGTGCCATGCTCGACATTGGCGTGTATGCCCTGTCCGTCATGCGTCTCTTTATGGCAAGCCAGCCCATTGAGGTCGTTTCGTTGGGCAACACCTGTGAGACCGGTGTTGACGTTGCGGGCGGCATCGTCTGCCGTAATGCCGAACAGCAGCTGGGCGTGGTGAGCCTTACGCTCCACTCCAAGCAGCCCAAGCGCTCGATCATTAGCTTCGACAAGTGTTATATCGAGGTCAACGAGTATCCGCGTGCCGATCACGCGACCATCGTGTGGACTGCGGACGGCCACCGCGAGGAGGTCCACGCTGGCACCGAGGCCTACGCACTGTGCTACGAGATGGCCGATCTTGAGAAGGCCGTTGCCGGCGACGACTCCAAGCGCGAGCTGCTGGATTATGCTTCTGATGTTATGGAGCTTATGACCAAGCTTCGCGCCGACTGGGGAGTCGTGTACCCCGAGGAGGAGTAAGCGATGCTTGCGGAAGATAGGCTCAACGCGATTGTATCGATGGTGCAGCAGACCGGCTCGGTTACCGTGCCGGAGCTTGCCGAAGCCCTGGGCGTGACGGCGTCTACCATTCGGCGCGACCTGCAGACGCTCGACCGAGCACACCGTATCGCCAAGGTGCACGGAGGCGCGACAAGTCTGGAGCGCGCGCACGTGACGCGCGACCTAACGCTTAATGAGCGCAGCGACCTCCATAACGACGACAAGGAGCGTATCTGCGCCCGTGCGGCGGCACTTGTGGAGCCCGAGAGCTTTGTATACATCGACTCGGGTTCGACGACGCTCAGGCTCATCGAGCATCTTCCACACCTTGAAGATGTCACCTATGTGACCGATTCCGTGCTCCATGCCCAGCATCTCGCCCTGCGCGGTATGCGCACCGTTGTGCTGGGTGGCGAGCTCAAGCCCGAGACCGAGGCGCTCGTTGGCCCCGATGCTCTGGCAACCCTAGACCGCTACAACTTTAACTGCGGCTTTTGGGGTTCCAACGGCATTGCCGCCGAGCAGGGCTTTACGACGCCCGATATCGAGGAAGCGCAGGTCAAGCGTATCTCGATGCGCCATACAGCCAAACGCTTCGTAATCTCGGACGCCAGCAAATTTGGCATGGTGGCGCCCGTCAAGTTCGCGGACTTCCGCGACGCAACGATTATTACCGCAGGCGAGGTCCCCGCCAAGTACCAGTCGATGGACAACGTCATCACGGTCTAGCGAGCGGGGGCAGGCTAAGGCCAATGCCATTTAGTTTTCTCAATAGAAAAGCGGCAACGTCCATCACGGGCTTTGCCGCTTTTGTTGTCTACCGGTTTGTCTAAATCTGTAACAACTAGACCGTTAAAAGTGGGTTAGATGTTACAGATTGAGATACTTCCGAACCTTGCCGTCCCTTTGTCTCGATCTGTAACATCTGGGAGCGATTTTGCCGAGTTATTGTTACAGATTGAGATTTTCCCTTAAGGGGGATTTGAATGTCTCAATCTGTAACAGATAGACCGGAAAACGGTTTCTAACTGTTACAGATCGAGACGTTTTGGGACCGCGGCTGAGCCATTGCGGCAAAACCACCACAAAGGTGCCTGTCCCCATTGTGGTGGTTTAGGGCTCCCAGGGGCAGGGGGCTTCGATGTGGATGTGCTCGCCGGTTACGGGATGCGTGAAGGACACGCTGTGGGCGTGGAGCATCAGGCCGCAGGGGCGCGGCGTTCCGTACAGGTCGTCGCCAACCAGGGGATGATGCTCGCTGGCCAGGTGCACGCGGATCTGGTGCTTGCGGCCGGTGAGCAGCTCGACATCGATATACGAGCGCGTAGGCAGGCCACGACGGCTCTTAAGACGCTTGAGTACCTTCACGCGCGTTTGAGACGGCTTGCCGCTGGCGCCGACGCGCATCTTTCGACTGTCGTGTCGGTCGCGGGCGATGGGTTTGTCGATGAGCTTTTCGTTCCAGTCGATCTTGCCCTCGGCGAGCGCCAGGTAGTGCTTTTCGAAAGCGTGGTCGATGACCATCTGGTCAAAGGCGGGCTGCGTCTGCTTGTCGAGCGAGAACAGCACCACGCCGGTGGTGTCGCGGTCCAGGCGGTTGAGCGGCTGCATGTCGGTCGCGGCAAAGCCGTCGCCCATCGCCAGCAGCAGGTCGCTGGCGTAGTCGGTGAGCGTGCGCTCGCCGGTGCCGTCGCCGTGGACGATCATACCGGCAGGCTTGTCGATGGCCATGAGCCAGGCGTCGCAGTAGAGGACTTGAGGTTCTTCGTTCACGTGTATGCCTTTCGGTTAGCTGATTCCCACAAACATGCAGCCCGAGGTCGCCCCGCGCAGGCGGGCGGCGGGCTTACGGCCGGCCTGCGCGGCCTCGACGGCGCGACGGACGCGTGCGACGGCGCGGCCAATCTCATCTGCCTCGAGCAGGGTTCCGTCGACCATAAGGCGGCGCACGCCGGCATCGAGCAGCTGCGGAACCTGCGGCGTAAGGTCGATGGGGTAGGCGTCGTACAAGCGTGAGCGGCCGTGGATGTCGGTACGCACCGGCATGACCTTTCCGTCGATATTCTTGAGCGAGAGCTTGCGGGCACGCAGGCGGCAGTTGGCGCAATCGTGGATGCAGCCGTTGGCAACCTGCAGAATGCAATGCTCGCTTGTCATGACGCGCGGGCGGCCAAAGACGGTGATGCCCAGAGCCGCGGGCGCGGCGGCGCCGAGCGAGACAATCTCGTCGAGCGTGATCTCGGGCGAGAGCCAAAACGCGCCGGCTCCGCGTTCGGCGAGTGCCTCCATGCAGGGCGCATTGTGCACGGGCAGGCAGGATCGAATCTCGGCCGTGGCGCCAACCTGGGCGGCCAGGGCAAGCTCAGAGATGTTGCCAATAGCGACCGTGGCGCCGGCAACAACCCATGGGTCAACGCGGACGTGGTCAACGGCGCGGCAGACCTCATCGAGCACGGGTACGATGCCCTGCTCAAACGTATCGGCGGGGGAGAGCTTGGCCGCATCGAGCGCGTCGGTGGTCATGTAGATGCGCGTTGCACCATCCGCCCGCGCTGCCTCGGCGGCCTCGAGCGAGGTGACGGTGGCGCAGATCTGCGGCTCGTCGCGGTAGTGCTCGGGCGCGGGGCGGGAATCACTGGTGACAATCGCCGGCAGCTCGAGCGTTTTCGCGCGCTCCGCGTACGGCGCCAGAATGGCCTCTTCCAGCGCCTTGCAAGCGGCGGCGCGCACCTTATGTACGGCGGAGAAACCCATGCCACAGCCCTCATCGAGCGCCACCTCAAAGCTCGCAGCCTCAAAAGGAGAGGAACCCATGCGGCCCACATGCTCAACCATGTCCGCCGCCTCGACGGCGCGGGTCTTGGCGGCCTCGACGGTGAAGCCCGTGGCGGTGGCGGTGAGCGCGGGGTTGTCACAGCAGGTGAGCGTCACGGTAAACGGCTCGCCCAGGCGCGCCACGACGGACACATCAACAGCGCGGCGGCGCAGCACATCGCGCTTGAGCGCGGCGCCGGCGGCGTCGATGGCACGCTGACTGCGAATCACGCGGACGCGGCAGCCCTCGGGCATGCTGCGGGGCACGCGACATTCGATGATGTCGCCCGCGGCGGCATCATCGGTAGCTATAGTGGTTAGGAACTGGTCAAACTCGTTATCGTGGCGAAGCTCCAGCAGGTCGCCCGTGCCCACGGGCTCAAACAGCTCAATGCGGGCGATGGCGGCGCGGCGACGGCGGTCGTCGGGCTTGAGGCCGCGCACATCGCGGTTGGCCGGGCGGCTGCCCAGCACCGTGCCCACGATCTGGCCGCGGTTGTTGGAACGCTCATAGCTCATCATCTCGTCGCCCGAGGTGCCGTCCTGATAGGCGTGCGTAAAGTCGCGGTTAAAGCAGCGCTTGAGCTGGCGCTGGCGGGCGGCTTTCTCGTCCTTGGCAACGGTGGTTCCGGCCAGCATGTCATCAATCTGATGACGATACACGTCGACGATGGAATACACGTAATCGGGCGCCTTCATGCGGCCCTCGAGCTTGAGCGACGCGGCGCCGG
>JAHYYN010000009.1:0-2864 GCA_019424945.1 Collinsella sp. | reverse complement strand
TCCCTATCAACAAAAGCATCGGGCTCAATCGTCATGCGCCGATCGGAATCAACCGCTCCCTCGCCCGCGCGCCCGTTGCCGCATATACTGTGTGCAGCGATGACCTCGGTCGCCCCCGCGCGAAACAGCCCCTCGATATCCGACGGATCGAGCGCTTCTATCAACACGACCACGCGACTCACGCGGCCTTCGGCCGTCAGGCGCGCAACAGTCTTGCGCACATCTTCGGTATCAAACAGAGACGCCGCGATGATGGCAGCCCCGCGGCGCGACGGAAACGCCCGCGCCATGGAAACCAGCCCGTCCAGGTCACCCACGCGAAGCACCTGTGCACCCGCATCACGGCCCTCGACTTCCCGCTGCAACAGCCCGTAATCGCCGCACGCGCAGCACGCAAGCCAGATCGCCTTCATCACTCGTCGCCTCCGCTCTTTTTGCCGCGCGCCGTGGCGGGAATCGTCAAGCTGACCGTTCCCTTGCCCGAGGCTCCCAGCAGTTCCTTGACGTCTTCGGGGTCAGCCGCCAGCGTCACCCATTCGATCTTGCCCTCGCGCGTGGCACCGGAATCCTCACTGGTATCGATCACGTACGCGCCGCACAGCCGATCGGTCACGCCGTCTTTTTGCACATACACATCCACGTAGCTGCCCACGCCCGTAGCACCGCCGACCGAGTGCTCGGCATCGACCGCCACCGAAACGGCGACCTTGCCCTTAGGCACCTCGAGCTTGCGGCTCTCGGCCTTGGTGTAGACATTGCAGATCACGGCGTTTTTGGGAATACGCGAAGTCGTCACGTCGCCGCGCACCTGGCGCAGCTCGGTCGCTGCGTCACGCGGCAGCAGGCTCGTCAGCCATTCCTGGGTTATGACATTGGTCTCATCGAGGGTCTCGCCCACATCGATATCGCGCGCCGCGACGCAAACTTCGACGCGATCGCCACCGTACTTGGCCAAGGTCTCAGCCTGGACCTGTTCGGCTTGCGAGCGGATCGACGAGCCGTAAACCATGCAGAGCAGAGCAGCGAGCACGCCCGCGACCAGACTGATGGCGATGCGCTTGCTCTTGTTCACGGCCGCTCCTCTCATGGCAGTGCCGGGCGAATGCCCGTACCACCATTGTCTGGGCGGTCAGAGTGCAAAGCGGCGCAATCGCAATCTTGGTTTTCGATGTCAAACCAATCGCTGACCAAAAGCTGACCAGCCCGTCAAGCTCGTGGCAAGGTTTTGGTCAGCACGTCAGCAAACTGCATGTTTCGAGGCTTTTCCACAGCAAAAAAGCCGTCTCCCGAACAGTTGGGAGACGGCTGTCATAGGAAAAATCAATTACAGATGGACATCGGGATCGAGCATTTGAGCACTCACGCGCATGGATGACGCCAGGTTTTGGAACGTTTCCAGACGCAGGCTATCGATCTGCCCGGCGTCCTCGGCCTCGCGAACGGCGCAGCCCGGCTCATGGACATGCGTGCAATCGCCAAACCGGCACGCGCGCGATGCCTCGACAATCTCGGGGAAAGCGCGCGCCAGACCCCGCTCGTGACCCACGAGCGGCAGGCTACGCAGGCCCGGGGCATCGGCGATCACGCCGGCGTCGCCCGGCAGTGCCACCATCACGCGCGCGACGGTAGTGTGACGGCCCTGATCGTCGCGTTCGCGCACACCGCCGGTCGCCAACGTATCGTGGCCCAGCAGCGCATTGAGCAGCGTCGACTTGCCGGCACCCGACTCGCCCAGAATCATGGCGCAGCTCCCGGCGGGCACGCAGGCACGGACCTCGTCCAGGCCGCGGCCCTCGGCAGAGGACGTCACGATCACGCGCACGTCCGGACCCACCAGGCGGCGCACGCGGTCCAGATCGCGCTCGAGTTCCTCGGCATCGCAGCGGTCAGCTTTGGTGAGTACCACCACCGGTTCGGCATCGCAGTCGAGCGCCAACACCAGCGAGCGCGCCACGCGGTCGAGCAGAACCTCGCCGGCACCGAGCGCCTGCACGATTAGCACGCTATCCACGTTGGAGCAGAGCACCTGACGCTCCCCGCGGGCACGGCCGCGCCAACGCTCAAAGCTCGTACGGCGCGGCAGCACGCACTCAATCACGCCCATATCGTGCCCGGGAGCGCGGCGCACCGCCACACGATCGCCCACGGCAGGCAGCAGGACCTCGTCCTCGCCGCGTGACTTGGCAAACCCCACAGCATGCTCGGCACGAAACGTGTCATCGGCAGTCGCCACCAGTGGAAACCCGCGATCCAAGCGCACCACGGCGCCAAGCTGCATCTGCTCGGGCTCCTCGGCATGTGCGCAGAAATCATCAAAGGCAGCCTGCTGGGCTTCATCGACCGGCAGGTCATCAAACGCCGGAACATCCTGCAGCGCGTCGAGCCCCGGCACGCTTGCCAGCAGCTCCTCAGCAGGTGCGGGAGCCTCGGTCGCGAGCTTCCGACGACGATCGCGCTTAGCCCGCGCCCCCGTCGTCTTTTTCTTCGCCTTAGCCTTAGCCTTGCCCACAAGCGCCTCCCAGCACCATAAATCACAACTGAGCAGGTATTTTAAATCAAAAAGAGCTGGTCGGGCAAAGCCCGACCAGCTCACATACTTTCCTTCAGCCCTTTACCATCCGCACGGGAGAAAAGCCAGCAAGGATACCGCAGGGCCCGCCCGCCGGGAGGGGTTTCCTAAGGGCACATCCCGCAGCCGCAAAGCGGCGAGGACGTGCCCGTGGAAACCCCGCAGGCGGGCGGGCCCGGACGAGAGCGTTACTCTTTCTCCACCGCGCGCATGATCGCCTTGTAGATCTCCATCAGCGGGATGATCAGGAAGGCCAGGCCCAGGGCAGCGACAACGCCCTTGAGCTCAAGCGTCA
>JAHYYN010000089.1:0-10078 GCA_019424945.1 Collinsella sp. | reverse complement strand
ATAGCGAATCGAAATTGTTATGTCCACATGGCGATGGCGGACATGGTTTCCATAAGCGCCGCGTTCGCGCTTGTTATTGCCGCAATGCGCTGTGTCGCTGAGGCGCAGATCGTATCGCTCGAAAGCGTCTTTTGGTTGGCGAACCTGGCCACGGGCGTGTTCTGCGGTGCGACGATTTTCGCGGCCACGTTTGCTGTCCTGTGCGCAACGTTTTTCACGGCGAAAAGACGCCGTGCCAAGCTCGAGGCAGAACTCGACTCCTCAGACGACATTTAATGTGCAATGGGCTGGCTCTGGGTATCCAGAACCAGCCCATTTTGATGTTCAATGAGCCGAGTCGACGTCTCTCACAAAAGTAACTAGGAGCTAGCGAGTCCTATCCGAATTGTCCTCATTGGCGGTGTCTTTTTCGACCGCCGTGCGGCGGGCGCTGTAGGCGACGAGGCCGGCGCCTGCCGCGGCGAGCGCTGCGGCGGCTGCCGTAAGGGGAGCGTTGACATCGCCCGTGCCCGCAAGCGCGCCCGCTTTTCCGGAGCGCTTGTTATTGCCGTGGTCCTTGCCGCTGCCGGAGCTGCTTCCGCCGGAGCCGCCGCCCTCGTCAGCGCCGCCGCCACTCGAGCCACCATCGCCGCCCGCTGTCATCGGGGCGTCGTGAAGTCCTGTCGTATCCGCGCTGTCGCAGACGCCGACCTGAACTTCTGAGCGCTCGCATGCCGCGTCGGGCACATGAAGCTCGTGCAATACGGCATCCAGCGCCGAGTTTGCACCCGGTCGAATTTCCTCGAGCGTTACGGGATCGAGCGCCACCAGGTCACGCGCCTTCGCATACAGCGTTACGCGTTTGCCCACTTCGTCGCTCCAACTCTCGGGGATGGCGAAGCTCATGCGGAACTGTGCCGTGCAACCCGGTGCCAGCACGGCGTTGCCGTTGTCGGCTACCAGCGGGTGCGTCGCAAAATGTTCGCCCAGCGTCTCGAGTGCGTACTTCACGTGTGCCATGTCGTTGGCCGAAGCGTCCTCGGCAAGCTCTGGATCGTAGATCGATGCCATACGTGCGTTCACTCCGAATTCGATGGATGCGCTGGAGAACGGCTGGCTGGAGCCCTCTCGATACAGATCGATCGTGCCGGCGGTCAGCAAAGTGTTGCCGTCGTTTCGCACCGTGACCATGAAGGATTCGCCTGCTGCTCCGGGCACCACCGCGCCCGAGGTAGCGACCGCGCCCGTCGGAGTGGCACACGCCACCAGAGGCACTTCGATGCCGTGCAGCTCTGCCTCGCTCTTCTCCGCTCTCACAATGTGCGTGGCGAGCGCGGAGAGCATGCCTCCCGACGTCAAAAATGTCGTTATCTGATCGACGGGATGGTCCAGCTCGCACATCACGAACGGCTCCGTGAACAGATCGCCTGCCAAGGTGCTGGCGAAGATGCGGAAGTGCTTGCCCATTACTGCTACCGGGTTGCCTTCTTCGTCGTAGGTTTGCCCCACCTTGCCATCGGTGTTCTCTACATAGAGCGCGCACCTGCCGTTGTTGCTTACGCTAAACGATGCCGGGCCACAGCCTGCGGCACCCACGGGATGCGTTGCAAATGCCGATGCGCCTCGCGTCCAAGTAATATGCTGCAGCTGCTCGTTGACGGTGGCCAAAAAGCCCGAATGTTGTGGCCACGGCACCGCATGGGGCACCGTGGCGTCTGGTGGCATAACGCCCCAGCCCGCAATGGACTGGCCGATCACGGCGTACGATGCGCAGCCGCAACCGTCTGCGGTCTCGTACGCAACGGGCACCACCATTTTGCCGTTGATATTCTCGGGCTCGCTCAGCTCGATGCTCGACGGTGCTTGCGGAAAGCGAAGAACTTGGCGGAACGTCAGGCTGTCGCCCAAATCATCCGACCACAGGGTAAAGCATTCCAGCGCAACCTCGGCCTCGCTGCCGAGCGCCTTTTCTGCGGTGGTTCCGCGGCGGTGGAGGTAGGCACCCGACAGGCGTCCGTCGATCAGCGTCTTGCCTACCGTGATGCGCGGGCACTGCAGGCAATGGTAGCCATCCTCTTGCAGGCGGCCGCGCGAGATGCTGCGCCATGACGTATGCGACACAACGCGGATCTCGTCATTACTTATGCGCAGGCGCACAACGGACAGTATGCCGGCTGTGCTTGCCGTATCGAAAAGGGTGTTGTCGCCGGCGGGGCGCTCGCCCGAGACCAGCAGCACGTAGGCGTCCTGGTTTCCTCTTCCGTCCGTATATTCCACCACGTCGAAGTCGTAATCGAATATGCCGTCGCGCTCCACGTCGCCCTCGCCAAACCCAAGGGGAAAGTCCACGGGCGTGGGAGCGGACCACGTGCCGTTTGCCTTTGTGTGCACCACCAGGCGCGAGCGGCCATTGTCGCCGTAGCGCACCGAGGCGATACGGAACAGGCATTCTACGCCGGCAATCATCGTTAGCTTCATGTGGGCTTCGCTGAGCACGCCGGAAAACAGCACGTTGTCGCTCGAGGGTTTTATGCCGCCACGCTCGTCCTCCGACACGCCGGCAGAATTGGCGTTCGGGTCCGCAACGGCGTTCGTTGACTGACCGATGTAGGTGTACTCATACATCGGCGCGGCGTTTTCGTCGTTCTCTACCAGTGCATGGACGAAATGCTCGATCTGTCCCGTGTCTTCGCTTTCTGAATCCGCCTCGAGCTCAATGCGCGTGGCCGCTTGATCCCAATCGCGCACGACAGGCGCGGCATTTACGGCAGTGGCCTTAACCTCGGCGCGTGCGAGCAGCTCGGCGTTGGTGACGATGGTGGCCGATGCGATAAACTGCGGCACACCACCTGCTTCGGCGTTGCCGGCCGAGCCGAAGCAGGCATCCAACGTATAAGGCGTATTTCCACCCAATGCCAGCTCAGAGCGCTGGAGTACATACTGGTCGCCATTGTTCACCGACATATTCCACGAATCGATGAGTGTGGGCCACGACCCCGACCAAGCCTTGGTGGTCCACTTGAACATTACGAACTGGAGTATCACATCGACATCGACGTCTGCACCTACGCGCAGCCGCGGAAGCTGGTGTCCATCTGCCTTCTCGTACCCAATGAACAGTGTGAGGGATGCGGCGCCACGCACAGCGGACGAAGCGACGCCTGCAATGCCGGCTCCAAAGGTGACGGCAAGTCCGATCTGGATGGTGAACGAGCCCGACGTGTTGGAATAGTCGAGCGAAATGTTCTTGAAAAACGCCGCGCCGCTGCCGTGCGTGTGGGCGCCCACGGCGAGCGCCAGTTTTGCCAGCACCCAGGGGTTGACGTTTAGGAAAAACGGCACCGGTCCTAGGGTAAACTGCTCGGTCCAATTGAGGTCGGTTCTTACCTGGAAGAGGGCCTTAATATTGCCGTATGCGGGGTCGTTGTTGTCACCCCAGGTTTTGCCCACCCAATCGTAGGCGAGCGAGCCGTACAGCTGTGTGGCGATATCCATCGTGAACAGCGGCGTGCAATGGTGGCGAAGGAGCTTGGTGTTTCTTGGATCGGTGCCCGAACCGGCACTCATACTTTTGTACTGATTCCACTTCCCCTCCATTTCGTCGAGGTAGCGGTTTGCCTGCTTGGCGCCCGACTCGCGCGGTGACTTCTTCCAGTACTCCGGATCCGGATTGCCCGAATCGTTCATATAGCTGGCTGGTTTGTATCCTCCGCCAAACAGCACGTATCCAGCAAACGAGAAATCGAAGAGGATCGGAAATGTGGGTATCCAGCACGTGAACTTATTGCCGCCGATGCCGGGAAACGCCGCGGGGAAATCAAACGGAGTGACCTCTTGGTCCATGGTAGTGGGGACGATAGTGGTCGAGCCCGATTCCGCCTTTGCGGCCGGCGCGGTGACAACGGCCATGGGGGATGAGAGCGTGTAGGTTTTGCCCTGATAGTCGAGGACAAAGCGCAGCTTGCACCCTTCCTCCAGAAGGCCCGATGCCGCGTCGAGAAACTTGTCTTCGAGTGTGAACGTCGCCAGATTATCCGCGCCTGATGCGCTGGCCTTGATCTGGCCGATCTGCGTGACGGTTTCGGGCGAGCTACCCGTGGCGGGCATTACCTTGTTGATGTGCAGCGTTGCCTGTCCACCCTGTGGCAGATGTGCCTGTACAATAAAGGCATGCGTGTCGGGTTGGTCGTTTGCCGCGTCGTCCTTCGGCAATGCCATGAACGTGGCATCAGCGTACTGGATGTCCCATTCGTCGAATGTGAGCTGGCGGAAGTACGGCTCGCCGTCGGAAAGCGGACGTGTGGGCGCGGTTATGGCGGTGCCGCCCTGGATACGCGCAAGGGGAATCTCGACATCGCGGTAGCCCGCCATGCTAATGGAGATGCCGCCGTTAAAGTCGTACGCGTCGAGAAGCGTTGCCTCGTCCACGTAGTCTTCCGAAAGAGGGGCGACCTCAAAGATGGCCGTGCCTTCGTCATCGGTCGTGGCGGTGAGCTGCTTGCCTACGGCATAGCGCGATGTGAGCGTGACCTGGGCACCTGCGATGGGCGTATTCTTGTTGGCGACGTCGACCACGACTACACCAAACATGGTGCGCGAGAGAACGAGCACCTTGAAGGGATCTTCTTCGTCGGCATAGGCCGCGGTGGGCGCGAACGGCAGCAGGAAGGCATTTTCGCTTCCCGGCACGCGAGGCAACATGATGCTCGCCAGCGAGGACGCTCCAGCAACAAGTAACGAACGGCGATCAAGCATCTTGGGCTCCCATCCCGCAAATATCGGTGGAAATAATCCAATTTTGCGAGAAGACGCTTCGTGGCGGTAGTGCCGTTCGATGGCCAAAATGTCCAAATTGATCGAGCGAAGCGCCGGGTTCCGGAACGCGTTCGATGCGCTTGGCAGCCCGGTCGCTAACGCAACATATGCGCGACCAGCTCGGCGCGTGTGCCGATGCCAAGCTTTGCGTATACGCCGGATAGGCGGTTTTTGACGGTGCCCGGCGATACTCCCATATGGCGTGCGATTTCGGCGTTGGTCCACCCACGACAGGCGAGCATGGCCATGGTGAATTCCGTGGTCGTTAGATCGTCGGCCACGTCCTCGCCCGAATCGGGGTTGTGGATGCGCCGCCAGCCGTAGCTGAAGCGGTACGTGATCTCGATGATGCGCGCGAAATCGTCAGGGTATTGCGTTTTTAGGCACGCCTCGATGAGCCCCTGTAAAAGGCCGTGGTGCTCGCCGATGAGCTCGATGAGGCCGTCGGGGCGCGCAATGTCCCAAGCGGCGCTAAAATGCGCTTTTGCGGCGTCGACGTCTTTGAGACTCATGTATGCCATGGAAGCTGCCAGGTGCAGGAACAGTTCCGAGATGGGATAGCTTCCCTGTTTCATAATTAGGGCGTTTTCCGCCATGCCCAGACTGCGGCCATATTCGCCGCGCAGGTACAGGGCATGCGCCATCACGTAGCTGGCGAACAAGCGCAGGCCTTCGGGCAGATGCGCCGCAAGCGGATAAAACTCTTCGGCAGAATACGGGGAAGGCAAGTGCAGCAGGACGCTCGCGGCCGAGGCGAACAGGATATGCGTGGCGTGGACGGCGGGCGATTCCTCGTCAGTTGGCGTATCGAGGATGCCCGCAAGGCACCGGCGGGCGTCGGCGATACGGTTGAGCGACAGACTGGCGTATCCGCAGATAAAGCATGCGGAATAGCGCAGTGCGGGATCGGTGGCGTCAAGATAGGGGCGCGCCGTCTTGGCAGCAAGGGTGGCCTGTCCGCGAAAGTACAGCGCTTCTGCCGTGGCAATGGCGCGCGAATCGGGGTCGGAAATGCCTGCAACCGCAGCGTCCATCTGCCCCGGCACAAAGGCAGTGCACATCAACGGCATGGGAACGCATGGGTAGCCATCGCAGTCCATCTTCCATCTCCCAACAGCTGGCAACAATAGCAGCAATTGTACTCCTGTTGCTCGGGACTTGAATTTGTGGGTATCGCCTACGATTGTGCCGAACGTATAAAGGAAGAGTCTATTGGCGATGCTCCCAAGGTGGCTACCGAAGCCTAGCTGACCTCGACATTAGGAAAAAATACCACCCCTGTAAAAAGCTCTGTCGCAGCGATGGGAAACGCATCTCGTTCTGCATATAATGAGGTCATGTGACGGTGCGTTTGCATACGTGTAACGCATTCCCATCGAACCGAAAAGGAGCTCTGCATGGATCCCAACAAGCGTCCCGACGACATGGTGCGTATCACCACTCCCGAACTTGCCCAGGCGTTCATCGAAGAGCAGGTCGCTGCAATCCGCGAGCAGATCGGCGACAAGAAGGTCCTGCTGGCCCTTTCGGGCGGCGTTGACAGCTCGGTTGTCGCGGCCTTGCTCATCAAGGCCATCGGCAAGCAACTCATCTGCGTGCACGTGAACCACGGCCTGATGCGCAAGGGCGAGAGCGAGCAGGTCGTCGACGTCTTCAAGAACCAGATGGACGCCAACCTGGTCTATGTTGACGCGACTGATCGCTTCCTGGATAAGCTCATGGACGTCGAGGAGCCCGAGGCCAAGCGTAAGATTATCGGCGCCGAGTTCATTCGCGTGTTCGAGGAGGAGGCCCGCAAGGTTGGCGACGAGGTTAGCTTCCTCGCCCAGGGCACCATCTATCCCGACATCCTGGAGTCCCAGGATGGCGTGAAGGCTCACCACAACGTGGGCGGCCTGCCCGATGACCTGCAGTTTGAGCTCTGCGAGCCCGTCAAGCTGCTGTACAAGGACGAGGTGCGCGTCGTGGGCCGCGAGCTCGGCCTGCCCGAGAACATGGTTGAGCGTCAGCCGTTCCCCGGTCCTGGCCTGGGCGTCCGCTGCCTTGGCGCCATCACCCGCGACCGTCTTGAGGCGCTGCGCGAAGCCGACGCCATCGTGCGCGAGGAGATCGACAAGGCCGGTCTGACCATCTGGCAGTATTTTGCCGTCGTGCCCGACTTCCGCGCCACCGGCGTGCGCGAGGGTAAGCGCGCCTACGACTGGCCCTGCATCATCCGCTGCATCAACACCGTTGACGTCATGACCGCCGAGGTGCCCGAGCTCGACTGGGCGCTGCTCAAGCGTATTACCGCTCGCGTCACCGCCGAGGTTCCCGGCATCTGCCGAGTGTGCTACGACCTCACGCCGAAGCCCGTCGGCACGGTCGAGTGGGAGTAAGCTAACTCAGCTGGTAGGCGACGAGAACTAGCAGATGTGACAAAGGGACAGTCCCTTTGTCACATCCTCGATATTATGTGCGGGATGGTACGCCACGCGGCGTGCCATCCCGTTCGTTATTTTAATGAGCCGAGTGCGCGAGTGGGAAGAGTCACGAGCATGGTCGTTCCGCGCTCCGAGCTCTTTTCGACCTCGATGGAGCCGCCGTGAAGTGCGGCGATCTCCCAGACCAGCGCAAGCCCCAGCCCCACGCCGCCGTATGCCCTGCTGCGCGATTTGTCGACGCGATAGAAGGGCTGAAAGATGCTCGTCTGGTATTGCTCGGGAATGCCCGGCCCCTGGTCGCGCACGCTCAGCCGCACGCGGTCGCCTTCGGCGCAGGCGTTGATTTGCACGGTCGAGTTGGGCGCGCTATAGCGTATGGCGTTTTCGGTCAAGTTGAACAGCAACCGATAGATCAGCGTGTCGCTGCCGATCGTTTGCGCGTCGCCCTCACTTGTAAGCGTGATGTCTTTTTGCTCGGCAAGGGGTGCCAGGTCCGTGAGCACTTCTTCGATCATCGGCGCTAGGTCAATCACATCGTTGCAAGGGACACTGCGCAGCTCGCTCATCTCGAGCAGGGTCTTTGTCATGTGCGTCATTCGCTCGGTCTGCTCCTGCAGCAGCCCGAGCAGGCTCGCTGTATCGGCGTCGACGTCGGGGTGCTCGGCGCAAAACAGCTCGACCTGGGCCTGCATGAGCGCAAGTGGCGTGCGCAGCTCGTGCGCCGCATTGCCCGTAAACTGTCTTTGTGCGGAAAATCCCTCGTCAAGGCGGGCAATCATGTCGTTAAACGACGCGCTGCAGCGCCTGAGTTCAGAGGGCACGTCCTCGCTGATTTTTGTGTCGGCGAGGTTGTCGGGCCGCACGCTCTCGACTTGCGTCGCAAAGAAGCGCAACGGCCGCAGCGCATGTCCGCTTACAAAGTAGGCCAGCACGCCGCCGAGCAGCGTCACCGCCGCAGTTATATACCAGCTCGTCGCGCCAAACGATTCTTGGGCGTCGTTCACGACGATGGTCAGCGCGTCGTCGAGCTCTTTGTTTGTCGGGTCAAATGAGCTGGGCGAGGCCGCCTCCACCTTGCTGTGCGCCGACGCTTCTGCACCAATCGAGTCCATGTAGCGCATGCCGGAGTAGCCAACCAGGCAATTCATAAGTACGCAGGTCGAACATATCAGCAGTGCCGTCATCAACGTGATGCGCCACTGCAGCGACAACCGCTTCATTTGCCATCCTCCATAACGTAGCCTTCGCCGATTCGGTTGCGGATGGGGTCGTGCCCCAACGCGCCGCGCAGCTTTTTGCGCAGCGACGAGATGTGCACGCGGGTCGCGTTGCTAAAGCTGTTGACGCTGCTGTCCCATACGTGGTCGATGAGCTCCTCCTGGCTCACCGGCCGCCCCTGGTTAAGCATCAGGTATTCCAAGATGCCGGTCTCCTTGCGCGTGAGGGACAGGATCTCGTCGCCCACTGTGGCGAGGCGCGCCTTGGTGTCAAAGCTCAGCGATCCACAGGTTAGAACAACGTCGCTTTGTGTAAAGCGTCTGAGGGTAAGGCTGCGAATCCTTGCCGCAAGCTCGTCAAGATGAAACGGCTTGGTGAGGTAGTCGTTGGCGCCCGCATCGAGCCCCGCTACCTTGTCGGAGACCTCGCCACGTGCCGAGAGCACAAGCACCTTGGTCTCACAATCAGCTGTCCTGAGTTGCCTGAGCACGGTCATGCCGTCGACATGGGGGAGATTGAGGTCGAGCACGACAAGATCAAAGGTCTCGACATCGAGCAGATCGAGGGCCTGCTGCCCGTCGTAGCAGCAGTCGACGCTATAGGCCAAGTTGCGCAGGCTGCGTGCGATCGCATCGCACAGCGCCCGCTCGTCCTCGATGACCAAGATGCGCATAACGTTCTCCTTGCATAATCATTCACGCTTAACACGGATTTTATAGTCGGTATGGTCCAATGGGTCGCGAAACGAAAGGAGTGGTCAGATTGTTCAAAGCGATTAAGCCTGTGGCGCAGGTGGCTTTGCTGATCGTTGGGGTAGCCATGGTTGGCTTTGGAATTATGCGCGGCGAGGCAGATGCCGTGCTGGCCAAGGCAATCAGGCTGTGCTTGGAGTGTATCGGAATTGGATAAAAGAAAAAACACTGCATCGCATCTTTTAGCGCGATTTCGTGGATTGATTCAGGCGGCGGCGACGCTTGCGACCAATATTCACCTGCCTAACTTTGCCAAGGGCGGCATCTACCAGGGAGCGGGCAAAGCCGTCTGCGTGCCGGGCCTCAACTGCTACTCGTGTCCAGCGGCCTCGGGTGCGTGCCCCATCGGGTCGTTTCAGTCGGTGGTGGGCTCGTCTAAGTTTAGCTTCTCGTATTACGTCACCGGAACGCTCATTCTGATCGGCGTGCTGCTGGGACGTTTTGTATGCGGCTTTTTGTGCCCGTTTGGATGGCTACAAGAGCTTTTGCATAAGATTCCCAGCAAAAAGCTCTCCACGAAAAAGCTCAAGCCGCTCACGTACATCAAGTATGCCGTGCTGCTGTTTGCCGTGGTGCTGCTGCCCGTCTTGGTGGTTAACGATGTGGGTATGGGCGACCCGTTCTTTTGCAAGTACATCTGCCCGCAAGGTGTGCTCGAGGGCGCGATTCCGCTGTCCATCATGAACGTGGGAATCCGCTCCGCGCTGGGAAAGCTCTTTTCCTGGAAGCTCGCGATCCTCATTGTGGTTGCGGTGCTGAGCGTGCTGTTCTATCGCCCCTTCTGCAAATGGATTTGCCCCCTCGGCGCATTTTATGCGCTCATGAACAAGGTGTCTTTGCTGGGGATCCAGGTTGACCAGTGCAAATGCGTCTCGTGCGGCAAGTGCGCCA
>JAHYYN010000088.1:0-16747 GCA_019424945.1 Collinsella sp. | reverse complement strand
CGGGTGGCCCTTCTTTTTATCTGATTTGCATGCAAGGAGGGCCTGGTATGGCCAACATGACGAGCTCGGTTTCGGCATCGCAGGTTGCCGGTGAGTTGGCGAGCGCCACGTTCGAGGAGATTCCCGCCCTCGTGGAGCATTATCGCGAGGATCCGCGCCAGCAGGTGATCAAGGCTTGCGAGCGTGCCCTTAAGCGTCATGCCAAGGAGCTTGCCGAGCGCGAGCGCGTCAACGGCATGTATCAGCTTATGCATGAGCTCGGCGGTGATGGTTTGGTCGTGGGCGTCGACGAGGTGGGTCGCGGATCGGTGGCCGGTCCTTTGACGGTATGCGCCGTCTGCCTTCCTATGGAGCCGCGCGTCTGGGGCATCAACGATTCCAAAAAGCTCACGCCGGCGCGCCGCGAGTTGCTCTCAGTGAAGATTGCCGAGGTGGCGACGGCAATTGGTTTTTGCCATATCGCGCCTAAGGATATCGATGAGATGGGCATGGCCCGCGCCATTCGAGCCGCTGTCGCGGGCGCCGTGGCCGATACGGGGCTCGAGCCCGATTGCGTGCTTATGGACGGTAACCCCTTGGGCGCCGTTCCCAACGAGCGCGACGTGGTGAAGGGCGATGCCAAGATCGCCTGTATCGCCGCGGCGTCCATCATGGCCAAGGTCACGCGTGACGAGATGATGGTCGAGTACGATGCCGAGTATCCCGAGTACCATTTGGCCGAATCGAAAGGCTACGCAAGCCCCGAGCACATCGAGGCCATTCGCAAACATGGACTTTGTCCACTGCACCGCGTGAGCTTTTGCGGAAACTTTCTGCAGACTGAGCGCCTTTTCTAGGTCAATTGTGGAGACAGGGACCTCAGGGGTTTTATAAACCTGCTGGTAGCGGGCCGTATGCAACACCATTGCTGCGTACGGCCCGTTTTTTGACGGCATTTGGTCAGCTTTTGGTTTGCTTCCGGTACTTACCCGCATGAAAGGTGCCCTCATCATCGGGGCAATGCAGCGTGCGGGAAAGGAGACCCCATGAGTGCCGCAAGCAAAAAGAGCAAGACGCAGCAGCTCAAGGAGCGTTGGGAAAACGGCGAGCTCGACTGCGGGGCGATGACGCCCGAGTTTATCAAGGGACTCAGTCCCCGCGAACTGGGCATGCTGGGCGAGCTGATCACCATCGACTACTTTAACGAGCGCGGCTACACCTTGCTGGAGCAGGGTTATCGTTGCACCGAGGGCGAGGCCGATCTGGTGCTGCTCGATGAGCTCGACGATGTCGTGGTGATGGCCGAGGTCAAGACCAGACGCGTTGCACTGGATTGCAGCACGCGGGTCTTTCCCGAGGAGGCCGTGGACGCTCAAAAGCAACGCCGCTACCGCCGCATCGCAAGTTGCTATCTCATGGAGCATTATCCGCTCAAGGCGATTCGCTTCGATGCCGTGGGTGTCACCATTCGTGGCGGGCATATCGCCGAGATCGAGCATCAGTACAACGCGTTCGATTGGCAGGTGTCGTGATGGCGTTCGAGACGTTTGCCGTTCACGCGGCCTGCATCCGCGGCGTCGAGGCGATTCACGTCACGGTCGAGGTCTCGCTTGCCGGTGGCGTTCCGGGCATCCAAATGCTCGGCATTCCGAGTATGGAGGTGATGGAGTCACGCGGTCGTATTCGCTGCGCGATGCGCTCCGCCGGGTTCGAGATCCCACGCTCGGGCATTACGGTCAATCTGGCGCCCGGCGATATTCGCAAGACCGGTAGCGGCTTTGATCTGCCCATCGCCATCGCGGTTCTGGCGGCCGATGGGCAGATTCCCCGTGACAACCTCGATCGTTGCCTTATCGCCGGCGAGCTCGGCTTGGACGGTACGGTGCTTCCCGTCAAGGGCGAGGTGGCGTTTCAGCTGCTGGCTCGCGACATGGGGCTGTCCTTTATCGCCGGCAGGTCCGATCAGCATGTGCCGCTTGCGGGCGTTGATTGCGGCTTTATCGATCATCTGTCTCAGCTTGCTCGCGGCATGGGCGATGCCGTGCGTCATTATCTGGATTCCGAGGGTGTTGAGGCGACCTTTGAGCCCGAACTCGACTATGCCGATGTGCTGGGGCAGGAAGTCGCCAAGCGCGGCATGGCGCTTGCGGCCGCCGGCGAGCTCGGTTTGCTTATGATTGGGTCCCCGGGATCGGGCAAGACGATGCTCGCCCGTCGTATGACCGGCATCCTGCCCGAGCTTTCCGTTGAGGATCAACAGGAGGCGCTGTGCATCCATTCGGTCTTGGGTGAGAACATCGATGGCTTGTTGGCGGGGCACCGGCCCTTCCGCAGTCCCCACCACAGTATTTCGACCGCAGGCCTTATCGGCGGCGGGCGCCCGGTGCACCCGGGTGAGATCAGCCTTGCTCATGGCGGCGTGCTCTTTTTGGACGAGCTTGCCGAGTTTCCCACGGGTGTGCTGCAGACGCTGCGTCAGCCCATCGAACGCGGCTATGTGAGGATCGTGCGCGTCGACGGGGCCTTTACCTTCCCGTCGCGCTTTCAGCTGCTGGCTGCGAGTAACCCTTGCCCCTGCGGCTTCTTGGGTGATCGCGAGGTGCCGTGTCGCTGCTCGGCGGCGATGGTCGAGCGCTATCGGTCTAAACTGCGCGGTCCTTTGGCCGACCGTATCGACATGATGATCGATGTGACCCGTCCCGACCCCCAAGTGATTATCGAGGGTGCGGAGGGTATGTCGTCTGCCGAGTTACGTGACTACGTTGTGCGCGGTCGCGCTTTTCGCGCTTGGCGCGAATCCCGTATGGACGATGCGGATGCCGAGGCCGAGGATGACGAGACACGGTCCATTGACGGCGTCGTTTCGACCTTTGAGCTCGATGATGCGGCAGAGAAGTGTGTGCTCGGCCTGTCGAAGCGCACACATCTCACGGGTCGCGGCATCGTGCGACTGGTGCGTATCGCGCGTACAATCGCCGACGTCGCCGAGAGCGAGCAAGTGACGCAGGACCACGTGCTCGAGGCAGCGATGTACCAGGGAAGGAGGGACCAATGATGGCCGAGGGGACCTACGAGCTGCATCCAGGTGATGCGTTGTATCCCGAGATCGTTTTGGAGCTTTCTGATGTACCCCAGACGCTCTATGTGCGCGGCAACCCCGAGGTGCTTTCGACGCCCGCGGTCTCCATCATCGGCGCGCGCAAGGCCTCGCCGTATGGTCTTGCCGTGGCAGAGCTTGCGGCAAAGGTGGCGGTCGAGGCGGGAGTGACGGTAGTTTCGGGCGGCGCGGTCGGTTGTGACCAGGCCTCGGGTTGGGCTGCGGTCAACGCTGGCGGCAAACACGTCGTGGTGCTGGGGACGGGCGCCGACGTGGTCTATCCGCGCTCGAGCGCGGGGCTTATTACGCGCACGCTCGATACGGGTGGCGCGGTCGTGTCGATCTCCCCGTGGGGCATGGGTCCGCGCAAGTTTGCCTTTCCGCGCCGCAATCGCGTGATCGCGGCCCTGTCGCAAGCCCTCTTTGTATCCGAGGCGGGTATGCCTTCCGGGACGTTTTCTACAGCCGAGGCTGCTATGGATTTGGGGCGAGAACTTCTCGCTGTGCCGGGGTCGATCCTATCGCCCGAGTCGCGTGGCACGAATTACCTCATTGCGAACGGTGCCTGTTGCATCATCGACGAGGAATCTATCGAGATGGCTATCTCACGCATCTACGGCACTCTGCGCTACTCGCGCCCCGATGCTCCCGGCATTGCCGACCTGGATCAAACACAGCAGACCGTGATGCATGCACTCATTGCCTCTCCGCTCAAGGTCGACGACATCGCGGCACTCGTCTCGCTCGATGCCGTTGGCGTACTTAAGCTCCTGGGTTCGCTTGAACTCGAGGGCCTTATCGAGCGCATGATGGATGGAAGGTATGCGCCCTCCAAGTTTGCCCTTCACGCCCAGACGCCCTTCGGTCACAATGGAAAACGTGTCAATTAGAAAGGTGTTTGCAGATGCTGTTTGATCAGGTGACGGTTATCGGTGGCGGTCTGGCGGGTTCGGAGTGCGCGATTCAGCTGGCAGACCGCGGGTTTGCCGTAAAGCTGCGCGAGATGCGCCCCCAGGTGAGCTCCCCGGCCCACCATACCGATCACCTGGCAGAGCTCGTCTGTTCCAATTCGTTTAAATCGACCCGTCCGGACTCTGCGGCGGGCTTGTTAAAGGCCGAGCTTGAGCGCATGGGTTCAGTCCTGCTCGATTGCGCCCATCGCGCGGCTGTTCCCGCCGGTGGCGCCTTGGCGGTCGACCGCGTCAAGTTTTCCGAGCTTGTCGAGGCCGAGGTTGCCGCCCGTCCCAATATCGAGGTCGTGCACGGCGAGGTCACGCAGATTCCCGAGGGCCACGTGGTCATTGCCGCGGGCCCGCTGTGTTCACCGGCGCTGAGCGAAGAGGTCATGAAGCTCGTCGGTGGCGACGCCCTTGCGTTCTTCGATGCCGCGGCGCCGATCGTCGATGCCTCCACGCTCGATATGGACGTGCTGTTTTCGCAGTCGCGCTACGAGGAGCAGGGGAGCGGCGACTATCTCAACGCTCCGCTCAACAAGGAGGAGTACGAGGCCTTTATCGAGGCACTTACCACGGCCGACCGCGTGGTGCTCAAAGACTTTGAGGGCGGCGATCTGTTTCAGGCCTGCCAACCTGCCGAGGAAGTTGCGCGCACCGGCAAGGACGCCATTCGCTTTGGCGCCATGAAGCCCGTCGGCCTCACCGACCCGCGTACCGGACGTCGCCCTTGGGCGGCGATTCAGCTGCGTGCCGAGAACAAGGAGAAGACCGCCTATAACCTGGTGGGCTTCCAGACCAACCTGACCTTTGGCGAGCAGAAGCGCGTCTTCCATATGGTGCCGGGCCTGGAGAACGCTGAGTTCTTCCGCTACGGTGTCATGCACCGCAATACCTTTGTCGACGCCCCGCACGTGCTCGATGGCACTTTTGCCGTGCCTGGTACCGGCGTGCGCCTGGCCGGTCAGATCACCGGCACCGAGGGGTACATGGAAGCCGTGGCGACCGGTCTGCTCGCGGCGCTCAACACCTATGCCGAGGCTATCGGCGCCGCGGGCGTCGAGTTGCCCCGCGTGGGCGCCCTGGGCGCGCTCGTGGGCTATGCGACCGATCCTGCCACCGTGGGCTACCAGCCCATGCATGTCAACTTTGGCCTGGTGCCGCCACTCGAGGATGGTAAGCGCCGCAGCAAGCGCGACCGCTACCAGGCCTATGCGGACCGTGCGCTCGAGGCCCTTGATGCCTATCTGGCCACTCGCCCCGATCTGTTTGGAGGCGACCGGTCATAGCCTTTGACCTGTACGACACCGTCGACTCGTTTATCGCCTATATCGCACGTGTCGAGGGGCTTTCTCCCAATACGGTGACGGCCTATGGCTCGAGGCTGGAGCGCTTTGCTGCCTGGTGCGAGCGCGAGGATATCGATGCTTTCGCTGCCGACGTGCGCACCATTCGTCGCTATCTTGCCGAGCTTTCGCGTGAGCAGGTGGCTCCCCGAACGCTTGCGGCGCATCTGTCGGCTATCCGATCGCTCTATCGATGGATGGCTGCCGAGGGGGTCGTGGAGGGCGATGCAGTCTCGGCGATCGCATCGCCCAAGCTGCCGCGTGACCTGCCGGGCGTCCTTACGACCCATCAGGTGGAGGCGCTGCTCAAGACGCCTGATACCTCAACACCCGCGGGACTGCGCGATGCGGCGATGCTCGAGCTGCTCTATGCCTCGGGCGCCCGTATCTCTGAGCTCGCAGCACTCAATGTGGAGTCCATTGCGTGGTCCGAACGCACGCTGCGCCTGTGGGGCAAGGGGAGCAAAGAACGTATCGTCCCTCTGTATCGTCGTGCGCTCGAGGCGACGCGTCTCTATATTGAGGAGGGGAGGCCGGAGTTGCTCGCTCAGGCAAAGCGTCGTGACCCCGCTACCGGGCCGCATCCGCTGCTTATATCGGCGCGCGGTAATCGCATGAGTGCCGCCATGCTCAGGCGGCGGTTTCATATGCTGGCGACGCTCGCCGGCATTCCGGCCGACATCGCCCCGCATGCGATGCGCCATACCTTTGCGACCGACTTGCTCGAGGGCGGCGCGGACCTGCGCTCGGTTCAAGAGCTGCTGGGTCATGCGAGCCTGTCCACGACGCAGATCTACACGCATCTCACGCCCGATCGGCTCAAACGTGCCGTGGCTCAAGCCCATCCCCGAGGCGAATAGTGGCTGGGACGTCCCGCGCCGCACTCAGGTGTGTGGTTTTGATTGCGGGTTGGCAGGAAGAAGCATTCCTGCTATCATTCATCGGGTTGCTTCACGGCAACATGTTTTTATCACGCACGCGCGGCTACTTCATACCGTGGTGCCCGGGCTTTGGTAGCACATGTCCGGGTTGGTTTTGGAGGATGACCCCGCGCGGAGGCAAACCACAGGAGGTTTAACATGGCTACCAAGATTAATATCCGCACCCTGCTCGAGGCCGGCTGCCACTTCGGTCACCAGACCCGTCGCTGGAACCCCAAGATGAAGCCGTTCATCTTCGGTGAGCGCAACGGCATCTACATCCTCGACCTCAAGCAGACCATCCTCGACGCCGATCAGGCCTACACCTTCGTCAAGAACGTCGCCAAGGGCGGCAATGTGCTGTTCGTCGGCACCAAGAAGCAGGCTCAGGAGGCCGTCAAGAACGCTGCTGAGCGCGCCAACATGCCTTACATCAACCAGCGTTGGCTCGGCGGTATGCTGACCAACTTCGTCACCATCCGCTCCCGCATCAACCGCATGGAGGAGCTCGAGGCCATGGTCGAGGACGGCCGCATGGCAGTGCTCCCCAAGAAGGAGCAGGCTGTTCTCGGCAAGGAGCTCACCAAGCTCCAGACCAACCTCGGTGGTGCCCGCGACATGAAGGGTCTGCCCCAGGCTCTCTTCGTCATCGACACCAAGCGCGAGGAGAACGCCATCAAGGAGGCTCAGCGCCTGAACATCCCCGTCGTCGCTCTGATCGACACCAACTCCGATCCCGACGAGGTCGAGTACGGCATCCCCTGCAACGATGACGCTATCTCCGCTGTCACCCTTATGTGCGAGCTCATGGCTGACGCCTGCCTCGCTGGCTCCGGCAAGGAGCAGGTCTCCGAGGCCGAGATGGCCGCTGAGCCCAAGGCCGAGTAGATCAGTCTTAGTTAATTCTTTTTCATCTCTTTGAAAGGAACCACAATGGCCCAGATTACCGCCGCTATGGTCAAGCAGCTCCGCGAGATGACCGACTCCCCGATGATGGAGTGCAAGAAGGCTCTCGTCGAGGCTGACGGCGACATGGACGCCGCTGTCGACGTTCTGCGTAAGAACGGCCTTGCCAAGGCTGCCAAGAAGGCTGGCCGTGAGACCAACGAGGGCGCTGTCGCCGCGTTCGTCTCCGAGGATGGCAAGACCGGTGCTCTGCTCGAGCTCTCCTGCGAGACCGACTTCGTTGGCTCCAACGCCAAGTTCACCGGCTTTGCTTCCAAGGTCGCTGAGGTTGTCGCCACCACCGAGCCGGCCGATGTCAATGCTCTGCTCGAGAAGCCGATGGGCGAGGAGACCGTTTCCTCCGAGCTCACCGAGATGATTCACATCATGGGCGAGAACATGAAGATCTCCCGCTTCGCTGCCCGCAAGGCCGAGAACGGCGCGCTCGCTTCTTACATCCACATGGGTGGTAAGATCGGCGTCCTCGTCGAGTTCGCCTTCGAGAAGGCCGAGACCGCTCAGGCTGAGTCCTTCAAGACCTTCTCTCACGACGTTGCCCTTCAGGTTGCCGCCGTCGCCCCGATCTGCGCTACCCGCGATCAGGTTCCGGCCGAGACCGTCGAGCACGAGAAGCAGATCTACATGGCCCAGGCTGCCGAGTCCGGCAAGCCCGAGGCTATCCAGGAGAAGATGGCTGTTGGCCGTCTGGAGAAGTTCTACAAGCAGTCCGTGCTCACCGAGCAGGAGTTCATCAAGGACAGCTCCCTCACCATCAAGAAGTACGCTGAGCAGGTCTCCAAGGAGCTCGGCGACACCATTACCGTCGTTGCCTTTGACCGTCTGGTCCGTGGCGAGTAAATAAGCTCTTGTAGCTGGTAATGAGCAGGCTGTGGGTTTTACTCACAGCCTGCTTTTTCATGGCTCTTATCAGAGCCTTTGATATCATATTGAGAGTCTAATTAAAGGAGGATCGCTTTGTCCGACATCCGATATAAACGAGTGCTTCTTAAGCTTTCCGGCGAAGCGCTGATGGGCGACGGCCAATATGGCATCGACCCCAAGGTTACCGATCATCTTGCCAAGCAGGTCAAGGAGCTGCTCGCCGTTGGCCATGAGGTCGGCGTCGTTGTCGGCGGCGGTAATATTTTCCGCGGCATGGCAGGCGCTGCCGGTGGCATGGAGCGTGCTCAGGCCGACTACATGGGCATGCTCGCGACCGTTATGAACGCGCTCGCCCTGCAGGATGCTTTCGAGCATAACGACGTTCCCTGCCGTGTGATGAGCGCTATCCAGATGAACGAGATCTGCGAGCCCTATATTCGCCGTCGCGCCATCAACCACCTTTCCAAGGGCAACGTCGTTATTTTTGCCGCCGGTTCGGGCAATCCGTACTTTACGACCGACACCGCCGCGGCTCTTCGTGCGTGCGAGATCGGCGCCGAGATTCTGATTAAAGCCACCAAGGTTGACGGCATCTACGACAAGGATCCCGTCAAGTGCGCCGATGCCGTCCGTTTTGACAAGATTACCTATCACGAGGTTCTCGTCCGTGGTCTGCAGGTTATGGATTCCACGGCTACGGCACTGTGCCAGGATAACCGTATGCCGATTTTGGTCCTCAACATCGATGGCGAGGACACCGTCAAGCGCGCGCTCGCGGGTGAGCCCGTCGGCACGCTCGTCTATCAGGAGGATTAAGCATGGCAGAGAACATCACCGCCCATATGGACAAGTCGCTCGAGTCCCTCAAGCATAACTTCTCCAAGGTCCGTACCGGTCGCGCCAACGCCAACATTCTGTCCGACATCACCGTTGATTATTACGGTGTCCCCACGCCGGTCACGCAGGTTGCCGCCGTCAAGACCCCCGAGGCTCACATGCTGCTCATCGAGCCGTGGGACAAGGCGCTCATCAACGCTATCGTCAAGGCCATCGGCGCTTCCGATCTGGGCATTACCCCCAACTCCGATGGCACCGTCGTTCGTCTGCCGTTCCCGGCCCCCACTGAGGAGCGCCGTCGCGAACTCGTCAAGGAGTGCCGCGAGTACGCCGAGCAGGCCAAGGTGTCTATCCGTAACATCCGTCGCGACTTCAACAATAAGCTCGAGCGCGATGAGGAGCTCACCGAGGACGATGTCCGTCGCGAGCAGGCCAAGGTCCAGAAGCACACCGATGAGTATGTCGCCAAGGTCGAGGAGCTTCTGAAGGAAAAAGAAGCCGAGGTCATGGAGATCTAAGGTGCAATACGACGAGCATAAACTGGTCGAGTACTTTGCCGACGCCCCTGCGGGCGTCGGTTTTTCCGACCTTGACCTCAATAACATTCCGCACCATATCTCGTGCATCATGGACGGCAATGGTCGTTGGGCCACATCGCGCGGTCTTGCACGCACCGAGGGCCACAAGGCGGGTATCCTCTCCCTTCGCGAGATTATTACTGCCTGCGTGCGTCTGGGCGTCGACGTGCTTTCTGCCTATGCGTTTTCTACCGAAAACTGGAACCGTCCGCAGCATGAGGTCAACGTCTTGATGCATCTGTTTGCCAAGACGTTTATCGACGAGCTGCCGCTTCTGAAGCGCGAAAATGTGCGTGTTGTCTTTTTGGGCGACATTTCCGCGCTGCCCAAGAAGACCCGCGACGTTTTTGAACGCGGTCTTGCCGAGTGCGCCGATCACACCGGTATGACGCTGGCGCTTGCCGTCAACTACGGCGCGCGTGCCGAGATTACCCGCGCTGTCCGTCAGATTGCACTCGACGCTGCCGCCGGTAAGATCGATCCTGCCGCAATTGATGACGACATGGTGGCTTCCCACCTCTATACTGCCGGCCTTCCCGATCCTGAGCTTGTGATTCGCACCTCTGGTGAGCTGCGCCTTTCGAACTATCTGCTGTGGCAGGTGGCTTATTCTGAATTCTACGTCACCGATACCTATTGGCCCGACTTTGATCGTTGGGGCCTTGTCGACGCCATTTTGGCCTATCAGGGCCGTGACCGTAGGTTTGGTGGACTGAGCAAGACCGAGGAGGCTTAATCGTGTCCGATCGTCCCAAGGCATCTGCTCCCAAGACGCCTGCGCGCAAAGCTGCCACTGCGGGAGCGCCTGCAGCGAAGAGCGGCACCGGTTCGTGGCTGGCGGGCTTTATTACCCGTGCCGCCGCCGGTATCGTCTACGCCGTTGTCTTTATCCTGTGCCTGGTTTTGGGTATCGTGCCCACGGCCATCTTTGTTTCCGTCATGAGCGGTCTGTGCTGCTATGAGTTTTTCCGTATGACAAGGCTCGATGGCAAGATGGCTAACGAGCGCATGGGTATCGCTGCCGCCGTACTCTTTCCGCTGTCGGCGTTGGGCGATTCGATGTTGCTGAATGCCCTGCTTTTTGCCTTGATGCTCGCTGTGGGCATTTGGTATGTCTGGTCGCCGCGTACCCGCATCTCTGATGTGGCCGTGACGCTCATGGGTCCCATCTACACTGGCTTTATGCTGTCGGCTATCGTGCTGCTGCGCGATGCCGTGCCCGGTTTTGCCGGCGCCCTCCTTTCAGTGGGCGTTTGCGCGTCCCTTTGGGTCTCCGATTCGTTTGCCTACATCGTGGGCAGCCGTATCGGCAAGCACAAGATGGTTCCCAAGATCTCTCCCAAAAAGAGCTGGGAGGGGTTTGCCGGCGGCATCTTGGGCTCGGTTTTGATTTGGCTCATCCTGTGGGCGACGCACTTCTACAAGCTCAGCCTGCCCTATGCGCTGCTGTGCGGCGTGGTCGTGTCCATTCTGGGCGTTATCGGCGACCTTATCGAGTCGCGCATCAAGCGCGGTGTGGGCGTCAAAGATTCCGGCAACCTTATCCCGGGCCACGGCGGAATGCTCGATCGTAGCGATTCGCTTATCTTCGGCTGCATCACCGCGCAGCTGTTGCTGATGATCGGAGGCGTGCTGTAATGTCCTTCCAGACGACGTATGGCCCCGATGGACGCCTTCGCGTTGCCATCCTGGGCTGTACGGGCTCTATCGGCACCCAGGCGCTCGATGTGTGCCGCCAGCATGCCGATCGCCTGCAGGTGACGGCGCTGTCCGTTAACTCCAGTACCTCCGAGCTCGTTGCCGCTGCCCGCGAGTTCTCGGTTCCGGCGGTTGCCGTGGCCGATGTCGATCATGGCGATGACGCCGTGCTGCAGGAGTTGCCCGAGGGAACGAAGCTCGGCGTTGGCGCGCAGGCGGTTTGCGAGCTCGCGCGTCGCGACGATGTCGACTGCGTGCTCGTCGCTATTGTGGGCGCCGCCGGTCTCGAGGCGAGCCATGCGGCCTTGACCTCGAATAAGCGCCTTGCCCTTGCCAACAAGGAGTCCCTCGTCGTCGGTGGCGACTTGCTTATGCCGTTGGCGCAACCGGGCCAGCTTATTCCAGTCGACTCTGAGCACTCCGCCATTTACCAGTGCTATCTGGGGGAGAACCCGCGCGAGGCTCATTGTATTTGGCTCACCTGCTCGGGCGGTCCGTTCTTTGGCTGCACGCGCGACGAGCTCGATCGCGTGACGCGTGCCGATGCCCTCGCGCATCCCACGTGGGCCATGGGTGCCAAGATCACCATTGACTCCGCCACCCTCATGAACAAGGGCCTGGAGCGCATTGAGGCCATGCATCTGTTTAACTGCGACCTCGATTTCATTAACGTGGTCGTGCAGCGTCAGTCCAAGATTCACTCTATGGTCGAGTTCGCCGACGGCTCCGTGATGGCGCATCTCGGTGCATCCGACATGCGTATTCCCATCCAGTTCGCGTTCTCGTATCCCGAGCGTTGGGATACCCCGGCGCCTCGCATCGATTTCCGCGAGCTGGGGCAGCTCACGTTTGATGCTGCCGACATGGATACCTTCCGCTGTCTGGCACTGGCCGAACGCGCCGGCAAGACGGGTGGCACCATGCCGTGCGTGCTCAATGCCGCCAACGAGGTCGCCGTCGATGCCTTCCTGCACGATGGCTGCAGCTTTACCGATATCGATCGCATTGTGGAATCCTGCATGGATGCCCACGATATGCAGGCGATCGATTCGTTTGAGCAGCTTCGCGACATCGATTCGTGGGCGCGTGAAAAAGCTGCGCAGGTGCTCGCCGCAACCCGTTCCTAACCCATAAGGATTGCTTTTTCGTTTTATGGATACTGTTCTGAGCGTTCTCTCATCGGTCTTTTGGGGCCTGTTGATGCTTTCTGTCCTCGTGTTTTTGCACGAGGGCGGCCACTTTTTGGCGGCGCGTGCCTGCGGCGTCCGTGTGACCGAGTTCTTTTTGGGTCTGCCGTGCCGCTTTGACATCCATTACACGTCGCGTCGCATTGGAACCAAGTTTGGCGTGACCCCGCTGCTGCTGGGTGGCTACGCTGCCATCTGCGGTATGGATCCGACCGATGTTTCGTGCGCCGATCGCGTGCTCGCGGCTATCTATCGTCATGGTCGCGTGACCGTGGCCGACCTTGCTGTCGAGCTCGAGCTTTCCGAGGAGGATGTGCTCGAGGCATGCGCCCTTTTGCTGGGCTGGGGCTCCATCGCGCCCTGGTATGAGGAAGGGGAGAAGCCCTCGCCGAGCTACTATCCCACCAAATATCAGACGTTGCCGCGAGACACGGCAGGCTATACCACCTTTGATGGTCGCCGTTTCGATCGCGAACATGCGACTGCCGAGGGCGATGTGTGGGAGCTGCCGTTCGGCGAGGCCGAGTTCCTTGCGCAAGAGCGCTCGCACACCTATTTGGGCCAGGGCTTTGTCAAGCGTGCCTTTATGCTGCTTGCGGGCATTATCGTCAATATCCTGACGGGTTTTTTGCTCCTTATGAGCATCTATTCCATCGCAGGTGTCACTGTGCCGGTGGATACCAATGTGATTGGCCAGGTTGACGAAGGCTCGATTGCCGCCTCGGCGGGAATCGAGGGCGGCGACGCGATTCTTTCGGTCGACGGAGTATCGTGCTCTACCTGGATGGACGTTTACGATGCCATCGGCAAGGCTGCCGGTAAGGACGATATCGCCATTGAGTACGAGCGTGACGGCAAGCAGCATTCGACCACGGTTGCGCTCAAAGAGGACGATCGCCTAGGTGTGTATGCCTCTACGCAGGTGGTCCGTTTAGACCCCATCACGTCGGCTCGCCTGTCGTTCTCCTATGTTGTGCAGACAGCGGAGGGCGTGATGCGCCTGCTCCAGCCGCAGCATACGATGGAGATTCTCGATCAGTCCTCTTCGATCGTGGGTATTAGCGTTATGTCCTCACAGGCTGCTGCTGCCGGCCCTGCCACGTTCCTTTCGTTTGCCGCCCTCATTTCATTCTCGCTTGGCTTTATGAACCTGCTGCCCATCCCGCCACTCGATGGCGGCAAGCTAGTCATCGAGATCATTCAGAAGATTGCGGGCCGCGAGCTTCCGCTCAAGGTCCAGACGATTGTGAGCTATGTGGGCATCGCGCTCTTTGCGCTGCTGTTTGTCTATATGCTTCGTTCCGACATCCTTCGATTTATTCTGTAGGGGAGTGTTTGGATTGTCTTTATCCCATCCTTTGCCTCGCGAGCTGACGCGCCCCGTGCATGTGGGCGGCGTGCAGATCGGTGGCGGCGCGCCGGTGGTGGTCCAATCTATGACCTGCACCGATACCGCTGATGCCCAGGCAACGCTTGCGCAAGTGTGCGCGTTGGCGCAGGCTGGCTGCGATATCGTGCGCGTGAGCGTGCCCTCCGAGGCCGCGCTTGAGGGCTTCCGCACCATCTGTGCCGAGTCTCCGGTGCCGATTGTCGCCGATATCCATTTTAACCATAAGCTCGCCATTGGTGCCGTTGAGGCCGGTGCCGCCAAGCTGCGCATCAATCCCGGCAATATCGGCGATTGGGCCAAGGTTGACGCGGTGATCGATGCTGCGGGTGCCTCGGGCTGTGCGATTCGCATTGGCGTGAACGCGGGCTCGCTTGAGCAAGATATTGCCGAGCGCGACGACCTCACGCAGCCCGAAAAGCTCGTGATGTCGAGCGAGCGCTTCGTCAAGCACTTTGAGGATCGCGGCTTTACGAACATTGTGCTTTCGGCCAAGGCCCATAGCGTGCAAACGACGCTCGATACCTATCGAGCCCTGTCACGTGAGATTCCCCACGTTCCGCTTCACCTGGGCGTGACGGAGGCGGGGACCAAGCTTCAGGGCACCATCAAGAGCTCTGTAGGCTTGGGTATCTTGCTTTCCGAAGGCATCGGCGACACCATGCGTGTGTCGCTCACGGCCGATCCGGTTGAGGAGCCGCCGGTCGCCTGGGGAATTCTACAGTCGCTGGGCCTGCGTCGCCGTGGTCCCGAGATTGTCTCGTGCCCCACGTGCGCCCGCTGCCAGGTTAACCTCATTCCCATCGCCGAGGAGGTCACCGAGCGGCTTAAGAACTATTCCGCGCCGCTTTCGATTGCCGTCATGGGATGTGCCGTTAATGGCCCCGGTGAGGCTTCTGATGCCGACCTGGGCGTTGCTTGCGGACGTGGTCAGGCCTTGCTCTTTTCGCATGGCCAGATCATTGGTAAAGTAGCTGAGGACCAAATTGTCGACGCGCTTATGGCCGAGGTCGACAAGCTTATTGAGGAGAAGTAAATGACTCGAGCAATGTATATGTCTAAGCTCTATGCGCCGACGCTTAAAGAGGATCCGGCGGACGCTGAGCTCGCCAGCCACCGCCTGTTGCTCCGTGCCGGCATGATCCGCAAGGAGGCCGCCGGCCTGTATTCCTATCTGCCGCTTGCTTGGCGCTCGATCCGCAAGATTGAGAACATCGTGCGCGACGAGATGGACGCTGCCGGCGCCCAGGAGCTTATGATGCCCATCATGGTCGATGCCGAGCTGTGGCGTGAGTCCGGCCGTATCGATGCCTATGGCAAGGAGCTTGTGCGCTTTGATGACCGCCACGGCCGCGAGTTTGTGCTCGGACCCACGCACGAGGAGACCGTCACGGCCCTAGTGCGCAATGAGCTGCGCTCCTATAAGCAGCTGCCCGTCAACCTGTACCACATTCAGGACAAGTTCCGCGACGAGTTCCGCCCTCGCTTTGGCCTGATGCGCGGTCGCGAGTTCATCATGAAGGACGCCTACAGCTTCTCCGCCACGCAGGAGAGTCTGCAGGAGGAGTACGACAAGATGAAGCAGGCCTATGCCAACATTTGCGAGCGCTGCTACATCAAGGCTCTGCCCGTTGTCGCCGACTCCGGCGAGATCGGTGGCGATACCTCCGTCGAGTACATGGCTTTGGCCGACGCCGGCGAGGCTTCGCTCGTCTACTGCGACGATTGCGGCTTTGCTGCCGATGACGAGGCCGCAAGCACCAAGGTCGTTGTGACCGAGGGTCCTGGCGACGGTACGCTTACCAAGGTCGAGACTCCGGGCATGGGCACCATCGAGGCCGTTGCAAAGTTCTTCGGCTTCCCCGAGAACGGCACGCGTAAGTCTCTGGCACTCATCGACGCCGAGGGCAAGCCCGTCGTGGCCATTGTTCCGGGCGACCACGAGCTCAACGATTGCAAGGCCGAGCATGTCTTTGGCAAGGGCTATCGCATGATGACTGATGAGGAGCTCCAGACCTACGGTCTGCATAAGGGCTTTATCGGACCGGTTAACCTGCCCGAGGGCATTCGCCTGGTGTGCGACGAGAGCCTGCGCGAGTCCAAGCAGTGGGCCTGCGGTGCCAACGAGGTCGATTATCACTTTACCGGTGCCTGCCCCGAGCGCGACTTTACCGTCGACGAGTGGGCCGACCTGGTAACCGTCGTTGCCGGCGATCCCTGCCCGCACTGCGGCAAGCCGCTCTCTGCTGCTCGCGGCATCGAGGTTTCGCAGGTCTTCCAGCTGGGTACCAAGTATTCCGAGGCCATGGGCGCCACCTTTATGGACGAGGACGGCAAGGAGAAGCCGCTTATCATGGGTTGCTACGGCGTGGGCGTGTCCCGCTCGCTTGCTGCCGTCGTGGAGCAGCACAACGACGAGCACGGTATCGTCTGGCCGGTTTCCGTTGCCCCGTACGAGGTCGCTGTGATTCCGCTCGATCCCAAGAAGGAGGAGTGCGCAACCGTCTGCGACCAAATCGTCGAGGGCTTGTGCGCCGAGGGTATCGAGGTCGTCGTCGACGACCGTGACGAGCGTCCCGGCTTTAAGTTTGCCGATAACGACCTCATGGGCTTCCCGTATCAGGTCGTTCTGGGTAAGCGTGGCCTCAAGAATGGTACTGTGGAGCTCAAGGACCGTGCCACGGGCGAGCGTGAGGACGTGGCGATCGACGAGGTCGTCGCCAAGGTTGCTGAGCTTGTTAAGGCGGCCCGCCGTTAATCGACGATTTCGCTTGTAGTTCGATATACGGGACGGCCCCGCATTTCTCCAGATCGGGGAGATGTGGGGCCGTCCTTTTATCTTGTGGCATCCTCGATATCTGAAAGAAAAACCCCACAGCCCATATGAACTGCGCCCCAATTCTTGGACGGGCTAATAAGCGGCCTACGCCGCACATAG
>JAHYYN010000087.1:0-9249 GCA_019424945.1 Collinsella sp. | reverse complement strand
AGTCCCTGCAACGCCGCGCCGATCACGCCAAACGTCAGCCAAAAGACGAGGCCCATGATCACCAGGAACGCCGGAATGGCCGTGTAGCGACCCGTCAGGATGCGGTCGATCTTGACGGAGCGCACGTGCTCGCGGCTCTCGTGCGGCTTGACGACGCAGCGCCCACACACATCGCCGATAAAGCTAAAGCGCATATCGGCCAGCGCGGACAGGCGGTCGGTGCCGGCCTCGCCCTCCATCTGGGTAATGATGTGCTCGATAGCGTCGAGCTCGTTACGATCCAGGTGAAGCGCCTCGGTCACCAGCTCGTCGCCCTCAACCAGCTTGGTCGCCGCAAAACGCACCGGGATATGCGCCGTCGCGGCATGGTCCTCGATAAGGTTGGCGATGCCGTGAATGCAGCGATGCAGCGCGCCGCCGTCTGGACCATCGGGCGCGCAGAAGTCCAGGCGGCCGGGGCGCTCGCGGAACCGCGCCACGTGCAAGGCATGATCCACCAGCTCGCCGATACCCTCGTTGCGGGCAGCGCTAATGGGGACAACAGGCACGCCCAACAGGCTCTCGAGCAGGTTGACGTCCACGGCGCCGCCGTTGGCCGTCACCTCGTCCATCATGTTGAGCGCGATGACCATGGGGCAGTCGAGCTCCATAAGCTGCAGCGTCAGGTACAGGTTGCGCTCGATGTTGGTGGCGTCGATGATATCGATGATGGCATCGGGATGCTCGTCAAGGATAAACTGGCGGCTCACAATCTCCTCGCCCGTGTACGGCGACAGGGAGTAAATGCCGGGCAGGTCGGTAACGCTCGCCTCGGGGTGGTTACGGATAGTGCCGTCCTTGCGGTCGACCGTCACACCGGGAAAGTTACCGACGTGCTGGTTGGAACCCGTCAGCTGGTTGAACAGCGTGGTCTTACCGCAGTTTTGGTTGCCGGCGAGGGCAAAGTGCAGTGGCGCGCCCTCGGGCACGGCCGTCTTCGCCGCGCGGGGCGAATACGTCCCCTCGCCGAGGGCCGGGTGCTTCGTTGTGCCGATTGCGGCGTTCACGCGCGGACCCGTATCGGTGTCGTGGATACCCACGAGCTCAATGCGAGCGGCATCGTCCTTGCGCAGCGTCAGCTCGTAGCCACGCAGACGAATCTCGAGCGGGTCGCCCATGGGGGCGTACTTCATCATGGTGACCTCGGTGCCCGGCGTTAGGCCCATGTCCAAAATATGCTGTCGGAGCGCCTGATCGTCGGATGTCACCGATGCGACAACGGCGTCCTTTCCAATCTCGAGTGTATCGAGCTTCACGCGCTCATCCTTTCGTTAGACGCGGTTAACCGTTTACCGGGGCTAACCAACTCGTAACGACAAATGATAGCGCTCTGAACTATTTTATAAAGTCAAATACCGATGTTTACCTGCGCAAACTTTATGCGGTGCGCCCCGAAAGCTCTTTGCGCATACCGCTCAGCGAGATCGAAACGGAACCCGACCGCGCGGTAGCAGTGAGTCGATCACCCTCGACTGACCCCGTGCATGTAAAGGGTGCCTTGCCCATCAAGACGTGGGAGATAGTACCCGAGAGTTCAAAGAAATCGCCCTCAGCGCGGGCACTCGAGAGAGCGATATTGAGACCCCTGACGTTTAGTACTGCCCTGAGCACGCCGTTCACCCCATGTGAAAACATCACCTCGCCGCGTTTACTCCCCACCGGCGTCTGGGCCGAAACCACATACGTACCCTCAAGCATGGCTCCTCCTCTAAGCAGACTTTTTGAAACGGGCAAGTAGTCTACTTTTACATATGGCGCTCCAGGAAGCGGAAGGCTAGGCGAATCCATGGACGGACCGCCACCTGCTTGTCCTCGTTATCGACCGCGGTATTGGCGTTGCCGAGCGAAAGGCCGTGGCCACCCTGGTCAAAGACGTGCATCTCGCATGCAACACCCTCCTCGGCCATGCGCCGCGCAAACGGGTAGACCTGCGCGACCGGCGCCGTCTTATCGTCCGAAACGCCCCACACAAAGGTCGGGGGCATCTGGCGCGAAACGTGCGTGGTAGGGCAAATGTCGGTCAGGTGCTCATCGGTCGCCTCGCCGCCCGTCACCATCGACAGATAGTCGTTGAGCAAATCGCGCCCTGTCTTGCCACCCGTCTTGGGCACGCGCAGGTCGATGCGCGGGTCGCGCGTCTGCATATCGCGCACATAGGCAAGGTCGAGCAACGGATAGCCCAGCACCACGGCGTCGGGACGAATATCCTCCGGACGGGCCCCGGCAAGGCCCGCGAAGGATCCGGTCTTCCACTGCGTTGCCAACGAGGCACAGATCATGCCGCCCGCCGAGAAACCCACGATGCACACGCGCTTGGGATCGACATGCCACTCGTCGGCGTTGGCGCGCACGGTAGCGACCATCTTGGCGAGGTCCGCCTGCGGGTGCGGAAAGCTCACGTCGCCCGTGGCGCTCGTCACATAGTTGAGCACAAAGGCCTGGTAGCCGCGGTCCAAAAACGCAAACGCCACCGGGTCCTGCTCGTGCGGAGCGATATGCGTAAACCCGCCTCCGCCGCAGATGATCACCGCGGGGCGGCGGCCATTGGGCTTGTCGGGCAGCGGCTCGGCACCCAGATACGTAAACGTCGCCGGATAATCCTCGGTCGGCTCCTCGCCCCACAGCGCATGGTTCTCAATAATCATAGGTGCTCCCTCCGTGCGATTCGTGCGCACTCGTTTTTCGCACCTTAGCGTACCCCACTTGAGCCCGCGGCGCAGAAACACCCCCGCAATAAGTTGGCCTTCAACTGATATATCACAAAATCGCTGTTCAGAGGCATCGTTAAGCAGCGTAAAATAGGAGCGCTGACCGTGCTGGGAAACACGTACGAAACGTTTCCGGCAAACCACACGCGTGCAACATGCACGCCTGATACGTTGGAGGCATCTATGGGTCTGCTCGATTCGCTCAAGTCCACGTTCACTTCGTCGGGCGAGGCGTCCGTTCCGCCCGCAGCAAGCTTCGCCACCCGCGAAGGCGTCATCTACGCTCCCGTCAACGGCGTGCTCGTCAATCTGAGTGAGGTTCCCGACGAGACCATCGCCTCGGGCATGCTCGGCCAGGGCTACGGCATCGAGCCCATTACCGACACCATTTACGCCCCCGCCAACGGTCGCATCGGCGCCACCACCGTCACCAACCACTCCATCGGCATGATTACCGAGGACGGTCTTCGCGTGTTCATCCATGTTGGCCTGGGCACCGTGGAAATGAACGGCAAGGGTTTTGCCCGCTTTGTCGAGATGGGCGACACGGTCAAGGCCGGCCAGCCGCTCATCAGCTTCGATCGCGAGGCCATCAAGGCCGCCGGTCACGAGGACATCGTGACCGTCATCATCTCTGAGCTCGACCGCCTCAAGAGCATCGACCACGTCGGCGAGTCTGGCACGCTTATCGGCGGCAATCCGCTCGTCAAGCTTGGCGATCCGCTGCTGGTTGCCAAGACCAAGTAGCCAGGCCCCGCGCCACACAGCCAAAAGGCACCTCGTCAAGCGCCCGCGACCATTTGGCCGCGGGCGCTTTTCGTTTGAAAAACCATCCCGCCAATGCCTTATCTGTATAGCCCAAATGAGCCGAGCTGCTAGAATATCGAACTGTATGGATAACTATCATTCAACCGTTATGGGAGGATACGTGAACCGCACCAAAATCGCGCAGCTCTATGCCGATGCCGAGTCGCTCGGCGGCCAGACCGTCACCGTCGCCGGCTGGGTCAAGTCCATCCGCGACATGAAGAACTTTGGCTTTGTTACGCTCAACGACGGCAGCTGCTTCCGCGACCTGCAGGTCGTCATGAACCGCGAGGCACTCGACAACTACGACGAGATCGCCCATCAAAACGTCTCGGCCGCACTCATTTGCACCGGCACCGTCAAGCTGACCCCCGATGCGCCCCAGCCCTTCGAGCTTTCTGCCACCTCCATCGAGGTCGAGGGCGTCAGCGCCCCGGATTACCCGCTGCAGAAGAAGCGCGCAACCGTCGAGTTCCTGCGCACCCAGCAGCACCTGCGCCCGCGCACCAACCTGTTCCGCGCCGTGTTCCGCATCCGTTCTGTCGCGGCTGCCGCCATCCACCGCTTCTTCCAGGAGCAGGGCTTTGTCTACGTCAACACCCCCATCATCACCACGAGTGACTGCGAGGGCGCCGGCGAGATGTTCCGCGTGACCACGCTCGACCCCAAAAATCCGCCCCTCACCGAGTCCGGCGAGGTTGACTGGAGCCAGGACTTCTTTGGAAAGCACGCGAGCCTTACCGTATCCGGCCAGCTCAATGCCGAGAACTTTGCCATGGCCTTTGGCGACGTGTACACCTTTGGCCCCACCTTCCGCGCCGAAAACTCCAACACCACGCGCCACGCCGCCGAGTTTTGGATGATCGAGCCCGAGATGGCCTTTGCCGACCTTAACGACTACATGGATAACGCCGAGGCCATGCTCAAGTACGTCCTTAAGGACGTTATGGCCACCTGCCCCGACGAGCTCAACATGCTCAACAAGTTTGTGGACAAGGGCTTGATCGAGCGCCTGGACCACGTGGCAAACTCCGACTTTGCCCGCGTTACCTACACCGAGGCCGTCGAGATCCTGGAGCAGGCAGTCGCTGCTGGCCACCAGTTTGATTACCCCGTCAGCTGGGGCATCGACCTGCAGACCGAGCACGAGCGCTTCCTGACCGAGGAGCACTTTAAGCGCCCGACCTTCGTGACCGACTACCCGGCTGAGATCAAGGCGTTCTACATGCGCATGAACGAGGACGGCAAGACCGTCGCCGCCGCCGACTGCCTGGTTCCCGGTATCGGCGAGATTATCGGCGGCTCCCAGCGCGAGGAGCGCCTGGATCTGCTCGAGGCCCGCATCAAGGACCTGGGCATGAATCCCGAGCAGTACAAGTACTACCTTGACCTGCGCCGCTACGGTTCCTGCAAGCACGCCGGCTACGGTCTGGGCTTCGAGCGCTTGGTCATGTATCTGACCGGCGTGGGCAACATCCGCGACGTCCTGCCGCACCCGCGCACCGTGGGCAACGCCGACTTCTAATCGTCGGACGCTAGCTCGCGTCGCCACACGCCAACGCTCATCGCATAAGCGTCTCTCGACATCGGTCGAGAGACGCTTTTTTCAACAACATCCGTCAAGCTTTTGGCAAGTTTTTGGTCAGTTGACCAGGGCTGTTGAAAACTCGACCCGCCGCTTGCCGACGGCTACCGACCGCCCGGAGTGTCCTGCACCCCTGGGAAAGCCCCGCGCCCTAGGCTCCATACCGTCGCCACCCAAAACGGAAAGGACGTGGACGCCATGACCGAAACCGCTGTTGAAACTTACGAGACCACGACGAGGGGCGCCGCCTCGATGGCAGCCTATCGCGCCGTTCGCATCCTGCAATTATTAAGCGAAAACACCGGCGAGGACAAGGCCATGCTTTCCGATGAGTTGATCCGGCGTCTCGCCCATCCCGACGACCCCGCCCGCATGCCCATCTCGGCGGCGCGGCGCAGCATCTACACCGCCATCTCCGCACTTCGCCATGCCGGATACGAAATTGAATACAAGCGCGGCGTGGGGTATCGGCTCTTGACCCGTCCGCTCACCGACGAAGAGATCATCCGGCTCCACGGCATGGTCATGCGCAACCGCTCTACGCCCATCGCCATTCGAAAAAGCATGGCGCAGCACCTGGTCGCCATGGCGAGTGCCGACGTTCGCGGCTACCTCGATGCACCCGAGCCTGCTCCAAGCGCAGGCGACAAATCCACCAAGGCCATACGCACGCCCGTCAAGCGCATCGATGCCTGCGAGCTCATCGAGCAGGCCATCGACCACGGAACCACGGTGAGTTTTGATATTTCGAGTGTCACGGCACGCGGAGAGGTCGAAGTGGCGCGGATGACACTCCGGCCCTTTGCCATCAAGCAACGAGACGGCATCTCGTATTTGCTGGGAACGGTCTATGACGCGCGAGGCGCCGACGACACGCTGCGTACCGTTGAGATCGGCCGCATGAGAAACGTCACCACACGTCTCCTCGACGGCAAGAAGCTCTTCGCCGTCCTGGACGAGGACGATGCCTCCTCCGCCGCATAAGACCCTCCGCCGCCCATTCGACTACCCGTACCGCCCATCCGATTCTGTATTAAAAAACCCGCCAGGCTGTTGTAAAAATGGACATCAGCGCTACTATAGTTCCACTTGCACTTTGTCCCAGTGCAGTGTTTCCAGCCATTTTTATACTGGGGGTAATGATATGAAGGACATCACCATCAGCCGCAGGAGCCTTCTGGTCTCCGCCGGTCTGCTCGCGCTCGCCCCGCTCGCCGGATGCGGCGGCAACTCTGGTTCCGGCTCTGCTGCCGCCGGTTCCGACTACACCATCGGCGTTCTGCAACTCACCGAGCACTCCGCACTCGATGCCGCCAACGACGGCTTTGTCAAGGCCATCAAGGAGAGCGGCCTTAAGGTCAAGATCGACCAGAAGAACGCCCAGAACGACCAGTCCACGTGTAAGTCCATTGCCGACAAGTTTGTGGGCGACAACGTCAACCTGATTTATGCCATCGCCACGCCCGCCGCGCAGGCTGCCGCCGGCGCCACGGCCGATATCCCCATCGTGGGCTGCGCCATCACCGACTACGCCGCCTCCGGCCTGGTCCAGGACAACGACAAGCCCGGCACCAACGTCACGGGCGCTTCCGACCTCACCCCGGTCGCCGAGCAGCTCGAGATGATGCAGAAGGTCCTGCCCGACGTTAAGAAGGTCGGCTTGCTCTACTGCACCGCTGAGTCCAACTCCGACGTCCAGATCAAGGCCGCCAAGAAGGAACTCGACAAGCTGGACCTGGAGTACACCGACTTCACCGTCTCGAGCTCCAACGAGATTCAGTCCGTCGTCGAGTCCTCCGTGGGCAAGGTCGACGCGCTGTACTCCCCCACTGACAACACCATCGCCGCGGGCGCTTCGCAGGTCGGCCAGATCTGCAAGGAGAATAAGCTCCCCTTCGTGACCGGCGAGGAGGGTATGTGCATGGCCGGCGGCCTGTTCACCCTCTCCATCAACTATAAGGACCTGGGCTACGCCGCGGGCGAGATGGCCGTTAAGATCCTGAAGGGCGAGGCCAAGCCCGAGGATATGCCGATCAAGCACCTCTCGAGCAAGGACCTGGTCGTCGTCAAGAACGACGAGATGGCCGAGGCTCTGGGCATCGACCTTTCCGCTCTGGACGAGTAGCGCCATGCGCGGTAACGCGTCTAGGGCCCGCACGCGCGCCACAGCCGCGTTATTCAATATCTGAGTCCTTGGGGCGAACGCTAAAGACCGGCGTTCGCCCTGCTTGTTTCGGATGAGACAAAACATCCGTCCGCAGCTCTTTTATGCATTGGTACCGCTATTATGGAAAATCACGTGTCCACCCTATCCTAGGAGGTATGAAGCATGCTCATTGCATTGCAGGGCGCCGTTTCGCAGGGCGTCCTCTGGGGCATTATGGTGCTTGGCGTGTTTATCACGTTCCGCCTGCTCGACATCCCCGATATGACCTGCGACGGCAGCTTTGCCCTCGGCGGCTGTGTCTGCGCCGTACTCATCGTCAACAATAACGTCGACCCCTTGCTCGCCGTGCTGGCCGGCATGTGCGCCGGCGCCATCGCGGGCGCGGTCACGGGCATTTTGACCACCGTCTTTGAGATTCCCGCAATCCTCGCCGGAATCCTCACCCAGATCAGTCTGTGGTCCATCAACCTGCGTATCATGGGCAAGTCCAACACGCCCATCCTTGCCAAGGGCACTATCTTCTCGTCTGTCAGCAACATGACGGGCCTGCCGCAGTCCACTGTTGCCATTATCCTAGGCATCGTGCTGGCCGTGGCCATCGTCGCCATCCTGTACTGGTTCTTTGGCACCGAGATCGGCTCGGCACTGCGTGCCACCGGCAACAACGAGTACATGATCCGCGCCCTGGGCGTTAACACCAACACCACCAAAATGATCGCCCTCGTGCTCTCCAACGCCCTCATTGGCCTTTCGGGTGCGCTCATCTGCCAGAGCCAGAAGTATGCCGACATTGGCATGGGTACCGGCGCCATCGTTATCGGTCTTGCCGCCATCGTCATCGGCGAGGTGCTCGGCCGCCTGCTGCCCGGCGGTCTCACGCAGTTCTCCGTCCGTCTGGCCTCCGCCGTCTTTGGCTCCGTGGTGTACTTCCTCATCCGCGCCATCGTGCTGCAACTGGGCATGGACGCCAACGACATGAAGCTGCTCTCCGCCGTGATCGTCGCCGTGGCCCTGTGCGTGCCCGTGGTTTGGGAGCGCTATAAGCTCCGCAGCTCCTACACGAAGGGAGATGAGGCAGATGCTTAAGCTCTCGCACGTCAAGAAGACCTTTAACAAGGGCACCGTCACCGAGAAGCGCGCGCTCACCGGCGTCGACCTCACCCTTAACGACGGCGACTTTGTAACCGTGATTGGCGGCAACGGCGCCGGCAAGTCCACGCTGCTCAATATGATCGCCGGCGTGTATCCGCTTGATTCGGGTGTTATTGAGCTCGACGGCACCGACATCTCGCGTCTGAGCGAGTCGCAGCGCGCCAAGTACCTGGGCCGCGTGTTCCAGGATCCCATGCGCGGCACCGCAGCCGACATGCAGATTGCCGAGAACTTGGCCCTCGCCAAGCGTCGCGGCCAGCGTCGCGGCCTTTCGTGGGGCGTCACCAAGGCCGAGAAGGACGAGTACGTTGAGTTGCTCAAGCGCCTGGACCTCGGTCTGGACACGCGCCTCAACGCCAAGGTCGGCCTGCTTTCGGGTGGCCAGCGCCAGGCACTCACGCTGCTCATGGCCACGCTCACCAAGCCGCGCTTGCTGCTGCTCGACGAGCACACCGCGGCCCTCGACCCCAAGACCGCCTCTAAGGTGCTCAATCTGACCGAGGAGATTGTCGACGAGAACCACCTGACCACGCTCATGGTCACGCACAACATGAATGACGCCATCCGTCTGGGCAATCGCCTGATCATGATGCACGAGGGCCACGTTATCTACGACGTGGCGGGCGACGAGAAGAAGTCGCTCACCGTCGCCGACCTGCTGCAGAAGTTCGAGGAGGTCTCGGGCGGCGAGCTCGCCAACGACCGCATGCTGCTGAGCTAAAACCTGCCAATAAGGGACAGGTTTATTTTGGCAGGTTTTATCTGCGCAAACGTCAAAACCGCCGCAAAGG
>JAHYYN010000086.1:0-18770 GCA_019424945.1 Collinsella sp. | reverse complement strand
CGCGCGGATTCGAAAAACTGGTTCGGTTTTTGATGGGCAAGGGCTTCTCGTATCACATCGCCGCCGATGCCGTTAAGGCACGTCTCGATGCCGAACGTGAGGAATGTGCGGTTTAGGCGTATGCGTTTTGTGGCCCTGCCGTTCACCGCGTTTTAGCCGCCGTGCTGGGGCCATTTATTTGACAGTTGTTGTGGTTCAACGTACGATAAACACTGTCATTTGCTTTGTGATATGTGCTCATCTGTGATGAGTTTGTTTATATGTTTATCTGTATCCGACCCGCATAAGCTGCGCCCATATTACTCAAATGTCGCGAGCCGTTCGTAAGGACGGTTCGCTTTGTTGTGTAACGAATCCATAAAAAGGAGTGAGCATGCCTATCATCGCAGCGCTCGTTGGCATCGTTTTGGGTGCCATCGCCGCCATTGCCTACATGCGCACCGCCAAGCAGGGTAGTCTTCACGAGGCCGACGAAAAAATCCAGTCGGCACACGCACAGGCTGAGTCCCTGATCGGTGATGCCAAGCGTCAGGCCGAGACCCTCAAAAAAGAGGCTCTGCTCGAGGCTAAAGAGGAGATCATCAAGAACAAGCAGGCCGCCGAGGCCGAGGACAAGCAGCGTAAGAACGAGATTCGTACGCTCGAGAACCGCGTGATGCAGCGCGAGGAATCCCTCGATCGCCGCAACGACGCTCTCGACAAGCGCGAGCATCAGCTGTCCAGCCAGGCCGGTCAGGTCGAGAAGCGCTCCCGTGAGCTCGAGGAGCTCTGCGCAAAGCAGACCTCCGAGCTCGAGCGTATCGCCGACCTTACCCGCGAGGACGCCCACAAGGAGCTCCTCGATAAGGTTCGCGGCGAGGTCACCCACGAGGCCGCCACGATCATTCGCGAGTCCGAGCAGCAGGTTCGCGCCGAGTGCCACAAGACCGCCCAGGAGATTCTGTCTCTGGCGATTCAGCGCTGCGCTGCCGATCACACTGCCGAGGTCACCGTTACCTCCGTGCACATTCCCTCTGATGACCTCAAGGGCCGTATCATCGGTCGCGAGGGTCGCAACATCCGGACCTTCGAGCAGGTTTCCGGCGTCAACCTCGTGATCGACGACACGCCCGAGACCGTCGTTCTTTCGAGCTTCGACCCGGTCCGTCGTGAGACCGCCCGTGTCGCCCTCGAGAACCTCATCGCCGACGGCCGCATTCACCCTGCCCGTATCGAGGAGATGTATCACAAGGCCGCCGTCCTGGTTCAGCAGCGCGTGCGCGAGGCTGGCGAGCAGGCTGCCTTCGATACCGGCATCCACGATCTGCACCCCGAGATCGTCAAGACCCTTGGTGCCCTGCGCTACCGTACCTCGTTTGGTCAGAACGTGCTTCAGCATTCCCTCGAGGTCTCTGATCTGTGCGGCGTGATGGCTTCCGAGCTTGGCCTGGACGTTGTGACCGCCAAGCGCGCCGGCCTGCTGCACGACCTGGGCAAGGCAATCGACCACGACGTCGAGGGCCCGCATGCCGTCATCGGCGCCGAGCTTGCCCGCCGTTATGGCGAGAAGCCCGTTATCGTCCACGCTATCGAGGCTCACCATGCCGATGTCGACCCCAATACGGTGCTCGATGTCCTGGTACAGGCCGCCGATGCTGTCTCTGCCTCTCGCCCCGGTGCCCGTCGCGAGTCTGCCGAGAACTACATCAAGCGTCTTGAGAAGCTCGAGGAGATCGCCAACTCTCATGACGGCGTCGAACGTACCTATGCCATGCAGGCCGGTCGCGAGGTCCACGTCATGGTCCAGCCGGACAAGATTTCCGATGCCCAGTCCACGGTCCTGGCTCACGATATCGCCCATCAGATCGAGGAAGAGATGGAGTATCCCGGTCAGGTGCGCGTCGTCGTGATTCGCGAGAGCCGCGCTGTCGATATCGCTAAATAACATGAGCGACGCGAACGAGCTCATCTCATTTATCGCGTCGATGTCGGGGGAGGGCAACCTTCGCGTCGAGGAGAACCTTGGCGAGGGGTATGTCCGCCTCCGCGTTTCGGAGGCCGAGCGGCGCCAGGCAAAGCACGACATTCAGCATGTCGAGGATATCGTCATCGAAATGCTCCGTAATGCTCGCGATGCCGGCGCCGACAAGGTCTATCTCGCCACGACCAAGGAAGATGGCGTCCGCACGCTTGTCTTTCTGGATAACGGTTCTGGCGTTCCGCAGGATATGCAAGAGCGAATCTTTGATGCCCGCGTTACCTCCAAGCTTGAGAGCATGAAGATGGACCGTTGGGGCGTTCACGGTCGTGGCATGGCATTGTTTTCGATCAAGCAGAACACCGACGAGGCCCGTGTGGTCACGTCCGGCGTCGATCTTGGTTCAGCCTTCAAGGTGAGCGTTGCGGCCGACCGCCTCAGTGAGCGTGCCGATCAGTCCAGCTGGCCCCAGGCCGTCAAGGATGAGGACGGACGTTATGTCTGCGCTCGCGGTCCACATAATATTATTCGCGCTGCTTGTGAGTTTGCGCTCGAGGAGTTGCGTGGTTGCGATGTCTATCTTGGTTCTCCGTCTGAGATTGCCGCGACCCTTTATGCTCAGGCGTCAAGCCGGCTCGATACGTCTCGTCTCCTGTTCATTGATGATGAGAGCGAGCTTCCGGTTGTCGATCGTTTAGGCCTTGCTTCTGATGCCGAGGACTTTATCCGTATCTGTTCGGGTTTGGGTCTTGAGATGTCCGAGCGCACGGCCCATCGCATTTTGGCAGGGCAGATTAAGCCCGTTCGCGGTGTGACCGCGCGTCTGCTGCGCGAGCGTGATTCGTCCTCGCATGCGCCGGCTCCTGTCGATCTCGCGAAGGATCGTCGCGGGCTACGTATTGCCAAGGATGACATGGCACAGTTTTCGCGTGCTGTGGAGCGCGACTTTAATGACCTTGCTGCCCGGTACTATCTCAACCTTTGCGGCGACCCAAAGATTCGTGTTTCGCGTGATCGAATCACCGTGACCTTTGATCTTGCCAAAGAGGAATAGTGCCTTTACCGAGTCCACTCGGTACGATACAGTTATTGCAGTTAAAACGTACTTTTAAATGCAGGAGTTTCTTCATGGATTGCCTGAAGGTATCAAGCAAATCATCGCCCGCGTCCGTTGCCGGCGCCATCGCCGGCATGGTCAAGGATGGTGTACCCGTCAACATTCAGTGTGTCGGCGCCGGTGCCGTCAACCAGGCCATTAAGGCCGTTGCTATCGCGCGCGGTTTTTTGATTCCAACCGGTTTTGATATTTCCTGCGCGCCCGTGTTCTCCGACATCCTCATTAACGGGGAGTCGCGCACGGCCATCCGCCTTTCTATCTACGTTCACCAGATCAATCGAGCTGCTATGGATAACGTCGTCATGGATGATGTTAAGCCTGTGGCATAGCTTCTGCTTGCCTTGTTTCGCTCCCCATCGTTAGGACTTATGCACATGGACCAGCGTTCCGTACGCGATATTCTTGCCGGTAAAACCTACTTTATCCGCACATTTGGCTGCCAGATGAATCAGCACGACTCCGAGCGTGTGAGCGGTCTGCTTGATTCGTATGGCTGCCTCATGGCGCTCGATCCCGCGCATGCCGATATCGTTGTCTTCATGACGTGCTGCGTGCGCGAGGCCGCCGATACTCGCCTGTACGGTCAGTGCAATTCCTGCAAAAGCCTGCCGCCTTCGCCTTCGGGCAAGCGCGTGGTTGCCGTTGGCGGTTGCATCGCGCAGCGCGATGGCGAGGGCCTGCTCACCAACGTCGATAACGTCAATGTCATCTTTGGCACGCATTCCATCGCACATGTGGCCGAGCTCATTGCCGAGGCGTTTCTTGATGGTAAGCGTCATATCCGTACCAATGAGCATGAGGATACGGATGCCATGAGCATGCCGTGGCATCGCGAGACCCAGTATCACGCTTGGGTGCCCATCATGACAGGCTGCAATAATTTCTGCACCTATTGCATCGTGCCGTACGTGCGTGGTCGCGAAAAGAGCCGCCCCTTCGAGGAGATTGTCGACGAGGTGACCGGTTTGGTACGCCAGGGCGTGCGTGAGATTACGCTGCTGGGCCAAAACGTTAACTCATATGGTCGCGATCTGTTTGGCAAGCCGCGTTTTGCCGATCTGCTGCGTGCCGTGGGCGATACGGGCGTGGAGCGCATCTTCTTTACGTCTTCGCATCCCAAGGACCTGCTGCCCGAGACCATCGACGCCATGGCCGAGACGCCTGCCGTTATGCCGCAGCTGCACTTGGCCGTCCAGTCCGGTTCGACGCGGATCCTCAAAGAGATGAATCGCCGTTATACACGCGAGGACTATCTGGGCCTTGTCGATCGCATTCGCAACCGCATGCCCGATATCGCGCTCTCGACCGACATTATCGTTGGCTTCCCGGGCGAGACTGAAGAAGACTTTGAGCAGACGCTCTCACTTGCCGAGACGGTCCGCTATGCTCAGGCCTATACCTTCATCTATTCCAAGCGCGCCGGTACCCCGGCCGCCGAGATTGACGATCCTACGCCGCATGAGGTTATTCTCGAGCGTTTCAACCGTCTGGTTAAGGTTATCGAGACCACGGCACACGAGTATAACCAGGGTGAGCTTCATACTGTGGTTCCGGCGCTCATTGAGGGAACGAGTAAAAAGAACGACGCGGTCCTGCTGGGCAAGAGTCCCAAGAATCAGACCGTGCATGCGCCTATCCCCGAGGGTTACAGCATCGATCAGCTTGTTGGCAAGATCGTTGATGTTGACGTTGACGTTGCCAAGACCTGGTATTTGTCCGGCTCCGTTGTGGGCGAGCCGCGCTAATGGTTTCTCCCGGGGCAGGTCTTTCCGCCGTTGCGATCGTCGGTCCGACGGCGGTTGGTAAGAGTGATGTTGCCGACCGTTTGGCAGCTCGTCTTTCGTCCGAAGTGCTGTCGTGCGATGCGATGCAAATCTATCGCGGCATGGACATCGGTACCGCAAAGATGGCGCCCGATGAGTGCACGGCGCCGCTGCGTCTCGTCGACATTGTAGAGCCGGGTGTGGCATATTCTGCTGCGCTTTATCAGGCCGACGCTCGCGCGCATGTTGAACGTCTCCTTGGTTCGGGTTGCCTGCCGGTTTTTTGCGGAGGTACGGGGCTGTATCTCAAGGCCGCCCTCGATGAGATGGACTTTCCCTCGGGTGAACTTGAGGACGATCGTCGTGCGGGCTATCAGGAGCTTGCCGAGCGTATTGGCGAGAAAGAAATGCATGCCCTGCTTGCCGAGCGCGATCCAGAATCGGCTGCTGTTATTCATCCCCATAACGTGCGCCGTGTGATTCGTGCGCTCGAGATGCATGATGATGGCGTCTCCTATGCGCAGCAAAAGTCGCAGTTTAGTGTTCCGCACGAGCATTATCATGCCCTATGGTTTGGTCTGACGCGTAATCGCGAGGTGCTCTACGAGCGCATTAATCTGCGCGTCGATCTGATGTTTGAGCAGGGTCTTGTCGATGAGGTCCGCGGTCTTATGGCCCAGGGGCTGGGAGATGCCCTGACGTCGATGCAGGCAATTGGCTATAAAGAGATCATTGATGCTTTCAATGGCGTGATGAGCATGGATGAGGCTCGCGAACTCATTAAGATGCGTTCGCGTCGTTATGCCAAGCGTCAGCTTTCGTGGTTTAAGCGCGATGACCGTATCGTGTGGTTTGATATGGATGAATGTACGATCGATGAGGTCGTTGAGGATATCCTGCATCGTATTGAGGCTGTCTAATGGCCCGTTTCCCCCTTGTTCCCACGGCACCCGAGCCCGAGCGTGCCATTTTAGTTGGTGTTGAGTGGCGCGACAATGCATGGCCGCTCGATCGCTCGCTTGACGAGCTGGAGCGTCTTGCCCACACAGCTGGTGCCCAGTGCGTGGCACGCTTGTCGCAGCGTTTGGTAAAGCCGTATCCTAAATCGTTTATCGGTTCCGGTAAGGTTGAAGAGCTGTGCGGCCTGGTGCGTCGCATGGATGCCGATGTCGTTATTTTTGACGACGACCTGACCCCCTCGCAGCAATCCTATTTGGAGAAAGCCGTGGGCGAGCCGGTAAAGATTATCGATCGTACTGCACTGATCCTGGATATCTTTGGCCTGCATGCTCAGACGCGTGAGGGACGCCTGCAGGTACAGCTGGCACAGCTTCAATACTTGTTGCCTCGCCTGCGTGGCATGTGGAGCCATCTCGCCAAGGAACAGACGCGCGGCGGCATCGGCTCACGCTTTGGTCAGGGCGAAAGTCAGCTCGAGGTCGACCGTCGCCTCATTCGTAATAAGATCGCTGCGCTTCGTCGTGAGCTCAAGCAGGTTGAACAGCGTCGCGATGTTCAATCCAAGAGCCGCATTGAGTCACCGGCGTTTCGCGTCGCGTTAGCCGGTTATACCAATGCCGGTAAATCGACGTTGCTCAATCGTCTGACCGGCTCTACGGTACTTTCTCAGGACAAGCTGTTTGCTACGCTCGACCCGACGACGCGTTCGTATCGCCTGCCCGGCGGTCGCGGCATGACGATTACTGATACCGTCGGCTTTATTCAAAAGCTGCCGCATGGTCTGGTTGATGCCTTTAAATCAACGCTGTCCGAGGTTTTGGGTGCCGATCTAATTCTCAAAGTCGTAGATGCGTCTGACGAGGACTATGAGCGGCAGCTGGAGGCTGTTGACCGCGTGCTTGATGAGATCGGCGCCGGAGAGCGTTTAACGCTGACCGTATTCAATAAAATCGATCTTCTCGATAGCGTCGATCGATTGAGTTTCCGTCGTCGCTATCCAGAAGCCGTTCTGTTCTCGGCCCAAACGGGCGAGGGGCTCGACGATCTCGTCGATCGCATTGCTCGCGAGGCAGCTGCCACCGATGTGTTGCTCTCCGCTGATATCCCGTATCGCGAGGGCGCTCTCATCACGCTGGTGCATGAGCAGGGAACCCTTCTGCATGAGGAATATCTCGAGGACGGCGTTCGCATTGTGGCGAAGTTGCCGGCTCGTATTGCACCGCGGCTCGATCGTTATCGCACCGAGTAGACGAGCTCCAAAATGCCCAGAATGATGGGCTGATGCAGCAGATAAAAGGGGAGAGCGTGACGTCCAAGGCTGGCGAGCGCCGGCAGGGGGTTGGCGTAGGCCCAGCTAGGGACGGTCTTATCGATACTCTGCGCTATGTGTGCGGCGAAGTATCCTGCAAGATACATAAAGATAAACGGGATGATGGGGTAGTAATCACCTGAGACAAACCCAGGGCTCGGAAATCCCAGCCACGCCAGGTAGGGGACAGGGTAGATCGTTTTGGGGATGCTCCAGGTGAGGGCGAACAACACAAGGCATAGGGGCATGCCCCATCTCGCCGTTATCTTCTTAAGGACGGGATCGGTCAACGCCACGATGCCGGTGCATGCGGCCATGCAGTAGATGATGCCAAAATTAACCGAATCGTCGACTGAGACAAGTGTTGTTGCCAACCAGACAACGAGTGCTGCTAAGGCGTATTTGGCGGCACGTTTGATATTGTTGCGCGAAAGAGTGCACATCCAACCCGCGATAAACAAAAATACCCAGCTGATGCTGGCGCGCCAGACGTCTTGAAAGACAGTCTGGGTAAACCAAGGCATATCCCAGCCGTACAGGTAGGCAAGATCATAGCAAGCGTGAAATCCTGCCATAGAAATCATCGTAAACCCGCGGACGGTATCAAAGATGGTGATGCGTTTTTGCATTACGAGAACCGGCGCATTAAACCGACAACTTTACCCAAAATAACGGGGTTCGTCGCATAGATGGGCTCCATAGCGTCGTTCTCGGGCTGCAAGCGCACACGTCCCTGCTCCTTGTAGAACGTCTTGACGGTCGCCGAACCATCAATCATGGCCACGACAATTTCGCCGTTCATGGCACTTTTTTGTTCACGGACGATGATGTAATCGCCATTGAAGATGCCGACATTGATCATTGAGCTCCCATGCACCTCAAGGATAAAGGAACCCTGATCAGTGGCGATTTCGGTCGGGATAGTAAACGTGTCTTCGATATTCTGCTCGGCCAGAATGGGAATCCCAGCCGCGACGCGACCAACGAGCGGCAGCGAGACCGTTCCGCGAGGTGCGGTGGGCTCGTCAGATTTAGAAATTGAGACAGAGGAACCATCCTCGTTAAAGAGTTCCAGGGCGCGCGGTTTGGTGGCATCGCGCTTGAGTAGCCCGCGCGCTTCAAGGGCAGAGAGATGGGCGTGCACGGTGCTGGGGGAGGAAAGGCCCACGGCAGAAGCCATCTCGCGCACGCTGGGCGGATAACCCTTCTCCTGCTGATATTCCTTGATGAAGTCGTAAATTTGCTGCTGACGCTTGGTAATTTTGCGAGCCATCAGGGCATCCTCTCTACCCATGTCAAACAAATGTTCGAATTTTGCTTGACAGGAACAACTGTTCGAAGATAATAATAACCGAACATTCGTTCTCGCGCTAGACATTTTTGTCCGCGCGGCTTGATAAAACTGTTCTCAGCAAAACACGCGAGAGGAGAACATGATGAACGTAACGAATATGGTCCAGGGAAACCTCGCCCTTAAGCTCGAGACGCCTGCAGAACCCACTTTTACGGTTGTTCAGGGTGGTCGCTCCGGCTTTCAGCCTTTGACCGTAAAGCCTGCGCGCAATCAGCAGGCTGTAGTCGCGCCGGCCCGCGTTGCCCTGAAGGTTCCGACGATTGTCGCCGTCGCCGTTGCGCTTACGCTCTTCTTTGTCCTCGCTATGTCGGTCTTTAGCACTCGTCACGCCGCGTATGCCGAGTCCGTTTCCAACATTACCTACGAGACCATTCGCGTTCAGCCTGGCGATTCTCTTTGGTCGATTGCCGAAGAATATCCAATCGAAGGCCTTTCCACGCAAGAGACTTCCGACATGATCCGTAGCGTCAATCATCTGGAGCATGGTTCGCTCGCCGCCGGTGCGCATCTTAAGGTTCCTGCTCGTTCGTAATCATTATCGCGCTGCGCATGGTACCCTTGTTATCGTTTAAGAGGAGGTACCATGCGCTGTCCCAAATGCGGCAAGGCACATACCCGCGTCGTTGATTCCCGTATGCAGGAGTCAAATAACACCATTAAGCGCCGCCGCGAATGTTGCTCGTGTAACTACCGCTTTACAACGTTTGAGCGATGCGAGGACCCTATCGAGGTCATTAAGTCAGATGGAACTAAGCAGCGGTTCGATCGCAATAAGCTTCTTGTCGGCTTGATGCGCGCCACCATCAAGCGCGATATCGACACTAAGAAGCTCAATGAGATTATCGATGACATCGAGGTCGAGCTTCGCTCTCGCACGCTGACGGCCGTCACGTCCCATGAGTTGGGTGACATGGTGCTCAAGCGCTTGGCCAAGATCGACAAGGTTGCGTACATCCGTTTTGCCTCGGTCTACCGCGATTTCAAAGACGTCGATGAATTTCTGCAAGAGCTCGACAAGCTAAGGTGATTTCATGTCCAACATTACCGTCAACATAAAGCGTCTCGACCCCACCGTCGAGCTTCCCAAATACGCCCATCCCTCCGATGCCGGCTTGGATCTATGCTCCAACGAGGACTGCGTCCTGAAGCCCTTCGAACGCTGTCTGGTCTCTACGGGGCTGGCCATCGCCCTGCCCGATGGCTACGCCGGCTTCGTCCAGCCTCGCAGCGGCCTAGCTATTAAGCAGGGACTTTCTATAGTCAACACGCCGGGCCTCATCGACGCCCACTACCGAGGAGAACTCAAGGTCATCCTCATTAACCTAGACCCCACGAACAACATCCAAATCAAAAAAGGCGACCGCATAGCCCAACTCGTCATCCAAGAAGTCCCCACGGTCAACCTCATAGAGGTAGACGAACTAGACGAAACCGACCGAGGCAAAGGAGGCTTCGGCTCCAGCGGCATCGCCTAGGGCGCTCGTATCCCTCCCGCCCGGGGCTTACCTATATCATTCCATGCTCAAACATTCTCGCGTCGCTTCGCTCGCTGCGAAACTGCGCGTGGAACGATATGTGTGAGAGGCAGGCGGGCGGTTACTCGCTTGAAACAATATTTACTTTTCTAGTAAGTCGATGCGATAAAAGGACGCCTCCTTTGTCGCATCGACTTACTGTATTTATATTTTCTGGTTCCCCTTTGCAGATTCTACTGGAGGGGAATCTGGTATAGCTGCTAGTACGTAAACGCAGCTTACCTGCGGGAGGCCCCTATATATCGTCCCACGCGCAGTTTCGCAGCGAAGCGAGAATGTTTGAGCATGGGATGATATATAGGGGCCTCCCGCAGGTAAGCGGACATAAAGACGCTAGCGGATATGCGCGGGTTTTCCGCCCCAGTAGAAGCGGCAGAAGGCTCGTTTGCGCTTTTGGGGTTTGCCTACGAGCTCCATGGTTGCGATGGCTATGTCTTCGGCTGCGTGGGGGCGGCGTAGTACTTCGCCGTTGATGAGTAGGGCTTTGAGTGATTCGGGATGGTCGTGCAAGTGACGTAGGGTAACGATGAGCTCTCGTGCGGTGGTGACATGCATGCTGGCGCCCATGCCGGTGAGCATGGTGGTGTTGGCCTTTTCCTGGCCGTATGATTTGCCCAGCAGGATCATCGGCAGATGTGCGCATAGGCACTCGGTGACCGTGAGTCCGCCCGATTTGAGAATTGCCAGGTCGCAGCCGTGCATGAGGGCCGCCATGTCGTCGACATAGTCCAGCACCGTGACATTTTCGAGCTTCATGGCATCGAAGAGTGTCTTGAGGCGGGCGGCGTATTCCTTATCCTTGCCCGGCAAAAAGACAAAGTGCATGTCTTCGAAGCTGCGTAGGAAGGGGAGGGTGCGGTCCATCTCCGCGCGAAAGCGAACGTACGGTTGAGGCAAGCTGGCACCGGCCATTACCAGCACGACGGTCTTGTCGGTGGGGAGGTTGAACTTAGCTAGCTCTTCCTCGCGATTGTAATCCGTGTCGAATCCGGCGCGAATAGGAATGCCGGTAATGCGAATCTTTGTCTCGAGCACCTCGCGCGGACGCAGCGTTTCGGCCATAAATTCGTTGGCAACACAGAATAAATCGGTGTCCTTGTGGGGCCACCATCCCTCGACTTCGTAGTCGGTCGGTACGCAGATGACCGGATAATCGATACCCGTAATTACGCGGGCGCCCACGGCAACATTGGCTGCTGTGATGTGCGTTGCAACCACGGCTATGGGCCTGCGGCTACGAATATATTCGTTGAAGGCGGGGAACATAATTCGCGACCATGCCGTTCCGCCACCCCAGAGAAGATGTCCCGTAAGCGTATATCGCCAGGTCAGGTCGTAAATGGGGCGCGTGGCTCCCGTAAAAGAAGCCGCGGTCTTATTGCCGTCGAATTTAATACGTCCAAAATCAAGGATATCGAGCACTTCAATCTCAATATCCTCGGGGATGCCATTGGTGCCGCGGATGAGGTCGAATGCCTGCGCTATCGCATTTGCGGCGGCCTTGTGGCCCGAGCCAACGGAGGCGTGCACGATGGTCACGAGAGGTTTTTGCTGAGCCAGGAGCGTGGTTTGCTCAGATTGGGGAGTGCTGTGCGTGAGCAGGGGAGCGTCGTCACTCGTCTGCGCCTGGTCCATCGATAACTCCCCTTCAGCTTTGTAATACGGATTTATCATTGTAGTGCATGAGTGTCACGTTCACGTAAATTTGGGTACGAGCGCAAAGAACGACAACGTTTCGACGAAAGGACGCTTCATGACTACCGATAAGCCGATCGATGTTGCGATTATCGGTGGCGGCCCCGCGGGCTATGCTGCCGCCATTTATGCTGCGCGTGCCAACCTGACGACGACCGTGATTGAGCAGGGCATGTCGGGAGGGCAGATCGCCACAACCAATGAGGTCGAGAACTATCCGGGTTTCCCGCTCCTGAGTGGCGCCGAACTTGGCGAGCGTTTTCAGCAGCATGCAGAGGGCCTGGGAGCACAGGTTACATGGAGCATGGTTACGGGTATCGATTACGATGCCGATGCAGCGTTGTTTACGGTGCATCACGATATGGGCGATACGCTGGCCTCGAGCGTTATCGCTTGCATGGGTGCCACGCCGCGTCCGGCAGGTTTCGCAGGCGAGGATACGTATCGCGGTCGTGGCGTTTCATATTGCGCAACATGTGACGGCATGTTTTTCCGCGGCAAGCAGGTTTTTGTAATCGGTGGTGGCAATTCGGCATGCGAAGAGGCGCTGTTCCTGTCCGACATTGCCAGCAGTGTGACCATCGTGCTGCGCCGCGACCAGTTCCGTGCGCCCGATGGTGTTGTTCAGAAAGTACTCGCAAAGGACAATATTACAGTTAGGTACCAAACTAGTATTGTGGAGCTATCGGGCGAAGCCATGCCAACGACGATTACCTTTAAGGACAATGCATCCGGCGAGACTCATACCGAGTCATTTGAGCCCGGCTCGTTTGGCATCTTTGTCTTTACCGGAACGCAGCCCCATACCGAGCTTGTTGAGCATCTAGTCGACCTGGCTCCCGACGGCGGCATTGTCACCGACGATTCGATGGCCACCCGTACACCTGGTCTATTTGCCGCTGGCGACATCCGTTCCAAGCGCTTACGCCAGGTTGTGACCGCCGTTTCTGATGGAGCCATAGCGGCAACGAGCGCATACGCGTTTCTCCGTGGATAAGTACGATAATATATCTTATGTAAGGTTGCTATATTCAAACAAAGTGGTTGGACGATGCATCAATGTGTTGTCCAACCACTTTTACTTGCCGGCTATGTGGTATGCAAAACTAGATAACCTAGAATACAATATAGAAAATGAACGGAGGACCTTTATGAACCACGTTAAACACGTTATTCCGATGTCCGATTCGTCGGTCAGTATTAAGCCTGAGGATATTCAGCCCACTGTGCTGCCCGATGCATTTATTCAGTCCGAAATCGTGTGCAAACTCAATACGTTGAGTCTGTCGCGCTATGACCAGTTGCCCAATGTGACGCTCTACCGCGACCAGGTCATTGAGTATGTTGCGCTGTGGATGGAGCCGCTGTCCATTTGCGTTGAGCACCCTGTCATTACGCCATCGATGATCAATAACTACGTTAAGGTCGGCCTGGTGCCTGCTCCGGTCAAAAAGCAATATGGCCGCGAGCAGATTGCCCGCCTGATCGCTATCTGCCTCTTTAAACAGGTGCTACCTATTGCTGCGGTGCAGGCACTCTTCAACATTCAGCGTTTGAGCTACGATGCCCCGACTGCCTTCGATTATGTGGTCGATCAGCTCGAGGCATCGATTCGTTCGGCGTTTTCCGTTGAGCAGACGCCGGTTCCCGATACGGCGCATCAGGTAACGCGTGAGTCGCTGCTTGTGCGCAGTGCAGTTTCATCCTTCGTTTCGAAGGCGTACCTGATGAGCTATCTAAAGTTTAATGGGTTTAATAGCTAGCCGACGTGTAAAACGGGCGGGGCAAAGAGCCATCTGTCGCTTTGTCCCGCCCATATTTTTGCTTGGTTGGACTTTACTTGCCCGAAGCTACGCCCATGCCGTAGCCGATGATGAGGCCGTGCATCTCGGCGTAATAGGAATCCAGGCCGTTGCAGGGCATGATGATGGTCTTGGAGCCGGGCCAATGCTCGACTATGCGGTCAGTAAGCGCCTGGGCTCCAGCTTCGTTCTCAACGTGATCGATGATGACCTCGCCGCCCGTAAAACCCTCGGCTTCCATGGTGTCGATGATCTTGTTGAGCATCTTCTTTTCGCCACGCGTGTGCCCGACGAGTTCGATTTTACCGGCCTCGCTCGCCGTGCCCAAAATGCGGATATTGAGCTTGTTGGCAATGACGCCGGCTGCCTTAGGGATACGTCCGGCTTTGGCGAGGTTTTCGTAATTGCACAAACTGAAGAGGATTTTGCTGTTCTGTTCAAGGCTATCGAAGTATGCGCAAGCATCCTCGAATGAGACATCCGGGTTGCTTACAAGATAGCGGTCGAACAGCAAGAAAATGAGATCCATTTTGCCGCCAGCTGCGCGTGAATTGACTAGATGAATCTGTCGGTCGGGCTCCTCGGCAAGAACCATATCGCGAGCCGTGGCTGCCGCGTTGTAGCTGCCCGACACGCCCTCAGAGATCGGCATGCAGATGGTCTTGTCGGCCAATTTGAAGAGCTCGGCCCACTCCCCTACGCTGGGACAAGCGCTCGAAGAAGCGTTCGTCTCCGCCTGAACAGCGCAGTTGAGCTCATGTACATCAAGCGAAAGGTCATCGACGAATTCACGCTCCCCCACTCGAATTTTGAGGGGCGCAAATGCAAAGGTGGTATGGGGCGCGGTCGGTTGCCAATCGCGGAGGTTACAGCTTGAATCTGAGATAAGTGCCCAGCTCATAGAGGGTCCTTTCTAATTGTTCCTCAACAATTATAGCCTTCTTGCAAACCGAATGTACGGCTATCTAGTTTTGAATACTAGATAGCCGTACAAGATTAGAGACAAAAGAATAGACCTCGCGACTTTAAGCCACGAGGTCCACATTCACACGCTGTGTAAGATGACTTAGTAGCGCACGAAGATATAGTTGTTGTTCATGCCGGCGGCAACGGAGCTGATGATGACGCCCGTTTTGTAGTCGGAAGCATGGATCATCTGACCATTACCGATATAAATGCCGGTATGGTAGGAGTTAACCACAACATCGCCGGGTTGCGGATCGGACACACGGGTCCAACCCATGAAGTCGACCGTGGTGCCCAGACGGCAGTAGCGTCCCGTGAGGCAATAGCTTACAAAACCGGAGCAGTCAAAGCTGTTCGGTCCAATGCCGCCCCAAGAATACGCATAGCCGAGCTTGCTGTAGGCGCGCGAAACAACGGAGCCACCATCAACAGACTGACTCGGTGCCGAAGGCGTGGGAGCCGGAGCGGGCGTGGGGGCAGGCTGCGGTGCGGGAGCCGGCGTGTTGCCGCCCTGGTTGTTGTTATTGTTGGTCTGGCCGCCATTGTTGGTGTTCTCGGTCGTACCGGCGGTGTCGTTGCTCACCGTGGCCTTTTCGGCGGTGCTAGCATTAATGCCAGCCTGCAGCGCAGCGTTGGCCTCGGCCTCGGCAGCGAGCTCGGCCTGCAGCTGCGAATCCAGGGAGTTCACGACACTCTGAGCCTCAGCCTGCTGGGCATTGAGCTCGTCGACCTTCTTTTGCGTCGCGGCGACGTTCTTCTCCTGCTCGGCCTGCTTATCGGTGAGCTGCTGCTTAAGCTCCTTGACCTCTTGAATGGTCTGAGCTTGCTTATCGGAAACTTTGCCGTAGTAGAACAGACGGTTGAGCATATCGCTCAGATCATCGACACCCGTCAAAACCTGAAGCAGGCTCAGACCGCCGGTTTTGTACTCGCCGGCGACATAGGTCGAGAGCTTGGCCTGACCATCGGCGATCTCCTGCTGCTTTTGCGTGATCTCGCCGGCAGTCTGATCGAGCGCCTGCGTCTGCGTGGCAAGCTCATCGTAAATCTGCTGGGTTTGGGTGCCGATCTGCTCGAGTTTCGTACGAGCAGCGGCAAGGTCGGATGCGGTATCGGCGTAGGCAGGAGCCGCGAGGCCCAAGCCCAAAACACAAGCGAGGGTTGCCGTAGCAGCGCAGCGTGCCATATTTTTGTGCGTGTTTGCTGTGCGCATGTAGCTTCCTTTCCAGTAACTAAGGGTAACGGCTAGCCTACCGTCACCAGGCTAAAGAGCTCCACATCGTCATCAGACGGCGTGAGCTTCTCGCGCGGGTTGAGAAACGCAAGCTCAAGTATACAACCGTAACCGATAAGCTTTGCGCCCATATCTCGCACCAGTTTACCTGTTGCCTCGACGGTTCCGCCCGTCGCGACCAAGTCGTCCAGAATCAACACGGTATCTTTAGAGCTGATAGCGTCGGCATGGATCTCAATTGAATCGGTGCCGTACTCGAGCTCGTAGCTCTGGCTTACGGTCTCGCGCGGCAGCTTGCCCGGTTTACGTGCGGGAACAAAGCCGGCGCCAAGGGCTACAGCCACCGGTACGCCAACCATAAAGCCGCGAGCCTCGGGACCCACGACCTTGGTGATTCCCATGCCGGCAAAGTGCTCGGCGAGGGTATCGGTCATGGCTTTGAGCGCCTCGGGATTGCCAAAGAGCGGCGTGATGTCTTTAAAGATGACTCCGGGCTCGGGATAGTCGGGGATGTCGACGATTTGAGATTCGAAGTCGTACATTGCATGACCTTTCAATGGGTTGCCGGATAAGCGGCAGCGGTTATTTGCCCTCCGTGGCGGTGCCGGAGTGCGAAGGGGCGACGACCTTGAGCGGCTTTACGAGAGAATCCTCGTGCGAAGCCGGCGTGGCTATCTCTTCGTTTTTGGCTTTGGTGGACTCGGAGCGAGTGATTTCCTCATCGAGTGCATCGATGTCGGCGTCCTCGACCACGGCATTGAGCGACTCAAAAACGCGGTTCTTGAGCAGCGCAGTGTGCACACCTTCCGTCAGGTCGTGAAGCTTCTTAAACGCACGCTCGAGCTTGGCATCGCGCTCGTCATCGGAGGTATCCATGCCGAGCATGCTCACGAGCACCTGCTCAAACATCGAGGACTCGCGGTTGGCGGAAGACACGTACTGACGCAGGTTGCGCGGCTCGATATGGAAGCGTGACAGCTCGGAGCAGTAACGGATGATCGGAAAATCGCGACCATCGACGAGCTCGCGATTCTGCGGACTCTTGATGATGCGAATGAGGTCGTTCTCGGCGAGCGAGCGGATAAATGAAATCTCGACGCCCAACATATCGGGAATGGTCTCGATGGGATGCAGCTTTTGCTTAGTCTCCTTGGGCTCCGTCTTGAGCGGAACATCGGATAGCAAGCCCACCTCGTAGGCGAGCGTTGACAGGTCCGTGGCGTTTTCCAAGCGCTGCTTAATCACGTTGAGCGGCATGTAGCGAGTCTTCTGCAAGTGCAGAATAACCTCCAGGCGATCAACGTCCTCCTTGGAGTACTGACGGTATCCCTTAGGCGTACGATGAGGGGTAATGAGCCCCTCATCCTCTAGAAATCTTATTTTTGAGTTCGAAAGATCGGGGTATGCGCCTCGAAGTAGGTTGACGACTTGGCCGATACTCAGATAGTTGCGTTCGGCCATGCCCTACTCACCGGTTTCGATGCGCTCCGGCGTGCTCTCGTGGTAGATGAGCGTAAACGTACCGATCTGGACGGATGAACCGTCGTGCAGCGGGGCTGCATTGACGATGGCACCGTCGACCCAGGTGCCATTGAGCGATCCCAAGTCCTCGATGCGAGCGCCGAGGCCCTCGCGAATAATGCGCGCGTGGCTGCGCGAAACAGTCATGTCGTTGAGGAAGATGCCGTTCGCGGGATCGCGGCCGATGGTGGTCACGTCGTCCTCGAGTTCAAAGGCGGCACCAGTCTGCGGACCCTTGACGATGGACAGAACGGGGGCGGTGATGCGCACGTTGGCCATGAGGTCGGGAACGGTGACGTCGCTAGAAGGCACGCGGAATACGCAGGTAGCGTCAGCAGTCTTATCATTCTGAGGCATATTGTTAACCATGTTGTCCATGACAACCCCTAACTTATCGCGGACGTGCCGCAAATAATGAACCGTACGTAATCATACCCCAACGAATCAGTCTTCGATTTCGGGGTTAAGAAAGTCGATGTCCTCGTCCTCGGGATGCGCGAGGGCCTGTTTAATGGCCACTCCGCCCTTAATGGAGTAGATGACAGCGGTGAGCATGGAGAAGATCACACCACCATACACAAAGAAGATGCCGAGGGGCACCGAGCTTCCGTTAAGACCCGGGAAAGCCGTGAGGGTTGAAGGCAAAAGGTGCAGGCTGTCAACAACGGGGAACCCGAGCAGCATGAGCGAGAATCCGGTCATGAGTAGCGCTGTGGCAATCTTTCCGGGGAAGACGACATCGATGGGGCGACGGTGATAATGACGCACGATAAGCGTGCCGATGCCCAGATAGATGTCGCGGCCAATAATGAGTACGCAGACCCAGATGGGCAGCTCTCCGCGGACTACCAGGCCAAGTACGCCGGTGAACAGCAGCGCGCGATCGCAGATGGGATCCATGACCTTGCCGAGCCACGAGACCGTCTTAGTCATACGGGCGATCTGACCGTCCATCCAGTCGGTGGAGGCGGCAACGGCGTAGATAACGATGGCGATGATGCGGTTGTTGTCCGTCACAAACAGGTACAGAAATACCAGGGTGAGGATCAGGCGCGTAAAGGTTATGAAATTGGAGATCGTAAAGATCTTATTCGACGGGTAATCGGAAGTGCCGATAAGCTCCTTTTTGATCTTCTTTTTGATGCCCACAGGACTCCCCCGCTGGTTAACGACAAAACTTTCGATACTATACCCGTTCCGGCGATGTCTATCCAGCGCAGCCATAGAGAGTCCAGACATGTGGAGGGCGCCTCTGGGCTGCGCTGGATTCTGCATTTGTGTACATCAGCCTCCAAAAGCGACATTTTTCGGCATCTTTGGTGGCTGGTGTACACGTTTTGATTCGGTGATTACATCGATCGGGAAAGTTGTTGCTTTAAGCAAATGCGTGCGGGTCGAGATTGGCTGGCGACAAAAGAGCCCAACGGCCGTTACGGCTTTGTTAGAAACGCGCCCCACCATGGATGGTGAACCCGAAAGGTAAGACGCGCGGGCACGGTGAATCGGCCCGCGCGCCCGGAAGAGAAAGGATAAACCCATGGGTTACATGCTCGAGAC
>JAHYYN010000085.1:0-40761 GCA_019424945.1 Collinsella sp. | reverse complement strand
CGGCTTTAGGGAATCGGCTTGGGTCGAGGCGTTGCTGTAGCGGCTGCGGAAAGTGTGACCCGTTTTGAGCTTCGATTACGGGATACGGTTTCCGGTTGAGGGCTCGATGGGAAAGTGGGGACCGGTTTGAGCTTGAAATCTGGGACGTACTTTCCGCCGGCAGGCTTGCCCCAGTCAGTCCTCCAACTGCGCCCATTCGTGCGGATTGTAGACCTTTACGTGCTTGTTGGGCTTGCCGCTCCAGTACTCCTCGTCCATAAAGGGCAGATATGCCTGAACACCGGGGCAGATAAAGGGAATCCGCTGCTGTTGCAGTCGCTCGCGCTGTCGCTGCTCCAGGTGCGCCTCGGATATGACAGTCGGCATACCGGACAGCTCGACGAGGCTTGCCTGGATTCGCTTAAGGTCGGGGAGTCCCGCGTGCCATGACATCCGCATGATCAAAAAGGATGCACGGCGGTATTTTGCCTGCATCACCGTGATGGCGGGGCGCAGAGTGGGATGGATTTTGTCCCGTTCGGGCCAAAGGTCAGCAGTGATCTCGAGGCCCAGGGTCTCCCATAGGTAATCAAGCTCTTCGTCCATGGCGCCTCGATATCCGTGCAATGATGACGGTTCGATTGTGCCATCAGCCGTGAGTGCTGCATTGTTGTAATCTACCAGCGGTAGATGCGGGATGTTTTACGGGCTTTGGCGCCGTACGTGTCGCTGGCGCTTCACAGGTCCTTCACGTGTCGCTGGCGCTTCACAGGTCCTTCACGTGTCGGCCGTATTTGACTGAATTTCAAAAAAGTCAAAATTGGGGCTTGCGTCACGGCCGGACTTCCCGTATATTTCTTTCTTGCGCAAAGGCACAGCCGAGCGCAGCGATGCAGTCATTGGGATGTCGTCTAATGGCAGGACAGCGGATTCTGGTTCCGTCAATGGGGGTTCGACTCCCTCCATCCCAGCCATTGCATTTGCTACATATGGCCCGTTCGTCTAGCGGTTTAGGACGCCGCCCTCTCAAGGCGGAGATCACCAGTTCGAATCTGGTACGGGCTACCAAAATTGAACGCCCGGGCCTCGTGAGAGACCCGGGTTTTGTGTATTGACCGATATTTAAGGCGCGCGTTGAGTCTGCCGCCCGGACCGAGGAGTTGTCATGGACCTGCCTATCAGCTTGGAAGACATCACGTATGCCGAGAACTATCTGGCGCAGGGCGACCTGGCTACGGCGACGCCGCTGCTGGAGCGTCTGGTGGAGCTTGCCGAGGAGTATATCGACGCTGAATGCAAGACGGAGGAGAAGCGCCAGTATTTTAGCTTCGACAGCAAGTTTGAGCGTCTGGCCTACCGCCGCGTGGAAAAGGATCCGCGCGAGCTGATGCAGGTCGAGGTGCCCTTTGATCGCCTGTATTCCGACATGGCGTATGCCTACATTCGCCAGCAGGATTATGTGAGTGCTCGGAATGCCCTGATGCAGGCCGTGCGTTGGGATCCCATGAACTGCAACTATCGCTTGGACTTGGCCGAGCTGTTCCGCGCGCTCGAGGACAAGCAGGAGTGGGCTTCGCTTTCGTTTTCGGTGCTGGAGCGTGCAAGCGATGGCAAGTGCGCCGCCCGCGCTTACGCCAATCTAGGTCAGTACTTCTTGGAGCCCGAGACCGAGAACGTTTCGGCTGCCGTGGGCTGCGCGCGTCTGGCGCTGCGCCTGGCGCCCAATGATGCGCATACGACGCGCCTGCTCAACAAGATCCATACCACCTATCCGGATGCCGCGGACGAGAGTGACGACCATGTGATGGGTGAGCTCGCCCTGCAGGGCGTGCCGACCTCGCCTTCGGCCGAGATCGCCATCTGCCTGATCATGTGCGCGACCGATGCTGCAAGCGACGGCGACAAGCAGGAGGCTACGCGCCTGACGGTCCGTGCTCGCGACTTGGTGGGCGAGGAGGCCTGCGCGGCGATTATCAAACTGGTGCGCGAGAGCGATGCCGAGCTTAATGCCGAGCGCAGGGCAAAGCGCGAGGCTGCGGGCTCAAACGCCGATGGCGCCAAGGAGGCCGGCGATGCCCAGTAAGCGCGAGCGCAAGCTCATTTCCAAGAATCGCTCGGCACATCACGAGTACTTTATCGATGAGACGTTTGAGTGCGGTATTGAGCTGAGCGGTACCGAGGTCAAGTCGATTCGCGAGCGCGCGTGCCAGATTACCGATACCTTCGCACTGATTCGTGGTGGGGAGTGCTGGCTCGTCGGCCTGCATATCCACCCTTATAGTCATGGTGGCGTGTGGAATCGCGATCCCGACCGTCGGCGCCGTCTGCTGCTGCACCGCAAGGAGATCGACTTTCTTGACGGCAAACTTCGCAACCGCGGCTATGCGCTGGTGCCGCTGGAGCTCTACTTTAATACCGACGGCCGCGTAAAGCTGCTGCTGGGCCTAGGCCGCGGCAAGAAGCTTTACGACAAGCGCGAGGATATGGCCAAGCGCGATGTCCAGCGCGAGATCGACCGCGCCCTCAAGGAGCGCAATCGCTAGGCGTTCTGTATAAGTTGCGGTGGAATACGGACTGTTTTGCCTGTTTGAGGGGCTATTCAGTCCTTATTTCACCGCAACTGCGGGCGTCTCATCTTGCTTATACTGTTTTGACACATATGTCTCAAAGGTGGTGTCCGTTGTGGGCGCCGCCTTTTTTGTGGGTACATACATCCATGAGGTTCCAACCCGCGTTAGGGGAGTGATTGTTATGGACAAAACTGCGTTCTTTACCATGCCGAGCGGTCTGTACGTGGTGAGCGCCGCGGCAGACGGGCTGCGCGCCGGCTGCGTCATCAACACTGCGGTGCAGGTGACGTCCATGCCGCCGCGCATTTCGGTTGCCGTGAACAAGGACAACGTCACCTCGGGCGTCATCGCTTCGGCCAAAGCGTTCGCGCTGACCGTGATCGATCAGACCGCCGACATGCTCTACATCGGTAACTTTGGGTTCCGCACCAGCAGCGATTATGACAAGTTTGCTAAATACGAGACCCGCGAGACGGCTCTGGGCATGCCCTATGTGCCCGAGCACGCGGCGGCCCTGTTTAGCTGCCATTTGATCGACACTGTGGATGTTGGCACGCATCTACTGTTTATCGGCGAGGTCGAGGATGCCGAGCGCTTGAGTGACGAGACGCCGCTCACCTACGATTACTACCATAAGGTCCTGAAGGGCAAGACGCCTCCGAAGGCGTCCTCGTATCAAGGTTAGAAATGTTTTAAAAATACTTGCATTATATTATTAAGAATCTATACTGATAAATGAAGTACATCACCAGTTGCGTTTGAGAGGAGAACATCATGGCTGAGGAGAAGAAGACGTATAAGTTCGTGTGCGTCGTTTGCGGTTACGAGGTTGAGGTCGATACGCCCGAGCTGCCCGAGGATTATGTGTGCCCGGTGTGTGGCGTCGGTCCCGATCAGTTTGAGCTCGTCGAGGAGTAGCTCGCAGACACACGGCGAAAGCCGAACATAGCTCTGTCCAAGGGCCTCGGTCGAATTCTCGGCCGGGGCCCTTTTCCTCCGCCCCCAAGGGATCACGGTTGCTGTTGGCCGATCCTGTCTGTTGTGAGTCCGGCCGACCTTTTGTCTCAATCTGTAACATCTAACGGCTCAAAACGGGTCTATCTGTTACAGATCGAGACAAACGGAGCTGTCCCTCGGAATGATCTCGATCTGTAACATCTAGACATCAAAAGCGGCTCTAGATGTTACAGATCGAGACGTTTGCCTAGATAGGTGCCCCGCCCCATTACATCCCTGTCAACAACACGATATCGAGAATCGTCACGATGGCGCCGATCCCTACAAGCAGCGCGTTGAGCGGGCGCGAATTGGCGTATTTGCCCATGACGCGGGGTGAACTGGTGAGCCGTATGAGCACAAAGACCGTAATCGGTAGCTGAAGCGACAGCAGTGCCTGACTCCAGATGAGACCTTCAAAAGGATTTGGGACGACCAGGCACGCCGCCACTGCGCCGGCGAAACAGGCCACCACCCCGATCGAGGAATGTCGGTCGTGGATGTCGTATTCCTCGTCGAACATGCCCGCGGTGATGGTGCCCGCCGCCATGCCCGCCGTCACACTACTCGAGAGGCCCGCAAACAGCAGCGCCACGGCAAAGATGGTCGAGCTTGCCGGGCCCAGAATGGGGGAGAGCGTGGCCGCTGCGACGGCGAGGTCGTCTACGACCATGCCGTGCGCAAAGAAGGTCGTTGCGGCCAGGATGACCATGGCCGAGTTGATTGCCCAGCCCACGCCCATCGAAAAGAGCGTGTCGAAGAGCTCGTAGCGCAGACGTTCTTCGATAACCTGCTCGCCTTGGCCTTCGAAGTGCATGGATTGGATGACCTCGGAGTGCAGAAAAAGGTTGTGGGGCATAACGACCGCACCCAGGACACTCACGATAATCGCGGCAGAGCCAGTGGGCATACTGGGCGTGATCCAGCTTGCGGCGGCTTGCGGCCAGTCGACCTTGACTAGTGCAAGCTCGGCCAAAAAAGAGAGTCCTACCACGCCGACGAAGGCGATGATCCAGCGTTCGGCATGCTTGTAGGAGTTCGTCATGAGCATCGCCATCGATACTGCCGCCACGATGACGCAGCCCGCGCGCACGGGCAGCCCAAAGAGCATTTGAAGGGCAATCGCGCCACCCAGGACTTCGGCCATGGCGGTGGCGACAGTCGCGAGATAGGCACTGGCGAGTACCGTGCGTCCAACGAAACGGGGGAGGTAACGTGTCGTGGCCTCGGCAAGGCAGGCGCCCGTGGCGATACCCAGGTGCGCCGCGTTGTGCTGCAGCACAATGAGCATAATCGTGGACAGCGTGACGATCCACAGCAGCGCGTAGCCAAACTGCGAGCCCGCGGCCATATTGGAGGCCCAGTTCCCCGGATCGATAAAGCCGACGGTCACGAGCAGCCCGGGGCCGATATGCCGTGCAATGTCTAGGCCTCCGTGACCACCGGTGCGTCGGGAGCCAAAATGATGTTTGAGATGGTTGAGCATGGTGAGCTCCTGCGTGCCGTTTGTTTGACGCCGCAAAGGATACCCGTTTTAGGCTAAAAAGTTAATCAAAGCTAACAAAATTGTTGTATTTGAATAGGATGGTGAAAGGGGGGTTACCGAAATGTCTTGATCTGTAACATCTAGGCGCCAAAATTGGGTCTTCCTGTTACAGATCGAGATGTTTGAAGCGGCGAGCTTACAGGCCGAACTTGGGGCCTATGTTGTCGCCCTTGAGGTCGGTGGTGTCCACTCGCAGGGCGCGCGTTACGCGATTGTTTCGAAACGGGCGGGAAACACAACGGGCCGGCTATGCTCCTAGTATGCCTAGTCAACTGACTGTCTAAATATCTAGGGGAGGATCGCGATGCAGGCAGATTCCGCTCAGCAGCAGGGCCTTTATCGCCCCGAATTCGACCACGACGCATGTGGCATCGGCGCGCTTGCCGATATCAACGGTGAGCGCCATCACCAGATTCTGGACGATGCGCTGTCCATTCTGGTCAACTTGGAGCACCGCGGCGGCACGGGACTCGAGAAGAACACTGGCGACGGCGCTGGCATCCTGTTCCAGGTTCCGCATCACTTTTTCCGTAAAGAGGCTCAAAAGTGCGGCCAGATTCTGCCGGCAGAGGGCGACTATGGCGTGGCCATGCTGTTCTTCCCGCAGGACGACAAGGGCGTAGAGGATGCCCGCCGCGTGTTTGAGGAGGGCTGCGCCGAGGCCGACGTGCCGCTGCTCTTTTGGCGCGAGGTGCCGGTCGACCCGCACGACCTGGGCGAGACGGCCCGCGCCTGCATGCCCACTATCCTGCAGGCCTTCCTGGGCCGTCCGGACGACACGCCCGCCGGCGATGCCTTCGAGCGCCGCCTGTACGTGTGCCGCCGCACCATCGAAAAGAAGGCCGACGCCGAGTTTGCCCTGCGCGACAAGATCTTCTACGTGTGCTCCATGAGCTCGCGCACCATCGTGTACAAGGGCATGTTGGTCGCCACGCAGATGCGCCGCTTCTTCATCGACCTCAACGACGCCGCCGTCAAGACGGCCGTGGCGCTCGTCCACTCGCGCTACTCCACCAACACCACGCCCAGCTGGGAGCGCGCGCACCCCAACCGCTTTATCATCCACAACGGCGAGATCAATACCCTCAAGGGCAACGTCAACTGGATCCGCGCCCGCGAGCCCAACCTGTACAGCCCCGTGCTGCAGCATGATCTTGAGCGCGTGATGCCCATCATCAACCGCGAGGGTTCCGACTCCGCGATTCTGGACAACGTGCTCGAGTTTTTGGTTATGAACGGTCGCCCGCTTACGCGTGCCGCGTCCATGTTGCTGCCCGAGCCGTGGGACCATAACGACAGCCTGAGTGAGGAGCGCCGCGCCTACGACGCTTACCAGTCCATGCTCATGGAGCCGTGGGACGGCCCTGCCGCCATCGCCTTTACCGACGGCCGTACCCTGGGTGCTGCTCTCGACCGCAACGGCCTGCGTCCCGCCCGCTACTATGTGACGCGCGACGGTCGCTTTATGCTGGCAAGCGAGGTGGGTACCATCGAGGTAAGCCCCGAGAACATCCTGACGAGCGGCTGTCTGGGGCCGGGCCAGATGCTCGAGGTCGATTTTGCCCGCGGCCGCGTCATCTACAACGACGAGCTGCGCGCCCGCTATGCCAAGGAAAAGCCTTACCGCGACTGGATTGCCGAGGAGACGCTGACCGTTGACGCGCTTGATGAGCCCGTTGCGACAACGCCCGCCGAGGACGCCGAGGTACCCGTCGCCGTGCGTATGGCCAAGCTCGGCTACCACTGGGATGACGTTGACGAGGTCGTGCGTCCCATGGCCCAGCAGGGCAAGGCGCCGCTCGCCTCGATGGGCATCGACGCGCCGCTGGCTTGCCTGTCCAAGAAGACGCGCTCGTTCTTTGACTACTTCTATCAACTATTCGCTCAGGTCACGAACCCGCCGATCGATGCCCTTCGCGAGCATATGGTGACTTCGACCACGCTCTATCTGGGCAACCACGGCAACCTGCTCGAGGATTCCCGCACGGCCTGCCAGCTGGTGCGCTTGGAGCGCCCGTTGCTCAACGAGGAAGAGTTTGACCGCATCTGCGCCATCGACCGCGTGGGCTTTAAGACTCGCCGCTTCCGTGCCGTCTACCGCCGCGACGCCGGCGAGGGCGCACTGCAGGCTGCGCTCAAGCAGCTTGCCGAGGACGTTGAGGCTGCGGTCCGCGACGGCGTGAACATCGTGGTGTTGAGCGATCGTGCCGCTGCGGGCGAGGTGCCCGTGCCGTCGCTGCTCGCTGTGGGCTGCGTGCACAACCACCTGATCCGCGCCGGCGTGCGTACCTTTGCCGACATCGTGGTGGAGTGCGGCGACGCCGTGTCCCCGCATGACTTTGCGGCACTGGTGGGCTACTCTGCGAGTGGCATCTATCCGTACAACGCACATGCGTGCATCCGAGATCTGGCTGCACGCGGCGACCTGGACGTGACGGCCGAGCAGGGCATCGCCAACTACAACAAGGCTGCGACGGCGGGCATCGTCTCCATCATGTCCAAGATGGGCATCTCCACGGTGCAGAGCTACCACTCTGCGCAGATCTTCGAGGCCGTGGGCTTTACGCCGGAGTTCGTCAACGCGTACTTCGCCGGCACGGTGAGCCGTGTGGGCGGTATGGGCGTCGAAGATGTCGAGCGCGAGCAGAATGAGCGCTATGACGCCGCGCTCGCCATCCTTAAGAGTCCGGCTCCCGATCAGCTGCCCACACTGGGCCTGACCAAGTGGCGCCCGCTCGGCGGCGAGGATCACCTCATCGATCCGCAGACTGTCTACTTGCTGCGGACCGCCTGCCGTGAGGACAGCTACGACACCTTTAAGGAGTACAGCGCCCGCCTGCACCGCACCGGCCGTGCCGTGCGCCTGCGCGACCTGCTGGACTTTGATGCCGGCGGCCGCACCCCGGTGGCACTCGACGAGGTGGAGCCCGCGCTCAACATCGTCCGCCGCTTTAACACCGGCGCCATGTCGTACGGCTCCATCAGCAAAGAGGCGCACGAGTGCATGGCTATCGCCATGAACCGCCTGCATGGCCGTTCCAACTCGGGCGAGGGCGGCGAGGACCCGCGTCGCGAGACCCCGCTGGCCAACGGCGACTCCAAGAACTCCGCGATCAAGCAGGTGGCAAGCGCGCGCTTTGGCGTGACGAGCCGCTACCTGTGCAGCGCCTTTGAGATTCAGATTAAGATGGCCCAGGGCGCCAAGCCCGGCGAGGGCGGCCACCTGCCCGGCAAGAAGGTCTACCCCTGGATCGCCGAGGTCCGTCAGTCCACGCCCGGCATCGGCCTGATCTCGCCTCCGCCGCACCACGACATCTACTCCATCGAGGACCTGGCAGAGCTGATCTTTGACCTTAAGAACGCCAACCCCGGCGCGCGCGTGTCGGTCAAGCTGGTCAGCGAGGCCGGCGTCGGCACCATTGCTACCGGCGTGGCCAAGGGTGCCGCCGACAAGATTTTGATCAGCGGCCATAACGGCGGCTCGGGTGCCGCGGCGCGCGATTCCATTTGGCACGCCGGTCTGCCGTTGGAGCTCGGCCTTGCCGAGGCCCAGCAGACGTTGCTGCAAAACGGCCTGCGCTCCCGCGTGGTGCTCGAGGCCGACGGCAAGCTCATGGACGGCACCGATGTTGCCGTCGCCTGCTTGCTGGGCGCCGAGGAGTTTGGCTTTGCAACCATGCCGCTCATCTCCATGGGCTGCCTCATGCAGCGCGACTGCCAGCAGGATACCTGCCCGGCCGGCATCGCGACGCAAAACTGCCGTCTGCGTCACGGCTTCCGCGGTAAGCCCGAGCACGTTGAGCACTTTATGCTCTTTGTTGCCGAGCAGCTGCGCGAGGTCATGGCGACCCTGGGCTTCCGCACCGTCGACGAGATGGTCGGCCATCCCGAGTGCCTGCGCCAGATCGAGGTGCCGGGCAACCGCAAGGCCAACCTGCTCGATCTGTCGCCCGTGCTGGCGAGCGCGACCTGCGAGTTCGGTGCCCATATCCCGGGTGCCGACGGTCGCCACTTCCTCCCGCAGATGGCCGCGGACAGCGAGCTCGACAAGACGCTCGACTCCACGTTGTTCGTGCCCTATACGGCCGATGCCCGTGCGCACCTGCGTCCGATTCGCTTCCGCGCCGATATCGCCAACGTCAACCGCTGCGTGGGCACCATCCTGGGCAACGCGGTGACCAAGGCACATCCCGAGGGCCTGCCCGCCGGCTCCATCACCATCGATTGCGATGGTTCGGCCGGTCAGAGCTTTGGCGCCTTCCTGCCGCGCGGCATTACGCTCAACGTGTGCGGCGACGCCAACGACTACTTTGGCAAGGGCCTTTCGGGTGGCGAGGTGTCGGTGCGCCCCAACCCGCATGCGACCTACAAGTTCGACGAGAACATCATCGTGGGCAACGTTGCGTTCTTTGGCGCCACGAGCGGCCGCGGCTTCATTAACGGTCTTGCCGGCCAGCGTTTTGCCGTGCGCAACTCCGGCGCCACCGTGGTAGTCGAGGGCTGCGGCAACCATGGCTGCGAGTACATGACGGGCGGTCTGGCGCTCATCCTGGGCGAGGTCGGGCAGAATTTTGCTGCCGGCATGACAGGTGGCGTGGCCTATGTCTTTGACCAGTACGGCACGCTCGATGCCCGTGTGAACCACGAGAGCGTTGAGCTCAAGGCCCCGACGGCCGGCGAGCTGGCGCAGATTCGAGAACTCATCCAGGAGCACGTGGACGCGACGCAGAGCCCGCGCGGCATTAAGCTGCTCTACAGCTTTGAGACGATGAGCAAGCACTTTGTGAAGGTCATTCCGACCGAGTACGAGCGCGTGCTGGCGATTGTCGCTGCGGGCGAGGCTGCCGGCAAGACGCATGCGCAGGCAGAGGAGCTGGCGTTTGACATTGTGACCGGTCGCGCGAGCGCCGCGGATGTCGCTCGCTTTGATGTCGCGGGCGGTGCCGCGGACGCTGCGTCCGTGGCTGCCAGCTCTGTTGCTTCGACCAAGAAGGAGGCGTAAGTGCCATGGGTAAGCCCGGTGCTTTTCTTGATATCGATCGCGTGACCCACGAGCTGCGTCCCGTGGAGGAGCGCAGTCATGATTTTGATCCCCTGTACGTGGAGCTCGATGACGACGCACGTCGCGCCCAGGCGAGCCGCTGCATGATGTGCGGCGTGGCGTTTTGCCAGATGGGCGCGAGCTTTGGCAAGGCGCGCCCGAGCGGCTGTCCGCTGCACAACCTGATTCCCGAGTGGAATGAGCTGGTGTACCGCGGCCGTTGGGACGAGGCTGCCGAGCGCCTGTCGCTCACCTCGCCCATGCCCGAGTTTACGAGCCGTGTGTGCCCGGCGCTGTGCGAGGCCGCGTGCAACTTGGGATCGGTCGACGGCCAGCCCACGACGATTCACGATAACGAGCGCGCAATCAGCGACCACGAATGGGCAAACGGTGGCCCGCGTCGCTTTGAGCCGGCGGGGGAGGACGCGCCCTCGGTCGCCGTGGTTGGTTCTGGCCCGGCTGGCCTGGTGGCTGCATGGGAGCTTGCGCGTCGCGGTGCCCGCGTGACGGTGTTTGAGCGTGACGTCCGCCCGGGCGGCCTGCTCATGTACGGCATTCCCAACATGAAGCTCGAGAAGTCTGTGGTCGAGCGTCGCGTGGCGCTCATGCGCGAGCTGGGTATCGTCTTTGAGCTGGGCACTGACGCTACGAACCCTGCGGTGGCGGCCAAGCTCAATGGTTTTGACGCTGTCGTGGTGGCAGCTGGTGCCCGTGCCCCGCGCGGGCTTTCGGCTGCGAACATTGACGCTCCCGGCGTGGTGTATGCCGTGGACTACCTGACGGCTTCGACCGTCTCGGTGCTCGATGGCGGCGAGCCCGCAGTGAACGCGCGCGGCCTGGACGTTGTGGTCATTGGCGGCGGCGATACCGGCAACGACTGCGTGGGTACCGCGGTGCGCCAGGGCGCGCGCAGCGTGCGCCAGTTTGAGTTTTTGCCGGCCGCGCCTGATGCGCGCGCAGCGAGCAACCCCTGGCCGCAGTGGCCCAACGTTAAGAAGACCGATTACGGCCAGCAGGAGGCTATCGCTGCCATGGGCGGCGAGATGCGTGCCTGGGGCGTGGATACGCTCGAGGTGCTGCTGGACAAGAAGGGCGCGGCAGCGGGCCTGCGCGTGGTCGATCTGGATTGGTCGGCCGGCAAGCCCGAACGCATCGCGGGCTCCGAGCACGAGGTGCCGGCCCAGCTGGTGCTCATCGCCTGTGGCTTTACGGGTCCGGAGCGCAGCGTGTTCGAAGCTGTCGGCGTACCTGTTGCCACGGCGGGCCGCCCGCTGCCTGTGATGGTCGCCGAGGGCTCGCATCTTGCGGCGCGTGTCGACGGCGTCGCCGCAGATGCCGCGCCGGTGTATGTGGCCGGCGACGCCCGCAACGGCAGCTCGCTCGTAGTGAGCGCCATGGCCGACGCCCTGGCCTGCGCTGCCGAAGCCGCCGCGGCGCTGGAGCTGTAAGGCGGCTGTCCACAGCTGAATCGTCAAGGGCTGTCCCCAACGGCCGGCCCAAAAGGAACGTCCCCAAGTGCCGGCAGCTGGGGGCGTTCCTTATGTGCCGGCATTCGGGGACACTCCTTGCGGGTTTGCGGGCGACTTTGTCATTTGTCGACGTACAAGTATTCATTCGTCGACGTTTGCGACTGTGGTGCTCTGCTGTTTCTGTGGTGGCAGCGGGCATCTGGCTCAAAATGGCGGGTCAGCTGTCTATATCTACCTGCCGTTTCTTTGCGGTGCGCATTTTCGGTCAAGCATCCCGTCAAGTGTTTGGTCGGCAGTTGGTTTGCAGCCGGAGGCCTATTTTGTCCGTGCTGACAGTGGCTGCCCACCCTCCTCGTAAGCTCAAATTGAGGTTCATCAGTTTGAGGAGGATGCCGTGACTGACCACGTTTTAGACCGAGCGCAGCTAGCCGAAGCCGTCGGCAACGATATTGCCGACATGGCCCATTTTTGGATGCTGCGGAAGTTCCAGTTTTTGGAGCCGGCGCGCGAACAGTTCGAGATCATTGTCGACCCGTGGCTCAGCTATTGCACCGAGCCTTCGCAAAACGAAATCATGGCCTACAACATGGCATTTACCGATTGGCTGCTCTTCGAGCGCCCCTATCGCCATGGCAAGACGCTGCTCGAGCTGTATGTTGAAGAGCCGCCGACATCGCTTTCGCCTGCCGCGCTCAAGCGGCTCGAGCAGGTACGCGACACGCAGTATTTCTCGCGCTTTGGCATTTTGGACAAGGATCCTGCGACTGGTATGGTCGCGCTGAAGGACACGCGCGCCGACCGTCGCTTTGATGTCTACGACCCGCATATCGTGCAAAAGGAGCATTGGAGCGACGGAGCGATTGCGGTGCGCCTCGCCTGCGTCGACGATGTCTGGCTGACGGCGGGACAGCTCTATCTGTACGACATCGCGCGCCTGAGTGACACGGCAGTCGATGGGCCGGGTGCGGTGCATCCGGAGGACCTGCAGGATGGCTTTGACACCTCGTGCATCAGTTTCTTCTTGCGCCTGGTCCGCGACATCATGGGCGCCCAGGGGCGCTACGTAAAGTCGCTCAACATCTACGAGCAGGAGTGGGAGTAGGGGATGTGGCTGGTGTCGCCCTGCTGCCCTGACTTTGTCTCAATCTGTAACGTTTGGCGGCTGTTTGGGCCCGTAACTGTTACAGATCGAGACATTCCCCTGATGTTGCTGGGGTGGGGCTGCAACGTATTCCGTCCCCCCACATCCCCTCTTCCCTCCGTTAACCGATATGTCCGCAGCAATCCTGCCGCGCTGGATAATAATGGACAGATGTTCAAGTTTTCTGAGGGGGAGGAGCTCGATATGGCGTCTGCCGATCGTTCTACGTTGTTTATCAATGCGACCATTCTGGATGGTTCGGAGCATATGGAGCCGCAACCCGATATGGCCGTGGCCGTTGAGCGCGGTGTCATCACATGGATGGGGCCGAGTGCTGTGGCGCAGGCGCCCGCGGGTGCCGAGGTTATCGACCTGGGTGGTGCGTATCTCATGCCCGGTCTCATCAATATGCACGTGCACCTGTGCGGCTCGGGCAAGCCTGTCTCGGCCGGCGATGCGGGCGCGCTGATGAAGAAGCTCGATAATCCCGTGGGCCGCACCATCGTCCGCCGCATCCTCAAAGGCAGTGCCCAGCAGCAGCTAGCAAGCGGCGTGACCACGGTGCGCGGCGCGGGCGACCCGCTGTTTGCCGATCTGGCCGTGCGCGATGCTATCGATGCCGGCAAGTATCAGGGTCCTCGCCTGGTGGCGCCGGGAACGGGCATCACGGTGCCGGGCGGCCATGGTGCGGGCCTGTTCGCCCAGGTGGCCAACAGTCCCGCCGAGGCAGCCGAACAGGTGCGCGACCTGTATGCGCGTGGTGCCGACGTCATTAAGCTGTTCGTGACGGGCGGCGTGTTCGATGCGACCGAGGTGGGCGAGCCGGGCGTGCTGCGTATGCCAGTGGAGGTTGCCGCGGCGGCATGCAAGGCGGCGCACGAGGTCGGCCTTCCGGTCATGGCTCATGTCGAGAGCACCGAGGGCGTGAAGGCCGCGCTTGAGGCCGGGGTCGACACGATCGAGCACGGTGCCCCGATGACGCCCGAGATCCTGGAGCTGTACCGTGGCGCCGCGGGCACGCAGCTCGAGGGACGTGCGCCCAGCGTTACCTGCACTATCAGCCCGGCGCTGCCGTTTGTGTTGCTCGACCCGGATAAGACTCATTCGACTGACACGCAAAAGAAGAACGGCGACATCGTGTGCTCGGGCATTATCGAGAGTGCTCGTGCGGCGCTGGAAGCTGGCGTTAAGGTGGGCCTTGGCACGGATTCGAGCTGCCCGTTCGTGACGCAGTACGACATGTGGCGTGAGGTGGCCTATTTTGCCAAGTATGTCGGCGTGAGCAACGCCTTCGCGCTGCATACGGCTACACAGGTCAATGCCGAGCTGTTGGGTCTGGGCGGCGAGACCGGCACGATCGAGTGCGGCAAGGCTGCCGATATCTTGGTAACGCGCAAGAATCCGCTCGATGACCTGTGCGCTCTGCGTGAGCCGATACATGTGATGTGTCGCGGTGATCTGGTACGCAAGCTCAAGGTGAAGCGTATTCCCGAGGTGGACGCCGAGCTCGACGCGATTATGGCCATGCCTGCCGAAGCGCTGGCTGAGGAGCTGGCCCGCGACGGTGTGGCATAGGTGTGACAAAGGTGTAGCTCCGTTGCCACATACAAAAAGCCGAGGTCTCAACACGAGGCCTCGGCTTTTTTATCGAACAAATACTTAAGATTTGGGACAAACAAACCTGATTAATTTGTCCCGCGTGCGGGCGCTAAGAGCGGGTTTCCATCTTGGCGTGGCACTTGGGGCAGGTGACGCGGATCTTGCCTTTGCCCTTGGGGACGGAGAGCATCTGGCCGCAGTTGGGGCACTTGAGGTATGCCGTGGTTTTGCGGCCCTTCCACATCTTCTTGGCCGTGCGCTTGGCACGCTCAAAGTCTTCCTTGCTGGTACCGGCCGTGCGCGAGGCGTTGGCAGCCGCGGCGCCGCTACCCAAGCTCGCTACGAACTTGCCCAGGCCGGGGACGTTAGCGGTCGCGGCGACAAAGGCCGCGTTTTCCTTGCGGCGCGCGTCGATGTTTTTGGACAGGCCGCGCAGCACGCCGAGTACGATTACGGCGATGGCGATCCAGCTGAGCCACTGGATGTGAGCCATCGATCCGACCATCGCGAAAATAATTCCTATGAAGCCCAGCACGATGGTGAGCTCGTCGGCGCCGTTACGACCCTTCATAAAGTCATTCATGCGAATTGCCTTTCGTTCGATATGCTGCACGCCTTTATACCCCTTTTGGTGCATTGGGGACGGGTTAATCTGCACCAAGGTGGTGCAAACGTACCTGTCCCCGAACACCAAGACGGTGCAAAGAAGTTTGTTCCCAATGCACCAATTACTTGGCGAGCTTGTCGACGACGCGCTCTATCTCGGTGAGCTTGGCGGCTTTGAGCTCCTCGTCGCCCGATTCGATGGCCGACGCGACACAGCCCTCGATATGCGCCTTGAGCACGTCGGCGTTAATGCGGGCGATGAGTGCCTGCGTGGCCATGAGTTGCGTGGAGATATCGACGCAATAGCGATCCTCCTCGACCATCCGCAAGATGCCGTCAATCTGGCCGCGCGCCGTCTTGAGCATGCGGGTCACCGATTTGTGGTCTGCCATCATGGCGGGTCCTCGTTTCTGGTCGATGGGGTCGAATGCCTCTGGTAGCTGCTACGCAGCGGTCACAGACAGGGCGTGGAACTTCTCGCCCGCGCCCTCGACGGCGTCGGCGAGCTGCTCGGCGGTCACGGTGTCGGCGCACTCTACCTGGACGGTCTGGGTCTCGTGATCGGCGTCGGCATCGGTCACGCCGGCCACGTTGAGCAGCGCGGTCTCGACAGTAGCGTCGCAGTGGCCGCACATAAGGCCGGAAGTCTTAATTGTGTAATGCATGGGTGTACTCCTTATCGATTGAGATTATCTGACAGTTTAGTCGTGAACAGCGTCATCTTAAAGGTGCGCTGAGGTGCCTGAGATTGCCCCGAAAGAGGAGCGAAGCGTACTTGGGTACGCGAGCGACGGTTTGAGGGGCAAGGTTGGGTGCATCAGCGCACCGTCTTAGGCTTAAAGGATTTCAGGCGCAGCGCATTGGACACGACGCAGACACTCGACAGGCTCATGGCCGCGGCGCCAAACATCGGCGAGAGCTGCCAGCCGGTGAGGGGGAAGAACACACCCGCGGCGAGTGGAATGCCGATGCCGTTGTAGAACAGCGCCCAGAACAGATCCTGCTTGATGTTGCGAATCGTGGCGCGTGACAGCTCGATGGCGTGGGCGACGTCCATGAGGTCGCTGCGCATGAGCACCACGTCGGCGCCCTCCTTGGCGATGTCGGCGCCGGTGCCGATAGCGAGGCCAACGTCGGCGCGCGCCAGGGCGGGGGAGTCGTTGATGCCGTCGCCCACCATGGCGACCTTGCTGCCCGCATCCTGCAGTTCGCGCACGTGGCGTTCCTTGTCGGCGGGCAGGACGTCGGCGATAAACTGCTCACTGGTGAGTCCCACGCGGCGGGCGATGGCCTCGGCCGTCACGCGGTTGTCGCCGGTGAGCATGCGCACGTCGACGCCGAGCGAGCGCAGCGCGGTAACGGCCTCGGCACTTGTCTCCTTAACCTCGTCGGCCACGGCGACGATACCGGCAAGCTCGCCGTTTTTGGCAAAGAACAGCGGCGTCTTGCCATCGGCGGCAAATCGCCCCGCAAGTCCTGCGGGCACGGTGATACCCAGCTCGCTCATCAGGCGCACGTTGCCGGCTGCGATGACATTGTGCCCCTCGCGTGCCGTAACGCCTCGCCCGGGCACGGCGGCAAAGTCCTCGACCATGCGTGCGACGATTCCGCGCGTCTCGCACTCGGCCATAATCGCCTCGGCCAGTGGGTGTTCGCTCTGGCGTTCCAGCGCGGCGGCCAGCTTGAGCAGCGCCTTTTCGCTCATGGCGGGCGAGCCGTCAGTGCGCGTGGCCACCATGATATCCGTCACAGCCGGTTTGCCGCGGGTGACGGTGCCGGTCTTATCGAGCACCACGGTGCCCACGTTGCGCAGATTCTCCAGCGCTTCGGCGCTCTTAAACAGAATGCCCATCTCGGCGCCCTTGCCGGTGCCAACCATAATGGCGACGGGCGTGGCCAGGCCCAGCGCACACGGGCAGCTGATCACCAGCACGGCCACGGCGGAGGTAAGCGCCTCGTTTACGCTGCCGGTCAGCACCATCCACGCCACAAAGGTCACGGCCGAGATCGCAAACACCACGGGCACAAACACGCCAGCGACCTTATCGGCCATGCGGGCGATGGGCGCCTTGGTGGCGTTGGCGTCCTCGACGAGCTGGATGATTTTGGCGAGCGACGTGTCGGCGCCCACGCGCGTGGCACGGAAGGTAAACGATCCGGTGCGGTTGACCGTGGCGGCGTTGACGGTGTCGCCGGCGGTCTTTTCCACGGGGATGGACTCGCCGGTGAGCGCGCTCTCGTCCACGGCCGAGCTACCCTCGAGTACCACGCCGTCGACAGGGATGGACTCGCCGGGGCGCACGCGCAGCACCTGGCCGGGAAGGATACTGTCGACGTCGACGGTGGCCTCGGTACCGCCCTCGGCCACGACGGTCGCGGTCTTGGGCGCCAGGTCAATGAGCGCCTCGATGGCTCCGCCGGTTTTGGATTTGCTGCGCGTCTCGAGGTATTTGCCCACGGTGACGAGCGACAGGATCGTGCCGGCGCTCTCAAAATACAGGTTGTCCATGCCCGTCATCATGGCCTCGTGGATCTGACCTGCGGCTAGCTGGTCGGCCATGATGAACATGGCGTAGAGCGACCAGGCAATGGAAGCGGTGGCGCCCACGGCGATGAGCGCGTCCATGGTGGGTGCGCCGTGTACGAGCGACTTGAAGCCGTTGATAAAGTACGCGTCGTTGACGTAGACGATGGGGATGAGCAAGACGAGCTCGGTGAGCGCCAACGTCATGCTGTGGGTGTGGTCGGTGAAGACGCTGGGCAGCGGCCAGCCAAGCATGTGTCCCATGCCTATGTAGAACAGCGGGATGAGGAAGATGATCGAGATGATGAGGCGGGTGCGCATGGCGGAGGCGACGGCCTCCAGCTTTTTGGTGGGCGACTCCATATGGGCGGCGCCGGACCTGGCTTGCGCGCTGCCGTTGGGGGCGGTTTCGGTGCCCGTACTGACGGGCGAGGCCGAGTAACCCGCGCGATCGACAGCGGTGCAGATGTCGTCGGGGGAGACCTGCGCGGGGTCATAGTCCACCAGCATGGAGCCGGCGAGCAGGTTGACGGCGACGCTTTGGACGCCGTCGAGCTTGCTGACGGCGCGGTCCACGTGCGCCTGGCAAGCGGCGCATGTCATGCCGCCCACGTCGAACGTATCTTGAGCCATGGCTTCTCCTTTCTGTAGTTCGGTGTTGGAATTGTTAACCCGCAGATACTATACACCCATACCCCCAGGGGGTGTCTAGTAATAGTTGGAATGTATGACTTTTCATTACAGATGAGGGTGGCGGCTCGATCAATGGTCGCCTCTGCCAAACATCTCAATCTGTAACGTCTGGACCGGTTTTTGAACCATAGCTGTTACAGATTTAGACAAACATTTCAGCCGAAAACTAACGTCTCGATCTGTAACAACTAGACCCCGTTTTACCGAGTATTTGTTACAGACCAAGATAAACAGTTGGCGGGAAACTCAATGTCTCAATCTGTAACATCTAGCAGCAAATATGACCTCTAACTGTTACAAATCGAGACAGGCCGTCCGCGGTCAACTCAAATGTCTTGATCTGTAACATCTAGAGAGGTTTTTGACCCCTTACTGTTACAGATTGAGATGTTGTCTCGCGGGGCTGGGGTTTGTCTCGTTCTGTAACATCTAGACTTGTATCTGCCGAGCTAGTGTTACAGATCGAGACAATTGCCGGGGAGGGGTTCCGTTACGGCAAGACGCCCGCTCCCTAGAGGCAGAACCCGGGGATCACGCAGGTCCGTTTGTCGGGTTTGCTTGCGGGCGTGGCGTACATAAAGGCGTCGCCGTCGTGGCCCACACGGTTCATGTAGAGCGTGCCTTCGCTCTCCGATGTGTCGGGACTCACCGTGCGCTCCCACCAACAGGTGTCTTTGCCCTTCCACTGGCGAACCATCGTCTCGTTCGTGGAATACGGACTCACTTTAAGCTCGCGGAACAGTTGGTACTCCTTGCCCTCGCCGTTGTAGATGTCGGCCAAAAAGTGATAGCCCTCGGCAAACGAATAGGGCGGTTGCGTACCGCACAGCTCGACCATGGCGGGCAGCCAAAGGGTTGCGGACAACTCGCTCAGACACGATGCGCTTCTGGCGGCGCCAACGTTATTCGAGATCTTTTTGACAGACTTGATGAGCACGCGCAACTCGTTGGGCAGCAGCTCAAGGCCGTCGTTGTCGAGCCATTCCCGCAGCTCGCAATCTGCCCAGCCGGCGCTCAATGGTTGGGCCGCGGCGTCGCGTTCGGCAATGCCGGCATCGAACATAAACGTCAGTCCGGCCTTGCCCGTCCCGTCCAGAAGCTCGTCGTGGCGGATGCCCACGAGTTGTGCGCCGACCTCCAGCCCGTTGGTGAGCGTGACGCGCTTGGTGCACGGATAGGGGATATGCCCATCGGCATCGAGCAGATGATAGCGCTTGGCAATCTCGCGTGCCTCGCTACGGGTCCCGGCGGCCTTAATCATGAGCGAAATTTCCTGCAGCTGAGCCCAGGTGTAGTCGTCAAGCGAGCTGCGGATACCGTCCAGGTAGTCGGGGATGCCAAAGCCACGGGTCGCCGCGCCAATGACGCCGAGCCCCGCAACGACTGCAACGACGCCGCCGATAATAAAGCGACGGCGGGTCATGGCATCGTGACAGGCCTGCTCCAGGATCTCTCGTGCGCGCTCGCCGGCGACGTCGACCTTAAGGTGCGTACCGGAGTCGATGTCGATTACGGCGTCATTGCCCGCGCCCTCGCAGCCCTCAGATTCTGCAGCGGGGAGGTATGCCGAGAGCGCCTCGAGCATCTGCTGCTCGGTGGGGCGATCGCCCTGTTCAACCGAGATACCTTTCATGATGATCTGGACGAGTGCCTCGTCGTCATTGCATCGCGGCTCGAGCGGTGCCGGCTTGGTCTTGGTCTTTATGAGGCAGAACGAGCCGGTTGCCGCGGCACCCGTCGACTCGACATCGAACGGTTTGCGACCGCTGTAGAGCTGGTACAGAATACTCGAAAGCGCATAGACGTCGATCGCGGGCGAGCGGCGAAGGGCCGCGATGCCTTCGATATCCTGCGTGAGCATCTCGGGCGCGGCGTATGCGGGCGTGGCAAAGCGCCAGATGTCGGCGCGCCGGGTGATCGTGTCGTCGCCGAGGGCCATGGTCGCGGAGCCCATGTCGATGAGGCAGGGGTCAAAGGAGCAATCGACGATCTGCTACTCGAGCGTTCGGCTGGTGGTGCGGAACATGATGTTGGCAGGCGACAGGTCGCGATGGACGACCGGATTCACGAGCCCCTGGGTCATCAAGAGCGCGCGAAGCACGGCGTTTCCGACGGCGGCGACCATCTGGGTGGTCAGCCCGCCCGAGGCGTCGCGCGGAAGCAGGGGCAGCGCCTGCTTGAGCGAGGTGCCCTCGACCCACTCCATGAGGATGAGCGGGTCATCCTCGCACGATCCGTAGCCATAGACGCGCGGAAATCCGCGCAGGTGCGAGACGGTACACAGATGACGGTACTCCTCGAACAGAGCGGCGGTGTTGGCCAGGTGCGCGGCCGATTGCTCGGCGGAGCGGTCGAGGGCTTGGCCGGAAAGGATGGCGTTGTCCTTGAGTAGCTTGACGGCAAAGGCTTCGCCGCTCGTGTTGGTCGCGCGCAGTACGTGCCCGATGTTGCCGTTGTTGCGACGGGTCGTTTGAAGAATAAGCGTCATAAACCGACGCTTGGCGTCGTCCTCGGCGCTGGGGTCGACCGCCACGGCGGTATCGAACGTATCGAGACGGATGAGTTTGTCGCCATAGGCGCTATCGGTAGTATCCATGGCGTTCCTTTGTCTGGCATGGGTTGCCGCGCGTATACGTGGGCAGTGCGGATATCGATAAGGTACTATGATAGCCGCGCTGCCCACGTATACCGTTGAGTATTGTCGTTTACGACGCAGAAGGTAGAAGACGAAAGACGGGCGGCGACCGTCTTTCGATCGCCGTCCGCACTAGGTGTTGTGTGCCATGACGTTGTTGACGCCGACGATGCGCGACATCGGCGGCAGGCCCCCGCAGGCGCTGTGCGGCCTGCCCCAATTGCAGTTGACCCTTGTCCCGGGCAGCTATCGTGAGTTTATCTTCCGGCCTTTAACGCTTCTTTAGAAACGGCCTTCACCCTAGGAATTGCAAGTAAGTAATCCTTGGGATGGAGGCTCTCATGGCATACGTATTGGAGACGCGCGGGCTCACGAAGCGGTTCGGCCGCGGCAGCCGCGCGCAGATGGCGGTCGACGGCGTGAGCCTGCACGTGGGGGAGGGGCGCGTGTACGGCCTGCTCGGCCCCAACGGCGCGGGCAAGTCCACCACGCTCAAGATGGTCACGGGGATGCTGCGCCCCACCTCGGGGCAGATCCTGGTCGATGGCCATCCGTGGAGTCGAAACGACCTGTATTCCATCGGCTCGCTCATCGAGCAGCCGCCGCTCTACCCCAACCTCACGGCGCGCGAGAACCTGCTCGTGCGCACCACGTTGCTGGGCATCCCCGAGGGTCGCATCGCCGAGGTGCTCGAGACGGTTGACCTTAAAGACACCGGGTCCAAGCGCGCCGGGCGCTTCAGCCTGGGGATGAAGCAGCGGCTCGGCATCGCGATCGCGCTGCTCGCGAGCCCGCGGCTTCTCATCCTGGACGAGCCCACCAACGGGCTCGACCCCATCGGCATCGAGGAACTGCGCGGGCTCATCCGCAGCTTCCCCAAGCGCGGCATCACGGTCATCGTATCGAGCCATATCCTGGGTGAGGTGGAGCAGACGGCCGATGACATCGGCATCATTACGGGCGGCCGGCTCGCCTACCAGGCGCCGCTTCAGAGGGGCCAGGACCTCGAGGCCCTGTTCATGGACGTGTGCCGACGGACGGGGGTGGCCGCATGAGCCGGTCTGCTGCTGTGTCCGAGCGCGTCGAGAAGCCGGTGCCGCAGGCGGGATCAGCGCGCCGTCCCGGCCTCTTCCGCGCCCTGCGCTCCGAGGCGCTGAAGAGCTCCCACGGGGCGCCGGTCAAGGTCGCCATCGCGCTTGCGTTGCCGTTCCCGTTGCTCTTCGGCCCGCTCTCGGGGCGCTTCGGCATGAGTGCCGGGCTCTCGTTCTCGGCATGGAACTACTACTACGTGCTGCTCTTGCCCGTGGCGCTCACGCTCATCTCCGCGTGCGTGGCCAACTACGATGCGCGGCTGCGCGGCCACGTGCCGCTCTCCAGCCCGGCTCCGCTCGGACAGGCCTGGTGGGCGAAGGCGCTCTGGTGCCTCGCGCTCTCGGCGCTCTCGAACGCTTGCGTACTCGCCGTGTACCTCGTGGGTGCCGTCGTGAACCCGGGTGGGCCATCGGTTCCCGCGATGGCGGCCGCTGCGGTGACGAGCGTCATCGCGACGTCGTGGATGATTCCGGTGACGCTCTTCCTTGTCTGCCGGGTCGGCATGCTCGCTGGCGTACTGGGCCCGCTTGCGGTGCAGATCGGCGGGGGCTTCGCGTGGTCCGCGGTGGGAGGCCTGTGGTGGGCGCTTCCGCCGGCGGCCTCCGTCATCATGCCGAGCGCCTTCTTGCCTGTGCTGCCCACGGCCGAGCCGCTCTCGGCGTCGCCCGGGCTCGCGGCTGCGATCGGGTCCTTCGGGCCTGTTCAGGCGGCGGCGCTCGCGGTTTGCGCGGCGGCGTTCGTGCTGCTCACGTTCGTCGGTGCGGTCTGGTTCAGGGGATCGGAGGAACTGTGATGGGAAGCGGAAGGCATGTTGGCTCGAGCGTTGGCCAGACGTCCCGGATGTCCCTATGGCGCGCCGTGCTCTCGGAGTGCGTGCGGCTCAAGCGCTCCCCGTTGATCGCGCTGCACCTGGCGTGCGGCCTTATCGCCGGCGTTGCCTGCGGGGCATACTTCGGCGTGGCGCCGTGGGATCCGCGACTTGGAACGGACGCGTTCGTCCAGCTTATCGGCGCGCTCATGCCCCTCATGGTCGCGATCGTGTGCGGCCTGGATATCGACGGTGAGCGCGAGGCGTCCGGCCTTTCCAACCTGCTCGCGTTGCCGTCGAGGCGCATCGCCCTCGCCGCGCGCGTGCTCGTGCTGTGGCTGCTCGGCATCATTGCGATGGCGGTGGCGCTCGGGTCATTTGCCGGCGTGATCGGTGCCTTTGGGCGCGACGCGTTCTCGGCAGGGGTCTACGACCGCGCCGCCGCGGGCATGGCGGCGGGCTCGCTCGTGCTCTACGTCGCGTCGGCCTGGCTCGCGCTCGCCCTCGGCAGAAACGCCGCCATCGGGGTCGGCGCGGCGGGCCTCGCCTGCGCCCTCTTCGCCGTGGGCGGCCTCGCGCACGGGCTTGTCACCGGCGAGCTCACCGCGGCCTCGTCGGGTGTGCTCGGCTACGTGCCGTTCGCCTGGGCGGAGCGGCTGGGGTCGCTGCTCGTGGAGCTTGGGCTTGCCACGGATACGGGTTTGCGCGCGGTGATATGGCAGCTTGAGGTGACTTCTGTCCTTGCCTTGGTGGTCACGGCGATTTGCCTTGTCGTCCTTCTCGTCTGGATTGGCTTCTTCGAAGAGGGGAGGAAGGGCGAGTGAGCTCGCGGGGGTGCCTGCCGTTCCGCTCGCCACGCGTCTGCCATCGTTCGATCTCGCACGGGTAACATGAACTAGGATGGAACGAGCAAATCCGCTATTGAGGGGGAGTGTGATGGCCCGCATCCTTGCGGTCGACGACGACCGCGCCATACTTCAGCTGCTCGAGCGGGCTCTCTCCCGCGACGGTCACAAGGTCGAGTGCGCCGACGACCCAACGACGGTCCCTGCGATGGATCTCTCTCGTTACGACCTTATCCTCACGGACGTGATGATGCCCGGTCTCGGTGGCTTCGAACTGGTCCGCCTCGTCCGGGGCCGCTTCGACGGGCCCATCATGTTCCTCACGGCCAAGGTCACCGAGGACGACGCGGTGCTGGGCCTCGGCCTCGGCGCCGACGACTACGTGCGCAAGCCCTTCGGCGTGGCGGAGCTGCGCGCGAAGGTGGCTGCGTCGCTCCGCCGCGAGCGCCGGGTGCGCCGGAGCGTGCTCGACCTCGGACGTGCACGCTTCGACCTCGGGGCGCGCGAGCTCAACGTGACAGCTCCCGACGGCTCGACCGGCGCGCCCGTCCCCCTCACGCCTACCGAATATGGCATCTGCGAGTTTCTCGCCAAGCATCCCGGTCGCGCCTACAGCCGGTCGCAGATTCGCGAGGCGGTGCGGGGCTGGGAGAGCGAGGCGGATGACGCGGCCGTCTCGGTCCACGTGGGCAAGGCGCGTGCCAAGCTCCGGGCTGCGGGCGTCGACCCCATCGCCACCGTGTGGGGTGTCGGATATAAGTGGGAGGCGGGGAGATGAGCCGTCTTCGCGGTTTGGACGGCCGCATTCGCGTCCCGCTTGCCCTCGTAGTCGGTCGCTACTTCGCCCTCGTCCTGTTCGGGGCGCTGCTGACCGTGGGCGGGCCCTGGGCACTGTTCTTCGGCGCGATGGCGCGCGGCGAGGTGCTCCCGGCGGACTGGGGCTCGACCCATGCGGACGAGACTGTCGGCGACATCGCTTCGGCGGGTCATCTTGATCCCGACTCGCTCTCCACCGCATACCGCGTGGCGCGGCTTTCGGCCGTGGGCAGCGTCCTCTTCTCGGACATGGGGGAGGAGGCACTCGCCAGCGCCCAGACGTCGGTCTCCTCCGCAGCTGCCGCCGGTGAGACGTCCGCCCGCCCCGGCCCCGACGTCTCGTCCGGCTCGTACGCGCGGGTGGCGGCCGTGAAGCTCGCCGATGGTACCTGGGCGGCAATCTCCTGGGACATGATGCCCCACTGGGCCGACCGCGCACGGGACGCGTCCTGGCCGAACCCCCAGGACCTCTGGCTCGCCTCGACCATCATCGGCACGGTTCTCATGGTCGTTCTCGTCGCCCTGCGCGCCGCGCGCGTGCTCACGCGCAAGATGGAGCCGCTCGTGGCGGCGGCGAACGCCGTTGCCGCCGACGACCTCGACAGGCCCGTCGGAACGAGCGACGTTGCCGAGGTCGACGACGTGCTCGCCGCGATGGAGCGCATGCGGGTCTCGCTTAAACGCTCGCTCGAGGAGCAGATGGCCTCCGAGGAGACCCGGCGCGAGCGCATGGAGACGCTCGCCCACGAGCTCAAGACCCCGCTCACCCTCATCCAGGGCAACGCCGAGCTCCTCGCCGCCGACCTCGAGGAGGGGCGGCTCCGGGGCGAGCAGGCCGACGAGGCCCGCGCCATCCTCGATGCCACCCACCGCCTGGACGCGGCCCTCATCGACATCATCGCCGCCTGGCGGGAGGACGAGCGGGACGGCGAGGGGCGGTCGGAACCCGATGCGGATTCGCGAGGCTAAGCTCCGAAGTGCGCAACAGTGAAATAGAACCGATTGACGGGGATGCCTGACTGCCCCAGCCGACTCTTCATCCATATCGGATGTGGGCGTGCGCAGCGAGGGGACTTTACACCCTTGTCTCTCCGTCTTACCATAGACGTACGTAAAAGCGTACGCTTTTGGGAAGGGAGGCCGCATGACTTCTATTACGGCAACGGCGGCACGCAAGGACCTGTACAACGTTATCGCGCGCGTCAACGAGGACTGCGCTCCGGTGGCCATCACGAACAGTCGCGGTAAGGGTGCCGTGCTCGTCGGAGAGGATGAGTGGGCCTCTATCGAGGAGACGCTCTATCTCATGGGTGTTCCCGGCGTTGCCGAGTCGATTGTTGCAGGGAAGGCGGAGCCGGTCGAGAATTGCGCCACCGAAGACGCGCTGGACTGGTAGCCATGTGGCTTGTCGTGTTCACCGAGCAGGCCCAGAAGGATGCAAAGCAGCTCAAGGCGGCGGGGCTTGCCGGCAAGGCGAAGGCGCTCGTCGCGGCAGTGCGGGAGGATCCCTTCAAGGTTCCTCCGCGCTATGAGGCCCTCGTTGGCAATCTATCTGGCCTCTACTCTCGCCGCATCAGCCTGCAACACCGCTTCGTTTACGAAGTAATCAAAGAGGAGATTGAGAGGGACGGCGCCCTCTATGAGGGTGCGGTCAAGGTCGTTCGCATGTGGACGCATTATGACGGGGTGCGATAACGGCTGGACGCTGTACGCGACCCTCATCGACATCATCTCCGCCTCTGAAACCCGCTGTCACCCTAAGGTGTCAACCGGCCCAGCGGCGCCGGCTCCGTGCCCCTTCCGCGAAAGAATGTAACCGCGCCGACAGAGACGGCGCGTACGAACGCATTCACAAGAAGGGGACACGATATGACTTCTCAGGTACTGGAACGTCCGGCGGGGACGGTCGAGGGGGCGCCGGCGCCGGCCGCCTCGGGCGAGTCCCTCGCCGTATCCACCCGCGGGCTCACCAAGCGCTACGGCGACGCGACGGTCGTGGACGACATGGACCTCGAGGTGCCCGAGGGCGCGGTCTACGGCTTCCTCGGCCCCAACGGGGCGGGCAAGTCCACCACGATGAAGATGCTGCTCGGGCTCGTGCACGCATCAGGCGGCGAGGCCGTCGTGCTCGGGCGGGAGATGACCCCGGACAACCGCCTCGAGGTGCTGCGCGAAGTGGGCTCGCTCATCGAGGCCCCCAGCTGCTACCCGCACCTCACGGCGCGCGAGAACCTCGAGATCGTGCGGCGCCTGCGCGGGCTGCCCGAGAGCTGCATCGACGAGGTCCTTTCGGTCGTGCGCCTGGACGACGCGAAGACGCAGCGGAAGCTCGTCGGACACTTCTCCCTCGGCATGAGGCAGCGCCTGGGCATCGCCGCCGCGCTCATGGGGCACCCAAGGCTGCTGCTCCTGGATGAGCCGACGAACGGCCTCGACCCCTCCGGCATCCACGAGATCCGCCAGCTCGTGCGCGAGATGCCGGGGCGCTTCGGCTGCACGGTCATCGTCTCCAGCCACCTGCTCTCCGAGATCGACCAGATGGCCGACCACGTGGGCATCATCAACAGGGGCCGCATGGTCTGGCAGGGGAGCATGGCCGACCTGCACGCCCGCGCGCGCCGATGGCTGGCGCTGCGCACCACGGACAACGCCGCGGCGGCGGGGGCGCTGCCGGGCGCGGTGGCCGACGGGGAGTGGCTGCGCATCAAGGCCGTGGACGACGCGACCGCCGGGCAGGTGACGCTCGGGCTCGCGAAGCGAGGCATCGGCGTCGTGCGGCTGGAGGAGCGCGCCGAGTCGCTGGAGGACATATTCCTTAAGCTCACGGGGATGGAGGCTACGCTGTAGCGGCTTCGCTGCGGCTTCCCCTGGTACCGCACCTTGCCCATCAAACCGTTGCTCGCGTACCAAAGTACGCGTCGCTCCTCTTTCGGGGCAATCTGCGGCACCAGGAAAACCCTTCGCATGGAACATCGCAGTTCACATTCTTCGACTGGAGGAAGACATATGCCATCTCAAGTTGTTGCATCGGACACCGGCCAGCCCGGCCTCGTCCAATCCGTCGCGCTCGAGTTCGCCAAGGCGCGCCGCAAGCACCTGTGGCTGGCGAGCCTGGGCCTGCTCGCGTTCCAGTTCGCCTGGCTCGTCGCGGGCGCCTCCAACACCGTGCGCCACAACCCTGACTTCGACGGCATCCTCTACATGCTGCCGCAGCTGAACGCCATCGTCCTGCCGCTGCTCTGCGCCATCGTGGCCTCCACCGTCACCGACGTGGAGAACCGGGCGAACATGTGGAAGCTGCTGCTCACCATGGAGGACGGCGGGCGCGTGGTCGCGGCCAAGTGGGCGGCGTGCCTCCTGATCCTCGCCGTGGTCGTGGGCGTCCAGACGGCGGGCGTCGCGGCGGTCGCGTACGGGATCGGGTTCCAACAGAACCTGCCGGGGCCGGCCCTGCTCGCCCGCTACGCCATCAGCACGTTCGTCGTGTGCGCCATGCTCATCACCATCGTGCAGGCGGTCTGCCTCGCCACCGCCAACCAGTTCGCGCCGATGATCGTGGGCGTGGGCCTGTGCTTCCTCGGGCTCTTCATCGCCTACCTGCCTCCGGTGTTCAGCTGGTTCGTGCCGAGCGCGTACTTCTTCGTGTGTCGCCTCGTCGACGGCGCCTACGACGCCTCGCAGCACATGAGGTTCTGGGCGGCGCCGTTCCCGGCCGCGGGGCTCGCCGTCTGCGTCGCCGTGACCGTCGCCGCGTTCATCGCCTCCAGGCGCGCCTTCGCCGCCCGCGAGCTGTAGGGAGGTTTGATCATGCTTGCATCCTGCATATCCGCCGAGTTCATCAAGATGCGCCGGGCGCCCGTCTGGGCCGCCTTCGCCGCGCTGCCCGCCGTCTCCGCGCTCATCGGGAGCGCCAACTACGTGGCCAACCTCGACCTCCTCACGCCCGGCTGGGAGAACCTCTGGACCCAGCACACCCTGTTCATCTGCTACTTCTTCCTCCCGGCGCTCATCGGCGCGGGCGCGAGCTACCTGTGGCGGCTCGAGCACATGGGCTCCAACTGGAACGAGCTCATGGTCGCCCCGGTGCCCGCGCGCGACGTGTTCGTCGCCAAGCTCGCGGTCCTCGCCCTCCTGGACCTCGTCGCGTTCGCGGCCATGACGGCGTTCTTCGTCGCGAGCGGCATCGTCCTGCACGTGCCCGGCGCCTTCCCGGTGGCGTCGTTCGCCGAGCAGGTGGTGCTGGGCTGGATTGGGAGCCTCGCCATCTGCGGCATACAGCTCGTCGTTTCCATGCTCGTGCGCAACTTCGCCGTGCCGGTGGGCGTCGGGCTGGGTGGCGGGATCTTGGGGATCATGGCGGCGATGGGCGGCCTTGGCTACGTCTTCCCGTACGCGCTCATGCAGTCCGGGATGAACAGCAACGCCCTCGTGGTGCTCGACGCGCCGCACATCGCCCAGATCGCCGTGTTGAGCGTCGTCTACGTGGCCTGCTCGGTCGCCTTCGCCTCGGCCTGGCTCCGCACGCGCGACGTCGTCGCGGCGAAGTAGCGCCCGGCGTGCTCGTACAATGTGGTGTCGGGATGTGAGGTGATGGGATTGGACGTGAGGCCATGCGGGCCGGGCCTTTCCGGCGCCGCCGCGCCGTTGGACGCGTGGGACGACGCGCCCCTTCTGCGGCTCGCCGCGCCCGTGCTCTGCGTGGCGTGGGAGGCGGCGATGTTCGCCCGCGTGGTGTTCGCGGGGGCGGACCCCTCGCTGTCGGCGCCCTCGTCCCAGGCCGCCCTGTTCGTCCTCATGGCCGTCGGCTGCGCGGCGCTGTTCCTGCGCTACCGCCTTCCGGTCGTCTCCGTGCTCTTCGAGTCGGTCGTTGGCCTGCTGGCCTCGGTGATGGGCGCGCTCGCGTACGTGTACTTCCTCCCGCTCGTCGCGCTCTACGCCTGCGTGGCCCGCGCGCCCCGGCGCGAGGCGGCCGCGGGCGGCGTCGCCGCCGTTGCGGCCGTCGCGCTCTCCGCCGTGGTCGACGGGTTCGCGGGTGCCTCCGCATCGCCCTCCCCCTCGCTTGCGATGACGCTCGCCGGCATCGGGTACCCGCTCATGCTGGTGCTCGGGGCGGCGCTGCTCTCGCGCTTCCGCTTGCAGCGCCTCCGGGAGGCGGAGGCGGCCGCCCGCGCCGAGGCGGAGCGCGACCGCGCGCTCGCCAAGAGCCGCATCGCCGCCGAGCTGCACGACTCCGTGGGACACGACCTCACGGCCATCGTCGCGCTCTCGGAGGGGCTCGCCGGCGCGACCGGGGACGAGCAGCTCGACCGGGCCATCGCGAGCATCAACGAGCTGGCGCGCTCGGGGCTCGCCGACACGCGCCGCGCCGTGCGGGCGCTGGCGGGCGAGGCGAGGAGCACGGCGGCGCCATCCGCTCTGCCGGGTTCCGCGCCCACCGAGAAGCCGGCCGAGCGGCATCGCTGGGACGAGATCGCCGCTCTTCTTGGGTCCGTCCGCGCCGCCGGCGTCACGGCCGCCCTCACGGAGACGGGCGTGCGCCCGGACGACCCCTCCCAGGCCGGCCTCGCCTTCCGCGTCTGCCGCGAGGGCGTCACGAACGCGCTGCGCCACGCCGCGGGGCTCTCGCGGCTCACGGTCTCGGTGGACCACGGCGGGGATGGCTCTGCCGACGTCGCAATCCGCGACGATGGAACCCCTGGCGAGGGGGCCGGGGGTCCGGGCACCGGCATGGGCCTCTCCCGCCTGCGCAGAGAGGTCGGGGAATCGGGCGGAACCCTCTCCGCCGGTCCGGTCGGCGAGGGCGGCTGGTGCCTCAAGGCGCATCTGCCGTCATTGGTGGGGGCCGGCGAAGGGGAGGGGGAGCCCGATGGCGACGAATAGCGGCATCGCGGGAGCGGCCGCGTCCGCGCGCATCCCCGTCATGATCGTCGACGACCAGCCCGAGACCCGCCTGGGCCTCGCGCTCATGGTGCGGCGCGACCCGGGCCTCGCCATCGTGCTCGAGGCGGAGGACGGCCGTCAGGCCATCGACCGCATCGAGCGGGCCGAGGAGCTCGGGCGCGACCTGCCTCGCGTCGTCCTCATGGACGTGCGCATGCCCGTCCTCGACGGCATCGACGCCACCGCCGCGATCACGCGCCGCTGGCCGGGCGTCCGCGTGCTCATGCTCACCACCTACGACGAGGACGACTTGGATTGGCAACACCTATTTGGACGATTCCGGGAGGGACAGCCCCGCCTTTCTGAACTCGACCGGCGACATGTAGCCCAGCGTCGAGTGGATCCTGAAGTTGTTGTACCAGTGCACGTAGTCCGAGAGCTTGGCTCGGAGCTCGCGCGTCGTGCCGAACGTCTCGCGGTGGACGAGCTCGGCCTTCAGTATCCTGTTGGTCGACTCGTCGACGGCGTTGTCGTAGGGGCAGCCCTTGGCCGACAGCGACCTCTCTATGCCGAAGGCCTCGAGCATCAGGTCGATCTCGGCGTTGTCGAACTCGCTGCCGCGGTCCGTGTGGAAGACCTCGATGTCCGAGATGGGGAAGGAGAGCGTCGCGAACGCCGACTTGACCAGCCGGGCGTCCTTCCTGGGCCCGGCGGAGTGGCCGACGATCTCCCTGTTGTAGAGGTCGACGAGCAGGCAGACGTAGTTCCACGAGGCCCCGACGCGCACATAGGTCAGGTCGCTGCATATATGGGTGCGCGGCGCCCTGCCGCCGAAGCCGCGCGCGACGACGTTCGGCACGTCGGCCTCGTTGACCGCCCCGGGGTGCACCTTGAACCTCTTCCTGGCGTATGCGCTGACCAGGCCGTTCTCCCTCATGATGCGGCAGACCCGGCGCCGGCTGACGGTAACGCCCGACCTCTCGAGCGACGCCTTTATCTTGCGCGAGCCGTACCGGCCCTTGCTGGCGGCGTGGGCCGCGACCACGGCCGGCGCGGCGGGGTCCGGCGCGGCGGGCCGGTCGGGCCGCGAGCGCATGGAGTAGTACGTCGACCTCGCGACGCCGAGGAGCCTGCACTGCGCTGGTATGGGGTAGCGGCCCTCGTTGGCCGCTATGGCCCTCACTTTCGAGCGTATATCAGCGCCGCTTGTTTTAAGACGTCGACCTCCATCCGGAGCCTGCGGTTCTCGCGCTCGAGCTCCAGGATCCGGTTCTGCTCGGGCGTGCGGTTGTCCGCGGCGCGCGGCGAGCCGGTCGCGTTTATCGACTTGATCCACCTCTCCACGGTGCTCTTGCCGAGGTCGTACTCGTCCATGATCTCGCGCTTGGGCTTGCCGGCGTTGTAGAGGTCGACTATCTGCCTCTTGAACTCGTCGGTGAAATGCCTCGGGTGCCTGGGGTCCCTCATATACGGCCCTCCCGTCTCTTGCGCCCCTCCCGGAACTGTCCACACCAGTGTAGCCAATCCAACACGAACGCCGCAGCCTGTCGCAGGAAGCGGGTGCGGGCGCCCTCGCCCATGGCGTACAGGTCGCGGCCCGCGACCAGCACACGACCCTCGTCCGGGGCGTCCAGCCCGCTCATGCAGTACAGGAGGCTCGTCTTGCCCGCCCCCGACGGCCCCACGATCGCCGTGAGCCCGCCCGCGGCCGCGAGCGAGCAGCCCCTGAGGACCGGGACGCGCTCCTCGCCCGTGTCGGCCCAGCGCTTGACGCCCTCGGCCCTCACCTCCGCCGCAGCCATGCGCGGCACCTCCCTTCGGGCGGGCGCTCCGCGCCCACCGACTCGTCCGTTCGACGCCACCCATGGAACCACCGCCCGTGCGCCCCGACGCCGCGCGCCAGTCGGTTGCCATCTCCAGATGGCAGTCTCGGTCTCGGTTCTGGTGCCACCACACCAGCGTGGGTGGGGGATACAGTTGCAAGTGGAGGTCATAAGCTGCGTCGAGGAAGGAGCCGGAAAATGAATCGCGCCGCATCTCCCTCGATTCTGAGAGCTTCTAGATTACAATGTTAAAAATTTGCATTAGATGAAGATCTTTCACATGGAGGCGTGATGATTATCCGTCAAAAGTACCTTGACCAGCTTCTCGCCTTTCGGGATCGAGACCTCGTCAAGGTCGTTACGGGGGTTCGTCGTTGCGGGAAGTCGACCCTTCTGGACATGATGCGCGAGCATCTGGCAAGGGAGGGCGTTTCCCGGGAGCGACTTCTCACGTTCAAGATGGAGTCCATGGAGTTTGATGGCTTGGATTATCGCGGGCTTTACCAGCTTGTTCGCAAACGGACAGAGGGAATCGTCCATCCCTATCTCTTTTTTGACGAGCTCCAAGAGATCGAGGGTTGGGAGCGCGCGATTAATTCCCTGCACGTTGACCTTGATTGCGATATGTATATCACGGGGTCCAACGCCTATCTGCTGTCGAGCGAGCTTGCCACGCTGCTCTCGGGGCGTTATGTGGAGGTCGAGATGCTGCCGCTCGTCTTCTCGGAGTTTCTCGATTTCCGGGGAGCGTCACTGTCCTCTCGCGCTGCGGCTGGGATGGATGTCTTCGAGTTGCCGGATGGCTCGCTTAGCACGGCGGTTGGCCTGTTTGATCATTATCGTCGCTACGGCGGGCTGCCGTACCTATCCTTGGGTACGCTAGACGGGGCGGTTCATAAGGCCTATTGCAGGTCACTGTACGAGACGGTCGTCATCCGGGATATTCTCGAGCGCGATCGCAGGCGTGGCCGCAGGCAGCTCACAAGCCCTGATTTGCTGGAGCGGACATGCCGCTTCCTTGCAGACAATATCGGTAACGAGAATTCTGTCAACAGTATTGCCGGAGCGTTGCGGGCTGACGGCGTCGAGGCTGCGAACGGTACTGTTGACGCATACATGGGGGCGCTTGATGAGGCGTATCTCTTCTATCCTGTTCGGCGCTATGACATCAAGGGCAAGGATCTCCTGAAGACGGGTGGAAAGCGTTACATCGTGGACACGGGAATCCGCAACTATCTGCAGGGCTACCGTGATTCCGATCAGGGGCGTGTCTTTGAGAACATGGTCTATTTGCAACTTCGCTACGAGGGCTTTGAGGTGAGCGTTGGAAAGCTGCGCTCAGGTGAGGTGGACTTCGTGGCGTCGAGGTCAGACGGGCGTGCGTACATTCAGGTAACCGAGGATATGACTGACTCGGCCACCATGGAGCGTGAGCTCAGGCCGCTGCGCGCCATACGGGATGCATATCCGAAATTCGTAATTGCTGCCCGGGGGAGTTATCCAAGGGAGATTGACGGGATTCGTATCTTAGATGTTATGGATTTCTTTTTGCAAAGAAGGCCACTACTGGCGTAGAAGGATTTTTTTCATCTATGAATTTTTTTTCAGATAATTATAGAATCTAGCAATAATGGAATCCCAATATGGTCATTTGCTTTTCCGGCGGCAGTAGGCAGTGGATATCTAGTTAGCTATGGAGAGAATAACATCGTAGAGAATCGTTCCTCCGATTCGATATCAAAATAACAGTACAACTTCGTTCATGCTTTGATGTTATGAGCGTTTCGATGTCTATCATCACTATTGGAATCAGGCCTCGTTCCGGAATCGTCGTTAACCGATACGGTGGACAGATCTCTTGGGTGCGCTGAAATCGGAGAAGCGATTGGCTTGGTGCTTTTTGAGCGAAAGCTACTGAAGAAAACTCATGGCTCAATTTGAATGGGATAGAGATTCTGAGTTGCACACACTCAGTTTCATAATGGTTACTCAAGATACTGACGCTTCAGATTGAATGCTTGGGTCTTTTTTTGAAAGGCCCCATGGCAATATGGTTGCCATGGGGCCCGTTTTTTTCAACTGGACGTCCTAGCTCGAGAACGTCACCTCTCCGCCACCCTGGAGCTGGTCCTCGGGCACCTGCTTGGCGTCGGGCGGCATCTGCCCGGAGTCGGGGACGCCTCCGACGGACTGGGAGTCGGTCACCTGGCCGCCGTCCGACCCCGCAGCGCCCCGGCTTGTGATGAACCAGCCCGCAGCGATGCCGCCCGCGACCAGCGCCTGTTTGCATTTGAGCCCTGTCGAAACCGTGGACACCTGATAATTTGGACGGCAGAGGAACCTGCCCCGTAGGAGGGTGTGGCCATGGGAGCCGAGCCTGGGACCAAGTACGAGTAGTTCCCCAAGGACTACCGGGACGAGACGGCCGACTACGTCATCGCGGCGGGGCGGCCCGTCAGGGAGGTCGCCCGAGAGCTCGGCATGGCGGGGAGCACCCTGGGCGACTGGGTGAGGAGGAGGCGCGAGCTCTCCGGCGGCGGGCCCGCGGCCGCCCCGCCGTCCTCGCCAGCATGTGCCTCATGATGGGTGCGATCGGCTTCTCCGTCTACGACGACCAGAACGGATGGGGCTCTTATCGCCTCACCCTTCCCGTCTCGAAGCGCGACGTCGTCCTGAGCCGCTATGCCGCCATCGCGACGCTCGGCCTCATCGGCTCGGCGGTCGGCTTCGCCGTATCGCTTGCGGTCATGGGACTCGCGTCCGCCGTGGAGCTGCCGGGAGGCCTCTCCGAGTTCCTCGCGTTCAGCGGGGAGAGGGTCGCCGGCATGGCCTTCGCCACCGCAGTCTGCGTCCTGATCGGCTCCGCCGTCGCGTCCGTCGTGACGCCGGTGTACTTCAAGCTCGGCCAGACCAAGGCGACCCAGTTTCTGCCAACCGTCACCGTCGGCCTGTTCGTGGTCACCCCCATGCTTCTCGGGAACTCGGGGATTCTCGAAGGCGGCGCGTTCGGGCTCGTGACGGGCTTTCTCACGTTCGTCGAGACCCCCGCTGGACTTGCGGCCTCGATGGCGGCGCTGCTCGCGGCCTCGCTTCTGATGCTGGCCGCCTCCGCCGTCGTCTCTCTCGGGCTGTACGGAAGGCGCGAGCTGTAGGCCGAGCCGTCAACCGACGCCCCGGCGCGGACCCGCTTTGCCACGATGCGGGAGCCGCCCCGGCGGCGTGCGGCTGACGATATGTCGATGATTGTGGCCTACATTCGGGCAGAAGGATGCGATTCGGCGGATTAAGGCCAGTTGGAAGAGGGGAGGGGCGTGGGCCGGAAGGGCGCGTCGCCCGTGCTGCTTTGCGTCGAATCCGGAACGGGCGGGGGAGACGCACCGATCTCCCTTTCCAGCCCGACGGACGATGTGCGGGACGGGACGATACTCGATGCCTCGTGGACAACAAGCGTTTCTGAGTTCAGATTCACTGATTTTTAGTGCGCAAAAGCGCTCTTTATTGACGGTCGCGCTCTCCTTTAGCGCGGTGAACGTTTATTGGACGGGGCGAGGGCATGCGCGGCGAGGAGCTTTTCACGCTCGAGGCGGCGGCATACGTGTTCCTGCAGGAGGCCTGCCGCGGCCGTCTGGCGGCGGAGGGCGCCATGCGGGTCCTGTCCAGGTGCGTGCTGGACACTTGCGTCGCTCAGCTCCAGCCTTTGAGCAACCAGTCCACCAGGTTCTCGATGCGCACGCCTTGCTCGGTGGTGCCGAGCCGCAGGCGATCGGTGGTGAGCACCAGCTTGGGGAAGGCATCGTTTACGAGGGAAAAAGGCGCCAGTTCGCGCTCGTATGTCTCGGGGCTTGCAAGCGTTTCGGTCACCTGGATGTAGAGGCGCTCGTCGTGCTTGTCGGCCACGAAGTCTACCTCGCCTTTAAGCAGTGCGCCCACGGTCACGTTGTAGCCACGGCGCACGAGCTCGTTGAATACCACGCACTCGAGCTGAGCGCCCAGGCCCTTTGGGGCATAGTTGCTAGCTAGATTGCGCAAGCCGGTGTCGATGGGATAGAACTTGCGCTGGGGTCTAAGCACCTGCTTGCCGGCGATGCCGTTCTGTTCGCATTCGCTCAGGATGTAGGCGCTTTCGAGGGCTTTGAGGTAGTTCTCGACCGTCTTGTCGCGGCGCTCCTCATCAGGGCCATCGGCAAGCAGCTCATTTGCGTGCACGTGAACCACGGCCTTATGCGCAAGGGCGAGAGCGAGCAGGTCGTCGACGTCTTTAAGAACCAGATGGATGCGAATCTGGTCTACGTGGACGCGACCGACCGCTTCCTCGACAAGCTCGTCGACGTCGCCGAGCCCGAGGCCAAGCGTAAGATTATCGGCGCCGAGTTCATTCGCGTGTTTGAGGAAGAGGCCCGAAAGGTGGGCGATGAGGTCAGCTTCCTCGCTCAGGGCACCATCTATCCCGACATCCTGGAGTCGCAGGACGGCGTGAAGGCCCATCACAACGTGGGCGGTCTGCCCGAGGACCTGCAGTTTGAGCTCTGCGAGCCCGTTAAGCTGCTGTACAAGGACGAGGTGCGCGTCGTGGGCCGCGAACTCGGTCTGCCCGAGAACATGGTTGAGCGCCAGCCGTTCCCCGGCCCCGGCCTGGGTGTCCATTGCCTCGGTGCCATCACCCGCGACCGTCTTGAGGCGCTGCGCGAGGCCGACGCCATCGTGCGTGAGGAGATCGACAAGGCCGGTCTTACCATTTGGCAGTACTTCGCCGTTGTGCCCGACTTCCGCGCCACTGGCGTGCGCGAGGGCAAGCGCGCCTACGACTGGCCCTGCATCATCCGCTGCATCAGCACCGTCGATGTCATGACCGCCGAGGTGCCCGAGCTTGACTGGGCGCTGCTCAAGCGCATCACCGCCCGCGTTACCGCCGAGGTCCCCGGTATCTGCCGCGTTTGCTACGACCTGACCCCCAAGCCCGTCGGCACGGTGGAGTGGGAGTAAACCCCCAGTTCAGAGGCACTTTTTATATTAGTTTGCTCCTTTGAACTTCTTTGTAAATAGGTGTACTTTTCTGACACGATTTTTTAAACGCATTGGGATTTCTCTCACTTTGCAAAGAGGCGATTCAATGGCTTAGCGATGCATCGCTAAGCCATTTTCGCTTGTTGGTGTTGCAATTCGTCTCCTTGTGTTGCTTTAGTTAATCATACTTGCCCACAGTTGATACATTCGTTTCCTAGAATTACTCGCTGGCAGAATTTCAGGTGGTTTGTGGGCGATGATGCATTATCCCAGCTTGTTCGTGGTTCAAACCTATTTTCAACACGCGCGCTATAATTCAATACGCGTGCTATAATTTGAATATCATTCAATCAGCGGAGCCTTTGCCATGCGACGCTTCGAGTTAGGTTAGGTTAGATGAAGAACTAGCGATGCCCGCTAAGGGTCCCAAACGACCATTTTGTACGCTCGATCGCGCGTTAGGGTTCCGCGTCGCTTCAGTATCTTCTCGTCTTGATTCCACACCTCGCGTGCCTAACCCCTGCGCGGTCTCCTTTCGAAGGAGCTCGCCATGCAGTTGAATCTCACAAACATTAGTTACACCTATCCTGGTGCGGTCTCTCCCGCTGTAAGGGATGTCGGCGTCACGTTTTCCTCAGGATGGACTGCCGTGATCGGTGACAACGGATGCGGGAAGAGCACGCTAGCGAGAATCGCCACGCGCCTTATCGAGCCCGATTCCGGAACGGTGGGCTCGAAGCTGTTCTCCGTGTACTGCCAGCAGGATTCTTCGCTCGAACCTGGGAACCTCATAGACTTCGCGTCAGACTGGAACCAAGAAGCGCAGCGCGCAAAGGCGCTTCTGCATATCGGAGACGATTGGCCCTGGCGCTACGACACGCTCTCAGGCGGCCAGCAGAAACGACTCCAGATCGCATGCGCGCTCTATGCTCGCCCCGACGTGCTTGTCATGGATGAGCCGACGAACGATCTTGATGCCCCGACGCGTGAAATCGTGAGCGAGGCGCTAGCCTCATTCGATGGAGTCGGCATCCTCATCTCCCATGACAGGGAATTGCTCGATGGCCTCGTCGATCAGAGCCTCCTGTGCGACGGCGCACGCTGGATCATGCGCCCGGGCGGTTATTCGAAGGCGAGCGATCAGGCGGCAAGCGAACGTGCCACCGCGCTGCGCGACCGAGAGAAGGCTATGCGCGAAGTGAAGCGGCTGAAGGCGGAGGCGCAGCGCAGGAGCGAGGAGGCGGCACGTCAGAAGGGCAAGCGCAGCAAGCGCGGTCTGGACAAGAGAGATAGCGACGGGCGCGCGCGGATCGGGCGCGCCATAGTCTCTGGGAAGGACGGTGTAGCCGGTAAACTATCAGCCGCCATGGATGAACGTCTTGCGAGGGCGGAGTCGACGCTATCGGAGAACTCTGTGCCGAAGCGCTACGACCACTGCATTAGCGATTTCGGAGAAGCCGCCAGATCGAGTATCGTTGCGCGCGTTGGTCCTACTCGGCTCTTAGCGGGCGAGTTCTGCTTGAATGTGCCTCAGCTCTGGGTCTCTCCAACAGACCATGTGGTGTTGACCGGAGCAAATGGGACGGGCAAGAGTCTATTGGTGCGTGCCATCATCGATTCCGTCCCCGAGAATATAAAGGTTGCCTATGTTCCTCAGGTTGTTGCGTCGGTCGAGCGAGAGCGTGCCCTTGAGCAGCTGCGCAAGCATACGCAAGAGAAAAAGGGGCGTATCCTGTCCATCGTGGCACGCCTGAACTCCGACCCCGATAGACTGCTCGATGGCGACGACCTGAGCCCCGGTGAGCTCCGAAAGCTGATGCTCGCGGAGAAGCTGGTTGCGGAACCCAACTTCCTCGTGCTCGACGAGCCGACCAATCACCTCGATATCGGCTCGATAGAGGCATTGCAGAGACTGCTCGTTGGATTCCCCGGGGCGATCCTTCTGGTCACGCACGATATCCGGTTGGCGGAAGCTGTAGGGCAAACGAGATGGCTGATCGAACAGCTCGTTGATGGTCACGCGCTAAGAGTTGGATGAATTGGAGCGAGTGGCTTGTCAATGGGCTTTAGAGATCCTGCGATTCCTCTCCAAGCCACCGATGCGCCAGAGCAGCCATCCAAAAAGCGCCACCGCATTCTCTGGGGCTTCCTCTACGTGGGGATATTCATTGCCGTCTTCACGCTTTCGGCGGCCATCAAGCTGGTGAGCAATCCCCTCGGCGACGATTTCTCCGTCGTTTGGAACGACTCGGTGGGAACGGTTTATGCCGACATCCCCTACGGCGACGGCGACGCGAACAAGTTCGACCTCTATGTACCCGCCGACCGGTCGCGGCAGCACTACGGGTTGGTCGTGTACCTGCACTCCGGCGGGTTCACCAGCGGTGACAAGGCCGACGACGCGCGGACCCTCCATTGGCTCTGCGCTCAGGGCTACGTGGCTGCGGGTATCAACTACACGCTTTTCAGCGAGCAGCACCCCGGGGCGAACATCCTCACGCAGTCTCTGGAAATCAAGAGAGCATGGACGCGGTGGTCGCCGAGGCGGCCAAGCTGGGCTACCCCGTGAACGAGATGGCCATCGGGGGCGGATCGGCCGGCGGGTGCCTCGCCCTGCTGTACGCTTACCGCGACACTGCGGAATCGCCGGTGCCGGTGAGGTTCGTGTTCGAAGCCGTGGGGCCTTCCAGCTTCTACCCCGAGGACTGGGACAACTACGGGCTGGACAAGCCGGAAGCCCAAGCAGAAGCGGCGGGCCTGTTCGGCGTTATGACGGGTGCCAAGCTCACGCCGGACATGTTCGGTACGCCCGCCTACGACGCCGCCGTCAAGGACGCCTCGGCGCTTCTCTGGGTGACGAAGGACGCGGTACCCACGGTCATGGCCTACTGCACTCACGACACTATGCAGCCCTTCAAGGCATCGGTACGCCTCGATAGGGCGCTTACCGAAAACGGCGTCCCCCACGACTGCTTTGTGGCGGAGCACTCGGGTCACGGGCTCCAGAACGACAGCGCAGTCTATCGGCAATATCTCGAAACGGTGCTGGAGTACCTAAAGACCTACATGCCCCCGGAATCCTAGCTGGCTTTGAGTCCGTCAAAGAGGCGTGCATCTAGTGCAAGGCATTCACTAGTGCCGTGATCAGGAACGCGATGAGGAAGCCGAACCCCGCACCGCAGGCCATCTTGAGCGCAGGGCTGAGCCGTGACCTGCGTCTGGAAAGCGCATCGGTCTCGCTCGGAGCCTCCTCGCCGTCCATGAACGCGCTGATCTCACGGAACGTCACAAGGTCATGCTCGCGTTTGATCCTCTCGATGCGCGACGTGCATACGAGCGACGGGATCCAGAATGCAACAAACACGAGTATCCCGATCAGCGCGCCTGTGGACATATGCGGGATGAACGATGGCTCGGGCAGTAGTGCGTAGATGCCTGCCATGCATGCAATCCCCGCGAGCAGCAGGGCAGCAGACCCCATCGCCAATCGCTCCATCTCGAGCGCATCCTTGCTTACGACTTCCTTCATTGAAACCACGTCTCCTTTCACAAGTTCATCGATGGAGACGCCGAAGAGGTCGCTTAGAAGCAGCAGGCTTTGGACATCCGGATAGGTCTTTCCGGTATCACATACTAAGAAGGAGTGATTACATGAACAAAAATATAAAATATTCTCAAAACTTTTTAACGAGTG
>JAHYYN010000084.1:0-17187 GCA_019424945.1 Collinsella sp. | reverse complement strand
GCACCCGGGACATCAAGGTGATCACGGGGATGCGCCGCTCCGGCAAGTCCGAGCTCATGAAGGCGTTCTCGTCTTCTGTTGCTCGGAAGTTGCCGTGCCCTTTGAGATGGAGGCTAAAACTCAAAGCCCTGAGTTTAGCTTTGTACGAGAGCGATAACAAAACCGCTAGCGACCGTGGTGGGTAAATGCGATGATATCAGCCGGGTCTGTCTTCCTGATTCACGCCTTTGTTGAGTCAACATAAAGCAACTAACGAGGAGGAGCCTATGATTGGGCAAATCTATCATGTCGGATTGACCGTCAGCGACCTGGACCGTTCCGTGACGTTTTATCGGGATGTGCTGGGCCTTCGGTATCAGGGGGAGATCCTGATGGAGGGAAAGGAGACGGAGGCGATATTCCGGCGGGAAAACTGCAAGGCCCGGGTTGCTTATCTGAACGGCTCGGATCAGCTGCATATGCCGCCGGTGGAGCTCATCCAGTTCGTGAATGATGATGTCCAGCGCATCCCCATGGACCTCTTCACCACCTCCATTTCGGAGCTTTGCTTCTATACGGAGGATGCCGACAGGGCCTATCAAAAACTGGTGGAGCAGGGTGTGGAGTGCTTTTCCTCTCCCCAGGAATTTGATTTTAGGCAGGAGGGCTTTGGCCGGAGCAAGGCCTTCTACCTCCGGGACCCAGATGGAATCATATTGGAGATCATGCAGCCGCTGGAGAACTGATCTTCTGTTCTGGCGCGGATCGCGTCCTGTGTCGGGATGCGATCCGCGCGATTAATGCCGTGCCGGATGTGCCTATCCGTCCGGTCGGGAAGACAACATAGATATGCTTCCTATTTGGACTTTTGATATGCGCATAGCCCATGGTGGGCGTTCTGTCGGCGATGGTGGTGATGATGATGGTTAGTCGCTCGGTTTATCCCAGTGCCACGTCCAGCGCCATCATGATGCCGAAGCCCATAGCAAAGGCAAGCGTGCCAAGGTTGGAATGCTTGCCTTGGGACATTTCCGGAATCAGCTCCTCCACTACCACATAAAGCATTGCACCTGCGGCAAAGCTCAGCAAATACGGGAGGGCCGGGACGATTAGCCCTGCGCCAAGAATGGTCAGCACAGCCCCGATCGGCTCTACGATGCCGGAAAGCACACCGTCAACAAACGCCCGTCCCTTGCTCTCGCCCTCTGCCCAGAGCGGCATGGAGATGATGGCCCCCTCCGGAAAGTTTTGAATGGCGATGCCAATTGACAGCGCCAGAGCGCCAGTTGCCGTGATTTGCGCGCTGCCAGAGAGGGCCCCCGCGTAGACGACCCCTACGGCCATTCCCTCCGGGATGTTGTGAAGCGTCACAGCCAGCACCATCATGGTCGTTTTTTTGAGCTGGCTTTTCGGCCCCTCTGCCTGGTTGCTTTTAGCATGGAGGTGGGGAATCAGGTGATCCAGTCCCAGCAGGAACAGAATGCCGATCCAAAATCCGACAAACGCCGGAACAAACGACAGCTTTCCCATCCATGCTGCCTGTTCCATCGCAGGAATCAGCAGACTCCACACAGAGGCTGCCACCATTACGCCGGCGGCAAAACCGGTCAAAATGCGCTGCAGGACGTCGCTGAGCTGTCTGCGCATAAAGAATACGCAGGCCGCGCCCAGCGCTGTACCGAGAAAGGGGGTCAGGATGCCGTAAACGGTTTGGCTCATGAAGTTGGTCGCCTTTCTCATATCCGCTTCTTTTTGTACCCGCAGTCGCAGTAGGGCCCGCCGGAGGCCAGGGTATACTCGCGCACAAAATCCGTCACGCCGCCCGCTTCGCTCATGGTGTAGTCCAAATGGCACATGGCGGGTGTCAGGTCATAAAGTCCCAGCTCTTTCATCAGTGTGCAGATGCCGCACTTTGTAAAGCGCCCCTCATAGCCGCTGCCGTCCGGGTACTCGATGAAGTCCATATTCCACGAATACGGGTTGCGGTCAGCGGCTTTCAGAGTGGCAGTGGCCTTCATTCCGGCAATATCCTTGGACGTGAACTTTGACTTGCCACTTTGGCGGCAGAACCATTTCATCAGCAGCGTCATCTGAGCTTTCTCATAGTAGTCGGTAAGGCTTTCCACATCGGGACGGCGCGGCATGGAGAGGACAAACGCCCCCAGCATGGCGCAGCCAATGATGTTCATGCTGAACCGATCACCTTTTTCAAATTCGGGCAGCTTTGCGATGATCTCACGGTACTTGGGCTTGGCCTTTTCCGTGATCTTACGTGCGATGTCCGGGTCGTAGCCCAGCACCGCCGTCAGCTGCGCTTGAAAGGACTTCGCAAAGACTGCCCACATGGCCATGGGCATTCCCATCCAACGCATCTCACTTCGCTCCTTTCCATTCTGCCAGAGTCCGGTTCATCCGCTTCTCAATGTCTTTCCGGGTTTGGCTGCACTCCTTGGAATATTTTTTTGCCGCCTGAAACGCCAGCTTTACAAACAGACCGGAGCCAACCGGCAGCATAATTTTCAGCATTCCCTCAGGGAAAACGAAATGGGTGCCGCGAGCGCAAAGCCATTTTGCGGCCAAGCGGGCAAGCCGATCCTCCGGATCATCCCCGATCATGGCGATCACCGCGCAGCTCGAATCATCGGCGCACGGCCAATACGTGCCGTAGAAGCCGGAGGTCTCCACATCAAAGTGCAGGTGCTTCATTGCTTCCCTTCAAATCCGATCTTTACGATCTGCATGTCCATTATCCGGTCGCCAATTTTGGCAAGAAAGCGGAACAGACCGCTGACCGACGGGTCTTTCAGGTCGTGGTAGCCCAACATATACCCCCGGCTGGAAATACGCATATTCTCGCCCCACGGCGCAAGCTCACGCTCCGCGTCTGAAACGGCGAAGTATGCGCCCGCATCCTTGATTTCCGCATCTTTCAGCCACGTCTTCAGCATCAGTTTCACCGCCTTTTCGTTGGCAGCGTCAAAGACAAGCACGCTGCCCGGAAAGGCGTCTGCCATGGCCTGTGCCAGTGTCATCACCTGGTCTTTCAGAAAATAGTAGAACACGCCGGACGCAAAGAACAACGCACCGCCGGAGGCGTCGATTCTTTCAAACCACGACGGATAGTTCAGGTCACAGGGAATGTTCGCTTCCCGCTCTCTGGCGGGAAGAAGCTCATTCCGGATTGCGATAACATCCGGAAAGTCCAGATTGTAGATCCTGCATTTGCCGTTGTCACAGGCGCGGCCAGTGCAGTCCAACCCGCAGCCCAGATTGACCACCGCTGCCGTGGGGTGCGTTTTCAGATAGTGTCGCACCTCATAGGCAAGGTCGTTCTGCCGCATGGCGACCTCAAGCGCGCCGAAGCGTTGCAGCAGGCTGGAGGACTTTTGCTCCAAGGCGGAAAAATCATAATCCAACGCGCTAACAAGTTGCCGTGCCGCCTCATCCTGGTACAAACTTGGGTACAGCTCTGAGCATTTTTTTTTCGCGCATACAGCAGAATGATCAGCGTCTCCTGCACCGTGTTCTTTTCAATTTTATAGCGCACAGTCATCCTCCTGTATCACCCCACACCCTAAGGTGCTCGTCCGCAAGCAACGCCTTCTCAGTGTTGATGGTGTTTCCTCCCCGTCATACATAGCCAGCTTTTCGTCTTATGAATCTGGATGTCATTAAATCCGGCCTGCTCCAGATACGCCTTCAGCTCGATATCTTTATAGATGGTCATGCCGCCAATGATATCCGTCCATTTTTTATCTTTGTCTGTATCCCCGTTGCTTTCATTGCAGATCAGAAACGTCCCACCGGGCTTTAGTACCCGGTAGACCTCCTGAAAGCACTTCGGCAGATCTTGCCAGAAATAGACCGTTTCGAAGGCTGTGACCACATCAAAGGACGCATCCGTAAAATCCATTTGTGCCACACTGCCCTGACACACGGTGCAGCGTCCGTCCCGAATGGCGCGCTGATTCAGTTTTCGGGCCTTCTCCACGCTGATTTCGGAATAATCGATGCCCTCGACGATCCCCTGTGGGCAGTTCTTCAGCAATCTCTTAATGTTTGCCCCGCCGCCGCAGCCGCAGTCCAGCACTTTGGCTTCCTGTGAGAGATGCAGGAATTCAAGTCCCCATGTTGCCACAGGTGTATGCCCAAGATTCATCATGGAAACCATGATTCTGCCACCAAGGCCTACAGGCTTGCGGGTATTTTCGAAAAATGACATTTTTGCGTCACTCCTTTTCCAGAGTGATGATTTTATTGGAAATATTCCGCACGGCAGGCAGCTTGTCCAGTAGCTTATAGATCGGTGAAAACGCCGCCATGCCCTCCGTCAGGCGATCCAGCACAATGGTGCGGGCAATAAGTCCGCTGTGCATGGCGGTATCCTTACCGGCAAGGGAAAAATCGTAGTCCAGCTTCTCAATGATTCCCTCCGCTTTTGCATCGTGAATGGTGCCGCGCCCCCGGCTCTCTTTCGCTCTTGCATAAATGGTTTGCAGCATGGTCTCCGGCACGCCGGAGAGCCTGGTCTTTTCTTTCATGTCATAGTTCCTTTGATTTCACGCACTCTGCGTAAGCCAACGGGAACGAGGCTTTCAGCACGGTGCTTTTCTGTACCGTCCAGCCGTTTTCCCGCAGAAATGCAAGATATTCTTCGCTCGTCCACTTGCTGTGCAGCGGAAAGCCCGCCAATTTCATGAAAAATGCTTTGACCTTTCCGAAGATGGCGTTATCCGCATGGGTGAAGGTCGGCGCAACCAGAACGCCGCCGTCCCTCAGCACGCGACGAATTTCAGAGAGAGCCTTCTTTGGCTCCGGCACGATGTGCAGGGCATTGGCCACAATGATCACGTCAAAGCTACCATCCGCATAGGGGAGGTGAAACATATCCTGCACGGAGAAATGTAGCTTGGCGGATCGGTTGCACCGCCGCGCTTCCGCAATCATCTCCGGCGATGCGTCCGTAGCCTCGATATGATTGGCGCTGCTCACGATATTTTTAGCGATCGAGCCTGTGCCGGTGGCCAACTCCAGCACCGATTTGTGCTGTACCACAGGGCGCAGCAGCTCGTACAGCCGCTCGTAAGCCGCTGCGTCCTTGCGCATGAAGCAGTCGTACCGCCCGGCGTTTTTATCCCAAAAATCTTGACTGTTCCTCATGATTTCATCCTCACAACGACATGTTAACTCTTTCTAACTTATCTGACTCGAGTTGTCTGTCAATATTTTTGGGATAATTAATGACGCTTTCCGGTAGTAAATTGCAGAGTCAGATTATCGATTACGTTATGCTCTCTATGCTTTCTCAAACCCTATGTCGGAAAGCTGTACCAGAAGGGGTCGACTTCGTCGCGAGGGGGGTCGGAGCCCGTCTACATACAGGTGAGCGACGACGTCAGCGCCGATTCGACGCTCGAGAGGGAGCTCGCGTCGCTTCTGTCAATCAGGGATGCGTTCCCGAAGGCGCTCATTGCCCGTACGAGACATAGGCCCTATATCCGGAGGGTGTGTTCGTTGAATCGATCTGCTGGCTCCAATGAAGCTGTGCCCCGGCGACGTGGTCAACATCGCCCCGGGTGTGAAACATTGGCACGGAGCCGCTCCCGACAGCTGGTTCTCCCATCTCGCGCTGGAGGTTCCGGGCGAAGAGGCCTCCAACGAGTGGCTGGGGCCTGTGGACGACGAGGAATATCTCAAAGCGACTAACAAGGAGGCTTAAATACCTTCGCCGTCCGCGCCGCCGAGAGCAGGGCGCCCAAATCGGCCTGGATCGCCTCCGCCTTGCTTCCAAGCTGCAACGGAGCCGAGTCGCCCGAGATGTTTACGCTCAAAAGGTGCGCATCCGGCAGCTTCGCGGCCATGCTCCAGAACGGGAGCGTGATGATGCCGGGGGTCATCTCGCCCACGCCGAGCTCCAGCAACAGCACGCGGCGATCGCTGCGCTCGCGCACGAAGCGCTCGTATCGTCCGAGGCTCTCGCGCCAGGCCGCACCCTGCAGAAACGTGTCATCGCGCACCCACGGCACAAGCTGCCAGCCGCAATGCGGGCATCGGGGGATATCCTCGCTGAGGACCTCGAACCCCGCCATGCCCGCGAGCATGCGTTCGACGTAGGGGCTCGCGTCGAAGAGCTCGTCGCAACATGGCTGCTTGCATTGAAGGTGCGCGAAGCTTCCCTGATAGTTGCAGGTTCTCTCGTCGGGAAACGTCTTCTCGACCTGGGTGTCCACATTGGTGCTCAGGATGAAGTAGTCCTTATGGCCGATGAGGGACCGTAGGTCGAGATAGGGCTGCGAGGTCGGCTCGCGCAGCATGAAATCGATATATCGCGCGTAGTAGGCCCATTGCTGCTCGAGGCTGGGGTAGAGGTGGTAAAAGCCGTCAAAAAGACTCTTGAAGCCAAAGGCTTGCTGCCAGTCCGTCATTCCGGCGCGCGCCATGCCCGCGCGGTTGTAATGGTTGAATCCGGCGGCGCTCGACATGCCCGAGCCGATGCCAACGATGATGACGTCGGCATCGTCGATAAGGCTTCGAAGCCTATACGCTTCCCTCTCTAGAGACGGCATTGGGCAATCTCCTCGAAAGCCGGGGTCATATCGCCGTCAACGAGAATCGTCTCGCACGAGGCGTCGGGCGCCATGGCCTGGCTGTAATTGAACACGATGTAGGTGACGTGCTCGCAGGCGTTCGCAATCTGGGCGAGCATGCGCTTTATGACGCCGTTGCGCAGTCCCACGCCAAGTTCGAGGATGGCGACCCTGCCGTTGCGATGGGCTTGCACAAGGCGCTCGAGCTCCTCGAGCTGGGCCGTGGCGAGGGCGTCTGGATGGGCGAGACGCCGCTCGTCGATCGACGTGCGTATGCTCCCCTCCGTCTCGAGCACGCGGTTCTCGTTGAACCCTGCGCGTACGAAGTGCCCGTCGATATTGCACGTGATCACGAAGGTGTCAGCGTGCTCTGTAAGACGCCGCAGCCCGTTCATGAGCGGGCTGGGCTCATACTCGACATACTCCTTTTGATGGAACCGCTCGACCCATCGGCTTCGCACGCTGGCATCCGGGGAGGCGAGCCCCTGCAGTATGCAGCCGATGCCGTCGGCCTGAGCGAGGTCGCCGTACGCCTCTCGGAAATGAGCATCGGCGCAGAAAAGGTTGAGCCCCTCCGCCATGTCGAGTCCGTTGCTAGCGCCGATGATGACAAGATCCGCTTCGGCTAGCGCCCTGCCTATGCGAACTGCTTTCGCCGTCTCCATGCGCTACCTCCCCAGCGTCTTGCGCACGTCGGCGAGCACGTCGGCGATGTCGGCGCGAACGGCGAGTCCCCGATCCTCGATCGCGCGGGGGAGAAACTGCGTCTTGTTGTTTACGGCGATGTAGCTGGCCTGCGGTAACTGCGCCGTGAGGGCCCAGAACGGCTCCTGGATAAACGCGGGCGTCATGCGGCCCACACCCAGCTCGAGGAAGAGGATCCTCTGCCGTGCGTGCGCGTCGAGCCAGTTGGACACCTTGCGGTACTGCTCCTCGTAGAGTTCGCCCTGCAGGAAGTTGCCGTAGCCGCGAACCCAGGGGAACGCCTCTGCCCCGCAGTGCGGGCAGCGCGGCACGAGCTCTGTCGGAACCTCCAGACCGTCTCCCATGGCCTCTACCATGTGGGAGACCGGCTCGACCGCGTTCCACACCTCGTCGGTGCAACAGTGGGAGCACTGAAAGAAGCGGTGGTCGCCTTGGATCTCTGCCACTTTCTCCCAGGGATAGAGCTTCACAAACTGCGTGTCCTGGTTGGTGGTGAGCACGAAGAAATCCTTCTCGGCGAGAATGGCGTCGAGGTCCCTGTAGGGCTTGCGCAGCGGGGCGTTGAGCGTGGTGTCGAGGAAGGTGGCGAGGTATCCCCAGCGCGCCTCGGCGGTGGGCCAGCGGTAGAACGACCCCTCGAAAGCGCCCTTGAAACCGTAGCGCTCGGCGAATTTGCCGAAATGCTTGCGATAGGTTGCGTTGTCTTCGTAGTAGAAGTCGCCGCCGCCTGCCGCGGAGAGACCGGAGGCCCCGCCCACAAGCACGCAATCGGCTTCATCGATCATGCGGGCGACGTCCCTGATTTGCTGCTCGTAGGGCTTAGGCTCGCGGTCACTCAGCTCATAGGGCGTGCCGCCGCTGCGGTAGGCGGCCTGAAGGGAAAACGATTGGTTGGTGAGCTCGATAACGAACTGCTCGTACAGAGTCACTGGATACCTTCTTTGAGCTATTATGAACAGGTGTTGATAAAAAGTATCCATGTTGATTTGTGCGAGAGCAATGAACAGCTTCGGCCTGCTGTCGATAAACGAGCGTTTGCCGGGCATTGTCGAGCGTTACAATTGGAGGGGTAATGGAAGCGGGGAAGATCGATCGTCGCCGACGCTATGCACTCTCGGTCATACGGGAGGCGTTCTTCGCGCTGCTGGCCGAGGTCGGCTTCGCGAAGATGACGGTAGCGGATATCTGCCGCCGCGCCGATATCAACCGTGGCACGTTCTATCTGCACTACGAGGACAAGTTCGCCCTGCTCGACGCGCTTATCGACGAGGCCTTGGCGGCGGTGCCGCCGCTCGAGGGAACGGAGGCGGGTGCCCTCTGCCAGCGTCCGCCGGCAAACGATGACTATTATCTGCTCTACTCGGATGACGACGCGTACGCCCGGGTGGCACAGCGCGTCGTCGAGCGCGGCGCCGAGCAGATGGTTCCCTCGATCATGGAGGAGACTGGGCTTTCGCGCGAGGACGCCTATCTGCTCTTCGTCCACAACGTCCAGGGAAATCTCGCGGTCAACCGCCTGCTCGGTTGGAGGCGAGGGCCCGAGTTTGTCCGCGCTCAGGAGCTGCTCAGCGCCTATTCCGAAGGGGGCATACGAGCGGTATCGGCTCGTCACGATTCCCGTAGTTCATCTTGACCGCGTGTCATTTCAGGCGGGCGACGTTGCTATGGTCCCTCTTTGATTTTCGACGTTGTATAAGGCAACCGTAATCGTCTTGAGCTTCTTTAGGGAACTTGGACTAGAGATATGGCCTGCTGACGATTGATTAACTCCATTCGTTTTGGTTACAAGAAAACATGCTGCGCGCCTGCAGCATGAGGGAGAGGGAATCCTATGAAAATCGTTGTATTGAGCGGCAGCCCGCGTAAGGGCGCCAATACCGATACCATGGTCGAGGCGTTTGCCGAGACCGCGCGTGAGGGCGGCAATACGGTCGAGGTCGTCCGCGTTGCCAGCAAGAAGATCGCCGGCTGCTTGGGATGCCAGTACTGCTTCGCCCATGAGGGCGTCTGCGTGCAGAAGGATGACATGGCCAACGTGATTGAGTCACTGAAAGACGCCGACATGGTCGTCTTCGCTTCGCCTATCTACTGGTTTGATATCACCGCACAGGAGAAGGCTGCCATCGACCGCCTGTACGCCTTCGGTGCTACGGGCTTCCCGTTCACCAAGACGGCCCTTTTACTCGATAGCCACAGCGAGGGCGTCTATGATGCGGCGATCGCTATGTACAAGTCAACCTGCGCGTACTGCAAGTGGGAGGACCAGGGCATTGTCACCATCAGCGGTATGACCGAGCGCGACAGCATGGCATCCTCGCCCAAGTTGAAAGAGGTGCGAGAGCTCGCTCGCAAGCTTGCCTAAGGACAAGAAGAACGCATGGCAATCAGCGTTGGTGGAAATGCTTGCTATCCTTACCGAGAGATAGGGGTGTATTCCCTCAAGTGCCGTATAGAACAATTTTTAAACGCAGAAAAATAACTGAAAACAAATTAATCCGCGTTAAAATATTGTCAAACAGAAGTTCATGAGGGAAGGTTGCGTATGCGTCGCAAGGCAGACGAGCTCCTTAGGGAATGGCGAGACAGGGCTGATAGAAAACCTTTGCTGGTCAAAGGCGTGCGCCAGTGTGGCAAGACCTATCTGCTCAGAACGTACGCTCAGGATCTTTTCGAATCGGTTGTCTACGTTAATCTTGAGAACGACCGGTCGGCGCGAGCGGATTTTTCGGGCGGTCTTGACCCTCATACGATCGTACGCGCGATTGAGGCTCGTACGGGACAGCGTATCGTGCCTGGCAAAACCTTACTGTTCATTGACGAGATCCAGGCATGCGAGGAAGCGCTCACTTCCCTTAAATACTTTTGCGAAGATGCTCCCGAGTATTACGTTGCGGCTGCCGGGTCGCTTCTTGGGGTTGCCATTAACCATCAGTCGTATTCGTTCCCCGTCGGAAAGACCGACTTGATTGAGATGACTCCACTCGATTTCGAGGAGTTTCTCTGGGCGATGGGGCACGATCAGCTGGTCGACGAGATACGCTCATCATTTGAGATAATGGGTCCTCTTGCGCCAAGCCTTCATGAAAAGGCGCTTGGGCTCTATCGACAGTATCTTGTTGTTGGCGGAATGCCCGAGGCGGTCCAAACGTACATCGATGATCAGTCAATCATTGATGTGGCCGAAAAGCATCGGATTATTCTCGACGGATATTCCGCCGACACCAATAAATATGCTGATGAACGCTTGAGCGCAAAGACGCGTGCGTGCTTCGATTCCATTTCGCAGCAGCTTGCCAAAGAGAATCGTAAATTTCAATACAAGGTAGTGCGAGCGGGGGGCAATGCGTCTCTCTTTGGAGATGCTCTCGATTGGCTTGTATTGTCGGGTACGGTGGCGCGCTGCAGCCTAGTCGGGCAGATCGAAAGCCCCTTAGAGGCCTTCGTTAACCCTTCTGCTTTTAAAATCTATCAGGCGGATACAGGGCTGCTCGTCTCCAAGGCCGGTGCTCAACGCGCCGATATTCTAGCCGGCATCGGCGGCACATTCATGGGCGCACTTACCGAAAACTACGTTGCCCAACAGCTTTCAGCCATGGGCTATCCGCTGCATTATTGGGCGCGAGATAATCGTGCGGAAATCGACTTTGTAGTAGAGAAGCAGGGATGCTTGTCTGCGATTGAAGTCAAGGCGGGGGAGAACACAAGATCTCGAAGCCTGTCCTCACTTAAAAAGACCCATCCGGGCGTGCGCCTTATCAGACTATCGACTAAGCCCTTTGGAATGAATGATGGGCTTATGTCTGTTCCACTTTATGCGACATTTTGTCTATAGGGATGATGTTGCTGTAATGCATGGGGCCCGGAGCGCGATGTTGCTGCGCTCCGGGCCCCGCTGCTTTGTAAAACCATAACGGTTTGGTCGCCGTTGTTTTAGTCAAACAAACTCGGCATGTCGTTTTCCTTCATGAGGGCGCCGGCGGAGGGCAGGCTCTGCGCGGTGAACTTTTCGGCCGAGACGCCGGCGCCAAGAATCTCCTCGGTCGTGCCGACGGTGGTGACCGAGCGGCCCTTCTTGGCCGTAAAGGCCTGGACGCCCTGCGTGTTGGTGGTCGTCTTGGTCTTAAGCAGCGACGTGTTGAAGTTCATCAAACGATAGTCGCTCGAGACCAGCGCGAGGTCGCGGTCCTCCTTGAGCACCTGCGCATACAGCAGCTTGCTGCCGCCGTAGATGGCGTTCTTAAGGCGCTTGCGGTTGGTCTTGGTAGCGTATCCAGAAAGCGCGACACGCACCACGCGGCCGTTCTCAAAGACGAACAGCACGTCGGCCTTGTAGTCCTCGGGGTCGATGACCCAGATGACGCTCTCGTCGGGTTCCATCTCAAGATCGGTCGGTAGGTACGAGCCCAGCTGGGCCGACTTGGTATCCTCAAACGCCGCGACCTTGCACTTGTACACCTGGCTCTTGTTGGTAAAGACCAGCAGCTCGTGCGTGTTGGAGGACGGGAACTCGATAAAGGGTTTGTCGCCGTCCTTGTACTTGAGCGTGGTCGCCTTCTTGAGCACGCGGTCCGTCATCTTCTTAAGGTAGCCGTCGCGCGAGAGCATGATGGTGACCGGGTACTCCTCGACCTCGGGCTCCAGGCTCACCTCGATGACCTCATGGGGCTCGATCCTGCCCGTGCGGCGCGGCATCACGTACTTCTTGTTAACCGCGGCCAGCTCGTCGCTGATGACCTTCTTGATGTTGTCCTCGCTCGAGAGGATCTCCTCGAGTTCGGCGATCTCGCCCTCGAGCTTGGCAATGTCCTTGGTGCGGTTGAGGATGTACTCCTCGTTGATGTTGCGGAGCTTGAGCTCGGCGACAAACTCGGCCTGGGTCTCGTCGATGTCGAAACCCTTCATAAGGTTGGGCACGACCTCGGCCTCGAGTTTGGTGCCGCGGATGATGGCGATTGCCTTGTCGATGTCGAGCAGGATCGCCTCAAGGCCGTGCAGCAGGTGCAGGCGCTCGGACTTTTTGCCCAGGTCAAAGTTAATGCGGCGACGCGTGGACTCAATACGCCACTTGACCCACTCGCGCAGGATCTGGCGCACGCCCATAACACGGGGATAGCCGTCGACGAGCACGTTGAAGTTGCACGAGAACGAGTCCTGCAGCGTGGTCGAGCGATAGAGCTTGGCCATGAGCTTGTCGGGGTCGACGCCGCGCTTAAGGTCGATGGCGATGCGCAAGCCCGAGAGGTCGGTCTCGTCGCGGATGTCAGCGATCTCTTTGACCTTGCCCTCCTTGGAGAGCTTGACGATGCGCTCGATGATGACATCGGTCTTGGTGGTGTAGGGGATCTCATACACCTCGATGATGCGCTCTTCGGGGATCCAGCGCCAGCGGGAGCGAATCTGGAAGCTGCCAAGACCGGTCTCGATGATCTTCTCCATCTCCTCGCGGCGGTAGATAATCTCGCCGCCGGTCGAGAAATCGGGCATGGGCATGTACTCGAGCAGGTCGCAGTCGGGGTCCTTCAGGTAGTGCATCGTGGCGGTGCAGACCTCGTTGAGGTTGAAGCCGCAGATATCGGACGCCATAGCGACGCCGATGCCCTTGTTGGCCGAGACGAGGATGTTGGGGAACGTGGTGGGCAGCAGACGCGGCTCCTTCATGGCACCGTCGTAGCTGTCGACGAAGTCGACCGGGTCCTTGTCGATGTCCTTGAAGATCTCGGCGCTGATGGGGGAGAGCTTGGCCTCGGTGTAACGTGAGGCGGCGTAGCTCAGGTCGCCCGAATAGTACTTGCCAAAGTTGCCCTTCGACTCCACGAAGGGGGCAAGCAGCGCTTCGTTACCCGTCGCCAGGCGCACCATCGTCTCGTAGATCGCGGCGTCGCCATGCGGGTTGAGCTTCATGGTCTGGCCCACGATGTTGGCGCTCTTCTGGCGCTCGCCCTTGAGCAGACCCATCTTGTACATAGTGTAGAGCAGCTTGCGATGCGAGGGCTTAAAGCCGTCGATCTCGGGGAATGCTCGCGAGACGTTGACGCTCATGGCGTAAGGCATGTAGTTGACCTCGAGCGTCTGCGTGATCGGCTGGTCGGTAACCTCGGAGTGCAGGCCGATGACGTTCTCGGCGTTGACCTGCTTTTTCTTTGGCTGGTTCTTCGTCTTCTTCTTTGCCACGATTTCCTCTTGAACTTCTTATGGGCCGTCGTTATCGATTTGCTGCTATTGCAGGTCCAGCTGGTCCAGGTATTCCTTGCCGTGCTCGGAGATATGGCGCTTACGGCCCGCCTCGTCGTTGCCCAGCAACAGGTTGAACATGGTTTCCATCTTGGTGACGTCCTCGGGCTCCACCTTGATCAGGCGACGCGTCTCGGGGTTCATGGTGGTGAGCCACATCATGTCCGGATCGTTCTCACCAAGACCCTTGGAGCGGTTGATGGAACACTTCTGGTCGCCGATCTCCTTGAGGATGCCGTTCTTCTCGAGCTCGGTGTAGGCAAAGTAGGTCTTCCCTTTGCAGTTGATCTCGTAGAGCGGCGACTCGGCGATATACACGTAGCCTTCGTCGATAAGTGTGGGCACCAGACGGTAGAGCATGGTGAGCACGAGCGTGCGAATGTGATAGCCGTCGACGTCGGCGTCCGTACAGATGATGACTTTGTTCCAGTTGAGGTTGTCCAGGTCAAAGGCACCGAGGTTCTTGATGCGCTTGTCCTTGATCTCTACGCCGCAGCCCAGTACGCGCATGAGGTCCATGATGATGTCGGACTTAAAGATGCGCGGGTAGTCCTCCTTCAGGCAGTTGAGGATCTTGCCTCGGACGGGCATAACGCCTTGGAACTCGGCATCGCGCGAGGTGCGAATGGCGCCTGCTGCCGAGTCGCCCTCTACGATGTAGATCTCGCGACGGTTTTTGTCCTTGGAGCGGCAGTCGATGAACTTCTGCACGCGGTTGGCCATGTCGGTCTTCTGCTGCAGGTTGGTCTTAATGCTCTGGCGAGTCTTTTCGGCGTTCTCACGCGAGCGCTTGTTGATGAGCACCTGCTCCACGATCTTGTTGGCAGCGTCTTTGTTCTCGATCAAGTAGGTCGAGAGGCGCTCCTTAAAGAAGGCGGTCATGGCCTGCTGGATAAAGCGGTTATTGATAGCCTTCTTGGTCTGGTTTTCGTAGGACGTCTGGGTGGAGAAGCAGTTAGTCACCAGAACCAGGCAGTCCTGGACGTCCTGCCACTTGATGCCGCTCTCGTTTTTGTTGTACTTGCCTTGATTCTTGATGTAGGCATCGATGGCGCTGGTCAGAGCGCTGCGGGCTGCCTTCTCGGGCGAACCGCCGTTCTCGAGCCAGGAGGAGTTGTGGTAGTACTCCTGCATCGTGAAGGTGCGCGAGAAGCACATGCACGCGGTGATCTTGACGTTGTAATCGGGCAGGTCCTCGCGGTCGCGACCGCGACGGTCAGCCTCGATAAAGAAGGGCTCGGTAAGGTAGTCGGTACCGACCTTTTCGAGCACGTAGTCCTCGATGCCCTTGGGATAGCAAAAATCCTCTTCGGTAAACTCGCCGTCGTCGCCCTCGATGCGCAGGCGGAAGGTCACGTTGGCGTTAACCACGGCCTGGCGGCGCATGGTCTCGCGATACCAGTCGTGGGGAATGCTGATCGAGGTAAAGACCTCAAGATCGGGGCGCCACTTGATGGTGGTGCCGGTGCGGTCCTCGTCGCTGGGCTCGATCTCGAGCGCCTTCTTTTTGGCGCCGACGACCTTGCCTTTCTTAAAGTGCAGAGAGTACTTGTTACCGTCGCGCCAAACGGTGACGTCCATGTACTCGGAAGCGTACTGGGTCGCGCACGAGCCCAGGCCGTTGGTGCCGAGCGAGAAGTCGTAGTCGCCGCCCTGGTTGTTGTTGTACTTGCCGCCGGCGTAGAGCTCGCAAAAGACGAGCTCCCAGTTAAAGCGCTTCTCGGAAGGGTTCCAGTCGAGTGGGCAGCCGCGGCCGTTGTCCTCTACCTGAATGGAGCCATCGCGAAAGGCGGTAAGGATGATGAGCTTGCCGTAGCCCTGGCGCGCCTCGTCAACGGCGTTGGACAGGATCTCGAAGGCGGCATGTGCGCAGCCGTCGAGCCCGTCCGAGCCAAAGATGACGGCGGGGCGCAGGCGTACGCGCTCCTCGTCCTTGAGCTGACGAATACTGTCGTTACCATAGTTTGCGGTGTTTTTTGCCATACTCGCTCTCTCGGTGCTCCTTTGCTGCGTTTAAGTCATATAGATAGTCAAGGTAGCATAGCCCAGCCCACAGACGATTCCACCCAACACGAAATCCATCGAACAATCGTTCGATTAGATAATGGATGCTTGGGATGCGGGTGGGGTCTGTCCTATTCAAACATCTGCGGCAGGTCGATGAAGACGGTTCGATCGCTTTCGTCAGCTTCGAAGCCCGAACGGGAGAAGAATCCGTAGCGATGGCACTTGAGCCCCGTTGCCTCGACTTGGGTGATTTCCTCGTCGACCATTTTTTGCGTGACGGGGGATTTGCGGAACTTTGCTTCGTAGAATGCGTAGCCCTCGGGGTCTTGCGTTACCACATCGAATTCGCCGCTCGTTTTGTTTGCGGGATCGTCGTACCAGTACTTGCCTATGGCATCGAAAGCCGGTTCGATCTTGCCAGTCCTATTTTGCCGCACGAGGTATTGACGGCAGATCTCCTCGAACATATGTGGAGTGTAGTTTTCCTCGAAGTCTTGGGAGACGTGACGATCATAGAAGACTTCCGGGTCGAGCAGCTGACGCGCAGAGGCATTGCGGAAGACGTAGCGATAGTAAAAGAGCGAAAGTGGGTCCACCACAAAGTAGCCAGACTTGCGCTTATTCGTAGGGTCGTTGATGGGTGCACGCTTTTGGACGATTTCGAGCGACATGAGCTTGTCGAGTACGTCTGCCATGGCCGGACCGCTCGAGACGTGCGACTGTGCCAGCACGTCCCCCCAACGGGAGTAACCTTGTGCGAGAGCCCCGAAAACTTCGTTGGCGTTGGTCATCTTCGAGATCTCGGCGTTGAGATAGGACGGTACTTCGCTTTCTAAGCGGGCGCCAGGTTCTGTGACGAGCTCGATGATATTGTCGCGTACGCTTTGGGACTGATCGATGAGGCGATTGTAAAAGGGGATGCCGCCAAAAACGCTATAGAGCCGCACCTTGTCCTCGGGTGAGAACGCGGGATAGAACTTTGCAGCGTCAAAGTAATCCATGGGCTTAAGCTCAAGCGCGAGATCAATTCGCCCGTAGAGGGGGCTTTCATGCTCGATGAGAGATTTCATAATCTCAACGTAGGAGCCGCACAGGACAATGTTTAAACGTGAGTCTTCCCTGTGAGCGTCGATTGAGGTCTGGAGAATGCTGTCTAAGCCTTTAACCGCATCTCTCAAGTAGGGGTATTCGTCGAGAACGAGGGTAATGTTCTTGTCTTTGGCTTGGGCAAACAGAAATTCGATGAGCTCGCGGATGCCCGTGAAGGCGAGCGGAGGAAAGCTTAGCGCTTCAGCAGCAAGGGCGGACAGACTCTCGAGGTTGTCTGCCTCGGAGGTTTGGCGGCACTCGTAATAGATCGTTGCGACGTCCGATAAATCGGTTAGCGCCTGCTTGATGAGCTCACTTTTGCCGACGCGACGCCTTCCGTAAATGAGAACATTGCGCTGCTCGGGCGCATTGAGTGTTTTCTTAATACGGGCGAGTTCAAGCTCCCTGCCAATGAATTCCACTTACTCGGTTCCTTCCGACTCGGTTTTGTCCGAGTTAATTGTATCGCATGAATAAGTTTATGCTCGAGTTTACTCGGACAAAACCGAGTCGGTTTTGTCCGAGTAAGTTTGAATAGCGAATCGAAATTGTTATGTCCACATGGCGATGGCGGACATGGTTTCCATAA
>JAHYYN010000083.1:0-2980 GCA_019424945.1 Collinsella sp. | reverse complement strand
TCAACAAGGTCGATAAGCTCATGGCGGGGGAGCAGGCGAATGCCGAGCGACTCGATCCGGGTCGTCAGAGCGTCCTCAAGGGGCTTGCGGGTGAGGCCGCGCCACATGCGCGTCTTGTGGTCAAAGCAGGGGATAAACTGCTTTTGCTGAGCGCTTTCGACGCTTTGCGGACGCTGAAGCTCAACGCCCAAGTCTTGCTCGAGCCATTCAATTGCCTGGGGAATGCCGTGGACGAACGTCTGGACGAGTTCAGGGTCGGCAACGCCGCCGCCGACGGCCTGGATGGTGTCGATAAGGTTCTGTTCGTCGCCTTCGTCGACGGGACCAATAAGGCCGAGGCCCCAGGTGCCCGGGAAGAAGCTCGATCCACTCATAGTCTTTCCGGCGCTTGCCACAGTGACGGTTGCACCCGTGCGTGCCGCTTCGATGGCGGCGCAAAGGCCCGCAATGCCAGATCCAATTACCAGTACGTCAGTCGATTCCATCGGATTCCTTTCTCGTCCGGCGCATTGTCGCACGGGTGATCGGCAATGGGGCCGCAAAGACTCGGCAAATCGGTAAAGGGCAAATATGGCAGGTGGGCGTCATGGACGCTCTGGCGCTCCGTCTCATCACATCTCGTATTTCGCCCCAACTGATATATCGGCATTAGCTACCCTGCGACAGCGCAAACAAAAAGAGCCGCCACCTTAAAAGGTAGCGGCTCTAAAGCTCAACTATATGAGCATCGCGCGGGCGCGATTAGGCCTTGAGGGCCTCCTCGACGGCGACAGCGCAGGCGACGGTGGCACCGACCATGGGGTTATTGCCCATGCCGATGAGACCCATCATGTCGACGTGCGCAGGCACGGAGGAAGAACCGGCGAACTGGGCGTCGGAGTGCATGCGGCCCATGGTGTCGGTCATGCCGTAAGAGGCAGGGCCGGCGCCCATGTTGTCCGGGTGCAGGGTACGGCCAGTGCCGCCACCAGAAGCGACGGAGAAGTACTTCTTGCCAGCCTCGAGGCGCTCCTTCTTGTAGGTGCCAGCGACGGGGTGCTGGAAGCGCGTGGGGTTGGTGGAGTTACCGGTGATCGAGATGTCGACGTTCTCGTGCCACATGATGGCAACGCCCTCGCGGACGTCGTCGGCGCCGTAGCAGTTGACGGCGGCGCGGGGACCATCGGAGTAGGGGATGGTCTCGACGACCTTGAGCTCGCCCGTGAAGTAGTCGAACTGGGTCTTCACGTAGGTGAAGCCGTTGATGCGGGCGATGATCTGAGCAGCGTCCTTGCCCAGACCGTTGAGGATAACGCGCAGCGGCTTCTTGCGAGCCTTGTTGGCGTTCAGAGCCAGGCCGATAGCACCCTCAGCGGCAGCGAAGGACTCGTGGCCGGCCAGGAAGGCGAAGCACTCGGTGTCGTCGGAGAGCAGCATAGCGCCCAGGTTGCCGTGGCCCAGACCGACCTTGCGGTCCTCGGCGACGGAGCCGGGAACGGTGAAGGCCTGGATGCCCTCGCCGATGATGGCGGCAGCCTCAGAAGCGGTCTTGGCGCCACGCTTGACAGCGAGAGCGCAGCCGAGGGTGTAGGCCCACTCGGCGTTCTGGAAGGCGATGGACTGGGTGTTGTTGACGATCTCACGCGGGTTGAAGCCCTTGTCGGTGCAGATCTGCAGAGCTTCCTCGAGGGAGGCGATGCCGTTGTCGGCGAGGCACTTGTTGATCTTGTCAGCGCGGCGCTCGTAACCTTCGAACGTAACAGTCATAGTTATTTCCCTCCCTTTCTACTCGTGAACCGGGAACACGCTGGCGACGGAGTGAGTCTCCTCGTCGGTGCGCGGGTCGATGTACTTGGCAGCGTTCTCCCACTGACCATAGTGGCCCATAGCGCCAGCGATGGCCTCCTCGGGGGTCTTGCCGGCCTTGACGGCGTCGGTGAACTTGCCGAGGTTCAGGAACTCGAATGCGATGATCTCGTTCTTGTCGTTGAGAGCCATGCGGGTGACGTAGCCCTGAGCGAGCTCGAGGTAACGAGCGCCCTTGGCCTTGGTGCCGAACATGGTGCCGACCTGAGAGCGAAGGCCCTTGCCGAGGTCGTCGAGGGAGGCGCCCACGGGCAAGCCGCCCTCGGAGAACGCGGTCTGGCTGCGGCCGTAAACGATCTGCAGGAAGATCTCGCGCATAGCAACGTTGATGGCGTCGCAGACGAGGTCGGTGTTGAGGGCCTCGAGGATGGTCTTACCGGGAAGGATCTCGGAAGCCATGGCGGCAGAGTGGGTCATGCCCGAGCAGCCGATGGTCTCAACGAGGGCCTCCTCGATGATGCCGTCCTTGACGTTCAGCGTGAGCTTGCAGGCGCCCTGCTGAGGTGCGCACCAACCCACACCGTGCGTAAGACCGGAGATGTCGGAAATCTCCTTAGCCTGGACCCACTTGCCCTCCTCGGGGATGGGTGCGGGGCCGTGGTATGCACCCTTGGCAACGGGGCACATGTTCTCCACTTCCTGTGAGTACTGCATGCCTCTCCTCTCTATCGTGTTGGCGTCCCGTCTGGGGGTCGTGGCTGGCGATTGCCGGGCGACCCTTCGAAAGGGACATGACATGCAGCCCCTATAATACCGCGAAATGCACGGAATATTCGGCGAACGGCTCAGTTTTCGTAGCGAGAAGTCCGGAAGTTTTAATTGAAACGGTTTAACTATATGTTCTGTGGTCGCGAACTTCCGTAGAGGGGGTTCGTCTTGGGCAAGCTTTTGGTCAGCTCTTGTAAGCGTTGCAGGGGCTGACCTGTTGCAACGGTGCCGTTCGCCGCCTGTTTACTGCCTTTGGCCGCGCGAGTCTATTGTTTTGCGTGGATGTTTTGATGGCACGCTTCAATCGTGTTGTATTGGATGGCAAGCAGATCCCGGCGAAGGGAGCGCCATGCAGCGCGTTTGGAGAACGGTTACCGGCTTTTACCATGTCTGTGCCCGCGGTACGGGCAAGCAGCTCATCTTTGAG
>JAHYYN010000082.1:0-10976 GCA_019424945.1 Collinsella sp. | reverse complement strand
AGCTGCTCAACGAGCAGACGGAGCCGGTGATGCGCGAGCTGCACGAGCGCGGCGTCAAGTGTGCCATCGCGAGCTCGTCCTATCGCGAGCTCATTGACGAGCTGGTGGAGATTGCCGGTATCACCGACGTGCTGGACTACACCATCAGCGGTCACGAGTGCAGTGCATTTAAGCCCGACCCCGAGATCTACCTGCGTGCCATGGAGGCGCTGGGTGTGGAGCCTACCGAGTGCCTGGTTATCGAGGACTCGCCTTTGGGCATCGAGGCCGGCAAGCGCTCCGGCGCGCGCGTCCTGGCACTGCGTCCGCACGAGGGCGTTAACCTGGACCAAACGGGAGCCGACGCCGTCATCGACAACCTCGCCGACATTCTGACCGCTTTGTAGCGTCAATTCGCCGCAAGAAGTGCGGATTCACACGTCTCTTGCGGTGGATTGGCTCATTTTGGCTTCGATTTAGATCCGTTTGGCTTCGACTCGGACTAAGTGAGTAGACTTTTTGGCACATGCCGAGCACAAAGCGTTTCTGCCTTAGTAAAACCGCAGGTCACAGAGGTGGCTGTTATTGGCTGTGCTCGGCAGGTTGCGAAAAGTCTACTCACTTAGAATTTGGGCCTTTGGTTGTGGGGTTACCGGTCCCGTTTTGGTTGTCGAGAGAGGGTGAATTGAAGCGCCCTCTCGCGCTCCATGCTACAATCGCCGGCATGCCCCACAATTACATCTGCCTTCGAAAGGAGCCTACGTGGCGAACGCCATCGATCAGCTCACGGACCGCGTGCTCGTGCTCGGCCGTCTCACCATCGTCCGCCGCGCCATTACTGCCGTGGCGGTCACCATCTCCGCCGTTCTCCAGACATTTCTGATTCAGGCGTTCATTCGCCCCGCCGACCTGCTTCCGAGCGGCCTCACCGGCGTCGCGGTCCTGCTCGATCGCGTCACCTCGCTCGGCGGCGTTCATATCGACATCTCGCTCGGCATGCTCGCGCTCAACATCCCCGTGGCGCTCCTTTGCTGGAGCGGCATCAGCAAGCGCTTCGTCATCTTCTCGATGATGCAGGTCATGCTCTCGTCGCTGTTCCTCAACATCTTTCACTTCGCCCCGTTTTTGGGCGACAAGATCATGCTCATCATCTTTGGCGGCGTGGTCTCGGGCCTGGGCGCCGCCATCGCGCTTAAGTCCGGCGCATCCACCGGCGGCACCGACTTTATCGCGCTGTGGGTTTCCAACCATACAGGCAAGACCATCTGGGGCGTCATCTTTGGCTTTAACTGCGCTATCCTGGCGATCTTTGGCTTTATGTTTGGTTGGGACAATGCGGCGTATTCCATCATGTTCCAGTTTATTTCGACCAAGACCATCGACAGTTTCTACCGACGCTACGACCGTGTGACGCTGCAGATCACGACACGCAAGGCAGACGAGGTCATGACAGCCTATGTTGACCATTTTCAGCATGGCATTAGCTGCGCCGAGGTCATTGGCGGATACAGCCGCGAAAAGATGTATCTGCTGCACGCCGTTGTCTCGACCTACGAGAGCCAGGACATTATCAAGCTGGTGTGCGATATTGATCCCGGCGCCGTGATCAATGTGTTCCACACGCTCAACTTCGTGGGCGGCTGGTGGGGCGGTCATGTCGACGAGCCCATGCCCACGGCCGTACCCGATCCCGACAAGCCCGCGCGCATGGCCAGCAGGCAGGCGCGCCTCAGCGAGCAGGACAGTCTGCAGCAGGACGACGGCAAGTAAGGATTTGCTGTATGTGGTGTATCGTTTTATCAAACTGAGATAACATATAAAAAGACGTTATATACGTATTAGTTATTTCGCTATTTTGATAAGAGTGATCAGATATGCCCGCACCCAAAAATGCACCACTTTACCAGCAGATTTACGACGAAATCAAGGATGCGATCGAGAAAGGTGTTTATGCACCCAAGGAGCGTATTCCGTCCGAGCTTGAGCTTGCCGAGCAGTACGACGTGAGCCGCATTACGGTGCGCCGCGCCGTCGAGGAGCTGTGCTCCGATGGCTACCTGGTTAAGCAGCAGGGCCGCGGCACCTTTGTCTCCACGCCGCACATCAATCGCCAGTTTCACGCCTCGACGCTGCAGACGTTTACCGCGCTGTGTGCCGGCAACGGCATGAAGGCGGGCGCGCATGTGGTCGATCGCCAGATTGTGCCGGCACGTCAAAACGAGATGGAGTTCTTTGGCCTGCAGAAGGACGCGCTGCTACTGCACATTAAGCGCGTGCGTACGGCCGACGGCGAGCCCATCTTTGAGGAAAACATCTTTGTGCCGTTTGATACATACCGTGAGCTGTTGACGGCCGATCTTGAGGACAAGTCGATTTTTGCCGAGGTCGAGCGTGTTGGCGGAACGCCGATTGTCTCGGTTGGCTACCGTACGGTCGAGGCCGTTCGCGCTAACGCCGAGCAAGCGGCCGAGTTGGGCATTGCTCCGCACGATCCACTGCTCAATCTACGCGCCGGCTTTACCGGCCCCAATGGCGAGCCGGTCCTGATGGGTAAGCAGTACTACGTGGGATCGCGCTACGTTATGGTGATGTAGCTCTAGTTGCGCGGTTTTCCAAACCGCGCAACGGCTCGACGCTGCGCCCTTGGTTCCGCCGTTCTAACGAACGGCGGACCGGTCGACGCTGCAAACGCCCCTAAGCGGCAATCTGACGTTCAATCGTCGGTCGCGTACCGAAGTACGCTTCCCTCCTCTTTCACGTCACCTTGCTCGCTTAGGGGCGTTTTCGCTGACTTATGCTCAACCTGCGACGTTTCCACGCCTGTCAAGAGCTTAGCCGTTGGGGACGTTCTTAAACGACTAGTCATTCAAGAACGTCCCCAACGGCTACCCGCAGAATGAGCGTGGCCGGCAGCCGTGCGGCACCGGTCCGCGTGGCGGCGTATAATCGGCGGCAGATGACTTGGACGTTAGGAAACCATGACCGATAGCATGCAGCAGATGGCGCTCGACACGCTCGGCGCCTATTTTGGCTACACCTCGTTTCGCCCGGGGCAGGACCGCATGGTCGATGCGATCCTTGCCGGTCGCGACGCGCTGGGCGTTATGCCCACGGGCGCCGGCAAGTCCATTTGCTACCAGGTACCCGCGCTCATGCTGTCCGGCATCACCTTTGTGGTGAGTCCGCTGCTGTCGCTTATGGAGGATCAGACCCGCGCGTTGCTCGCGGCGGGTGCGCGACCCAGCTATCTCAACTCCAGCCTTACTCCGGCCCAGCAAAACACCGTGCTCAAGCGGGCGCGCGAGGGCCGCTACCAGCTTATGTACGTGGCACCCGAGCGCCTGCTCGAGCCGCGCTTTTTAGCCTTTGCGCAGGAGGCCGCGGCGGACGGCGGCCTTGGCGTGCCGCTCGTGGCCATTGACGAGGCCCACTGCGTAAGCCAATGGGGCCAGGATTTCCGTCCCGCCTACCTGCAGATTCGCGAGTTCATCAATTCCCTGCCGCAGCGCCCTATCGTGGCGGCCTTTACCGCCACGGCGACTGAGCGCGTGCGTGCGGATATTCAGCAGATGCTCGGCCTGCAAAACCCCGCGACGGTGGTGACGGGCTTCGATCGCAAGAACCTCTACTTTGGCTGCGAGGAGATGGGCGACAAGGCCAAGGCCGCGTGGGTGCGCGACTATGTGATCGCGCATTCGAGCGAGAGCGGCATCGTGTATTGTTCGACCCGCAAGACAGTCGATGCGCTGGCAGGTGAGCTTGCCGAGGCGCTGGGCCCCAGCGGCATTCGCGTTGGCCGCTACCATGCCGGCATGGGCAACGACGCCCGTCGTCAAAGTCAACGCGCCTTTATCGACGACGATATTCAGGTGATGGTTGCCACCAACGCCTTTGGCATGGGCATCGACAAGCCCAACGTGCGCTACGTGATCCACAACAACGTGCCCGAGAGCATCGAGGCCTACTACCAAGAGGCAGGCCGCGCCGGCCGCGATGGCGATCCAGCCAGCTGCCACTTGCTGTGGAACGGCAACGATTTTCGCATGCGCCGCTTTTTGATCGACCGCGGCGATGCGGCCGACGAGGCGCTCGACGACGAGCAGCGCGCATGGGCGCTCCAGAATCGATATCGTCTGCTCAGCCAGATGGAGGGCTACTGCAATACCACCGGCTGCCTGCGCGAATACATGCTGCGCTACTTTGGCGACGAGGCCGCGGCCGAGCATGCGGCTGCGTCTGGTGCGGGCGCCACCGCCACGGACGACGCCGGGGGCTGCGGCAACTGCAGCAACTGCCTCACGCAGTTTGAGGTCGAGGACGTCACCGCTATGGCCCGCGCCGCCGTGCGCTATGTGGCCACGCGACCCATGCGCTTCGGCAAGTCGCTCATCGCCGACGTGCTCCACGGCGGCAACACCGAGCGCATTCGCCAGATGCATCTGGACGAGGACCGCGGCTACGGTGAGCTGTCGAGCGAATCGGTCGGGCGCATCAAGGACATCATCGGCCAGCTGTGCGGCCGCGGTTATTTGGCCGCCTCGCAGGGGCAGTACCCGGTCGTGGGGCTGGGCCCGCGTGCCGCCGAGGTCGAGGATGAGGCGTTTGCCTTTACCGTCAAGCGTCGTGCGTCCAGGCGCAAGGCCTCGGCCCGTGCCCGCCGCGCGGTGGATCTGCTGCGTGAGGAGGCCGAGCTAGATCAGCGCCCGCGCGTGGGTGACGATGCCGAGCTGTTCGAGCGCCTGCGTGCCCTGCGCAAGGAGATTTCGACCGAGCTGGAGATGGCGCCGTACATGGTCTTCTCTGACAAGGCCCTGCGCGGCCTGTGCCGCCTACGACCTCAGACACGCGACGAGCTTATCCAGGTCAACGGTATTGGCGAGAAAAAGGCCGATGCCTTTGGCGAGCAGTTTATGGCGGCGATTGAAGAATTTGAGTCCGAGCATGCGCGGGATGGAGCGTAACGATGGTAGCCGATAACAAGACCGAACGTTCCGAGCGCGCCGAGGTGTCCGCCGTGCCGCTGTACCAGCAGGTTATGGACGACCTAAAGGGCGAGATCGCGCGCGGCGTGTACGCATCCGGCTCGCGCATTCCTTCCGAGATGGAGCTCGCGAAGTACTACGGCGTGGGACGCATCACCGTGCGCCGCGCCGTCGAGGAGCTGTCGCGCGCGGGGTATCTCAACCGCCAGCAGGGGAGGGGCACGTTTGTGTGTGCGCCCAAGCTCAAACGCAAGATTGTCCAGAAGGGTGACGTTCAGAGCTTTTCCGAGGGTTGCGCCGCCAACGACATGGTGGCCGGAGCACGCCTGGTGTCGCGCACGGTGGTTGCGGCGACGCGCGAGGACGCGGCGTTTTTTGGTGTGGAACCCGGCTGCGAGCTCATCGTTGTCGAGCGCGTGCGCACGGCAGACGGCGTGCCCGTCATGCTCGAGAACAACGCCTTTGTGCTGGCCGACCATCCCTATCTGCAGACGCTTGCCGACAAGGACCTCACGGACAATTCCATCTTTGCGCTCGTTGCCGAGCATTCGGGCCGCGCGCCGCTCAAGTCCGACCCCTGTACGGTGGAGATTGCGCTTGCCGATGCTCAGGCGGCCTCGCTGCTGGAGGTGCCGGTCGGCGAGCCGCTCTTCTATATGGAGGCGTACTTTACCGATGCGGACGAGCGGCCCTTGCTGCTCGGACGCCAAAAGATCGTGGGCTCGCGCTACGTGTTCGACATCTAACGTCCACAGATAGAACAACATAGAACAAGTTTGGTGAAATGACTTCACGTGCATCGTCGTGCGTGCTATAAATAGGACAACATAGAACGACAGCAGGTACGAGCTGCCGTCGTCCAAAGCCGCCACACAAGGAGGAACATCACCGTGAACGCACACGATCTGGTTCAGGAAATTATCGAGCGCAAGGGCAAGATTGAGAACGTCTTTTGGATCGCCTGCGGCGGTTCGATGATCGACCTGATGCCGGCCAACGAGCTGCTCAAGCGCGAGGCCACCACGTTTACCTCGACGGTCTACACGGCACGCGAGTTTTGCCTGATGGCTCCCAAGAGTCTTGGCGAGAAGTCACTCGTCATCGCCTGCAGCCACAGCGGCAACACGCAGGAGGTCGTCGACGGCTGCGAGATGGCGCTGGCCGCCGGCGCCGAGGTTGTCGCCCTCACCGACTGCGAGGGCTCCAAGATTGATAACGGCAAGTGGACCACCTGGGTCTATCCGTGGGGCGAAGGCGTGCCGCAGGCCGAGGTTCCGCAAGGCATCGGCGTCCTGATGGCTGCCGAGCTGCTCGACCAGCAGGAGGGTTACGAGGCGCTCGCCGATATGTACGCCGGCCTTAAGCAGATGGATGCGCTGCTGCCCGCTGCCCGCGAGAAGGTCAATGCCGAGCTGGGCGATCGCTTTGCCGAGCTCTGCCAGCAGCACGAGTTCTTCTACATCCTGGGATCCGGCCCCAACTTTAGCCAGACCTACGCCATGGCCATCTGCTCGCTCATGGAGATGCAGTGGCAGCACTGCTGCTACATCCACTCCGGCGAGTACTTCCACGGCCCGTTCGAAGCCACCGAGCCCGGCGTGTTCTACTTTGTACAGCTCGGATCGGGCGAGTGCCGCCCCATGGAGGAGCGCGCGCTGGCGTTCCTCAACACGCACACCGATACGGTCATGGTGCTCGACGCACTCGAGTACGGCGTGGGCGACGTGCCTGCCAGCGTGCGTTCGTACCTGGAGCCGATCTTCTTCTACAACATGAGCTGCGAGCTGCGCGCCGCCCGCGGCAAGGTGTTCGACCACAGCCCCGAGGTTCGTCGCTACATGGGCATCGAGCAGTACTAGGTAACGGGAATTATCTTTTTTGACGGGGTCTGCGCTGCGCGCGGGCCCCGTTTTGCGTTGTGGCGGCCGGATTCGTGTCTGCGCGAAAACGAAGGTGAATACTTTTCCGCGAAGTGAACGACCTATTTTGGAACCCCGAAGCATCCACACTTTTTGACGCCAAAACTGCAGGAAAAACCTTACGAAACCGCAGGAAACGGCGTCTGAAAAGTGTCGATGCTTCGGGGGCTCGTTTTTGCTCGTTCACTTCGCGGAAAAGTATTCACCTTCGATTCGCAAGGGCACTGCGTGAGTCAAAAAAGCGGGCCACGCCGGGGATTTCCGGCGCGGCCCGCTTAGTATCGCGCTTAGATTCGCAAGGTTGCGGCAGCCAGCGGCCTACTTTGCGTCGTAGGCCTCGGCGTTCCACCAGTCGAGCTGGGCGATGTTGTCGCGGATGTGCTGGCAGCTCTTGTGGAAGCCCTCGAGCTCGTGCTCGGACAGGTCGAGCGTGTAGACCTCCTCGACGCCCTCGGCGCCGATCACGCACGGCAGGGAGGTAAAGATGCCCTCCTCGCCATACTGGCCGGTCATAAGCGTAGAGGCCGAAAGCACGGCGTGCTCGTTGTGCAGCACGGCGGCGCAGACGCGCGCGGCGGAGTTGGCGACGGCGTACTCGGTGCACTGCTTGCCCTGGTAGGTCACATAGCCGCCCTTGCGTGCAAGCTCCTCGACCTCCATGTGGTCGAAGGCGTACTTGTCGGGGTTCTCGGCCTGAAGCTCGTTAAGGCTCTTGCCGGCGATGGTCGCGGACTTAAAGGCGGCCAGCTGGCTAAAGCCGTGCTCGCCGATCATGTAGGCGTCGATGGACTTGGGGCTCACGCCGACCTTCTTGGAGATCTCGGTGCGCAGGCGGGCGGAGTCCAGACCGCAGCCCGAGCCGATAATCTTCTTGGGATCGTAGCCGGTCAGGTGCCACAGCTCGGTGCACACGACGTCGCAGGGGTTGGAGATGCTCACGAAGATGCCGTCAAAGCCGGCGTCGACGATGCGCTTGGCAAAGGTGCGGGCGGCGTCGGTGGTAAAGAACAGCTCGCCGTCGCGGTTGCCGGCGGCCAGTGCGACCTTACCGGCAGCGTTGACGATGACGTTGCAGCAGGCCAGCTCCTCGTAGTGGTCGTAGCAGTTGACGATCTTGGTGTTGTACGGGACAAACGAAAGGGAGTCGCGCAAGTCCTGGACCTCGGACGTCACCTTGGCCTCGTTGATATCGCACAGGTACAGCTCATCGGCAATGCCCTGCATGAGCAGGCTGTTGGCGACATGTGCTCCTACGTGGCCCTGGCCGACCACACCGATCTTACGCGTCTGGTACATATAATGTATCCTTTCGGCCGAGTTTTTCGCGTTGAACCATTGTAGCGTTCTGCTGTTACTTTGCTAGGCTAAAGTGCAGTAGATTTTGGGACATGCCTTAATCTCTACTTTTGGAGTGATTTGGGCCGCTGACGGCATCGCTGGGCGATGCGCTCGCGCGGATGGGGCCGGTCGTTGTACCATAGCTGCAACTGACTCGTAAGGAGCATCCATGCCCATTCGTATTCCCGACGCCCTCCCTGCCGCCGCGCAGCTCGAGAGCGAGAACATCTTTGTCATGACCGAGTACCGCGCGCTGCACCAGGACATTCGTCCGCTGCGCGTGCTCATCCTCAACCTCATGCCCACCAAGATTGCCACCGAGACGCAGATCATGCGCAAGCTCTCCAACACGCCGCTGCAGGTAGAGGTGGACCTGCTGCGTACCAAGACGCACGAGGCCACGCACGTGAGCGCCGGCCACCTGGAGACGTTCTATCGCACGTTCGACGACATCCGCGACATCCACTACGACGGCCTGATTATCACGGGCGCGCCGGTGGAGCAGATGCCGTTCGAGGAGGTCGACTACTGGCCCGAGCTCTGCCAGATCATGGATTGGTCCACCACGCACGTGCACTCTACGCTGCACATTTGTTGGGGCGCGCAGGCCGGCCTGTACCATCATTACGGTATCCAGAAGTACGACCTGCCGGCAAAGGCGAGCGGCGTATTTGAGCATTATCTGGTGAAGCCGCAAAGCCCGCTGGTCCGCGGCTTTGATGACCGTTTCTATGCCGTGCATTCGCGCAACACCGATGTGCGCCGCGAGGACGTGGAGGCCGAGCCGCAGCTTGAGGTCGTGGCCGTGTCCGACGAGGTGGGCCTGTACATTGTCAAGTCGACCGACAGCCGCCGCTTCTTTGTCTTTGGCCACCCCGAGTACGATACCGACACGTTGCGCCTGGAGTACGAGCGCGACGTGAAGCGCGGCCTCAACCCTCAGGTGCCGGCGCATTACTTCCCGAACGACGACCCCACCGCCGAGCCGCGCAACGTCTGGCGCAGCCAGGCTCAGCTGCTCTACACCAACTGGCTCAACTACTACGTCTACCAGACCACGCCCTACGACCTGGCCCGCGCCGGCGAGGAGCACTAGACTGCGATGGTGCTGCTGTAGCCGTGGCTGATGTGGCGGCGATTAGGCGCTGATGATGTTGGGCAGCGGCAGGTCGTGGGCATCGGTGGGGATGTGGTCGACGCGCTGTTCGTCAAAGGCGATGCCGACGATTTGACATACGGGCGAGAGCATGGGCAGGTAGCGGTCATAGCAGCCGCCGCCGTAGCCTAGGCGCGTGCCGGTGCGGTCGAATGCTACGAGCGGCACGACGATCATGTCGAGAGCTTCGGCAGGCACGATAGGGAAGCGGCTGCTGTCGATGTCCGTGGCCGCAAAGGCCCGCGTGGGGTGGGCGATAAACGGAGCCGCGGACGCATCGTCGGCGGCAACTGCCCGCATACACATGCGCTGGCCACAAGCTGCGGCGTCTGTTGCCGAGAGCATGCACGGATAGGCCACGCGCCAGCCACGTTTGGCGGCAGCTGCGGCAAACGCGGCTGAGTCGACTTCGGAACCCATCGCGGCATAGACGGCAACGGTGTGCGGCGCCGCGGCATCCAAGCGGCCCAGCAGCTCAACCAGCCGCGCACAGATATCAGCAGACTTCGCCGCCCGCAAGTCCAAATCAAGAGCATCGCGCCGAGCAATCACCGCCCGCCGCAACTCAGTCTTGTCCATCCCGGCTTCCTCTCCCAAACCTACCAAAAAGGGACAGGTTTATTTTGGCAGGTTTTATCTGGGCAAATGTCGAAACCACCACAAAGGTGCCTGTCCCCTTTGTGGTGGTTTTGGCCCATGCGTTAACGCTATAACGCCGCGGCGATTGCTTCGGTCACAAACTTATTGAGTGACTCGCCCTTCTTTGCCGCCGCAAGTGCTGCCTGCTTGTGAAGCTCGGAGCCTGTTCTCACATTGAACGAGCCCTTAAAAGCCCGCTCTGGTTCCTTGCCCTTTTCGGCACAAAACTCAAGGTAATCGTCGACGGCGTCGTGGAAGCATTGCTCCACTTCTTCAGCCGTGGAGCCTTCAAATACGATTGCGTCCCTAATGCCGGCGACCATACCTGTTAGTACATGCTGCTCGGCATCGAACTCGACTGGGGCGAAATAGCCCTTGTATGCCAAAACGTTACTCATGACTGCCTCCGACATCCTGCAGAAATCGAACGATGTTTCGAATTGTCCCCGCTGTCAATTCGTCAGATGGATGAGGCGCGTGCATCACGAACATCCTGCCATCTGAGGGCCTGTAGAAGCGAATGCGCGATCCGGATGTCTTGCCTTTGCTGTCCATTTCAAAGCCATATGAGGCCATGACTTTTAAAAAATCGGCATACCGATACGTCGAAGGGCAGCTAAACAGTTGGGCGATGAGTTTATCGGCTCGAGTCATCCCGCCTCACATTCTGCAACTATATTCTAGTTGCAATTTAGATCCGATGCAATCACCCATACTATAGAACATGTGTACGTATAGAACAAGTGTTCGAACCACTACAAAGGGGCCTGTCCCCTTTGTAGTGGTTTTGCTTGCTGTGGTTAGCCCATCAGGTCGACGACGTTAAAGCCGGCGTTGCTCTTGGCGATGACGTCGCGGCCGCCAAAGACGCAGGTGGGCGACTCGGCCGCAATGCGCGTCACGTCGGCGCCGAGCGAGCGCAGCTCACCGGGCGTGGCGGCGAGCATCTGGGCGCGACGCTCC
>JAHYYN010000081.1:0-15030 GCA_019424945.1 Collinsella sp. | reverse complement strand
AGGCGCTCATCACCGGCGCATTCTCGCTGGTGTCCGAGGCCAGCCGCCTGGACCTCATGCCGCATATGCAGGTCTTCTATCCTGCCGAGACCAAGGGCCAGCTCTACATCCCCATGGTCAACAACGTCATGCTCGTGGGCTGCGTCGTCGTGGTGCTGCTGTTCCAGAACTCGGCGCACATGGAGGCCGCGTACGGCCTGGCCATTACCCTGACCATGATGTGCACGACAATGCTGCTCTTCTTCTATCTGCACGTGGAGCGCAATCTCAAGGTCGCGCCGTGGATCTTTGCCGCCTTCTTCCTTTTGCTCGAGGGCTTCTTCTTTGTGAGCTCGCTCACCAAGTTCTTCCACGGTGGCTACTTCACCATCCTCATGGCTGCACTCATCATGGGCATCATGGTGTGCTGGTACAACGGTACGGCGGTCGAGCAACGTCAGTTTACGCTGCTGCCGCTGCGCAGCTATCTGCCGCAGCTCAAACGCCTGCGCGACGACGATCGCTACGAGCTCATGAGCGACAACATCGTGTACCTGACCAAGGACACCAACACCGACTATATCGACCGCGATATCGTCTACTCGATTTTGGATAAGCACCCCAAGCGCGCTCGTGCCTGGTGGTTCGTGAATGTCGAGACCATGGAGGAGCCGCATACCTTTGCCTACTCGGTCGAGACGTTCGGCACCGACTACGTATTCCGCGTGCATCTGTACCTGGGCTATAAGATCAACCAGCGCGTCAATGCTTACCTGCGCCAGGTTGTTCAGGACCTGGCTGCCAGCGGCGAGCTGCCGGCGCAGACGCATGACTACTCGGTCTACAAGGACCCGGGCAACATCGGTACGTTTAAGTTCGTCATGATCCGCAAGCTGCTGGCGCCCGAAAGCGACGTGGAGCCCAGCGAGCGTACGGCCATCACGCTCAAGTACATCATCCGCCGCGCCGCCGGCACGCCTGCGCGCTGGTACGGCCTGGAGAACTCCAACGTGAGCTTTGAGTACGTGCCGCTGTTCACCAAGTTTAAGGCCGTGAGCAAGATGCAGCGCCTGGCTCCCGACGAGCGTCCGTAGTCGACGCTTGAGGTTTGGCTGCGAACGGGCAGGCTTGCAATGACAGTGATTGAGTCCTGGGAGGAAACCATGGATGCAAAGGTGCTTGACGGTTGCGATTTTGCGACCGAGCTGGTGCGTGAGGCGCGCGTCGATGCCGCTGAAGATCGGTTCTTTACGAATCGTGCCAACATGGATATGGCCGACCGCGTGATCTCGATCGTGGTGACGGTGCTTGTCGCGGCGTGCGTTTGCGCGTTGCTCGCGCACGTGCTGTTTGTCTAGCGACCGCCGGTCGTAGAAGGCTTTACACTTGGAACCACCACAAGGGAAACCACCACAAAGGTGCCTGTTCCTTTGTGGTGGTTTTTGTTTTTGAGAGAGGGGCGGGGCACTGATGGACGTCCGTACGGACGGCGATATTGCCGATAGCTTTTGGTGGCGGCGCACAACGCTGACGCGCCGCACTCCTCTGTATGACGCCTGCGTATCGGCGGGGTTGCTGGTCGCGGCGACGATTACGGGCGCGCTGCTCGACCATCCGGGTCTCGCGCCGAGCATCATGATCGTCTATGTGTTCGCCGTTCAGCTGTGCGCATTCTTTACCTGGAGTCGCCTGTATTGCTTGCTGAGCTCGGCTGCCGCCGTGGCACTCTACAACTTCTTGTTTGTCGACCCGCGCTACTCGCTGTCGCTTATCGACCGCGTCTATCCCGGCATGTTCTTCATCATGTTCGTGGTCTCGCTTGTGTCGAGCTCGATTGCGTTGGCCCTGCGCCGCGCCTTGGCACAGGCTGCCGCCAGCGACCGCCGCACGCATATGGTGCTCGAGACCAACCGCATGCTGCAGCGGTGCGCCGATCAGCAGCAGATTGTCCATGCCATGGCAACGCAGCTGGCGCGTCTTTCGGGCTGTCCGGTCGTGTGGTACAGCGCCGACGCCGAGGGCGATGACCTGCTGCCGCGTGCGACATACACGGCCGTGGGCGATGCCGCGCCGGTGCATGAACTGGCGCCGCAGATGCCGCCGCGGCTCTCGGCGTCCGCCTATGTGGGAACGCCGCTCGATGCAACCTATGGCGGCTCGGCGTTTTATGGCATCTACCTGACGGTTCGCACGGGCGACGGCTTCGTCCGCTCGGGCGACCCCGCCTCGGTGGTGGGCGTGCTGGCTATCGTTGCCGAGCCCGACGTGCTGACGCATGAGGAGCGGACACTTGCCGATGCCATCGTGAGCGAAGGCGAGCTGGCGCTCGACCGCGCCCGCGCCATGGAGGCCCGCGAGGAAGCGGCGGTGCTCGCCAAAAACGAACAGCTGCGCGCCAACCTGCTGCGCTCCATCTCGCATGATCTGCGCACGCCGCTTACCAGTATTTCGGGTAATGCCGACGTGCTGCTCGATCAGGGCTCGACCGGCACCGCGGTGCTCGATGCCCAGACGCGCCGCGGCCTGCTTCTATCCATTCGCTCGGATGCGCTGTGGCTCAACGCCACCGTCGAGAATCTGCTCGCCATCACCAAGCTCGAGGGTGGCGGTATGCGCCTGTCGACCACGCTCGAGCTCATGGACGATATCGTCGAGGAGGCGCTGCGCCACGTGAACCCGGCCGTGCGCGAGCACGACCTTAAGGTGGTGGCGTGCGATGAGCCGGCGCTCGTCAACGTCGACGCGCGCCTGATGGTGCAGCTGGTGGTCAACCTGGTGAACAACGCCATTGCCTATACGCCCGCGGGCTCGCATATCGTAATCTCGATTGGCGTCCATGATGGATGCGTGGCGTGCTCGGTTGCTGATGATGGCCCGGGCATTGCGCCCGAGGACCGCGAGCGGATCTTTGAGTCGTTCTACACCGCCAACCATGGCCTGGCCGACAGCTGCCGCAGTGTGGGCTTGGGGCTTTCGCTCTGCCGCTCCATTGCGCTGGCACATGGCGGTAGCATAGAGGTTACCGCGGCGGACCCGCACGGTTCGGTCTTTACGATTGAGCTTCCCGCCGCCGACGTTTCGTTTGATAAGGAGTAGCGCTGTGCCGAACTCTGCCGTGAAACCGCTCATCTTGGTCGTTGAGGACGATCCCGCCGTCCGCAACCTTATCGTCGCCGCGCTCGAGGCGCACGGTTTGCGCCATATGGCTGTGGAGACCGCCCACGCCGCCATCGCCGCCGCTTCGTCGCAGGCGCCGAGCATTGTGCTGCTCGATCTGGGCCTGCCCGATATGGACGGCGTCAAGGTGGTGGAGTCGGTGCGCGCGTGGTCGGGCATGCCGATCATCGTGGTTTCGGCGCGCAGCGAGGACGCGGACAAGATCCGAGCGCTCGATGCCGGCGCCGATGACTACCTGACTAAGCCGTTTTCGGTCGAGGAGCTGCTCGCGCGCATTCGCACCACGCTCAGGCGCCTTTCGTATGCGCAGGCGGGCGGTGTTGTCTCCGAGGGCTCGTTCGATACCGGCGAGTTGCATATCGATTTTGATGCCGGCATCGCCACGATGGATGGCGAGGAGCTGCATCTGACGCCGATCGAGTATAAGTTGCTCTGCTTGCTGGCGCACAACGCCGACAAGGTGCTGACGCACCAATATATCCTGCACGAGATTTGGGGCACGGCGACCAAGAGCGATCTGGCGAGCCTGCGCGTCTTTATGGGCACGTTGCGTAAGAAGATCGAGTCCGACCCCGCGCATCCGCGCTACATCCAAACCCATGTAGGCATTGGCTACCGCCTAGTCACCCAAGGCTAGATCGCCAACCACCATCCCAATATGAGTTGCGGTGAAATACGGTCTAAATTTGCCTAATTCCAGGCAAAACAGTCCGTATTCCACCGCAACTTTGTTATCTGCCCTTAGGCTTGCTGGCGTAGAACTTCTTCTTTTTGGGCTTGCCGGCGGGGGAGGGTTTGCCGGCAAAGTTGGACTTGCCGTTGCCGGCCTGCGCGTGCGCGGGTACTGCCGCACGGGGCTTGCGGGCCTCGGGGTTGCGCAGCTCCTCGGTTCGCTCGGCAATTTCCTCGGCGCTAAAGCCGACCTCGGCCATGGCGTCCTCGATGGGCAGGCGGCGCACGATATAGCAATGGTGCACCTTCTGGTTGCGTGCGAAGTCCTCGGGGATGGTCTGCGCCGTTATGTCCTGTAGCACCACGCCCGCGCGTGCGAGCTTGCGTGTCTCGGGGCGGAAGCCTCGCAGGTTGCAGCTAAAGATGGCATGGCCGCCCTGTGCGAGCAGGCGCGATACGCCGGCCAAAAGCTCAACATGGTCGCGCTGGACATCCCAGGTGCGGCGGCCCATCTTGGACGAGTTCGAGAACGTGGGCGGGTCGACAAAGATCAGGTCCCAGCGGTTGCGCGTCTGGCGCTGGTCGCGAATCCAGGCGAGCACGTCATCGCGCACAAAGTGATGCTGCGGGCCAACAAAGCCGTTCTGGCGCATGTTGCGCTCGGCCCAGTCCAGGTAGGTGTTGGAAAGGTCGACCGTCACGGTCTCCTCGACGCCGCCATCGGCCGCGTAGCAGGTGGCAGTGCCGGTGTAGGCAAACAGGTTGAGGAAGCGGCGTGCCTGTTTGGCGTGCTCGCGCACCAGGTTGCGGGTGACGCGGTGATCCAAGAAGATGCCCACATCCAGGTAGTCGTCAAAGTTGACGGCAAAGGTAAGGCCGCCCTCTTCGATGAGCGGCAGACGACGGCGCGCGATGTTGGCGCGCTCGCCCGATCCGCCCTTGCCGACGCCCTGCTTGCCGTACTGCGAGCCGCCGCGCGAGCGCATGCGGGCCTTGGCGTGCACATGCTCGGCGGGAACATCTAGGATGCGCGGCGCGATGGCCAAGATGTCGAGCATGCGGGCCTGGGCCAGTGCGGGGTCGATGGTCTTAGGTGCGGCGTATTCGGCGATGACGAGCCAGCGGCCCGGCGTCTGCGGGCAGCCCTCGTACAGGTCGATGGCGGCGGAGTAGTCGGGCAGGTCGGCATCGTAGACGCGGTAGCAGCTCACGCCCTCGCGCTTTGCCCACTTGCGACGCAGACGGGCGTTCTTACGCAGGCGGTTGGCGAACTGCTCCGACTCGGGGATGAGCACGGGCAACGGCTTGCCGTCGCCCAGGTCGAGCGTGGCAGCGGGTTCGGACATGGCGGAAGCGGCGGCTTCATCGTTGACTTCGTTGGCATCCGTAACCTCGGCCTCGGCATCCGCGCTGGCCGCAGCCTCAAACGCTGCGGCGGCGTGGTCGAGCGAGGGCCAAACCTCAATAGCCGCCTCCTCGTTATTGGGCATGACAGCGATGGAGCGCGCGGGCTCGGCATGGAGCGCGCGGGCCATAAGGCCATCGCGGGTGAGCGCGGCGACCGGTGCCGAAGCGAGCTCGGGCGCACGGCGCAGCTCGCCGACCAGCGTCATGGCGTCGTGCATGAGTGAAAGCGGTGTCTCGGTCGTATCCGCGACCACGGCGGCACCGGCGACGGCGCCCGCATGGTCCAGCACGGTGGCGGGCTTGGCGGCACAAAAGTCGACAAAACGCTTGTAGCCGGCGCACTTGACCATGCGCTCGGCAGTCTTGCGGGCGGCGGGGTCGATGTCTACAGCCACGATGCGTGCCTGGCGCTCGCGCGCTGCCGCTTCGCGCTCGCGCGCCTCGGCAAGCAGCTGCTCCCACAGGGCGGCGTCGTGCAGCTGCCAGCCCTCAAAGCCCCGGCGCTCGCGTGTGGCGCCCGGGGCGCGGTCGGTCAGAATGTTCACGGCTTCCAGCAACAGGCCGCCGCCGGCGCACGAGGCATCGATTATCGTGGGAAGGGCTTCATCCTCGTAATCGTTGGCCGTCAGCTCGCGCTCGCATAGTGCGGTCCAGCCGACCTGCGCCAGCACCAGGGCGGCGTAGTCGGGGCGCAACACGTGTGCGCCCTCGCCGGCACGAGTCGCAGCGGGCGGCAGGCGTTTGAACAGCGGGTCGCCCGAAAGGTCTAGGCTTATGCTCGCGCGGCGCTGGCGCAACGAAAGCAGTAGGTGAACATCGGGGTCGGCGGCATCGACATCGGCGCGACGGCCCGTGGTCTCGGCCAGGCGGTCGCACAATGCGTCCTTGGCGCGCAGGGCCGAGAAGCGCGTGTTGCGCAGCTGCTCGGTCACGCCGCGGGCGGTAATGGCGATGGTGGCGCCGGGGCGGACGATGTTCTCCCAGGCGATGTCGTAAACGCTGTCGTACAACTCATCGGCATCCTGTGCCCCAAAGCGCCCGAGCACCACAAACACGCGGCTGGCCAGGCGCGACCACAGGCAGGCGCGGTAGCCTTCTTCGAGCTCGCCCTCAAATGTAGCGCGGCCCTTCAGGCGGCGGACATGCGAAAGCCCGAGGCGTTTAAGCTCATCGGCGAGTGCGGACTCAAAGCCCTCGGGGCAGCTTGCGTAAAATTCCATGGGTGACCTCTCTGGTTGCGTCGCTCCATTATATGATGGATGCTTCGTTTGCCCTTATCCTCGAAAGGAACCCATATGATTGATGCGTGTCCCGAACCCGCTGTGCTCTTTTTTGACGTGGACGGCACGCTGACGTCGTTCGATCCCGACGATATGACCGATAAGGACTTCAATGCAATCCATCCGTCGAAGGCCGTTGTCGATGCATTTGGTCGCCTGCGCAATGCGGGTCACCAGGCATTTATCTGCACGGGTCGCCCCTTGTGGCTGATTGCCGATGGCCTGCGCGCGCTGAACCCGGCGGGTATCGTTGCCATGGCGGGGGCCACGCTCGAGGTCGAGGGCCGCGTGGCACACGAGGACTGCATTGACGAGGACATTGTTGAGGAGCTCGCGCGTCGCATTACTGTGGCGGGCGGCGAGGCATTGTTCGAGACGAACGGTGCCACCTATTCACTTGAGCCAGTTGGTGTCGAACAGTCATTTCTGCTAGGCGCCGGCGTGGTGCATGGCACCGATCAGATGCGCATCGATGGCCGCTTGCGCGTAGGCAAGGTGTGCATTAACGCGTACGACCTGGCTCGCGTAGCCAACGATGACGGCTTTATCGAGCGCGAGTTTGAGCTGTGCAACACCGGTGGTCAGAATCGCGAGCTGAGCCCCAAGGGCATCGACAAGGGCGTGGGCGTGGCGCGAGCGCTGGAATACCTGGGTCGCACCGGCAACGCGCGCACCTTTGGCTTTGGCGATTCCGGCAACGATCTGGGTATGCTCGCCGCCGTCGAGACGGCTGTAGCCATGGGCAACGCCATGCCCGAGGTCAAGGCAGTCGCCGACTACGTGACCGACGATGTCGCACACGACGGCACCGTCACAGCGATGCAGCATTTCGGCCTCATCTAATGAATCCCGCGTTCTGACGTTTGCTCAAACTGCGACTCTTTGCTTTTGCATGCTCAATCGATTTATCAATCCAAACACTGAGGTGTTTATACCGTTCGCCGAGAAGATAAAAACCCGCAGTTCACGCCTTGATAAACGTAGGTAAAGTGTTTAGCAGTTTATCGGCCGTATGCTAACGAAAGGAATCAGGCAGATGGCAATCAAGGTGTTCGCTGACGGTGCAAACCTCGAAGGCATGCTCGACATGTACGAGAACGGCAACGTTCAGGGTTTCACGACCAACCCGTCCCTTATGAAGAAGGGCGGCGTGATGGATTACCGCGCGTTTGCCAAAGAGGTCCTGGCTCACATCACCGATGTGTCCGTCTCGTTTGAGGTCTTTGCCGACGACGTCGAGACCATGGAGGTCGAGGCCCGCGAGATCGCTACCTGGGCCGAGAACGTCTACGTCAAGATTCCGTGCGTGACCACCAAGGGTGAGTCCACCGCCGAGCTGGTGCGCAAGCTTTCGGCCGACGGCATCAAGGTCAACGTCACCACCATCTTTACGCCTACGCAGGTCGATGAGATGGTCGAAGCCGTTGACGCCGAGACGCCGTCCATCATCTCGCTCTTTGCCGGCCGCATCGCCGACACCGGCGTCGACCCCATTCCGTTTATGACGGAGTCGGTCAAGAAGGCCGCCGCCAAGCCCAACTGCGAGGTCCTGTGGGCATCCACGCGTGAGCTTATCAATATTTACCAGGCGGAAGGATGCGGTTGCCAGATCATCACGGTGCCCAACAGCATCCTGGCCAAGCGTAAGAACATCGGCCGTGACCCGTACGAGGTCTCGCTCGATACCGTGCACGGTTTTGCCAAGGATATCGCCTCGCTCGGTTTCCATATCCTGCCGTAACGCGAACGCTGGCTACATCGCGGGTTGTTCGCCCCGGCCTTTCCTTTCCCTATCGCTCACGCGCTTCGCGAGGGTCGCGCTAGGCAAAGGAAAGGCCGGGGCTGCCGACACGAACTTGCCGGTAGGTTGGTGATAGGCTTCCATATCCTGCCGTGGACAAAGGTACCCCCGCCTGCGCCGTGCAAAATTGAGAGTATTCAGCAAGGTAAAGGCTTTTACCAGCTGGGTGAAGCATGGAACAGCCCCCGTTTTGGCTCTGATGACGCTAAAGCGGGGGCTGTTTCTTGCTTTTTCGTCTCTGAGGGGCATCCGGAACGGTGGAATTTGCAGAATACTCGCGATTTTGCACGTCGCGAGAGGGGGGACCCTTGCTTTGGCGGTTTACTTCCCCTGCACCATGGTGAGGGAGATCTTCTTGCGGTCGCGATCGACCTTTTCAACCCACACCTTGACCGTGTCACCGACGCGCACCACGTCGCTGGGGTGCTTGACGAAGCGGTTGGCCAGCTTGGAGATGTGCACGAGGCCGTCCTGGTGCACGCCCACGTCGACGAAGGCGCCAAAGTCGACGACGTTGCGCACCGTGCCCTTGAGCTCCATGCCGGGTTCCAGGTCGTCGATGGAAAGCGCTGAGCGGCTAAAGACCACCTCGGGCGCGTCGTCGCGCGGGTCGCGACCGGGCTTCTTGAGCTCGTTGACGATGTCGATGAGCGTGAGGGTGCCGCAGTCCAGGTCGCTTGCCAGCGCCGAGATGCTGCCCAGACGGCGCTCGATGTCGGGCACGCCGCCGCGGCTGAGCTCGCTTGCTTTAACGCCGGCGCGCTCCAGGACGGACGTGGCCACCTCGTAGCTCTCGGGGTGGACGCTTGTCGCGTCGAGCGGGTTCTTGCCGCCGCTGATGCGCAGGAAGCCCGCGGCGTTGAGATATGCCTTGGGTCCCAGCTTGGGGACCTTCTTGAGCTGGCGGCGATCGGTAAAGGCGCCGTTTTCCTCGCGGTACGCCACGATGTTCTTGGCCACGCTCGGCGTGATGCCCGATACGTATCCCAGAAGGCTCGCGCTCGCGGTGTTTACGTCGACGCCCACGCGGTTGACGACGTCCTCCACCACGTGGCCCAGGGTGCGCGAAAGCTCGGCCTGGTCAAGGTCGTGCTGGTACTGGCCCACACCGATGGATTGGGGCGGAATCTTAACGAGCTCTGCCAGCGGGTCCTGCAGGCGGCGACCCAGGCTCATGGCACCACGCACGGTGACGTCCAGATCGGGATACTCCTGGCTCGCGAGCTCGGAGGCGGAGTACACCGACGCGCCCGCCTCGTTGACGATGGTGTAGCGAAGGCTGGGCGCCTGCTCGGCAATAAACTCCGAGACGACTTCCTCGGTCTCGCGGCTGGCGGTGCCGTTGCCGATGACGATGGTGTTGACGCTGTCCTTCTTGACGAGGCGGGCGAGCTCGCGCTTGGTGCCGGCGACGTCGTGGCGCGGCTTGGTGGGATAGACCACGCCGTGGTCGAGCAGCTTGCCGGTCTCGTCCATGACGGCGACCTTGCAGCCGGTGCGGTAGCCCGGGTCGAGCGCGAGTACGCGGGCGCCACGGACGGGGCGTGCCGAGAGCAAGCCCTCGAGATTCTTGGCAAAGACGTTGATGGCCTCTGTCTGGGCGCGAACGGTGAGTTTGGCGCGGGCCTCGCGCTCCAGCGGGGGAGCCATGAGGCGTTTGTAGCCGTCGGCGATGGCGGCATCGAAGATGGGAGCAAACACGCCCTGGCGTCGGGGCCAACGGCTGCCGAGGCGCACCGTGGCGGCAGCGCCGTCGACGTTCACGCGCACGCGGAGCTTGCCCTCGCGCTCACCGCGGTCGATAGCCAGCACACGGTGGTTGGGGATGCGACGCAGCGGCTCATCATAGCTGTAGTACGGCTCGTAGGGGGTCTTCTCGGCGGGGTCGGTGGCCTCGACGACGATGTCGGCGGTGTTTTGCGTAAAGGCGCGCAGGTCGGCGACGTTCTCGGGGTCCTCGGCCACCGTCTCGGCCACGATGTCCGCGGCGCCGGCGAGCGCTTTTTCGGGCGTGTCGAAGCCGGCCTCCTCGTTGACGTATGCCGCGGCGGCGTCGAGCGCGCTGCCCTTGGCCGAGGCCTGCATGATGATCATATTGGCGAGCGGCTCGAGTCCCGCCTCGCGGGCCTTCTGCGCGCGGGTCATGCGCTTTTTGCGGTAGGGCTTGTAGAGGTCCTCGACACGCTGGAGCTGCGTGGCCTCGCGAATCTGCTGCTCGAGTTCGGGCGTGAGTTTGCCCTGGGCGTCGATGAGCAGGATGACGTCCTCTTTGCGCTGCTCAAGATTGCGCAGGTAGGACAGGCGCTCGTCGAGTGCGCGCAGGGCGACGTCGTCCATGCCGCCTGTGGCTTCCTTGCGGTAGCGCGAGATAAAGGGGATGGTGTTGCCCTCGTCGATGAGCTTGACGGCCGCCTCGACGTTGGCGGCCTTAAGGTTGAGCTCGCGCGCGAGCTGGGCGATAAGATCCATGGGACTCCTTGCGTTTAAGGTGCGTTTGCAGCACAGGGCTACCAAGGATACCACCCGTCCCAAAAGACTGTTTTGGGGCCGCGCCATGAAAACGGCCTATCTACTACGTTTGAACCGTATGGGTCGACCATCCCCGGTTTTCCGAGAACGCGCAACCTGTCTACCTGCGGTTTTTATTTCGCGAAATTCGGTATGGTTGAGGGTGATCGGTTAAACGTAGTAGATAGGCCGCTTTCGTGGCGAACGAATCAAGCTGAGGTGCAAAAAGGCCCCCATCTCAGAAAAATCGTCAGCGAAGTAGCAAAAAGCCCCGCGGGCAGGAGGCTGCTCGCGGGGCAAAGAAGAGGGGCTTGTTGGTGGCGGACCGAAGGGTTCGCATGGGGCTTCTGCCGCGGTCTGCCCTAAGGCGTTACAGCTCGACGAGCTGGCCGGTTTCGGCGGCCTCTTTGATGGCGTTGAGAAGCGTGAGCGTCTTGACGTTATCGGCGGGGGTCACGACGGGCTCGACCTCGCGGCGGACGACCTTCACAAAGTGCTTGAGCTGCATCTTGTGCGGCAGCGCCGGGTCGACAGCCGGAATCTCCATCTGCAGCGGCTTGTGCCAGTTAGAGGCGCCGTCGTAGGAGAACTGGTGCAGGCGGGGCAGCGAAAGGGCGCCCTTGGTGCCGCCGATAAAGTAAGCGTCAGCGTCGAAGGGACGGTACTGCGGGTCCTCGCGAGCGGTCGCCTCCCAGTTCCAGGGGCTGGCGGTGGCGTCGGAAATGGTCATGCTCGCGAGCGCGCCGTCGGCAAAGCGGACGTTGACCACGGCGGAGTCCTCGGTCTCAAAACCGCGGGCGGCGCTGGACTGCATGCCCTGGACGGCGACGGGCTCGCCCAGCAGGTAGCGGAGCAGGTCGACGTCGTGCACCAGGTTGACCAGGATCGGGCCGGCACCCTTCTTGCGGCGCCACTCGACATCGAAGTACTCGTCGTTCTTATAGATCATGTAGTGGAAACTCGACACGGTGAGCTTGCCCAACTCGCCGGACTCGATGATCTCCTTGGCCTTGTTCACAAACGGGTTGTGGCGACGGTGCTGACCCACGAGCACGGGCACGCCGGCGGTCTCGGCCTCGGCGGCGAAGGCCTGGGCATCCTCGAGATCGTTGGAGATTGGCTTTTCGACCAGCGGCACGATGTTGCGCTTGATGGCCTCGCGGGCAACGCCCAGGTGCAGGTCGTTGGGGGTGGCGATGATGACGGCCTCGGGCTTGACCTCGTCCATCATCTGGGCAGGATCGGTAAAGAACGGCACGCCGGCGGCCTCGGCCGTGGCGCGGGCGCCCTCAAAGGCGTCGGCGATGGCGACGAGCTCGGCCTCGGGCTCCTCGGTGACAAAGCGGATGTGGTTGCGGCCCATGGCGCCGGCGCCGATGACGGCAATGCGGACGGGGTTGAGCTCAGACATTTCGACTCCTTAATGCTGGTGGCTTGGAATGTGACAAAGGGACAGCCCCTTTGTCACATCGGTATAACTAGGCGGACTTCTTCTTGCTGTCGGAGACCATCATGTAGACGGTGAGCACGACGGCGATGGCGGCAATCACAATGGCGCCATAGAAGGACTGCTGGTAGGCGGCGCTGCCGGCTTCGGCGTGATACAGCACGGCGGTGATGGGCTGGCTGATCCAGGTAGAGGCGGCGTAGCCCAAGAACATGATGCCGTAGTTGACACCGATGTTGCTGGTGCCAAAGGCGCCACCGGTGAGCGGCGGGTAGATGACGAGCAGAGCGCCAAAGCTAAAGCCGAGCAGGGCGAGCGCCACAAAGAACATGCTCTGCGTAAAGCTCATCGACATGATGACGAGTGCGACGATGGTGACGACAAGGCTGATGAGCAGCGACTTGTAGGCGCCGAGCTTGTCGATGATCTGACCAAAGGACAGACGGCCGACCAGGTTGGCGCAGGTGTTGACGGAGACCACCACGCCACCGAGGGCGACGGCCGCGGCGCTCGTGGGGTCGGCGAAGAGCTGGACGGCGGCGATGGAGGCAACCTTGCCCACAAGCAGGGTGCCTGCAGTGGCAGCAAAGGCGAAGGTGACGATGAGGACCCAGAAGCGCGGGGTCTTGACCATCTCGCCCGGGGTGAGGTCACCGAAGGTGCCGGCGTGCGCGCCGCCCTTGGGGGCCTCGAAGCCCTCGGGCAGCCAGCCGGCCTCGGGGGCCTTCAGGAACAGGGCGGAGGCGGCGATCATTACAAAGAAGATGACGCCGAGTGCCTTGAGGGCGCCAAAGATGCCGAGACTCGGGATGAGCAGCGAGGCGAGCACCGGGGACAGCACGGCGGGGCCGGCGGTGGAGGCGGCAAGGGTGATGCCGGAGGCGAGGCCCTTCTTGTCGATGAACCACTTTTGGCCGGTGGTGAGCGCCGGGTTGTAGCCCAGGCCATTGCCGATGGCGGCGACGAGCGAGAACCACAGGTAGAACTGCCACGGCTCGGTAACGGTGCCGGACATGAACCAGCCCAGGCCGTAGCACACGGCGGCGGCGATCACGACGTTGCGCGGGCCGATCTTATCGGAGATGCGGCCGGCGAAGATGCCCGTTACGGCCATGATGGTCTGAAAGACCGGGAAAGCCCAGGTCAGGGCACTGGACCACTCGGGGTAGACGGCAAGCAGGTTCTTGCTCACGACGGAATACAGCGCGATGGAGCTGATGAAGAACATGGTGACGCACGCGGCGGAAAGCACGACGGCGCGACCCTTGTTGGAGTTGGTGGAAGTCATGGGACTCTTTCTAATCGATGCGGGGGAGGAGCGGGCGTGTCCGCGGGGTCTCCCTGTCAGGTTGGTTTACTGGTCGGTCGGCTTGGCGACGCCGGACTCATCGGACCAAAGCTCGACACCCTTGTTCTTGAGGTAGTTGTCGGCGTATGCGCGACGGCCACCGGGCTTGGCGGTGAGGTCGCCCATCATGTTGGAGAAGCCGCCGTCGACCTTGATGGCGTCGCCGGTGGTAAAGTCTGAGCGCGTGGACGCCAGGAACATGACGGCGTTGGCGATATCGCTGACCTCGCCGATGCGACGCGTGGCGATGAGGCGGCTGCGGCTCTTCTCGACCTCGGGATCGGCGTAAAAGTTTGCCGACATGGGGGTCTTGACGAAGCAGGGCTCGACGCAGTTGGAGCGCACGCCGTAGGGACCCCACTCGGCAGCCAGCATCTTGGACATCATGTTGACGCCCGCCTTGGTGGAGCTGTACACGCCCGAGAACGTTTCGGGGGAGTGACTGGCGACGGTGGAGATGTGAACCAGGCGGCCCTGGCCGGCCTTGATCATCTCGCGACCAAAGCGCTGCGAGGTGATGAAGTAGCCGGTGAGGTTGACGTTGATGACCTCGTTCCAGTCGCAGAGCGGCAGGTCCTCCATGGCTGCGAAGCGCAGGATGCCGGCGGTGTTGACGAGGACGTCGACACGGCCGAAGTCGGCGATGGTGGCGTCGACGGCAGCCTGAACCTCGGCCTCGTCGGTGGCGTTCATCTTGTAACCCTCGGCGTGGATGCCAAACTCGGCAGCAAGGTCGGCGGCAGCGGCCTTGACCTTCTCCTCGTCCAGGTCGAGCAGGACGACGTTGGCGCCGTTGCGGGCGAACTCGCGGCAAATCTCGACGCCCATACCGCCGAGCGCGCCGGTCACGGCGCAGACATCGCCCTCGAGCTTAAGCCAATTGCTCATAGGAACTTCCCTTCTTGTGCCTCCCGGTGGGTCGCTCCCATTAACCGACCCACGTGGTTTTCGCTGGTTATCGTATGCTTTGCATTTGCGCAGGTGAATTGCATATTTGTTAGAATGGCGTTAATCATAGGTTTACACTGTGCGATGCAGTTTATGCTTAATTGAGCGCATGACCTGCGAAAACGACCCCCTGCGGCGCTGTGGGCCCGCGCGTGCGAAAACGGGAGATTGACGTGTACGATCGACGACTTGACGCTATTTCGGCCGCCGCGGAGCTGGGAAGTTTCTCGCGTGCGGCGGCAAAATTGCGCGTGTCGACCCCGGCGCTCGTCAAGCAGGTTTCGGGCTTCGAGGCCGAGTTCGGCATCACGCTGTTCGAACGCTCGCACTCGGGCGTCAAAGTGACGCCGGCCGGCGCACTGCTGGTGGACGACGCGCGCTCGATCATGCGGCAGTCCGAGGACGCGCTGCGCCGTGCCCGACGCGCGGCGGGCGATGGCGGTGCCGTGCGCCTGGGCGTGTC
>JAHYYN010000080.1:0-20423 GCA_019424945.1 Collinsella sp. | reverse complement strand
TCGTGGTTGAAGCCGCAACGGCCTTGGTCGGCTTTGAGCCCTCAGGCTTGGGGTTTTGCTTGGTCTCGTCGGGCTTGGGGTCTTCCGGCTTGGCTACCTCGGGAGGTGCGATGACCATGCTCTTGGCGACAGCTTCGTTATAGGGGGAGTCGATCATAGCGTCGCCCGTGCCGATGGCTTGGCCTGCCTCGTAGATGCCGTCACGGAGCTTGTGATAGTCAATGACCTTGCCGCCTTCGGGCGTCTGGATGGCGGCGTTCTCAATCTTGATGGTGCCGATTGTCTTGCCGTCAGCGCTCATGGCACGGGCAAAGATTGCCGCTGTATATCCTTCGGCCGTTACCTTGCTGCGGGTGATCGAGATGACTGCGGGTGTGACGCCCTCGCTGGTCTGGGCGATGATGCCGATGTTCTCGCCTTGGGGTTCGCGCCTCGTCTCGCCATCTTGGTTTTCGCTGTAGGGGATGGGGCCGTCGCCGTTCTCGACATAGCGGGCTATGGCCTTGACAACGGAGTCGCTGATGTAGATGTGGCCACCCTTCTCGTTGGGTCGATCGTTTCTGGTGGAGAATGCAGCCGAAACCTCGCCTTCCGCAAACGCGTCCACGGTGGAGCCGTTCTTGACGACGATGTCGTCCTGGTAGGTGAAGAGGGCGATGGCGCCACCGTATCTGCCTTTACCTGCACGGACCGTCACGTTTGCATGATCGAGGGTGATGCCCTTGTGGGCATAGACGCCATATTCAACACCGTTTACGTTGAGGGAGGCGTTTGTGGCTGCGAGGCTGCCCTTGGCCTCGACGGCAGCGTCTTTCTCGGAGCTTGCCTTGACCTGGCTGCCGTCCGAGATGTTGATATTGCCGCCGCTCCAAAGGGCCTCACCATCAGCTGAGCTTGCCTCGACCGTCCCGCCACCCTTGATGGTGAGGTTCTTGTCGGTTCCAATACCCTTGTCCTCGGTAGCCCTGGCGGTGACGGCTCCGCTGTCGTCAATCGTGATATTGCCGTTTGCCCTGATGCCATCCGATGCACCCGTGGCGTTGACGTTGCCCGAACCTTTGATAGCGAGATCACCCCCGGCATTGATGGCATCAAACCCAGTGCTCGTGGCGTTGACGGATCCGGCTCCGTCGATGTTGATATTACCCGTGGAGAGGATAGCGTCCTCAGTAGATGTCACGCTGAGCGTGCTGCCCGCGTCGCCTTGGATATTGAGCTCGGCATTCTCGTTAGTGCCATGAGAAACGTTGATGCTTTCGATCCATTCGGCAGTGACGATGTTGGCTCCTGAGTAATTCACGTTGAGCTTGCCTGCGGCCTGGATCTCGCCGCCGTTATAGTTGTTGAGCTTCAAGTCGTCGGCGCCGTCCCACGACCAGGTACCGGCTTCGTCGCTCGCCGCGGTGTTGTACTTGTTGCCGCCGACCTTGACCCATTCCGCTGCGAGCGAGACGCTCGGCATGAGCAGCGAGCTCACCGTGAGCGCGCATACGGCTCCCACGACGATGCGGCGCGTCACGCGGCGCCAGCTGCCGTGCGCGAGTCTTATGCGACGGCGAACGTTGGGTTCGGCAACATGGGTTCCGGCGGTAGTGTCATTGCGTTTGGGGGTCGTGAACAAGGCTGCCATGGTTGCTCCCGTTCTCATAGGGCCTATACGACTAGATTCAGCGTATCTGCTGGATGTTGCCGGCGGTAGTGCCGTTTGGAGGGCAAAATGGCCAAAATGGGGGAGAAATAGGCCGCACGCCGGCGCAGGGACCGGCGCTAAAAGAAAAGCGCGGGGCCGCATGGCGACTCCGCGCTTTATTGTTCAGCTTTTGCAGCCTTGCCCTCACGCTACGAAGAAGTAGACGAGGAAGGCAAGGGCCGCGATCCACCCGTCCTGTGCGAAAAAGTGTTTACGAGCGTTTGCGACTCGCCAGGGCGCCTGTGACGATAGCGGCCGTTCCTACAAGGGCGGTCGCTATGATGGCCGCGCTCGAGGTGTCGCCGGTTGCGGCGAGGATGCCGGTGGTTTTGGCTCCCGCGGTTGCAGCCGCAACGGTCTTGGTCGTCTTCGTGCCCTCGGACTTGGAACCCTCGGGCTTGGTCTCGCCGGGCTTTTCCTCGGGTTTGATCTCCTCGGGAGGCACGATGACCGTGCTCTTGGCGACAGCGGCGTCATAGGGGGAGTCAATCGTGGCATCGCCCGTGCCGATGGTCTGCCCCGCCTCGTAGACGATGCCGTCGCTGAGCTCTTCCTTGTTGCGATAGTCAATGACTTTGCCGCCTGCAGGCGTCTGGATGATGGCGTCCTTGATTTCGATGGTGCCGATCGCCTTGCCGTCCGCGCTCATGGCAAGGGCGAAGATAGCCGCCGTGTCTCCCTCGGCCGTGACCTTGCTGCGGACGATCGAGATGGTCGCGGGCGTGATGCCCTTCTCGGTCTGCGCGAAGATGCCGATGTTCAGGCCCTCGGACTCAGGGATGATTTCGTCGTTTTGGTCTCCACTGTAGTGGTCGGGGCCGTCGCCGCCGGTCTCGGCATAGCGGGCTATGGCCTTGACAACGGAGTCGCTGATGTAGATATGGCCACCCGCTTCGTCGGAGTAGAAATTACTGGTGGAGATTGCAACCGAGAACCTGCCTTCTGCGAGCGCATCCACAGTCGAGCCGTTCTTGATGACGATGTCGTCCTCATCGGTGAAGAGTGCGCTGGCTTCCCCGCCATCTGAGCTTGCGCGGACCGTCACGGTCGCGCCATCGAGCGTGATGCCCTTGTAGACATAGATGCCATACCCAACGCCACTTGCGTTGAGGGAAGCGTTCGTGACCGTGAGGCTGTTTTTACCGTCGATGGCGGCGTCTTCCTCGGAGCTTGCCTTGACCTGGCTGCCACCCGAGATCTCGATGTTGCCGTCGGCCCAAATCGCATTGTCTTTGATAGAGCTTGCCTCTACCTTGCCGCCGCCCTTTATGATGAGGTTCTCGTTAGCATCGATACTCTGATCGTCGGTGGCCTTGGCGGTGACGGTTCCGCTGTTGTCGATCGTGATGTTGCCGTCGGCCCTGACGCCATCAGAATCGCCCGTGGCGTTAACGTTTCCCGAGCCCTTGATGGTGACATCGCCCCCGGCATCGATGGCATCGTGCTCGGTGCTCGTGGCGTTGACAGTGCCAGCGCCGTCGATGTTGATGTTGCCGACGGAAGTGATGGCGTCACGAGAAGAGGTCACGTTGAGCGTGCTGGACGCGTCGCCCTGAATATTAAGCTCGGCGTTCTCGTTCGCGCCATCCTTAACCTTGATGCCGCGGCCGTTGTCGTTAGTGACGGTGTTGTTGCCCTCGTAGCTCACGTTGAGCTTGCCCGCTGCCTCGATCGCGCCGCCGTTATAGCCGTTGAGCTTCATGTCGTCGGCACCGTCCCAGCTCCAGGTGCCGGCGGCGTCGCCCGCCGCGGTGCCGGCGTTGTATTGGGCGCCGCCGACGTCCACCCACTCGGCCGCGAGCGAGACGCTCGGCATGAGCAGCGAACTTACCGTAAGCGCGCATACGGCGCCTACAACGATGCGGCGTGTCACGCGGCGCCAGCTGCCGTGTGCGAGCAGCGTGCGACGGCGCACGTCGGGCTCGACAAAATGGGCTCCAGAGGTTTTGTCATTGCGCTTGGGGGTCGTGAACAAGGCGGCCATGGTTACTCCCATCCTCATAGGGCCTATGCGATTACGCCCAGCATATCTGCAGGATGTAGCCGGCGGTAGTGCCGTTTGGAGGGCAAAATGTCCAAAACTCGGGAAGCAATACATCGCGCGTCCGTGCGTTGCCTGGCTTTAAAAGAAAGGCGCGGAGCCGTTCGATGCGACTCCACGCCTTGTTGTTTTGTTTTAGCAGACTATGCCGTTACGCCACGAAGAAGTAGACGAGGAAGGCAAGGGCTGCGATCCACATGAGCGGCTTGATCTTGGAGGCCTCGCCCTTAAAGAGCGCGACGATCACGTAGGCGATAAAGCCCAGGCCAATGCCGGCAGAGATGGAGTAGGTGAAGGGCACGCCGGCGACAATCATGAACGCCGGGAAACCCTGCGACACGTCGGACCAGTCGATCTCGGAGGCCTCGCTCATCATGAGGTAGCCGACGTAGACCAGAGCACCGCAGGTGGCGGCGCTGGAAACGATGGTGACGATGGGGGAGAAGAACGCGGCGAGAATGAACAGCACGCCGGTGGTGACGGAGGTGAGGCCCGTGCGGCCACCGTCGGCAGCGCCAGAGGTGGACTCGACGAAGGTGGTGATGGAGGAGACGCCCATAAAGCCACCGGCAGCAGCGGCCACGGAGTCGACGACCAGGATGGGACGGATGTCCTCGACATTGCCGTCCTCGGTCAAGAACTCGCCCTGCTTGGCGACGGCCATCGCGGTGCCCATGGTGTCGAAGAAGTCGCTCATGAGCAGCGAGAAGGCAACGACGAGCAGCATCGGGTCGGTCAGGACCTTCACGATGGCAAGGTTGCCGTCGGCAGTGCTGGCAAACGGAGCGCCAAAGGTCGAGAAGTCGAGCGGGGCGATGAGGCCCTCGGGGGCGTGGGTGACGCCCAGCGGGATGCCGGCGATAACGGCGACGATGATACCGATGAGCAGCGAGCCCGGCACGTTGCGGGAGGCCAGGGCAACCGTCACGACGATGGAGATGATGCCGACGATAAAGGTGGGGGAGGTGATGTCGCCCAGACCGACGAGTGTACCGGCGCCAGCGGTGATAATGCCGGCGTCGCACAGGCCGATCATGGCGATGAACAGACCCAGGCCCACCGAGATAGCGTGGCGCAGAACCACGGGGATGGCGTCCATAATGGCCTCGCGCAGGCCGCAAAGGACGAGCAGCAAGATGACGACACCCTCGAGGAAGATGACGCTCATGGCCACGTGCCAGTCACCGCCGCACATGGTGGTGGTGATGCCCGCAATCATGGCGTTGATGCCCAGGCCCGACGCGCATGCGAGCGGACGGTTGGCGAAGATGCCCATGCAGATGGTCATGATGCCGGCGCCCAGGCAAGTGGCGCAGGCGAGCGCTCCCGCATCGATGCCGGCGCCCGAGAGCACTGCGGGGTTGACGGCGATGATGTAGGCCATCGCCAGGAATGTTGTCAGTCCAGCGCGAAGTTCGGTCCCGATTGTGGACTTGCGCTCACTGACGTGAAAAAGTTCGTCCATGCATACCCTTTCCTTGTTCGGCCCCGAGTTTAGGCCGATTGACACGAACTCACTTACTATATCGCCTTTACAACCTTGCTGTTCCTCGCATGTTGATGTTCGGCGCTTTGTAACGGACGGACGGTATTTATCGCATGAAAATGTGTGGGTACCGTATACTTAAGCGGTTACAACGACCCCTATGGAGGAACGTATGATTAAAGAGCTTTGCCACGACGAGGCTATCCTGTCCCAGCGTTGTGAGGTTGCGACCGTCGAGGACGAGTCGGTTGCTCAGGACCTGATCGATACCATCAAGTCGCTCGACGATGCCGGCTGCCTTGCCGCTAACCAGATTGGCGTTACCAAGAAGGTTTGCGTCTACCTGGACGACGCCGGCGAGCCCCACGTGCTCTACAACCCCCGTCTGGTGTTTGGCCTGGGCGCCAGCAAGATGGAGGAGAGCTGCCTGACGCACGAGGAGGTCACCAAGTCCACGCGCTATATCAAGTGCAAGGTTGCCTTTGACCAGATCGTCGACGGCAAGATGAAGGAGTGCCGCCGCGATTACGCAGGCTTTGAGGCGCAAATGATCCAGCACATGATTGATCACTGTCTTGGAAAGTTGGTCTAAGGGGACCAAAGCACCGCACCTCGTCGTTTTTAGTCCGGGTATGACATTGTTGTCATGTCCGGACTTTTTTGTTTAGCGCTCCTTTGTTTGGTGACAATGACCTTAGTAAGAACATTGAGCTAGGAGGCGCTATGTGCACGAGCATTCGATTTACCGATAATTCCGGCTACATGTATCTGGGCCGCAACCTCGACTGGAGCTTTGGATACGGCGAGCAGGTTCGCGTGGTGCCCCGCGGGTTCCACATCCCGTACTCGTTTATCGACGATGCGACGGCGGCGCATGCGGTAATCGGTATGTGTATCGATTACAAGAACTATCCCATGTTTTTCGATTGCGGCAACGATGCGGGCCTGGCTGTGGCGGGGCTCAACTTTCCCGGCTATGCCGAGTATGCCGAGGGGCCGGTTGATGGCAAGACCAATATCGCGGCCTACGAGTTTCCCCTGTGGGTGGCGGCGACGTTCTCGACGGTCGACGAGGCCGAGGCTGCACTGCGCGATACGGTGATTGTCGCCAAATCTGCCGGCGAGGGCCTGGGCGTGTCGCTGCTCCATTGGATTATCGGCGACAGCCAGCGCAGTATCGTGGTCGAGATGATGGCCGACGGCCTGCATGTATACGACGACCCGGTCGATACCCTTGCCAACCAGCCGACTTTCCCGTGGCATATGGAAAACCTGCGCACCTATATCACCGCCACCAGCGATTTTCCGCAGACGGCGACATGGCGCGCCGCCGAGCTCAAGCCTTATGGCGCTGGTGCCGGCATGCGCGGTATTCCGGGCGACTGCTATTCGCCGAGCCGTTTTGTAAAGGCGGCCTACCTCAATGCCAATTACCCGCAAAAGGGCAGCGAGGCCGAAAACGTCGTCCGCATGTTCCGTTCGCTCGAGGGCGTGGCGATGATCGAGGGAGCGTCCAAGATGGGCGACGGCAAGTTCGAGAAGACCATCTACACCGGATGCTTTAGCGCGCGTACGGGCAATTATTACTACGCGACCTACGATGACCCATCGATTCGCTACGTGAGCCTGATGGATGCCGAGGGCGCGAGCCCCGATAGGCTCGTGGTTCCCGAGCCGCGTCGTTCGTAGCCCATAGCTTTACTGCAATGCAAAATGGCCCTGCATCTCCCGTGAGGTGCAGGGCCACTGTCATCGATGTGTGACGTCGCTAGAAGTTGACGTCGTTGAGCTGGGCACTCTCGAGGCCGTCGAGCTGTTGCTGTTCGGGCGTATCGGCGACGCTCTCGAGCAGCTCGGTGGGATCGATAGGGCTCGTCGGTGGAAACTGAAGAGGGGCTTTTAGGCGCGTGCTGCCTGGGCGATACCGGCCTTGGCGCTTGCGCGTTTGCCGGCGAGTTCGCAAAAGATCGCGCCGCAGATGATAAGCGCGGCGCCCATCAGGCGGACCGGCGTTATGGCTTCGCCCAAGAGGACGGCGGAGAATACGACGGCCGAAAGTGGCTCGAGGTAGCCGACGACCGCGACGGTCTGCACGGGCAGCTTGGCGACGGCACTAAAGTAGAGCAGGCAACCGATGCCGGTGTTGACGACGCCGAGCATAGCGACGGCGCGCCAATCTATGCCTGCGGCGATGCCGGGGGATAAGAACGAGGGGACTCCCTGAGTGGCGAGTGTGAGGACAAGCGCGGTCACAAAGGCAGCGCTCACCTGGAGCGCGGAGTTCTCGAGGCCTTCGATGTGCGGCGCTCTCTTGCTGGCAATGATCATCAATGCATAGCAGAAGGCCGAGGCGATGCCGCAGACGATGCCCACAATGGGCATATTGCCGCCGAGACCTTGCGCCGCAATGAGAAAAGCGCCGCAGGCGACGGCGATAAACCCGGCGATTTTGCCGCCGGTCAGTTTTTCGCCAAAGATAAGCGGTGAGAGGGCCATGACGATGATGGGACCGCAGTAGTACAGCAGCGAGGAGACGCCGACGCCAATCGTCTGATACGCGCGGAACAGAAAAATCCAGCTGGCGCCCAGCGCGGCTCCCGAGAGGAGGAGGGCTGCGGCTTCGCGGGGGCGAGATGGCGCCTGCAACTTATGGCGTTGGGTGATGGCGAGGATGGCGGCAAGCGAGAGTGCGCCCAAAAACGTGCGTAGTAGCACGATATCGGAGCTCGGCAGTGCGATGACGGCGGCGATGATGCCGTTGGAGCCAAACAATAGCAATGCTGCTAAGTACGCAAACAGTCCGTTGTTCATGTGCTGATATCCCCTCTATATCCGAGCATGTTCACTATGGGTGAACTGGCTTTAGAAGAAAAGCGAATATAATGCATGGATAACATGACAAAAACTCATGCAAAGGTGGAGGGGTGCCGTGGAAACGAATATTCAAAAGATGCAGGTGCTGCTCGAGACCGTGCGCGCCGGCAGTTTTACGCGCGCCGCCGAGCGGCTGAGCTATTCGCAGTCGGGCGTGAGCCGTATGGTGGCCGATCTCGAGGCCGACTGGGGCTTTAAAGTGCTCGATAGAAGCCGCGAGGGCGTAGTGCTTTCTGCCGATGGGCGGCAGGTCATGCCGGCAGTCGAGGCGTTATGCGAAGAGTTTGGCCGCCTGCAACGACGGGTGGATGAGATGCGCGGGCTCATGCGCGGCAAAATCTGCATCGGTACGTTTTCGAGTGTGGCGACCCACGTGTTGCCGCCGGTGATTGCGCGTTTTCGCGCCGATCACCCGGACGTCGATTATGAGTTGCTGATGGGCGATTACTCAGAGATTGAACAATGGGTGGCAGAGGGCCGCTGCGATCTGGGCTTTATCCCGCGTGAGCCACGCGGCGCCGGCATGGCGTCGCGGCCGTTGGTGCAAGACGAGCTGATGGCCGTGGTGCCAGCGGACTCCTCGCTTGCCACCGCGGAGATCGTTTCCCTTGCCGATTTGGCCAACGAGCAGTTTATTCTGCTGGAACGCGGTAGCGACGACGAGATCACGCCGCTGTTCCGCCGCGCGGGCCTGGCGGTGCGCTCTAAGCTGTCGACCTGGGATGATTATGCGATTATGGCTATGGTCGAGGACGGCCTGGGCGTGAGCATTCTTCCCGCGCTCATCTTGCGCCGCTGCCAGTTCGATGTTGCCGTGCGTTCGCTCGAAGGGCATCCCCATCGGCAGATCAACGCCATATGCCGCACCGCTGACGTTTCGCTTGCGGCGGCTCGTTTCCTCGAATACCTCTAAACGTGTACACGTCATTGTCCGCTTTGGGCAAATCTCAGAGTCCGGTACATTTTCTTATGAAATTGAACTTTCGAATGAGGTGGCGCGTTATACTGCTGCCTAAATTGAACTTTGGTTCAATTCGTGTTCTATAAATTGAACTTTGCCAGCAAGGAGGTTCCTGTGGCCCAAGAGGCGTTTTGCGATCGCCTGCGACAGGCTATGTCCGATCGCGACGTCCGCCAGTCGGACGTAATCCGTGCATCGGAGATGCTCGGCAAAAAACTCGGCAAGAGTCAGATGAGCCAATATGTGAGCGGCAAGACGATTCCGCGGCGCGATGTGGCAGAGCTGCTCGCCCGTATTTTGGAGGTCGATGTTACCTGGCTGATCGCCGGTGACGCCGACCAAGGCGAGACATCATCGCCCCGCAACGTTTCCAAGCCCGAACCCCATCCCTCAGCTCAAATTCCAAGGAGCACCACCATGCGTACTTTTTCTAAATCCGCCAAACTCGAGAACGTCCTGTATGACGTGCGCGGCCCCGTCGTCGACGAGGCTGCCCGTATGGAGGACGAAGGCGAGCGCATCCTCAAGCTCAACATCGGTAATCCGGCACCCTTTGGTTTCCGCACGCCCGATGAGGTCATCAAGGACATGCGCCAGCAGCTGCCCGACTGCGAAGGCTATTCCAACTCGCGCGGCCTGTTCTCTGCGCGCAAGGCAATCATGCAGTACTCGCAGATCAAGGGCCTGCCCAATGTTCAGATGGAGCACATCTACACGGGCAACGGCGTGTCCGAACTCATTCAGCTTTCGATGAACGCGCTGCTCGACAATGGCGACGAGATTCTGATCCCCAGCCCCGACTATCCGCTCTGGACGGCGTGCGCAACCCTCGCCGGCGGTCATCCCGTGCACTATCTGTGCGATGAGCAGGCGGATTGGTATCCCGACTTGGAGGATATGGAGTCCAAGATCACGAGCGCGACCAAGGCCCTCGTCATCATCAACCCCAACAACCCCACGGGCTCGGTCTATCCGCGCGAGGTGCTCGAGGGCATCGTTGAGATCGCGCGCAGACACCAGCTCATGATTTTTGCCGATGAGATTTACGACCGCCTGTGCATGGACGGCTACGAGCACGTCTCGATTGCCTCGCTCGCTCCCGACCTGCCCTGCGTCACCTTTAGCGGCCTTTCCAAGTCGCACATGATCGCGGGCTATCGTATCGGCTGGATGGTGCTTTCGGGTAACCAGCGCTGCATGAGTGACTTTATTATGGGCATCAACATGCTCTCGAACATGCGCCTGTGCTCCAACGTGCCGGCTCAATCGATCGTTCAGACGGCACTCGGTGGCCATCAGTCCGTCAACGACTACATCCGTCCCGGCGGCCGTGTCTACGAGCAGCGCAACTTTGTGTATGAGGCGCTCAACAAGATTGATGGCATCTCGGTGGTTAAGCCGCGTGCGGCGTTCTACATCTTCCCCAAGATGGATGTGAAGAAGTTCAACATCACCGATGACGAGCAGTTTGCCCTCGACCTGCTGCACGAGAAGAAGATCCTGATCACGCGCGGCGGCGGCTTTAACTGGGCCGAGCCCGATCACTTCCGCATCGTGTACCTGCCGCGCATGGAAGTACTCAAAGAGTCCCTCGAAGACCTCGCCGACTTCTTCGATCATTACCGCCAGAGCTAGTGGGATAGAAGCTCCGCACTATGAGAAGCTCCCTGCAGTTATTTTTCTGCAGGGAGCTTTCTTGAATCGGCGGAACTATATAACGATTCCGCAACAGTGGTCGATTTCGTGTTGGATGATCTCGGCGGTGTAGCCCGAGAAGTTTTTGATGCGGTGGACGAAGTTCTCGTCCAGATACTCAACCTTAATGCGGCGATAGCGGGTACAGGGACGCTCGCCGATCAGCGAGAGGCATCCTTCGCTCGTCTGGTAGGCATTGACCTGCTCAAGAATCTGCGGGTTGTACATAAGCAGCGACTTGCTGCCGTCCTTTACGCAGATGATGCGTTTGCGCACGCCAATCATATTGGCGGCGAGCCCCACGCACTCGTGCTCATGCTCATGGAGCGTATCCAGGAGGTCCTGCCCGGTCGCGGCATCGTCGGGTCCCGCGTCTTCGGAAGGCAGGCGCAAAAAGAACTCGGATTTCATGATGGGCTTAATCATGGAGGGCTCCTCATGTCTCATGCTTTCGTGGACTTTCAATAATAGCGCGGAAGGAAAGCTGCGCGTTCGCGTTACAATCTTTCGACGTTGGACCATGTTGCCAGACTCGTCGCGTGCGGCGTCTGGCGTAAGTCTAGGGCTCATCCTCGCCCTGGACTGTTCCTCTGGGGCGATACGACTGTCGTTCCAAGAGGAAGGAAATGCGTGGGGAACAAATCTCAGCAACAAGTTAGGACAACGCCATCGGGCACTTCGGCGTTTCTCATCGTTATGTATATCGCAGCCTTTGTTGCCGCGTTTAACGAGAACATCATTAACGTGGCGTTGCACGACATCATGGCGGCCTTTTCGGTGAGTGCCACCACGGCGCAGTGGCTTGTTTCGGGCTACATGATCGTGACGTCGATCTTTACGGCCATCATGGCCTTTCTTTCCGGTCGTTTCTCGACGCGCAGGCTGCTGTTTTTCGCATGCGGATGCATGGTCGCCGGAGAAGTCCTGTGCCTGGTCGCCCCAACGTTTACCGTCTTGCTGCCAAGTCGCATTTTGCAGGCTGCGGGATCGGGCATCTTGTTTCCGCTCATGATGAATGTGGTGCTGTCTTGCGCTCCGCGCGAGAAGCTCGGTCTGTATCTGAGTCTGGGCGGTGCCTGCATTACGCTGGGGCCGGCGTTTGGACCTGTGATCAGTGGTCTTATGTGCACGTTGTTTGGCTGGAGGGCGGTGTTCGTAGTGCCGCTGGTGGGCGGTGTCGTGGTCGCCGCGGCGGCAGCAAAGCTCGTTCGAAATGTTGGAGAGCGCTCGAACACTAAGCTTGATATTCTGTCGGTTATTTTGCTCGCCGCCGGCATTACGGCGTTCGTGTATTCCGTAGGAGAGTTCTCGACCAATCTGATTGCCGGTATCGTGGCGCTCTTCGCCGCCATTGTGCTGCTCGGCCTGTTTGCGGCCCGCCAGCTCAAGCTCGAGCATCCGGTGCTTAACGTGCGTCCCATGGCGGGCGTTCGTTTTTGGCCTGCGTGCCTGCTTGTGGTGGTGTCGATGATGACGACGTTCTCGATGAGCGTTTTGTTGCCGCTCTATTTTGAGGGCGCATACGGCATGACCGCGCTTGTTGCGGGCTTGCTCATTATGCCGGCGATTGCCTGCAACGCCGTGACCTCGATTGTGGGCGGACGCGTGATGGACGCCCGTGGCGCATGGCCGCTGCTGCCGGTCGGCTTTGCCTTGATTGCCGTGGGGCAGACCGCAATCTCGATGACTGCGGCAAGCATGAACATTGGCGTTGTCGTTGCACTGACCGTTGTGGTGTATGCCGGCGTCGGTTTGGTGCTGAGCCCCTCGCAGACGGCCGGCTTGGAGACGCTACCCGCTGCCGAGCATCCCCACGGAACGGCGCTGCTCAACACGTGGAACATGATCGCCGCCTCGTTTGGCCCGTCGCTGTTTATCGGCCTGCTTTCGAGTTCTGCAGCGGCTGCCGGTGCCGCCAGCGTCGTGACGGACGTTGCTCAGGCGATTGGATTTGCGGCTGCCGTGCGCGTGGCGGCTGCGATTGCCGTTGTCGGGTTCGCGGTGTCGGTTGTGTACGCTCGCAGCGAGTCGTACATGTCGCATTAATGTGTGCACATAGATTCTGCAGCTAGATTGGATGGCGACACCATAAACTAATTGACGTTTTGCCGAGAGGCATGAATGTTTAAAGCGCAAAGAGTGCGCGACGGGCCCCGCGAATGGGGCGATGATGCCCGAGAGGGCCAAGAAGGAGTCTCATGTCCGAGAACGAAGAGATCATGAACGAGACCGAGAACGAGACCATGGCTGCCGAGGTCGAGGCAGTCGAGACCGTGGAGACCGAAGCTGCCGAGGTTGAGGCTGCTGACGAGGTTTCCGCCGAGGAGGAGGCCGAGGTTGTCGAGGCCGCCGTTGATTACGATGACGAAGAGCTGATGGACAAGATGCAGAAGGCCGCCCGCCTGCTGCGTAGCCGTCGCTTTGCTATTTCCAAGGAGGAGGAGGCCAAGGCCGAGCGTATGGCGAACATTGAGCGCGCCATCAAGCTGCTTGACCTCAAGCCCAAGATGGAGCAGAAGGAGATGTCCGACCTGCTGGGCATGCGCCTTCGTGAACTCGATGGCCTGATGGCCGAGGCCGAGGCTGCCGATCTGGTCGGCCGCATCGACGACGCCGAGGGCGATATGCGCAAGATCGTCGTCTTCGCTGCCGAGGATGCCGCTGAGGGCCTGGTCGAGCTTGCCAACAAGAAGGAGAAGCTCCTGCCCGAGCTTTCTTACGAGGAGGCCACCGAGCTGATGGCCGCTCTCGATAAGGTTATCGCTCCGCTCGTCGCCATGGGCCTGGACGAGGACCGCGGTCCTCGCGGCGGCCGTGACGACCGCGGTGGCCGTGGCGGCGACCGCGGCGGTCGCGGTGGCTTTGGCGATCGCGGTGGCCGTGGCGGCGACCGTGGCGGTCGCGGTGGCTTTGGCGGCAACCGTGGTGGCTATGGCGACCGTGGTGGCAACCGTGGCGGCTTCGGCGGCAACCGTGGTAACGACCGCGGCGGTCGCGGTGGCGATCGTGGCGGCCGCAACGGTGGCGGCTTCCGCGGCAACCGCTTTTAGGGGTTACGCGGTTCTACGAACCGCGTAACTAGTTGACGCTGCGCGCCACCCAGGGCGACAATTTGTCATTCAAAAGGCAAGGCATGACCAGAAGGTCTATGCCTTGCCTTTTTCATGCCAACTTGTTCGCCCTGGGCGGCGCTCGCTGGCGTTGCCAAAACATCGGCGTTGCCATGATCCAAGGTAGTCATTGGGGACGTTCTTAAACGACTACATAGCATGAGAGTGGATAATCTCCCGGTTTGAGCCTGCATTCAAGCTCAAAGTGGGAGATTATCCACTCTCATTTGTTATGTGTCCGAAAATCCACGCTCGTTTCTACTCTGTCTACATTTGTAGGAACAATTCGTGGAGGCGGGTGTCTTCATCGAGTTCGGGGTGGAAGGTTACGCCGAGCTGGTTGCCCTGGCGGGCAGCGACGATGCAGCCATCGACTTCGGCCAGGGCCTTGGCGTCGCCGTGGACCTCGACGATGCGGGGTGCGCGGATAAACGTCAGCGGCGCTTCACCGTCGATGCCGGCTACTTGCCCTTTGGTTCGAAAGCTGCCGAGCTGCCTGCCGTAGGCATTGCGCTCGACAAGTACACCCATGGTTGCCAAACGCGGCGTGCCCTTATCGCCATGGGCGGCAAGGTCGCGCGCCAGCAGAATCAGGCCGGCGCAGGTGCCCAGGACGGGCATGCCTTCAGCGATACGGGCACGAAGCTCCTCGAGCATGCCCAACTCGTCAAGCAGCTTCCCTTGAACGGTAGACTCGCCGCCGGGAAGTACTAGACGGTCAAAGTCCTGCTTCAAATCAGCCGCCTGCCTCAGCTCAATACAACGTGCGCCCAGCTCGGACAGTCTCGCCTCGTGCTCGGCAAAAGCACCTTGGACCGCCAGCACGGCGACCGTCTGGTCTGCGTAATCGCTCATGTGCGATCCTTTCTGCTGGACTAGCGCCCGCGCTCCTCCATGATGATTTCGATTTCGTCGGCGTTGATGCCGACCATGGCCTCGCCCAGGTCCTCCGAAAGCTCGGCGATGAGTTTGGCGTCGGTGAAGTTTGCCACGGCCTTGACGATGGCGGCGGCGCGCTTGGCAGGGTCGCCGCTCTTAAAGATGCCCGAGCCGACAAAGACGCCCTCGGCGCCCAGTTGCATCATCAATGCGGCGTCGGCGGGGGTCGCTATGCCGCCGGCGGCAAAGTTTACGACGGGAAGCTTGCCCGTAGTATGGACCTCGCGCACCAGCTCGATCGGAACCTGCAACTGCTTGGCCGCCTCGAACAACTCATCATCGCGCAGGGCGACAACGTCGCGGATCTGCTTTTGGATCTTGCGCATGTGACGCACGGCCTGAACGACGTCGCCCGTGCCCGGCTCGCCTTTGGTGCGGATCATCGTGGCGCCCTCGGCAACACGGCGCAGCGCCTCGCCCAGATCGCGGGCGCCACAGACAAACGGCACGTCAAACTGGGTCTTGTCGATGTGGTAGACATCGTCGGCGGGGGAGAGGACCTCGGATTCGTCGATGTAGTCGATCTCGATGGCCTGAAGGACCTGCGCCTCGACGATGTGACCGATGCGGCACTTTGCCATGACGGGGATCGAGACGGCCTCTTGAATGCCCTTGATCATCTTGGGGTCACTCATGCGCGACACGCCGCCGGCGGCGCGGATGTCGGCCGGGATGCGCTCGAGTGCCATGACGGCACAGGCGCCCGCCTCTTCGGCGATGCGTGCCTGCTCGGGCGTGGTGACGTCCATGATGACGCCGCCCTTGAGCATCTGCGCGAGCTCGCGGTTGAGTTTAACGCGATCGGCCTTGCTGGTCTGTTCTGCCATGGTTGCTCCCTTGGTTGGCATGTGCATTGCTTGACGGAATATCCTATCGGGGAGCTGGGCATGGCGAAATACTCAGTTTTCGAGATAATAACAAGGTCAGACTAATACCAGATTGAATGACTCGATAAGGTCAGGTGACAAACTCATGCTTGACTATAATTTGGAAAACCGCGGCGAAGCATCGCTCTATGAGTATATTTACAAGCAAATTCGAGATGATATCGTAGCTGGACGTATTGCGGCGGGGGAGCATCTGCCGTCCAAGCGCGCCTTTGCGAGTCATCTGGGAATCAGTGTCATTACCATCGAGAATGCATATAGCCAGTTGCTTGCCGAGGGTTATATTTGCTCAAAGCCGCGGCGTGGTTACTACGCGTGCGAGCTTCCCGATGCACCGGTTTTGTCTTTGGCCGCGGGGGATATCGACCGAGATGCTGTCTCTGTTGGCCCCAGCGCGCATGATTCCGACGGACAGACCGAGCAGTTCGAGGCTCTTTCTCCTTCCGCTTTGGAGGCGGCGCGGCTTTGGCAAAGCGCGCTACGGGCGACACTGACGTCCGAAGACGAACGTGAAATCTTTTCGCCCGCGCCGGCGCAGGGCACCGTTCGGCTACGACGCGCAATTGCTCACCATCTGCGCGGGACAAGGGGTATGAATGTCGACCCCAACAACATCGTTATCGGTGCGGGCGCCCAGTTGCTCGATACCATGTTGGTTCAGCTGCTTGGCGCGGACAAGGTGTATGCCGTTGAGGATCCGGGGTATTTGCGTTTGACGCGCATCTATCAGGCCATGGGTTGCGAAGTGCGGCATATCCCGTTGGACGGTGAGGGCGTGGACTTGAGCGCTCTGCAGAAAACCGGGGCGGATGTCCTTCACCTGATGCCGTCCCATCAGTATCCGACCGGCCTTGTGACGAGCATTGCGCGTCGCTATGCCCTGCTGGGCTGGGCCGCCGAGCAGCCGGACCGGTATCTCATCGAAGATGACTTTGATTGCGAGTTTCGCCTTGCCGGCAAGCCGATTCCCGCGCTCGCGTCGATTGATGCCGCCCAATCGGTCATCTACACCAACACGTTTTCAAAAAGTCTGTCGTCGGCCCTGCGTTTGGCGTATATGGTCCTGCCCGATGAGCTGATGGAACGGTTTAGACGCAGCCTTGGCTTTTATGCCTCGTCGGTGAGTTCTGTTGACCAGGTCGCCTTGGCGCGTTTGCTGGAATCGGGCGATTACGAGCGGCATGTGAACCGCGTGCGCGTTCGTGCTCGCGAGGCGCGTGATGGCCTGGCGACGCTTGTACGGAAGGCATTTCCGGCGGGGGAGGTTTCGATCGAACATGCGGATGCGGGTCTTTACTGCGTCGTGGTTGCGCAGCGTGTTACGGGCGGAACCTCTTTTACACGCGCCCTCACGCGCTCGAGCACCCCTTACATCGATATCAATGACTGTCTATGGTGCGCCGATGGCGCATATGTCCCTGCAAGCCCGACTCGAATCCTTGTCCAGTACGACGATTTGAGTCCAAATGCGCTAAATACCCTGGAATCGCAGCTAATGGATGCGCCCTCTAACCTAAGTGAGTAGACTTTTGGCGCTTTGGCGAGCAGGCCGTTTTGAAGCAATCCATCTACCTGCGATTTTGTAAAGCAGTATGGGCGGTCTGCTCGGCGGGTCCTAAATAGTCTACTCACTTGCTGTGCAAGGCTTCCGCATGAGCGAAAAATGAGTTTTCAACAGCGCTCCGTCCAGCTTTTGGCAAGCTTTTGGCCAGTTGGGGAGGGCTGTTGAAAACTAAGTAGTCCGTTCGGCGCCCTTTTCGGCGCGTTCGCGCCAATGCGTGAGCGCCCGGGTTGAAATTCGTGTTTTCCTGTGCCTATGAAGGATCTACTTTGTGACATATCGGCTTTTAAGTACTGGCGCTTGCCCCCTCAGGCCCGCGCTCTGTGTCCGCCGCTCCCGCGACCGGAAGAAGACCGGCGGCGATGCGAGCTCGCCCGTAACCCGACGGCTACGGTTGTGCTCGGCTTTCCGCTGTATACATTGGTTCGGACGAGAGGCAAGCGGACTTGCCCTGTCAGCATTAGGCAGCGGCTGTTCCTAGGCGAGTTCCCCAGGGAATCCGTGCTGGAAACGGAACATGGGTTTTTGGTTACGTCTCCTCTGCTGACGGCATTCATCATGTCGCGGCATCTGACGGATCTCCAGCTTCTTTTGGTGTTGGCTGAGATGTGCGGCTTGTTTACGGTTTGTGCCTTGCCAGCAGCACTCGAGGCAGAGCTTTCGCGTGCAATTGAGTCGGGCGCGATTCCGGCAACCTTGGGTTGGGCGCGCTGTCCGTCCGAGGACGGCTCCGCCTCAAATTTATGGAGGCGCGACGCTTTGGTTTTGGGCGAAGACCTTGACCGTTTTTGCTCAGATGTTTGTGGGATGCGTTACGGCAAGCGATTTGTCGCGGCATCTCATCTCGTTCCACTGGGTGCCGCATCGCCTTTTGAAGTTGAGACGTATTTGTTGCTTGGGTTGCCACGATCCCTGGGAGGCGAAGGTTTTTGCGGCATAGAGCTCAATGTCGAAGTGGCGCTAAGCGCAAGTGCTCGGGCGATTGTAGGCAAGTCCCGCGTATACATTGACCTACTTCTGTCTTCGCCGGACGGAGAGCGACAGGTGGCCATTGAATGCCAAGGAAAGGGCTCACACGGGCGAGCCGGGGATGGCTTGCGCGACGTCGACCGCATGACGGCGCTTCAGGCCATGGGCTACGATGTATTTCTCCTGACACACGGACAGATATCCGATGAGGATAGATTCCACGCGATTGTTAAGGCCGTGTGCAGGTTGCTCGATGTTGAATATCGCGATAAAAGCTTGGAGGAGCAAGGGGCCGAGGCATTACTTCGGTCTGAACTATTCGTTGACTGGCCAAAACTGGGAGAAATCGACAAAAAGATGCCCGTTAGACACAAAAAGGCCCGATCATGGACGGTTGCAAATCTAAGTGAGTAGACTTTTAGCGTGATGGCGACCAGATTGTTTTGCGGCAAGCTATCTACCTGCGGTTTTATAAAGCAATACGGATGGTCTGCTCGACAAGTTCCCAAAAGGCTACTCACTTAGTTTTTGACGCGAAGCCGATGCCGAAGGTGGTCCTTTTTTTGGGACGTTAACTGGTTCGCTAGACACGAAAAAGGCCCGGATCTTGCGGTCCGGGCCTTATCGAGCTAGAGATTGTCTCTCAGGCGGTTGGCTTAACCAAAGTAGCGCTTGAGCAGACCGGCGAAAGCCTTGCCGTGGCGAGCCTCGTCGCGAGCCATCTCGTGCACGGTGTCGTGGATGGCATCGAGGCCAGCGGCCTTGGCGCGCTTGGCAAGATCGGTCTTGCCGGCGGTGGCGCCATTCTCGGCCTCAACGCGCATCTCGAGGTTCTTCTTGGTGGAGTCGGTCACGACCTCGCCCAGGAGCTCGGCGAACTTGGCGGCGTGCTCGGCCTCCTCGTGGGCAGCCTTCTCCCAGTACAGGCCGATCTCGGGATAGCCCTCGCGATGAGCGACGCGAGCCATGGCCAGGTACATACCGACCTCGGAGCACTCGCCCTCAAAGTTGGCGCGCAGATCGGCAACGATGTCCTCGGAGACACCCTCCATCTTGGCGACGCCCACGACGTGCTCGGCAGCCCACTCGAGCTGACCCTCTTCCTGCTTCAGGAAACGAGAACCGGGAACGCCGCACTGGGGGCACTTGAAGTCCTCGGGCAGCTGGTCGCCGTCGAACTCTTCCACATAACCGCAAACGGGGCAAACAAACTTCATGATTCGATCCTTTCGATCGATGGCGATTGTGCGCTCGTCCGGTCCCGTAAGGGCCCTCTCCGGACGTGCGTCTTGACGAGTTCTATTATCCATAAATGCAACCAAATGTGAAGCCTATTAGGAATGATTTTTAATAAAATAATTTTGGGCATGTGAAGATGTTGATTGATTAACGATTGCCAGGCCGCTCGAGACCTCCGCTGAGTACAATCGGTCGAGCAAATGTTGACCTATCAACAAATGAAGGAGTTTCCTTTATGCATCTAGCCCGTCGTGCCTGGTGCCGAACATATCAGACGGTTTTTCGCATCGCATTGCCGATCCTGCCCTATACCGAGCCGCGCATTTTGGAGCATGCCGAGGACGTGCCCGCAGTGCTTCAAAAGCGTTCAATACACCATGTTCTTATCGTGACAGATCCCGGTATTGCCCGTCTGGGGCTCACGGCGCCGCTCGAGACGGCGCTCGCGTCCAAGGGAATTGGCGTTACGGTCTATGCCGAAACGCGTGCGAACCCCACGGTCTCAAACGTGGAGGAAGCGGCGTCCCTGTATCGCGAGAGCGCCTGCCAGGCCATTATCGGCTTTGGCGGCGGTTCGGCCATGGACTGTGCCAAGGGCGTGGGCGCACGCATCGCACAGCCAAATAAGCCCATCAACAAGATGCGCGGCCTGTTGCGCGTCCACCGTCTCCTGCCGCTGCTCATCGCCGTCCCCACCACGGCGGGCACGGGAAGCGAGGTCACGCTTGCAGCGGTCATTACCGATGACGAGACGCACTACAAGTACCCCATTAACGACTTTGTGCTGATCCCGCGCTTTGCGGTACACGACCCCGAGTTTACACGTGGCCTGCCCGCCTCCATTACGGGGCAGACGGGTATGGATGCCCTGACGCATGCCGTCGAGGCCTTTATCGGCCGTAGCACCACGCCCTACACGCGCAAGATGGCGCGCCAGGCGGTGCAGCTCATCCACGACAATTTGCTCGAGG
>JAHYYN010000008.1:6255-7385 GCA_019424945.1 Collinsella sp. | reverse complement strand
TAGCCGATGGGCTCGGTGTATTTGGCGCGGTCGGTGCGTTGGATGCGCTTGGAGACATGGAGCGGGCGACCGTCGGTGTCGTAGACGTAGTCGGTGATCAGGATCAGCGCCTGCCCGCGCTCAACGTTGAGCAAAAACGCCTCGTTTTGCGAGGCATAGCACACTTCAAAGGTCTTATGCCCCTGTGCCGGCGCGCGATGGAATTCTTGGCGCAGCGTGGCGTAGAGCGAACCGTTGATATCGCGATCGATGAGTGCCTCAAAGCTCGGTGGTAGATAGGTGGTCTCCAGGCACAGCGGCGCATCGTCCAGATAACGCAGGCGGACAAGTTTGACGAGCTTGCTGCCCACGGCGGCATCAAAGAACTTAGCTATGCTGCCGCCCGCCTTGGTAAAGCCCGAGTCCACCGTGCGCGTGGTGGGCTTCATGCCCTGACCCTGGACCTGCGCCGTATAGCTCGAAAACACCAGGTTGTTCTCGTGGAGCGCGGGCGTGTCGGCCACAAAGGCGCCGCGCCCGCGCTCGGTTCGAACCAGACCCTCATCAACGAGTACCTTAAGGGCATGGCGCACGGTGCTGCGCGACAGACCCGATTCGTCCATGAGTTCCATCTCGGACGGCAGCTTGTCTTCGCGTGCGTAGGTGCCGGCGGCGATGCGGTCACGCAGCATGCCCGCCAAGCGCTCGTATTGGGCCAGTTTCTTTTTAGACGAAGCATTCATGCAATCAACCTGTATCTAACTTGTATTCGAGTCTAATCAAGCATGTATCCAATACAACAACAAAACCGCTGGTAACTAGTTATCAAAAACCGCATCAGCAAAATTTCTAAGACAAATATAGCATACAACTAGTCGACAACACTAAAACATGTATGTAACTTGTATGCCATCGAGAGCATCAAACGAGAAGAAAGGCTGATGCGCGATGACTACTCAGGAACAGGTTAAGGATGTCGTCTCCCAGGTTTTGGCTGACAAGGCAGACAAGGGCGGCATCAAGCGCGTTGTGTGGATCGGCGCCGGCGGATCTAACGGCGGTAACTATCCTGCCCAGTACTTTATGGAGCACGAGGCCACGCAGGTCGTGAGCTCCAGCTACACCAGCAACGAGTTCGTGCACGCCACGCC
>JAHYYN010000008.1:0-6155 GCA_019424945.1 Collinsella sp. | reverse complement strand
CCGCTCTTTGGTGCCGCCTACGTCTTTAGCATCTGCAACGTGCAGGAGATGCTGCAGATCGACTCCTGCACCATCAACACCTGCGACTTCTTCCACGGTCCCTTCGAGATCCTGGACAAGCGTACCTCGCTGTTCCAGCTCATCAGCGTCGGCCGCAGCCGCTGCAACGACGAGCGCGGCATTCGCTTTGTCAACCAGTACGGTGGTGAGCGCGTCTACCAGCTCGACGCCAAGGAGCTCGGCCTCAACGACATCAAGGACAGCGTGAGCGAGTACTTCAACCACCTGATCTTTGCCCCGATCCTCAACAACGTCTACATGCGTGCGCTCTCCGCCGTCACCCACAAGGACTACATGACGCGCCGCTACATGTGGAAGCTGGATTACTAAGGGATAGAGCGGCCTAACAGCCCAATACCCCTCATGAGTTGCGGTGGAATAGTTCCTGTTTGGGGGCGTGAAGCCTCTGTTTGAGAACTATTTCACTGCAACTGCTAGAGCGGCACTTGGGGACGTTCCCTTTCTGCCGGCAGTTGGGGACACTCCTTGTGTCGAGAGATTTCCCGTTCGCCGATTTGTGCCTTGAAAAATGTATATAACGACTATAACGTAGCATGAAACATATTGGAAATATACTGAGGAGGCTGCGTTGAAGAGGAGCAATCTGGGCTATGTGCTGGTGCTGATCGCCGCGCTTATGTGGGGCAGCATCGGAATCTTTGTAAACGGCATCTCAGCCATGGGCGTTTCGTCCCAGAGCATGGCTGCCTTTCGCTTGTTGGTCGGAGCGCTTATCTTGGCGCCGGTCCTGATGTTTATGGGCTGCCGTCCGGGTGAGGGGTCTACCGTGGTTCAGGGTCCGCTGACCCTGTTCAAGGCAAGCCCTAAAGAGCTTGTTTCCTGCGCGCTTGTCGGTATCGTCGGTTTGGCTGCCGCCAACACCTGCTATTACGAGTGCATGCGCGAGGTGGGCATGTCCACGGCATCGGTGCTGCTCTACACGTCGCCGGTGTTTGGCGTCGCGCTCGGCCGCGTCCTTTATCGCGAGGACGTGACCCTCAACAAGCTCGTCGCCATTGTCTTTAACATCATTGGCTGTGTGCTTGCGGTGACCAATGGCGACCTTTCCGGTTTTCATTTTTCGGTTTGGGGCGTCACGTCGGGCGTGATTGCAGGCCTTTGTGGTGCGTCGCTCGCGGTGTTTAGCCGGATAGCAACCAAGACGGTCCACCCGCTGGCTGTCACGTTTTGGGGCTTTGTTTTTGGCGGTGCGGTTATGGCAGCTATCGCGGCTCCGTGGCCGGATGTCGCCGCGGCAATGTCGCCACAGCTGCTGCTGCTGTTCCTTGGCTTTGGACTCATCCCCACAGCCGTGGCTTACATCTTATATATGCAGGGTCTGTCCATGGGGCTCGAGACGTCGAAAGTTCCCGTCGTAATGTCATTCGAGACAGTCGTCACCGTACTGCTGGGCATTGGTGTCTACGCCGAGCCCGCCGGCGCGATCAAAGTTCTGGGCATCGTTTTGGTGCTCGCGTCCATCGTGATTATGAACACCGACTTTTCCAAGCTGCGCAACAGTGTGTTTGTCGGTCATGTCGTTGAGAGCATGACCTTTAAGCCCAACGCGTGGTGGACGGAGAAATCGCAGGACATGGATCTGTTCCGCGAGCGCACGGGCATTGCGCTGGAGCCCACCGTGCAGGAAAGCCCCTGGTACTTCGTGCGATAGGGGGTTGCGCGCGGCGTCCGACCTGGGGTTATCCAGCCAGCGCCGGCCTACCCAAGACCATCGTTTCGATTGCGTTAAACCCGCCAACGGTCGTTTTTCACCCGCGAACGGTTTATATACTAATTATCAATATACGCAACGTATAAGACGTTATAATGACCATAACGAAAAGGAGGAGGCAAGATGAATCAGATCATTCTCGCATCTCATGGCGGCCTGGCCGCAGGCGCCAAAGACACGCTCGAGATGGTTCTCGGCGACGTGTCGAACGTCCACGTCGTGTCGCTTGCTCGTGACGACAAGGAGCCCATCACCAATAAGGTGGACGCCATGATCGCCACGTTCAACGCGGACGACACCGTCTATGTGCTGACCGATATGCTCGGCAGCTCGGTCAACAACAACATGGTCGAGCTTTCCAAGAACGGCACGAAGTTCACGGTTGTCAGCGGTTTCAACATCCCGCTGGCGCTCACGCTTGCCATGAGCCCCGCCCCCGTCAAGGGTGCCGAGCTCGCAGCCCTCATCAACGAGGCCCGCACCGGTCTGACCAACCCCAACGCACCGGTCGAGGCCGCCGCGGCTCCCGCCAAGAAGGCCAAGGCATCCCGTCACAGCTCCGGTCCCGCCAAGATCGTCCTCGCACGTCTTGACTACCGTCTGCTGCACGGCCAGGTCGTCTTTACCTGGACCACCAAGGTTCAGGCCGAGCGCATCATCGTCGTCGACAACGCTGCCGCCAACGATGACATCAAGAAGGGCGCTCTTAAGCTGGCCAAGCCCCAGGGCGTGCGCCTGAACGTCTTCACCGTCGAGCGTGCCCTCGCCAAGATGGACAAGCTCAACACCCTCGGCGAGCGCGTCATGTTCGTCTTTGGCAACACGGCCGAGATGCTGCAGTTCTGCCAGGGCTACAAGCTCGACGCCATCAACCTGGGCGCCACCGCCAACCACGACGGTGCCGATCAGGTCGGCGGCAAGGACAGCTCCGTCTTCCTCGACGCCACCCAGAAGGCCGACGTCAACCAGCTGCTCGACATGGGCATCAAGCTCTACGTCCAGCAGACCCCTACGTATCAGAGCGTCGACATCGACGCCAAGCTGTAATCAACCAGGCTTTTGCCTGACTGAAAGGAGAAGGGTATGAATACGTTCATCAGTGCGGTGCTCGTCGGCCTCGTCGGCGTGTTCTGCATGTGGGACTCCCGCCTGCTCGGTCGTCTTAACTTCGAGCAGCCTCTCGTTGGCGCTACGCTCGTCGGTCTGCTGCTGGGCGATGTGCCCACCGGCCTTGCCGTCGGTGCCGCCGTCGAGCTCGTGTCCATGGGCCTGGTGCAGGTCGGCGCCGCCGTTCCGCCCGATATGGTCCTGGGCGGCATCGTGGCCGCTGCCTTCGCGTGCCTGACCGATGCTTCCGCCGAGACCGCCATGACGATCGCCATCCCGGTCGCCGTCCTGGGTCAGCTCCTCGGCATCGTGTTCCGTTCCATCATCGCCGCCCTCACCCATGTGGCCGATAGCGCGATTGATAACGGCAAGTTCAAGACCGCCTACCGTATGCACATCTGCGCCGGCTCCGGTCTGTACGCCATCATGTACTTCCTGCCGATCTTCCTGGCCGTCTTTGTTGGTACCGACCTGGTTCAGGCCATCGTCAACATGGTTCCCGAGTGGCTGTCCGTTGGTCTGAACGTCTCGACCAAGATCATGACCGCCTACGGTCTGGCCCTGCTGCTCACCATGATGATCAAGAAGGGTATGACCCCGTTCCTGTTCATCGGCTTCCTGCTCGCCGCCTACCTCAACCTGTCCGTCATCGCGGTCGCTCTGATCGGTGTGTGCCTGGCTATCGTCTTCATGGGCTTCAAGTTCAATGGCTCCCATGCAGCCGCCGGTGTCGATTCCGACTACGATCCGCTCGAAGACGACGAAGACTAAGGAGGAACACACTATGGCAACCGCAACCAAGGACGTGTCCCTGAACAAGAAGGTCAGCCAGTTCTTCTGGCGCTCCTGGGCCATCCAGGCCTCTTGGAACTACGAGCGTCAGATGAACATGGGCTTCCTCTACGGCATGGTCCCCACGCTCGATCGCCTCTATCCGGACGAGTCCGACCCCAAGCAGCTCGCTGCTAAGAAAGAGGCTTACCACCGTCACATGGCGTTCTACAACTGCACCCCGCAGACGAGCGCTTTCATCCTGGGCCTCGCCGCCTCCATGGAGGAGGAGTACGCCAAGGATCCCGAGAACTTCGATCCCGATTCGATTAACGCGGTCAAGACCTCCCTCATGGGCCCGCTTTCCGGCATCGGTGACTCCTTCTTCCAGGGCACCATCCGCGTTATCGCCTTTGGCCTGGGCGTTCAGCTGGCTCAGCAGGGCTCCATCATGGGTCCGATCCTGGCCATGCTCATCTCCATCGTGCCCTCCGTGCTGATCACGTGGTTCGCTGCCAAGATCGGCTACCAGGGCGGCCACGAGTACCTGAGCAAGCTCCAGGGTGGCGACCTCATGGAGAAGCTCATGTATGTCTGCGGCATCGTGGGTCTTATGTCCGTGGGCGGCATGATCGCTACGCTGATCGGCGCCACCACCCCGCTGCAGTTCGCTGAGGGTACCGTCGTGATCCAGGACATCCTGGACGGCATGATGCCCCAGATGATCTCCCTTGGCCTCACCGGCCTTATGTACTGGCTCATCAAGAAGAACGTCAACACCGGTTGGCTTCTCGTGATCGCCATCGTGGGCGGCATCGCCCTCTCCGCGGCCGGCATCCTGGCCTAGTCGCGACCAAGCGCCTAACCGCTTTCCCCCGGGGGCCTGCCTGGCATCCCATACCCCAGGCAGGCTTCCATCCCTAAATGTGACAAAGGGACAGTTCCTTTGCCACATCCTCAACGGGCCGGCGACTCGGTCCAAACCACGGTAACCCTGCGAGCGCCCGGCAATGTGGCGCCGCAAAAAATCGAAAGGAATGTGTCAGATGTACGAGATCGACCTTAACCTCCCTAAGCAGATCGTCGCTGACGTCCTGTCCAACCACGAGATCCACAGCGTCGCCTTCGTCGGCTGCGGTGCCTCCATGTCCGACCTTTACCCCGCCAAGTACTTCCTGGCCAACAACACGGACAAGCTGAACGTTCAGATCTTCACCGCTAACGAGTTCAACTACGACACGCCTTCCTGGGTCAACGAGCACACTTTCGTGATCACCTGCTCCCTCGGTGGCTCCACGCCCGAGACCGTCGAGGCCAACAAGACCGCCAAGAAGCACAACTGCCCGGTCGTCTCCCTCACCAACAAGGCTGGCTCCGCTCTGACCGTCGACGCCGACCACGTCATCGTTCACGGCTTCCACGCCAACTACGCTGCCAAGTGCGAGAAGCCCGGCTATGCCATTGCTCTTGCTCTCGAGATCCTTCAGCAGACCGAGGGCTATGACCACTACGAGGACATGATCACCGGCCTCACCAACGTTTTCGATCTCTGCGAGAACGCCGCTCAGCACTGCAAGAAGCTCGCCAAGAAGTTCGCCGAGGACTTCAAGGACGACAAGATGATCTACTTCATGGCCTCCGGTGCCTCCGAGAAGATGGCTTATTCTCACGCCGCCTTCCTGTTCACCGAGATGCAGTGGATCGACGCCGCCGCCTACAACACCGGCGAGTACTTCCACGGCCCGTTCGAGGTTTCCACCGAGGGTAAGCCCTACGTCTTCTTCATGTCCGATGGTGCTACCCGTCCGATGGACGCTCGCGCCCTCACCTTCCTTGAGCGCATGGGCGCCAAGGTCGCTCTGATCGACTCCAAGGACTACGGCCTGGCTGACGCCGTGCCCGCGAGCGTCGTCACCTACTTCAACCCGCTGCTGCACCTCGCCGTTATGCGCGAGTACGGCAACCAGATCGCCGAGGCCCGTCAGCACCCGCTGACCATGCGTCGCTACATGTGGAAACTTTCCTACTAATCACAAGTAAGTAGACCTTACGGGTTGATTGAGAGGGGATGGGGTTTGCGCCCCGTCCCCTTTTTGCTTTGGGGGCGTGTCTGTCGCGTCGCAAAACACCAGATAAAACCTACCAAAATAAACCTGTCCCTTTTTGGCAGGTGGGAGGAGATGCGTATGATCAAGGCAGTGCTGTTTGATATGGACGGCGTGCTGGTCGATACCGAGTGGTTCTACAACCGTCGCCGCGTGGCGTTTATGGAGGAAAAGGGGTTCCACTTTGACGAGATCCCCGATCTTTCGGGGTCTAACGAGCCTGCCATCTGGAAGTCGCTGGTGCCCGACGATGTTGAGCTGCGCGAGCGCTTGCGCGTTGAGTACAAGCAGGTCTACAGCCCGGTTCACCCTGTTCCGTATGCCGAGCTGCTCAACGAGCAGACGGAGCCGGTGATGCGCGAGCTGCACGAGCGCGGCGT
>JAHYYN010000079.1:0-1815 GCA_019424945.1 Collinsella sp. | reverse complement strand
TGGGGACACTCTTCGCAAAAAGCTGCAAGGACTGTCCCCCACTGTCGGCAGAAAAGGAACGTCCCCATCTGCCGGATTAGGAGAGACTCTCCAGCACGCGACGGAGCTCCTGCTGGACGGCGTGGTCGCGGTTACAACCCACCACGCGATCGGCCACCGCCTTAAGCGCGGGGCGCGCGTTTTCCATCGCGCAGCCCGTGCCGACAAAGCGAATGATCTCGTAGTCGTTCATCGAGTCGCCAAACGCCATGACCTCGTCGCGACCAATGCCGTAATGCTCCGCGAGCTGCGCGATACCCGAGGCCTTCGACACACCGGGCTGCATGGCATCGATCCACGCGTTGCCCGAAGGCGCAAAAGTAAAGAGCTGACCAAGTTCGCGCTGTAGCACGTACGCACTGTCCATAACCGCACTGTCGTCGCAAAAGATACTCGCTTTGATGATATTTACGCTGGGATCGGGCAGCTCCCAAATACGCTCGGCATTGGGAAGGTCCTTATCGACCTCACGCACGAACTTGCACTCGTCATCGAGCAGGAAGGACTTGGTTCGGTCAAAGAGCGCAAGATGCAGATTGGGAAACGTCCTGACGGTTTGGGCGAGCCTTCGAATCGCCAGGTGGGAATACACCTCACGGTCTACCATCTTACCGTCGGCGTAGACTTGGGCGCCGTTAGCGGCGACAAAGTCCATCTTGTCGCGAACGGGCGCAAAGAACTCGCACAGGCGATCGTAGCGACGACCTGACGATGCGGCGAAATGCACGCCATGCTCGTGTAGCGCCAGAATCAGTTCGTAGGTCTCGGGAGGCACCTGGCCGTTTTCGTCAAGCAGTGTGCCGTCCATATCGGATGCAATCAGTTTAAACATAGAAAAGCTCCCTTCGGGCTTGTTGGAATCGAACGTGTATCCGATTCCAACGTACCCAAAGGGAGCTCAAATAAGACTCCGCGGGCGTAAACGTTACATAGACCTGGCAAATAGCTCACGCGTGCCAGAGAGCCCACGACCGCGGCGGCAGGCGACACACGGAAGAGTGTCCCCAACGACTAGTCGTTTAAGAACGTCCCCGATGACTAGTCGGCGTAGGTGAAGGTGGTGACGTCGAACATGCCCTCGGGGCGGATGCGGAGCGTCGGGATCACCGGCAGGGGCAGGAAGATGATGCCCATGATGGGGTCGAGCGGCGGCTCGATGCCCATGGCGCGCGCCTTGACCATAAAGTCGTCGTGCTGCGCGGCGACATCCTCGGCCGTGCCCTCGCTCATCAGGCCACCGAGCGCCAGCGGGATGCGCGCTACGACCTCGCCGTTGCGCACCAGCACGTGGCCGCCCTGGCCCACGGCCTCAACGGCAGCCATCATATCCGCCGCATTGTCGCCCACCACGCACACGTTGTGCGAATCGTGGCCAATCGTCGAGGCGATGGCACCGCCCGTGATGGTAAAGCCGCGCACCCAGCCGCGACCAATGTGCTTGCCAACGAGACCCAGGCCCGCAGGACCATCACCGTCGGCGCCCTCGGCCTGCAGTGACACGCCGCGGCCGTGGCGCTCGATCAGCATAATGCGGCGCAGGCCCTCGGCGCTCTCGGGGCGAGCCATACCCGTGATGGCCTTACCCGGCACCACGTCGATCACGGCCTCGCCCGGCTTAAAGGCATAGTCGAATACGTCGAGCGAAAGCTTCGGCAGCTTAACGGAGGCGCGCAGCTCATCGGCAAGGGCCGCAACCTCGGCCATCTCGGGTGCGATCTCGCCCACAAAGGTGCCGTCCTGCGCCACCAGAGCACCGGCGGCATATACGCGATGCGG
>JAHYYN010000078.1:12763-18275 GCA_019424945.1 Collinsella sp. | reverse complement strand
CTGGAGCGGGCAACGGGACTCGAACCCGCGAGTGTCAGCTTGGGAAGCTGATGCCTTACCACTTGGCGATGCCCGCTTGTGTGTTGGCTAGTATAACGCGGTTGTCTTGTTCGATACAAGGGTGGCGATGCTTGTTTTAGCTGTGGAGATTCGTTTGAAAATCGCATCAATTGTGGAGACGAGGACCTTTGACCTCCTGTTCTCCTTATCTTCTACCTGCGCTTTTGCCTGATTGTTGTATTTGAGCTCAATTTGTCAGGAATTGGGCAAGCTTTTGGTCAGGCTCCGGTACTTACCCGCATGAACCTCGGGGGTAGCCTCATCCTACGCGTCGCAACCTCCCCATGCGGCGCACGAGGGATAAGGAGCAGCCATGTCCAACGCACCCACGCACTCTGTCCACAGCGCAATCGCAACAGGTCCGCTGCTCCTGCTCCTCTTCCTGCTTTTCGGCTGCCTGGCACCGGGAGCCGCATTTGCCGTCGATGGCTACGACCAGCTCGGCTTCCGCACTATTAGCGATGATTGTGGGCCCTTCTTCATCGGCAAGTATGAAGCTCAAGACGCCTCGATTGCCTACTGCATGAACCAGGAGCGCCCCGGCCCCACCAAGCCGGGCGGCCCATGGCTCAACTTTGATCAAGGCTGGGTGTGGCTCGACGACGAGTTCGCGGCAATCGTTTGTCACGGATATCCTACCGCCACGTCGTTTGGCGGTTACCATCTTTCACCCGATCGCGCCCGCGCCGCCACCCAGCTTGCCGTATGGATGCTCAACGGCACTACCCATGTCGACGGCACCTACTCCTACACGACCGCTCAGGGCAAAACCAAGAGTGGGCACTTTACCGCCGACAATGAAGTCGTGGCGGCTGCGCGATGGCTCCACGACAGAGCAAAATCAGGAAGCATCAAAGCCGCTCCGCACCGCGCGCGGCGCTATCTAGGAACCGTATCGGGCGGCAGCAAACGTCAAGACATGCTCTATGTACTGCCGGCGGTCTCTGTTTCCTTCCAAAAGCAGTCTGCAAACGCTGCCATTACCAGCGGAAACAATACTTATCAGTTTGATGGGGCAACATTCGATGTTTTTGAGAGCGCCAGCGGCGCGCGTGTCGGCACCGTCCAGATGGACAGCAACGGTCGAGCGCAGGCAACACTCCTACCCAACACGGCATACTACCTAGTTGAGACAACAGCGCCAGCTGGTTATATCCCCCGGCACGATCGCATTACCTTTACCACGACGGATAACGGCGGATACGTCACCATTGATGAACAACCCGGCGCCATTACCTTGCGCATTGTAAAGCTCGACGCCGCAACGAATGCCGGCCCCCAGGTGGGATCTTCACTCGCAGGAGCAGAGTTCACGTGTGTGTCGCAATCAACCCCTGGATGGTCGCAAATTCTCACGACTGACGAAAGCGGTCGGGCCACCCTCACCGATGTCCCCCTGGGAACTTTTACCATCTATGAGTCAAAAGCCCCCGAGGGCTACCTGCCAACCAACGACAGCTGGTCCTATACCGTTGGAGCCGACCAGCTCGGTGATTCAGGCGTGGTCGAGATCGAATCGCGCGTTTCCGATATCCCCATTGCGTTTGACCTTGAGATTTCCAAATTCAAGGACTACGGCAATAGCGATCAATCCGGCCTGGAGCAGCCGGCAGGAGGTGTTGTCTTTGAGGTTGTCAGCAACAGCTCTCAGCAGGTTGTTGGCACACTGACCACAAACATCTATGGCTTTGCCTCCACCAAAGACCAGCCCGAAGCATGGTTCGGCACAGGCAAGCGACCAGCCGGTGTCCACGGAGCCGTCCCATACGACCGCGCCGGCTACACGGTTCGTGAGGTTCCGGAAACCGTCCCCGAGGGTTTTAAACGTGCGGGGGAATGGACCGTCGAGGCCAATCAGATTTCCGACGGCGCCGAGCTTCAATATATCGTGGACAACCACGCCCTGTCGACGCATCTCCAGATTGTAAAACGCGATGCCCAAACAGGCGCCTCTGTTCCCCTAGCCGGATTCACCTTCCAACTCCTCGACAGCAATCACAAACCTGTCTCACAAACATGCTGGTATCCAGCATATAACGTAATGGACACCTTTACGACTGACGCGACCGGCACCGTCACACTGCCCGAATCGCTCATGCCGGGCACCTATTATGTACGCGAAACCTCGGCCAAAGAGCCCTATCTTGTCGGCGGAGAGATCGAGGTAAACATACCCGCCGATATAAACCTAACGCCCGTTGCAATCGTCTCGTATTATAACCACGCCGCGACCGGAAACATCAGGATCGTTAAAACCGATGCCGTAGACGGCAGCAGCCTCGCGGGCGCCACTTTTGAGATCCGTGCCTCAGGTGATATCGTGCGCCCCGACGGTAGCATTGCCGCGCTCGACGGTGAGACTGTCGCTACCGTCACGACGGATGAAACTGGAGAAGCACGCGCGGACGACCTCCCGCTGGGATCTGGCACCGCACGCTACGAGGTTGTCGAGACTCAAGCGCCGACCGGCTTCTTACTCGACCGGACGCACCATATCGTCGACCTTACCTATGCCGACCAGAAAACACCCGTTGTGGAAGCACGGCTTAACGTATCCGACGATTACACCAAGGTTGATATCTCCAAGGTCGATGCAAGCGGAGAGCAGGAAGTGAAAGGCGCACAGCTCACCTTATATGGTCCCGATAAAACCGAAATAGACTCCTGGACCTCATCCGACAAGCCGCACCGCATCGAACATCTTGCACCCGGCACCTACTCGTTGCGCGAAACGATGTCTCCGCGGACCTATGACCTTGCCGAGGAGATAACGTTTGAAATAAAGGATACGGGAGAAGTCCAATCCGTCGCGATGAAGGATGCGCCCATCGAGATCAAAGGACAGGTCGACAAGCGTCAGGAACTTGTCCAACCTATCGGGAAGGGTCTGTTGGCTAACGGCGATGGAAAAAACCGCGCCGCGATGCAAACCAATACGGATGGGCTTTTCTCCTATACCATCGATGCTCGAAACGATTCCGCTACTTGGGTTGATGAGTTTACGATTACCGATGATCTTGAGTGCGCCAAAGACGGCACGGCGAGATTCGTCTCAATCGAAACCCCCGTCGCCATCGGCGACCTCAACGGTCTGTGCAACGTGTGGTATCGCACGACGCCGTTGGACTCGACAGACGTCGATGAGCCGGCAAACGCGACTCTTGGCGATGGGCACGAAAATCCTTGGCTTGAGTCCGACGAAGTAAAAGAGAGTCTGGGTGAAGATTGCCGCCTCGTCGATTACGACGGCTGGCACCTCTGGAAGGCGGATGTCTCGACCACGGAATCCGCCACACTCGAGGCGAAAGAACTCGACCTTGCATCCAATACCGTCGTGACGGGCATTCGCATTGAATACGGTGCGGTAGCCGCCGACTTTACGACTCGAAGCGATACGGATTCTTGGACCCGTGATGATCTCAAAGATGAGCACGACGACCTTGACGATGCCAAAGCAATCCTTGGCACAGATGCTCGGGGCGCAGTCGTGCACATGCAGGCAACGTCGGCTTACACACCCCAAACTGCACTCACCAACAGCGCACGCGTCGATCTTTGCCGCAACGGCGGCGGCGATAAACTTGAGTCACATGACGAGGACAGTGTCATTCAACGCTGTACCCTACCGCAGGACCTACCGGCAACAGGATCAGCTCCCATCGCCGCTTGCATCACCGCGCTCCTGACCTCGGGTGCCGCAGCCCTATGGTTCGCTCGCCTTAGGTCAATCCCAAAGAAGCGCTAGAGCGATGAAAAAGCGGGCGAGCCAGTCCCCCGGCTCGCCCGCTTTCAATCATTTAAATCGCCGCATCTACTCTGCAGACGAAGATCCACCATCAACGATTGCTTGCTCGGACTCAGGAATCCCATCGGCACCCGTGCTCTGTTCTTGCTCCACCTCTTCGCTGATTGCGGAGGCGGGGGTCGAGCCCTTCGCGCCCACGATGTAGGCAGCTCCAAACCCTAACGCAATGGCAATCAAGGTCAAAATCACGTAGACAGGCCAATGGCGCTTAATATACGAAAACACGTTGACTCCTTAGAGCTCCGTCTACGAACGGCGGATAACCTCGGTCACGACCTCGGATACCGTGGCAATGTTCGTCGGGTTGACATTGTGGGGCAGGTCGTCCTCGGTACGAGCGCAAGCCAGACGCGTGCCGTCCACGCCGGCGATGGTGAGGGCTCGGCGGCTCGCCTCGAGGGCGGCGTAGGCATCGGTCTTGGCATAGGGCATCTCGAGCGCGCCACAATCGACATGGAACGACTTGCACACCTTGCTGACCAGGTTCATGATGCGGCGATCGCCCTTGAGCAGCTGCTGTTCGCCCTCAACCGTCACCACCGAAAGCCTACCGGCGCCGACGGATTCAAGATTGATGAAGAAGACGCCGCGGAGCTTATCGCGATGCGAAGCCAAGAAGGCCTTCATACCGGCGCCATCACAATCCGAGGCGCCCGTTGCCACAAACCAGATATCGTGACCGAGCAGCTCATCGTCGCCCATAGAGGCGACAGCCGAGAGCATATCTTCGGAAGAAGCGCCGTCGGAAGACGTAGCGCCGCCCTTCCAGCCATCGTTATCGTCCTCGAAATTATCCCACGAACCGATGCCGCGACCGGACTTCTTGGCATCGTAATCGTCTTCGACGCCCAGCCAATCACTCATGCTGTCCTGTTCGTTTTTCTTTTTACGACCGAACAGGCCGCCCAGGCCGCGCTTGCGAGACTTGGGCGCCGCCGGGGCGGGAGCCGAAATGGTCTCGATCGGCTGAGCGCCCGACGCAACGGGCCTAGGAGGCGCAACGGGTGCCGATGTTGGTTCGGGACCCTGAGCGGTAGCAAAGGGGTCGTTGACCTGTGCGGAGGGGTCGGGAATGTCGAACAGCGACGTGCGAGACGCAACGTTTGCCTGCTTCATCGACGGCAGCGACGGATCGGGGACCGAAGCCAGCGGAGACGAGGAAGGTGCAGGCGACGGAGCCGACGCCGGATCGGGAACATTCACCTGCGGACGCGGTGATGCCTGGGAGGAAATCTGGGCCATAAGGGAATCGACCGTTTCGTCCTGGGTGGGAGCAACATCGGCAACCGTGGCACCGGAACCACTCGGGGTCGGCATGGTGAAAATCTGCGTGGAGTAAGGCCTCGACTCATCTGTCTCGGGAGCCTCGGAAACCGCAGGCACTTCCTCCTGCTCGACCTCGGTCGAATCACCTTGATCGGCTGCCGCGTATTGCTCTTCGTCAGGGTTTGCCTCGACGGCCTCGTCCTCGGCTGCATCTTGGATTTCGGCAGCATCAATAGGCTCGTCATCGTCTGCCGCGTCGCCCTGCTCATCGGAAACAGGAAGGGGCTCGGCAATCGCGGTGCCTTGCTTTTCAAACGTTATCGTGGAATCGAACTGCGCGGCATCAAACGACATGGTGCTATCGACGTGCTGCTGAGCCTC
>JAHYYN010000078.1:0-12663 GCA_019424945.1 Collinsella sp. | reverse complement strand
AATCGAACTGCGCGGCATCAAACGACATGGTGCTATCGACGTGCTGCTGAGCCTCGAAAGACGTCGTCGCCTCAACAACATCCGCGGACGCCGGTTGCTGGGACTCAAAGGACGTTGTAGCTTCGGCAGCGTCGACGGGCACGGACTGCATAGTCTCGTTCTGCTCGAACTCCTGCGCTGCGCGCTCTCGTGCCGTCTCGGCTGCCTGCTGTTGAGCGATAGCCTCCTGCTCGGCAGCCTCGCGTGCGGCAGCGCGCTTCTCCTCGAAATCGTCGACAAATTTCTTGCCCTTTGCAAGCGCACCCTTAAAGAAGTTGGAAGCGCTGGCGCCAATCGAAGAGAACGCGGATGCAATATCGGCATGGGGCGTTGCCGCGGGAATCTCGGCCGAGAAATCAGTATCGCTCTCGTAAGACACGCGCCTCGGCTGTTCAACGTAATCGTCGTCAGACTCGTCCGCAACGTCTTGCGCCGGCGCGGCGGGAGCCAAAATGTCCAGTCCTGCCGCGGGATCGATCGCGGACACCGCCTCGGGCTCGGCAACGGCAGCGGTAACCGCGGCAGACTCATCATCCACGGTGACAACGGGCGCAGGCTCGGGCTCAAACGTCGGCTCCTCGCCCTCCTCGTAATCGAGCGTGCAGGACTCGGGAAGCATTCCGAGCGCACGGATGGCATCCGAACCAAAGCGGATGTTGCCGGCGGCATTGCGATAGAGCTTGGGCTCGGGCTCGGCCGCGACAGGTTCCTCCGCCGGCTCGGCAGTGGGAACCTCGTCATTGAACTCTTCGGCCTGGACAGCCTGATTCTGATCCTCGGGCACGATGGCGCCAATCAGCGTCTCGTCGGCAGACGCACCCTCAAAGCCCTCGATCTGCTCGTCGAAAGCCTCGCCCTGTTCGGGCTCGGTCTGAGCGTCGGGAGCAATCGGCTGACCGAACTCGTCCTCGGCGTAGGTAGGCTCTTCGTACTCGATGGTGTTGCCGTAGTCGTTTTGCTGCTGGGCCGCGGCATACTCCGCCGCTGCGCGCGCCATTTCCTCGGCACGACGTTTCTGCTCCCCAAAATAGGTATCGAACGGAACATCGTCGGGAAACTCGTTTTCGCCCTGGAAGGGAGCAACGTTGTCCATAACGCCGAGCATAGCGGCGACAGAAGACTTGTTGCACACCGCGCCGGACGTATAGGGAAGAATGTGGCGGTTAGAGATGATGTTTGCCGCGTTGGCGAGCGCAACGAGGGAAGCGAGGATCGCGACAATCCACAGCAGAACCTTGAGCGCGCCGGGGAGCGGCAGGATACGCAAGATGGCAACGGCAGCAGGGGCAACCGTGGCAACGGGCAATAGCTTGGCGATGAGCGCACGATAAGAAGCATAGGGCTCGCGGGCGAGCAGCTCAGCACGGGGAGAGTCGTAGTGTGCGACAACGACCACCGGGCGGTTGCGCGGAGACGCGAGCGGGCCCGAGGCCTTGTGGTAGGCGATGACATTTTGGCTCACGCCCGTCTTGCCCAGGCGCGAAACCACGGGGTGGCCCGTGCGTTCGAGCACGTAAAGAACGGCGCCGGCAATGGCCAGCAAGGTGCCGACCAAGCCGATGCCGCCGCCGATGCCCATCAGTAGGGCGCCGGCAAACGCAAGAATACCGGTAACGGCAAATGCCAACCTACTGGGCGCCGGGGCATTGAACTCCTGAACCTCGGGATCAAAGCCGTGGTTGCGGAAGATCTGAGCGATATCCTCGGCAGCCAAGCGCTCTTCTTCGCTGCATGCCGGCGTAATGCCGGTGTTCTGCAGCAGGTGGTTAATATAGTTCTGGGTGTTCGCCATGTGCGCTCCACATCCATAATCCGACAAATAGGCCCAATGCATGCACATTAGAACCGTATATAGTCGAAAGTATACCCCGAGCGAGCGCAAACGACCGAATTCGGGCCATCTTAACGCCCCGAGCGGACAAGGATATAGCCTAATCTCCATATCGGACTAAAATCATGGCAGCAAACCACCTTCTCATGCGAGGACTCTATGACGGCAAGCGACGCGACCGCGACAATTAAAAAGGGGAATTCGGAGCCCAGTTTCGATAAAACGGCTCAGCGCATCCTCAATCTTTTCTTTGTGCTCAACAGCTCCCCCGAACCGCTGACGACCGAGCAGATCGTCTTGGATTCTGACCTGGGATATGGCTCGGGCAACATCGACTCGGATAAGCGCAAGTTTCGGCGCGATCGTGACAAACTGCTCGAGCGTGGCATCTTAATCAAGGAGGTTCGCCCCGCCGGTGCGCAGGAGACCGAGGAAAGCTCGTGGACAATCGACCGCGAGCACACGTTTGCAGCAGGCGGCCTCATCACCGCAGACGACGCCGATATCCTGCTTAACGCTATCGACCAGACAATAGCGGCCGGCTCATCCACTTTTGCCGCGCCGCTTGCCGATATTCGTTCCAAGATTGCCTACCTCACCGGTAGGACGGCGGTGGACGAAGTACCGATCCGCCGCTCTCCCACCGTCGATGCGGTTTGGAGCGCCTTTGCCGAGCGATGCGCGCTGCGATTTTTATATCAGAACGGACGCGGCGAGCAGAAAGAGCGTACCGTCTGCGTCTACGGCATGTTCGAGCGCGAGGGCGTGGCGTACTTCTGCGGCCTCGACAATACCACCGACGACATCAGGACATTCCGCTGCGACCGTATCGTTCGCGCTTGGCGTCCTTCGAAGGCCTACACCATCCCTGCGGACTTCAACCTCAACGACTACCTGTTCTTTGAATTCGATTTTGCCGACCGACCGCCCGTTGCAGCTACGTTCTCGTTCGCCCCTCAGACGCAGATCGATATGATCAACGGTCTCACGCGCGGGCGAGGTAAGCTCGCGCACACCGATGCGGGATGGATCTGGACCGTTGACGTGCGCGACCTTGAAGCCGCCGCTTCATTTTGCATGGCCCACGCCATGGACGGCATGAGACCCATGGCCCCCAAATCGCTCAAACAGGCGTGGAACCACCTCATCGAAAGGACGGTGCACGAGCATGCCCGTGCGTAAACTCACCAGCGAGCAGAGGCTCTCGCGCGCCATCGACCTCATGGAGGCCCTCTACGCCGCCGGCGAGAACGGCATGACTCGAAACGAGATTTGCAGTCGCTTTGACATCACGGGGGCGTCGCTCGACGAGATTCACGAAATCGTCTCGACGCTCGCGGACCGAGAATCGGGTGCGCGTATCATCTGCGAATGCCACGGCGAGCGTGTGGTCCTCACCGGTGACGCCGGACGTGTGCTACCGTTGCGCTTGAGTGCCGCCGAGGGCGCCGTGCTCAACCACGAACTTGAATCGTTGGGGATCGAGCCGCAGACGGCAGCTCGGATTCGACACGCTCTTCTACCCGAAGAGCTCGGCTATAACCAGCGCGTCTTTGACACCGTCAACCACGGGTCGCACTGGCAGCAGCTGAGCTGCGCCATTCAGGACGGCGTTCGCTGCCTCATCTCGTATCGTTCGATGGACGATGCACGGCCACGCGAGCGTCTGGTCGACCCCTTGCGCATTACGGCAAACGGCGACCAAACATACCTGATTGCCTGGGACATCGCAGTCGATGAGCAGCGCACCTATCGCATGGATAAAATCGAGGGACTCACCTTGACGGAAGACTCCGTCGTGCCTCACGCACCGGACGTTGCATCCCTCCACGATTCCCTTGCCCGGACGCAGCGTAGCGCAAAGCTCTTGATGCCATTCGATATGGCGGAGCATCTGGACTGGGCCGGCATCACCCTCATCGAGCGCAGCGGGGCAGACATGGCAACGGTAACCGTGCATTACGGCTCCGAGCGTTGGCTACTGAGCCAGATAATCGCAGCGGGCGGAGCCATCCGCATCTTGGATGACCCCACCCTGTCAAAGCGTCTGTGCGATATGGCAAAAACCCTCGTCTGTCCGCTTTAGCGCCGCCGCTCGTGGCGTGCGCGCCACAGTTGCAGATAGTGACCGATCTGTGCCGATTCGATGCGCTGGTAGGAGCTCGTGGGCAGCGACGTTAAGAACTTCTTTCCGTAGCCCTTCGTCACCAGGCGCGGGTCGGCCAGAATCAGCACGCCGCAATCGGTCGACGAGCGGATAAGGCGGCCGGCCGCCTGCTTGACCTCGAGCACTGCCTCAGGCAGCGAATAGCGCGCCCAAGCGCGGTCTTCGCGCAGGTTGCGCTCGCACGAGAGCGGGTCCGTGGGGCTCGAGAACGGCAGCTTGGGAATGATGACGCAGCGCAGCGTCTCGCCGCTGGCATCAAACCCCTCCCAGAAGGCCTTAAGCGCAAAAAGCGACGAGGTTGGTTCGTTGATAAACCGGTCGCGCAGGCGACGAGGAGATGAGTTGCGCTGCTGGCAGTTGAGCTCCAGACCCGCACGGGCCATCTTGGGCTCAACGCGGGCGTACAGGTCTTCCATGTCGCGCCGATTGGTGAACAACGTGAGCACCGATCCGCCCATGGCAAGATGGGCGTCGACCAGTACGCGCTCGAGCGCCGTAAGATAGCTCTCACGAACGCGCGGATCGGGGATATCGCCCGCAACGACTACAGCCATGTTCGAATCGAAGTCGTAGCTCGAATCCAAGTGCAGCGATGACGACGTTGAAGCACCGATGCGATCAAGGCCGACCGCATGGTTAAAGTGCTCAAAGCTTTTGGACACCGTCATGGTCGCCGAGGCAAAGATAGCCGTGTGGACCTCGGGTAGCCACTCGGTTGCCAAAGCCTCGCCAATGTCGATGCGCTCTGCGGTCATCGACTCTCCGCCGGCACGAAGTCTGCGATTGACCTGCAGCGAATACACGTAGTGCTCATCGGTGCCATCAATGATGAGTTTGAGGTTCTCGGCCAGCTCGTGCAGGCGGCGCGAGATATCACCCAGGTCGACAACAACCTCGGGCTTGTCGGCGGCGACGGCTTGCACCAGCGCGTCGACGCTCTTGTCAGCTTGTTCCAATGCGTCGATGCCAGTGTAGGCCGACTGTAAGAAATCATGCCAGTCGTCTGATTCGCGCAGCTCGGGGCCAATCCATAGGTTCGCATTGTCATAGCCCCCGCGGGCACGGCGGCCAAGCTCGCGAACGCCGTCAAACACATCGGCAATCGCCATGCTCGCACGCACAACTGTCGACGTCGCCTTGGCGGTAAGACCCAGGTAGAGCGTAGAGCCCTCCGAGGTTGCCAAATCACGGGAAACCTGGCTTAGCGCGCCGGTGCTCGAGCCACCCAGGCGCTCGAACAGGACGCGTGATTCGTCCGCCGACACCACGCGCGCCCACTGACGGCGCGCCTCGCGCTCGATGGAATGGGCCTCGTCGATTACCCAATGACGAATCGGAGGCAAAATCCTGCCCTCGGCCGCGACGTTGCGGAACAGCAGGGAATGGTTGGTGACCACCACATCGGCATGCGCCGCACGACGGCGAGCACCGTGGACCAAACATTTATCAGGGAAAAACGGGCAGAGGCGACGAGCACACTCGCGCGAGGCCGTCGTAAAGTCGGGACGGTTGACGCTGCGCCACCGAATGCCGAGCGAGTCGAGGTCGCCATCGGCTGATTGGCAGACGTACGCCATAATGACCGCGACCGCCGTGAGCGTGTCCGCCGGATCGCGCTTGGTGGTAATCTCGACCTGGCCGCGGCTCATGCGCTCAAGCTTGCGCAGGCACGGATAGTGGTCATACCCCTTGAGCGCGCAAAATGACAGACCACCGTCCAGTTGCTCGGCAAGTTTTGGCAGCTCATGGTACATGAGCTGGTCGGCAAGATTGTTCGATTTGGTCGCAATACCAACCGTGATGTTGTTACGGCGCGCTGCCTCGGCAAAAGGCACCAGATAGGCCATCGATTTGCCGACGCCTGCGCCTGCCTCAATTACTCGATGAGTGCCCGTGACCAGCGCATCGCGGACCTCGAGCGCCATCGCGATCTGCTCATCACGCGACTCGTAGGTGGGATACATGCGATTGACTAGGCCACCTGGCGCATAGTCTGCCTCAATCTCCTCACGACTCGGCATCTTGAGAACCGGCAGTTCATCGGCGTCCACCCGATCGTCGGCGCGATCGGCCTTGAGAACGTCAGCACGAGCGGCGCTGAGAGAGAAGATAGAACCAGGGTTCTGCCCTGCCAAGAATGAGAAGATAGGACGATAGGACCAAGGCACGTCCGGATGCATGTCGGCTAGGCGCGCCATGAGGCCCTGGGGCAAGTCGGTGAGCGCCACGAGCAACACGCGCCATACGCCACACAGGGCGTCGACGTCGGCATTGGCACGGTGTGATACCGAGTCGCAGCCAAACAGATCGGCCATAAAAGACAGCTTGTGCGAGGCCAGGCGCGGAAGCGCGATGCGCGACAGCGCCAACGAATCGATCCAAATATCGCTCACGTTGACGCCGCCTTTGACAGACTCGATAAACGAGCGGTCGAACGTGGCGTTATGTGCGATCACCGGGCAACCACCGACAAAATCGGCGAGAGCGGCGACGGCCTCAACGGCCGACGGGGCATCTGCCACATCGGCATTTGTAATGCTCGTGAGCTCGGTAATCTCGGCGGGAATCAGCTGCTTGGGATGCACGAAGGTATCGAAGCGGTCGACGATCTCGCGGCCCGAAAGACGGGCCGCCGAGATCTCGATCAGCTCATTGTCCTGCACCGAAAGACCCGTGGTCTCGGTATCGAGGACAATCACATCTTCCTCGATAAGACCGAAGGACTGCGTTTTGGCGCGGTCGGCAAGCGTGGCATAGGAGTCGATGACAAACTGCGGCGTTCCTGACGAAACCGCGTCCTCGATTAGCATGCAATGCCCGCTCGACGAAGGCCCATACGGATCAGGCTGTCACAGACCTGCGGGAACGTCATGTCGTCGGTGTGGCGGATCTCATCCGGATACAGCGACGTATCGGTCATGCCGGGAATGGTATTGGTCTCGAGGATAACGGGGCCGTCCTCGCTCACAATAAAGTCGCTGCGCGAGATACCCAGGCAACCGAGGGCCTTGTGAGCGGCACAGGCAAGTTCCTGAGCGCGAGCGTAATTCTCGGGTGAAATCTGCGCCGGAATGCGATGGATATCCGTAGGGTCGACATACTTCACGTCCAGATCGTAGAACTCGCAGTCCTCGGGCTTACGAATCTCGACAATCGGCAGGGCGCGCACGTCATCTTCGCCGTATACGCCGACGGTGATCTCGGTACCCTCGATGCACTTCTCGACCAGCACTTTGTCGCCGTACTCAAACGCCTTGGCGATTGCCGCGGGCAGCTCGGAGGGCTCATGGACCAGGGAAATGCCATAGCTGGAACCGTTGACGGCCGGCTTCACAAAGCAGCGCTCGCCACAAACCTCGACGATATGATCGATATCGACTTCATCGCCCACCTCGAGCGCAAGGCCGGGGGCAATGGGAATGCCCGCCTTGGCGTATAGGAGCTTAGAGACCTCCTTGTCGGCACCGCAGGCGCTGGCAAGTACGCCCGAGGCCGTGTAGGGGATACCCAGGGTCTCCATGGCACCCTGCATGGCGCCATCCTCACCGCCGGCGCCGTGCATGGCGATAAATGCCACATCGAATCCGCCGGTCGCCATGGTTACCATAAAGTCATCAGCGGCCGTGTCAAGCAGCTCCATCGAGGTGTAGCCGGCTTCCTTCAGTGCCACCACAACGTTCTTTCCCGAATCGAGCGAGATCTCGCGCTCGGCGGAATGACCGCCCGCCAAGACCGCTACGTGCATGTTCTCTAGGCTTTTACCCGGCATGGGCAGACTCCTCCTCTATAATTTCTGCAGCTGATACCATATTGTAGCGATACCCTCTACGTTTCCCCAAAATCGAAAGGCTTCCATGAATCCCAGGACTAAATCTCAGGACATTCGCGACTTGAGCCAAAACGATATTCGCGAGCTCGTGGCCGAACTTGGCCAGCCCGCCTTCCGCGCGAAGCAGCTCATCGAATGGGTCTTTGAGAAGAACGTTTGTTCGTTTGACGATATGACCAATCTTCCCAAGGCTTTCCGTGAGCAGCTTAAAGAGGCTTTTGCCTTTGATACGCCGACTGAACTCACCAAACAGGTTTCCAAAGATGGCTCGCGCAAGTATCTGCTCGAGTACCACGATGGCATTTCCGTCGAGACTGTCGGCATGCCCCGTCGCAACAAGCTTTCCGTCTGCGTTTCCACCCAGGCAGGCTGCGGCATGGGCTGCGCCTTTTGCGCTACCGGTCTCAACGGCCTCAAGCGTTCTCTGACCGCTCAAGAGATCGTCGACCAGGTGCTTCATGTATCCAACGACTTTGGCGAGCGTGCCACAAGCGTTGTCTTCATGGGCCAGGGCGAGCCGTTTGCCAACTACGACGAGGTTCTCAAGGCACTGCGTATCCTCAACGACCCCGATGGCATCGGTATCGGCGCTCGTCACCTCACCGTCTCTACCAGCGGCGTTATTCCCGGTATTCGCAAATTTGCCGATATCCCCGAGCAGTTCACGCTTGCCGTTTCCCTGCATTCCGCCATCCAGTCGACGCGCAATAAGCTCATGCCCGGTGTCAAGAAGTACACGCTGCTTCGCCTTCACGAAGCGCTTCAGCTCTACACCGAGAAGACTGGCCGCCGCCCGACCTATGAGTATGCCATGATCGAAGGCGTCAACGATACGAATCCCGAGATGCAGGCACTCTGCGACTTCTGCGAGGGAACGCTGTGCCACGTTAACCTGATTCAACTTAACGACATCGAGGGCAGCCCGCTCAAGCCGTCGCCGATTCATAAGGTTGAGGATCTTCAGCGTCGTCTTGAGTCCCGTGGCATCGAGACCACGATTCGTAACTCCCGTGGTAACGATATTGACGCCGCTTGCGGACAGCTGAAACAGCGCTTCAAAGTTCAGAAGAACGCATAGGGGAGTCGCACTCCAAAACGTTTCATGTGAAACATCGAACGGCCCCGGTTGCAGGATATGCAACCGGGGTCGTTTCATTATTGACATCAATTTTGGACCAGCTACTACCTTTCCCATTATTTACGGACAAAATAAGGGGCCCTTGTCTCATGAATCAGACAAGGGCCCCTTAAAATATGCAGGGTAATTGTTAGGTACCTAATAGCCTACATTTTCCCATTGGTTGCTAACCCAACCTTGATTAATCTTAGGATTTTTCGTTACCTGAGCAGTGCGCATGGCAACATCTTCTGTCATAACATCCATTTTCTTCTTTGACGTATCAACGATATCTTGCGCGCCACGAAGCAAACGACCTCGAAGTTCATCGTCTGTCGCGATCTTATAGCCAGCAAAGGCACCAGCCGCGACAGTCGTCACCAATGCAATCGCAGTAAAAATCTTATTCCTCATCTTGGCCTCCTTGATCAAACTGAATCATTTCACCAAGAATACGAGAGAGCTCTTCCTCGTCTTTAAACTCAATCTCAATCTTATTCTTTCCACGCGAGCTCTTCACACGCACGTTGGTATTAAATACCTGACGAAGTACACGCGCAGCCTTTTTAAAAGACTGCGGCGTTGCGGGCCGCGGCGTCTTAGGTGTCTCTCCGGCAGAAAACAATGGAGCAAGATTTTCTGTCGCTCTTACGGAAAGGCCCTCTGCAACAACCTTCTCTGCAAGTCGAATTCGAGCATCCTCATAGGGAACTGCAAGAATCGCACGTGCGTGACCAGCAGTAAGTTTACCCTCAAAAATCATCTGCTGAACTATTTCGGGGAGATCGAGAAGGCGCAGCGAGTTTGTAATTGCAGAGCGTGACTTGCTTACGGCCTTCGACAATGCCTCCTGGGTCATACCGCTAGCATCGATGAGCTGGCGATAGCCCTTAGCCTCTTCGACTGGATTTAAATCAGAACGCTGAAGGTTTTCGATAAGAGCAAGAGCCAGCATCTCTTCATCATTAACATCTTTAATGATGACAGGCAGTTCCTCAAGACCAGCAAGCTTTGACGCCTGGTAACGACGCTCACCAGCGATGATCTCATAGCCGTTTCCATGCTTGCGAACCAAGAGCGGCTGCAGAACGCCATGTTCTTGGATTGACTCGCTCAACTCGCGAAGTTCAGTTTCATTAAAGTGAATTCGCGGTTGATTAGGGTTGGGAACGATATCCTCAATAGGTAGTTTTGTTTCAGATGCGGCATTTGAAGCAGATGCAGCAGAACCACCGGTCTCATACTCAGCCTCTGAGACCAAAGCATTGAGTCCGCGTCCCAATCCACCACGTTTCTTTGCACTAGGCACGCTTGATCACCTCTTTTGCAAGGTTCATATACGCTTTTGCACCCTTATTTTGAGGTGCATAGGTAATTACCGGTTCTCCAAAAGACGGAGCTTCGGAGATTTTAACCGTACGGGGAATCAGCGTCTTAAACGCCTTATCACCAAAGTACGATTGAACTTCCTCAACAACCTGATTCGATAGAGAAGTACGTGAGTCATACATGGTCATAAGCACGCCATAGGTGTCTAAGCCCTTATTCAGACGTGATTTGACCATCTTCATTGACTCAAGCAGCTTCGTAACGCCCTCGAGTGCGTAATACTCACACTGGATTGGAATCAAAACGCTATCTGCTGCGGTCAAGGCATTGATAGTAAGCAGGCCGAGCGAAGGAGGACAGTCAATGAAAATAAAATCGAACTCGTCCTGAATCGGCTCAAGCAAATCTTTGAGGCGGGTTTCACGAGCAATTGCGCTTACGAGCTCAATTTCGGCACCTGCAAGCTGAATCGTAGCTGGAATTACGAATACCTTTTTGCAATTTGTATCAAGAACAAGCGATTCTGCCGGCACATCATTCAACAATGCATCATAGATGCAGTGATCAAGGTCTTCTTTTTCAATTCCAAATCCACTGGTGCTGTTTCCCTGCGGATCAAAATCGACAATCAGGGTCTTACGACCCTGCTCACCCAGTGCTGCTGCAAGGTTTACAGCCGTCGTTGACTTACCGACGCCGCCTTTTTGATTGATGATTGCAATGATACGCGTGTCTTTTGCGCTCTTAGAACGCTTAACGTCGCGAAATCCCACGGTCCCTCCTGGTGTGTATTAAAGCTGTCAAACGGAGGATGTTTCACGTGAAACATTCCGATTCGATATCAACCGCCATGTTTCACGTGAAACACTGCAAGTTGTTAGTATCCATTATGTTTCACGTGAAACATCTAGGCAAGCGGATTCTTCTTTGCCATGCCATTTGCACGAGGCAATGAAACAGATGCTGGATGACTCTTTTTAAGAACAATGAACTCCCTGTGGCCCAAGCCCTCAGGCAAATCGATTGCGTCATTCAGAAGCAAAGTGAAGCCACAAATCTTAGCTGCTGACATGCCGGAAGCAAGCTCCTCAAACGAAGGATTACCCTTGGTGATAACAAATAGCCCTCCGTCTTTAATGAACGGAGCCGCATACTCAACAAGAATCGGTAGAGGAGCCAGTGCACGGGCGGTTACGACAGAAAACTGCTTCTTATGGCTTCGAGCATATTCTTCAAGGCGATCATGAACCGCATGAGCATGTTTCAATCCAAGAGCATCAACAAAAGAATTGACAGCATCAACCTTCTTCCCAACAGAGTCAATATAAGTAGCTTTACGATGCGTGGTTATGGTTAAAGGAATACCAGGGAAGCCCGCACCTGTTCCCATATCGAGCAAAGCTCCCTCAGGAGCCTTATTGATATAGGGAAGCAAAACAAGCGAGTCGAGGATATGAAGTACTGCAGCATCTTCTACGTTAAGAATACAGGTAAGATTGGTTGTCTTATTTTTTTCCAGAACCAAATCCAAATGCTGAATACAGTTCCTCAGCTCAACATCAGTTACGCTCAAGGAATACTCTTTGCAATAAGAAGTTAGACGACTCAACATCTTGTCAGCCTGCTGATCAGTAAGTACTAACAACGAAAGCTCCTTTCTGACAAAAATCAGTGTATCGAGAACTTTTGACAAAAAAAGGGGACGTGGAAACCACGTCCCCTTAGCATAAGCTCGAGTAGATTATCGAGCAACAATCACCACATGGCGATCAGGGTCAGAACCCTCAGAATGAGTATCGACGGCATCATTGCCACGAAGTGCAATGTGAACCAGTCGGCGCTCGTAGGCATTCATGGGCGGAAGCGAAACACTCTTATGAGTGCGGATGGCACGCTCGGCAGCAGACTGAGCCATGGAGGCAACCTTGTCCTGACGGCGGCTCTTGTATCCCTCGACGTCCACTACAACCGGATACCTAAAGCCGAGCTTGCGGCTCACCAGCAATGAGAACATAACCTGAAGGGCATCAAGGGTGCGACCATGACGGCCAATGAGAACAGCAAGGTCGGGAGCCGTTACATCCAAAATCAGCTCACCCTCGTCGCCCTCATACTCATCGATAGGAGAGTTGGCGGCATCGAAGTGCGAAAGGATGGAACGCAGGATGGAAATCGCAACATCGGCAATGGTGTCGAGCTCCTCATCGGTCAGCTCTTCACCGGCCTTGTAGCGCTGTGCAATCTCGGGATAATCGCCCGCGACCTGCGGGGCAACCTCCTCAAGCATATCCTCGATGATCTCTTCAGACATAACGTACTCCAAAAGTTAGGTACCTAAATAAGATTGATAT
>JAHYYN010000077.1:0-23822 GCA_019424945.1 Collinsella sp. | reverse complement strand
GGAGTAGTCGGGCAGGTCGGCATCGTAGACGCGGTAGCAGCTCACGCCCTCGCGCCTGGCCCACTTGCGGCGCAGACGGGCATTCTTGCGCAGGCGGTTGGCGAACTGCTCGGACTCGGGGATGAGCACGGGCAGCGGCTTGCCGTCGCCCAGGTCGAGCATGGCGGCAGGCTCGGGCATGGCGGAAGCGGCGGCTTCATCGTTGACTTCGTTGGCATCCGCAGCCTCGGCCTCGGCATCCGCACTGGTCGCAGCCTCAAACGCTGCGGCGGCGTGGTCGAGCGAAGGCCAGACTTCGACGGTCGCCTCTTCGTTGTTGGGCATGACGGCGATCGAGCGCTCGGGCTCGGTGTGGAGTGCGCGGGCCAGCAATCCGTCGCGGGTGAGCGCGGCGACCGGCGCCGCGGCAAGCTCGGGCGCGCGGCGCAACTCGCCGATGAGCGTCATGGTGTCATGCATGAGCGAAAGCGGTGTCTCGGTCGTATCCGCGACCACGGCGGCGCCGGCGACAGCGCCCGCGTGGTCCAGTACGGTGGCGGACTTGGCGGCGCAAAAATCGACAAAGCGCTTGTAGCCGGCACATTTAACCATGCGCTCAGCGGTTTTGCGGGCGGCGGGGTCAACATCCACGGCCACGATGCGCGCCTGGCGCTCGCGCGCTGCCGCCTCGCGCCCGCGCGCCTCGGCAAGCAGCTGCTCCCACAGGGCGGCATCGTGCAGCTGCCAGCCCTCAAAGCCCCAGCGCTCGCGTGCGGCGCCCGGGGCGCGGTCGGTCAGAATGTTCACGGCCTCCAGCAGCAGACCGCCGCCGGCGCACGAGGCATCGATCAGCGTGGGAAGGGCTTCGTTCTCGTAATCGTCGGCCGTCAGCTCGCGCTCGCATAGTGCGGTCCAGCCGACCTGCGCCAGCACCAGGGCGGCGTAGTCGGGGCGCAACACGTGTGCGCCCTCGCCGGCACGAGTCGCAGCGGGCGGCAGGCGTTTGAACAGCGGGTCGCCCGAAAGGTCTAGGCTTATGCTCGCGCGGCGCTGGCGCAACGAAAGCAGTAGGTGAACATCGGGGTCGGCGGCATCGACATCGGCGCGACGGCCCGTGGTCTCGGCCAGGCGGTCGCACAATGCGTCCTTGGCGCGCAGGGCCGAGAAGCGCGTGTTGCGCAGCTGCTCGGTCACGCCGCGGGCGGTAATGGCGATGGTGGCGCCGGGGCGGACGATGTTCTCCCAGGCGATGTCGTAAACGCTGTCGTACAACTCATCGGCATCCTGTGCCCCAAAGCGCCCGAGCACCACAAACACGCGGCTGGCCAGGCGCGACCACAGGCAGGCGCGGTAGCCTTCTTCGAGCTCGCCCTCAAATGTAGCGCGGCCCTTCAGGCGGCGGACATGCGAAAGCCCGAGGCGTTTAAGCTCATCGGCGAGTGCGGACTCAAAGCCCTCGGGGCAGCTTGCGTAAAATTCCATGGGTGACCTCTCTGGTTGCGTCGCTCCATTATATGATGGATGCTTCGTTTGCCCTTATCCTCGAAAGGAACCCATATGATTGATGCGTGTCCCGAACCCGCTGTGCTCTTTTTTGACGTGGACGGCACGCTGACGTCGTTCGATCCCGACGATATGACCGATAAGGACTTCAATGCAATCCATCCGTCGAAGGCCGTTGTCGATGCATTTGGTCGCCTGCGCAATGCGGGTCACCAGGCATTTATCTGCACGGGTCGCCCCTTGTGGCTGATTGCCGATGGCCTGCGCGCGCTGAACCCGGCGGGTATCGTTGCCATGGCGGGGGCCACGCTCGAGGTCGAGGGCCGCGTGGCACACGAGGACTGCATTGACGAGGACATTGTTGAGGAGCTCGCGCGTCGCATTACTGTGGCGGGCGGCGAGGCATTGTTCGAGACGAACGGTGCCACCTATTCACTTGAGCCAGTTGGTGTCGAACAGTCATTTCTGCTAGGCGCCGGCGTGGTGCATGGCACCGATCAGATGCGCATCGATGGCCGCTTGCGCGTAGGCAAGGTGTGCATTAACGCGTACGACCTGGCTCGCGTAGCCAACGATGACGGCTTTATCGAGCGCGAGTTTGAGCTGTGCAACACCGGTGGTCAGAATCGCGAGCTGAGCCCCAAGGGCATCGACAAGGGCGTGGGCGTGGCGCGAGCGCTGGAATACCTGGGTCGCACCGGCAACGCGCGCACCTTTGGCTTTGGCGATTCCGGCAACGATCTGGGTATGCTCGCCGCCGTCGAGACGGCTGTAGCCATGGGCAACGCCATGCCCGAGGTCAAGGCAGTCGCCGACTACGTGACCGACGATGTCGCACACGACGGCACCGTCACAGCGATGCAGCATTTCGGCCTCATCTAATGAATCCCGCGTTCTGACGTTTGCTCAAACTGCGACTCTTTGCTTTTGCATGCTCAATCGATTTATCAATCCAAACACTGAGGTGTTTATACCGTTCGCCGAGAAGATAAAAACCCGCAGTTCACGCCTTGATAAACGTAGGTAAAGTGTTTAGCAGTTTATCGGCCGTATGCTAACGAAAGGAATCAGGCAGATGGCAATCAAGGTGTTCGCTGACGGTGCAAACCTCGAAGGCATGCTCGACATGTACGAGAACGGCAACGTTCAGGGTTTCACGACCAACCCGTCCCTTATGAAGAAGGGCGGCGTGATGGATTACCGCGCGTTTGCCAAAGAGGTCCTGGCTCACATCACCGATGTGTCCGTCTCGTTTGAGGTCTTTGCCGACGACGTCGAGACCATGGAGGTCGAGGCCCGCGAGATCGCTACCTGGGCCGAGAACGTCTACGTCAAGATTCCGTGCGTGACCACCAAGGGTGAGTCCACCGCCGAGCTGGTGCGCAAGCTTTCGGCCGACGGCATCAAGGTCAACGTCACCACCATCTTTACGCCTACGCAGGTCGATGAGATGGTCGAAGCCGTTGACGCCGAGACGCCGTCCATCATCTCGCTCTTTGCCGGCCGCATCGCCGACACCGGCGTCGACCCCATTCCGTTTATGACGGAGTCGGTCAAGAAGGCCGCCGCCAAGCCCAACTGCGAGGTCCTGTGGGCATCCACGCGTGAGCTTATCAATATTTACCAGGCGGAAGGATGCGGTTGCCAGATCATCACGGTGCCCAACAGCATCCTGGCCAAGCGTAAGAACATCGGCCGTGACCCGTACGAGGTCTCGCTCGATACCGTGCACGGTTTTGCCAAGGATATCGCCTCGCTCGGTTTCCATATCCTGCCGTAACGCGAACGCTGGCTACATCGCGGGTTGTTCGCCCCGGCCTTTCCTTTCCCTATCGCTCACGCGCTTCGCGAGGGTCGCGCTAGGCAAAGGAAAGGCCGGGGCTGCCGACACGAACTTGCCGGTAGGTTGGTGATAGGCTTCCATATCCTGCCGTGGACAAAGGTACCCCCGCCTGCGCCGTGCAAAATTGAGAGTATTCAGCAAGGTAAAGGCTTTTACCAGCTGGGTGAAGCATGGAACAGCCCCCGTTTTGGCTCTGATGACGCTAAAGCGGGGGCTGTTTCTTGCTTTTTCGTCTCTGAGGGGCATCCGGAACGGTGGAATTTGCAGAATACTCGCGATTTTGCACGTCGCGAGAGGGGGGACCCTTGCTTTGGCGGTTTACTTCCCCTGCACCATGGTGAGGGAGATCTTCTTGCGGTCGCGATCGACCTTTTCAACCCACACCTTGACCGTGTCACCGACGCGCACCACGTCGCTGGGGTGCTTGACGAAGCGGTTGGCCAGCTTGGAGATGTGCACGAGGCCGTCCTGGTGCACGCCCACGTCGACGAAGGCGCCAAAGTCGACGACGTTGCGCACCGTGCCCTTGAGCTCCATGCCGGGTTCCAGGTCGTCGATGGAAAGCGCTGAGCGGCTAAAGACCACCTCGGGCGCGTCGTCGCGCGGGTCGCGACCGGGCTTCTTGAGCTCGTTGACGATGTCGATGAGCGTGAGGGTGCCGCAGTCCAGGTCGCTTGCCAGCGCCGAGATGCTGCCCAGACGGCGCTCGATGTCGGGCACGCCGCCGCGGCTGAGCTCGCTTGCTTTAACGCCGGCGCGCTCCAGGACGGACGTGGCCACCTCGTAGCTCTCGGGGTGGACGCTTGTCGCGTCGAGCGGGTTCTTGCCGCCGCTGATGCGCAGGAAGCCCGCGGCGTTGAGATATGCCTTGGGTCCCAGCTTGGGGACCTTCTTGAGCTGGCGGCGATCGGTAAAGGCGCCGTTTTCCTCGCGGTACGCCACGATGTTCTTGGCCACGCTCGGCGTGATGCCCGATACGTATCCCAGAAGGCTCGCGCTCGCGGTGTTTACGTCGACGCCCACGCGGTTGACGACGTCCTCCACCACGTGGCCCAGGGTGCGCGAAAGCTCGGCCTGGTCAAGGTCGTGCTGGTACTGGCCCACACCGATGGATTGGGGCGGAATCTTAACGAGCTCTGCCAGCGGGTCCTGCAGGCGGCGACCCAGGCTCATGGCACCACGCACGGTGACGTCCAGATCGGGATACTCCTGGCTCGCGAGCTCGGAGGCGGAGTACACCGACGCGCCCGCCTCGTTGACGATGGTGTAGCGAAGGCTGGGCGCCTGCTCGGCAATAAACTCCGAGACGACTTCCTCGGTCTCGCGGCTGGCGGTGCCGTTGCCGATGACGATGGTGTTGACGCTGTCCTTCTTGACGAGGCGGGCGAGCTCGCGCTTGGTGCCGGCGACGTCGTGGCGCGGCTTGGTGGGATAGACCACGCCGTGGTCGAGCAGCTTGCCGGTCTCGTCCATGACGGCGACCTTGCAGCCGGTGCGGTAGCCCGGATCGAGCGCGAGCACGCGGGCGCCGCGCACGGGGCGTGCCGAGAGCAGGCCTTCGAGATTCTTGGCAAAGACGTTGATGGCCTCGGTCTGGGCGCGAACGGTGAGTTTGGCGCGGGCCTCGCGCTCCAGCGAGGGGGCCATGAGGCGCTTGTAACCGTCAGCGATGGCGGCATTAAAGACGGGAGCAAACACGCCCTGGCGACGGGGCCAGCGGCTGCCGAGGCGTGCCGTAGCGGCAGCGCCGTCGACGTTCACGCGCACGCGGAGCTTGCCCTCACGCTCACCGCGGTCGATAGCCAGCACACGGTGGTTGGGGATGCGACGCAGCGGCTCATCATAGCTGTAGTACGGCTCGTAGGGGGTCTTCTCGGCGGGGTCGGTGGCCTCGACGACGATGTCGGCGGTGTTTTGCGTAAAGGCGCGCAGGTCGGCGACGTTCTCGGGGTCCTCGGCCACCGTCTCGGCCACGATGTCCGCGGCGCCGGCGAGCGCTTTTTCGGGCGTGTCGAAGCCGGCCTCCTCGTTGACGTATGCCGCGGCGGCGTCGAGCGCGCTGCCCTTGGCCGAGGCCTGCATGATGATCATATTGGCGAGCGGCTCGAGTCCCGCCTCGCGGGCCTTCTGCGCGCGGGTCATGCGCTTTTTGCGGTAGGGCTTGTAGAGGTCCTCGACACGCTGGAGCTGCGTGGCCTCGCGAATCTGCTGCTCGAGTTCGGGCGTGAGTTTGCCCTGGGCGTCGATGAGCAGGATGACGTCCTCTTTGCGCTGCTCAAGATTGCGCAGGTAGGACAGGCGCTCGTCGAGTGCGCGCAGGGCGACGTCGTCCATGCCGCCTGTGGCTTCCTTGCGGTAGCGCGAGATAAAGGGGATGGTGTTGCCCTCGTCGATGAGCTTGACGGCCGCCTCGACGTTGGCGGCCTTAAGGTTGAGCTCGCGCGCGAGCTGGGCGATAAGATCCATGGGACTCCTTGCGTTTAAGGTGCGTTTGCAGCACAGAGCTACCAAGGATACCACCCGTCCCAAAAGACTGTTTTGGGGCCGCGCCATGAAAGCGGCCTATCTACTACGTTTGAACCGTGTGGGTCGACCATCCCCCGGTTTTCCGAAAATGCGCAAGCCATTTACCTGCGGTTTTTATTTCGCGAAATTCGGTATGGATGAGGGTGATTGGTTAAACGTAGTAGATAGGCACATTTCGTGGCGAACGAATCAAGCTAAGGTGCAAAAAGTCCCCCGTCCCAGAAAAATCATTGGCAAGGTAGCAAAATGCCCCGAGGGCAGGAGGCTGCTCGCGGGGCAAAGAAGAGGGACTTGTTGATGGCGGACCGAAGGGTTCGGCATGGGGTTTCTGCCGCGGCCGCTCTCAAGGCATTACAGCTCGACGAGCTGGCCGGTCTCGGCTGCCTCCTTGATAGCGTTGAGAAGCGTGAGCGTCTTGACGTTGTCGGCGGGGGTCACGACGGGCTCGACCTCGCGGCGGACGACCTTCACAAAGTGCTTGAGCTGCATCTTGTGCGGCAGCGCCGGGTCGACAGCCGGAATCTCCATCTGCAGCGGCTTGTGCCAGTTAGAGGCGCCGTCGTAGGAGAACTGGTGCAGGCGGGGCAGCGAAAGGGCGCCCTTGGTGCCGCCGATAAAGTAAGCGTCAGCGTCGAAGGGACGGTACTGCGGGTCCTCGCGAGCGGTCGCCTCCCAGTTCCAGGGGCTGGCGGTGGCGTCGGAAATGGTCATGCTCGCGAGCGCGCCGTCGGCAAAGCGGACGTTGACCACGGCGGAGTCCTCGGTCTCAAAACCGCGGGCGGCGCTGGACTGCATGCCCTGGACGGCGACGGGCTCGCCCAGCAGGTAGCGGAGCAGGTCGACGTCGTGCACCAGGTTGACCAGGATCGGGCCGGCACCCTTCTTGCGGCGCCACTCGACATCGAAGTACTCGTCGTTCTTATAGATCATGTAGTGGAAACTCGACACGGTGAGCTTGCCCAACTCGCCGGACTCGATGATCTCCTTGGCCTTGTTCACAAACGGGTTGTGGCGACGGTGCTGACCCACGAGCACGGGCACGCCGGCGGTCTCGGCCTCGGCGGCGAAGGCCTGGGCATCCTCGAGATCGTTGGAGATTGGCTTTTCGACCAGCGGCACGATGTTGCGCTTGATGGCCTCGCGGGCAACGCCCAGGTGCAGGTCGTTGGGGGTGGCGATGATGACGGCCTCGGGCTTGACCTCGTCCATCATCTGGGCAGGATCGGTAAAGAACGGCACGCCGGCGGCCTCGGCCGTGGCGCGGGCGCCCTCAAAGGCGTCGGCGATGGCGACGAGCTCGGCCTCGGGCTCCTCGGTGACAAAGCGGATGTGGTTGCGGCCCATGGCGCCGGCGCCGATGACGGCAATGCGGACGGGGTTGAGCTCAGACATTTCGACTCCTTAATGCTGGTGGCTTGGAATGTGACAAAGGGACAGCCCCTTTGTCACATCGGTATAACTAGGCGGACTTCTTCTTGCTGTCGGAGACCATCATGTAGACGGTGAGCACGACGGCGATGGCGGCAATCACAATGGCGCCATAGAAGGACTGCTGGTAGGCGGCGCTGCCGGCTTCGGCGTGATACAGCACGGCGGTGATGGGCTGGCTGATCCAGGTAGAGGCGGCGTAGCCCAAGAACATGATGCCGTAGTTGACACCGATGTTGCTGGTGCCAAAGGCGCCACCGGTGAGCGGCGGGTAGATGACGAGCAGAGCGCCAAAGCTAAAGCCGAGCAGGGCGAGCGCCACAAAGAACATGCTCTGCGTAAAGCTCATCGACATGATGACGAGTGCGACGATGGTGACGACAAGGCTGATGAGCAGCGACTTGTAGGCGCCGAGCTTGTCGATGATCTGACCAAAGGACAGACGGCCGACCAGGTTGGCGCAGGTGTTGACGGAGACCACCACGCCACCGAGGGCGACGGCCGCGGCGCTCGTGGGGTCGGCGAAGAGCTGGACGGCGGCGATGGAGGCAACCTTGCCCACAAGCAGGGTGCCTGCAGTGGCAGCAAAGGCGAAGGTGACGATGAGGACCCAGAAGCGCGGGGTCTTGACCATCTCGCCCGGGGTGAGGTCACCGAAGGTGCCGGCGTGCGCGCCGCCCTTGGGGGCCTCGAAGCCCTCGGGCAGCCAGCCGGCCTCGGGGGCCTTCAGGAACAGGGCGGAGGCGGCGATCATTACAAAGAAGATGACGCCGAGTGCCTTGAGGGCGCCAAAGATGCCGAGACTCGGGATGAGCAGCGAGGCGAGCACCGGGGACAGCACGGCGGGGCCGGCGGTGGAGGCGGCAAGGGTGATGCCGGAGGCGAGGCCCTTCTTGTCGATGAACCACTTTTGGCCGGTGGTGAGCGCCGGGTTGTAGCCCAGGCCATTGCCGATGGCGGCGACGAGCGAGAACCACAGGTAGAACTGCCACGGCTCGGTAACGGTGCCGGACATGAACCAGCCCAGGCCGTAGCACACGGCGGCGGCGATCACGACGTTGCGCGGGCCGATCTTATCGGAGATGCGGCCGGCGAAGATGCCCGTTACGGCCATGATGGTCTGAAAGACCGGGAAAGCCCAGGTCAGGGCACTGGACCACTCGGGGTAGACGGCAAGCAGGTTCTTGCTCACGACGGAATACAGCGCGATGGAGCTGATGAAGAACATGGTGACGCACGCGGCGGAAAGCACGGCGGCGCGACCCTTATTGGAGTTGGTGGAAGCCATGGGACTCTTTCTAATCGATACGGGGGAGGGGAGGGGCAAACGCCGCTGAGGTGCTTGCCCCGCGCCCCTTTCTATCGGGCTGGTTTACTGGTCAGTCGGCTTTGCGACGCCGGACTCATCGGACCAGAGCTCGACGCCCTTGTTCTTGAGGTAGTTGTCGGCAAAGGCGCGGCGGCCGCCGGGCTTGGCGGTGAGGTCGCCCATCATGTTGGAGAAGCCGCCATCGACCTTGATGGCGTCGCCGGTGGTAAAGTCCGAGCGCTTGGACGCCAGGAACATGACGGCGTTGGCGATATCGCTGACCTCGCCGATGCGGCGCGTGGCGATGAGGCGGCTGCGGCTCTTCTCGACCTCGGGGTCGGCGTAAAAGCTCGCCGACATCGGGGTCTTAACAAAGCAGGGCTCGACGCAGTTGGAGCGCACGCCGTAGGGGCCCCACTCGGCGGCGAGCATCTTGGACATCATGTTGACGCCGGCCTTGGTGGAGCTGTACACGCCCGAGAACGTCTCGGGGGAGTGGCTGGCAACGGTCGAGATGTGCACCAGGCGACCCTGGCCAGCCTTGATCATCTCGCGACCAAAGCGCTGCGAGGTGATGAAGTAGCCGGTGAGGTTGACGTTGATGACCTCGTTCCAGTCGCAGAGCGGCAGGTCCTCCATGGCTGCGAAGCGCAGGATGCCGGCGGTGTTGACGAGGACGTCGACACGGCCGAAGTCGGCGATGGTGGCGTCGACGGCAGCCTGAACCTCGGCCTCGTCGGTGGCGTTCATCTTGTAACCCTCGGCGTGGATGCCAAACTCGGCAGCAAGGTCGGCGGCAGCGGCCTTGACCTTCTCCTCGTCCAGGTCGAGCAGGACGACGTTGGCGCCGTTGCGGGCGAACTCGCGGCAAATCTCGACGCCCATACCGCCGAGCGCGCCGGTCACGGCGCAGACATCGCCCTCGAGCTTAAGCCAATTGCTCATAGGAACTTCCCTTCTTGTGCCTCCCGGTGGGTCGCTCCCATTAACCGACCCACGTGGTTTTCGCTGGTTATCGTATGCTTTGCATTTGCGCAGGTGAATTGCATATTTGTTAGAATGGCGTTAATCATAGGTTTACACTGTGCGATGCAGTTTATGCTTAATTGAGCGCATGACCTGCGAAAACGACCCCCTGCGGCGCTGTGGGCCCGCGCGTGCGAAAACGGGAGATTGACGTGTACGATCGACGACTTGACGCTATTTCGGCCGCCGCGGAGCTGGGAAGTTTCTCGCGTGCCGCGGCAAAGCTGCGCGTGTCGACCCCGGCGCTCGTCAAACAGGTGTCGGGGTTCGAGGCCGAGTTTGGCATCACGTTGTTCGAGCGCTCGCACTCGGGCGTCAAGGTGACGCCGGCGGGCGCGCTGTTGGTGGACGACGCGCGCTCGATCATGCGCCAATCCGAGGATGCGTTGCGCCGCGCCCGGCGAGCGGCGGGCGATGGCGGTGCGGTGCGCCTGGGCGTATCGATGATGTGCCCGGGGCGCCAGACACTGTCGATGTGGACGGGCGTGCACGAGCTGGAGCCATCGCTGCGCTTCGAGATCGTGCCGGTGAACGATCTCTATGACGAGCGTGAATCCGTCATGCGCAGCTTGGGGCGCGAGGTGGATGTAGTGCAGTCGAGTTTTTCGATCCCGCGCTGGGGCGACGCCTGCCAAAAGCTCCTTATCGTCAACGTACCGTTTTATATTGATGTGCCGCGTACGAGCCCGCTTGCGCGCAAGACACGTATCACGGTTGCCGACCTGGAGGGCATGCGCCTGCGCGTGCTCCGTCACGGCAACGACGCCATGGACAGCCTGCGCATCGACCTGTTGGCCGACGGCGGCGTGGACGTGATCGACGTGGACAGCTTTGACTTTGCGCTCTTTAACGAGGCGGAGGAAAAGGGCGATGCGGTGCTCACCTGCGGAGCGTGGTCGGGCGTGCACCCGGCCTTTGTGGGCGTGCCGTTCCTATGCGGTCGCGAGGTGCCGGTCTACCTGCACTACCCGCTCGAGCCCACCCTCCAAGTCCAAAAATTCGTCAACGCCATGGCCCAACTTCTCAAATAGCTCATTTGGGACGGGGCTTTTTTAGCTACTTTCGCCGCACTACCAACACAATACGAAAAATGATGCGAAAAATGACTGCAAATCGGTCACGCATGATTTTGCTTTTGCCCTGGGCTGGTTGTAGAATCAAAAAGCTTAAACGAACTACTTGTGCAGCTTGCGCGAAAGCTCGGGCTGCGGCTGGGGGGGATGCGCCCGTGCAGGGTCCTTTCGGTCATATTGCGTCGATGCGCCGCACCTTTGTGATGTTGCTGGCGACCTTATGCGTGTTCGTTATGGCCGGGGGGGGGTTGCCCTCGCGCGCGTACGGTGACGATGGCAACCTTATAACGAACCCGAACTTTCTTAGCTCAGCTACTGGTTGGTCGACGACCTCTCCGACTAATAAAATCGGCGAGATGACGGGCCTCGACTATCGCCTGAAGCCCCTCATCGTCCAAAGTAACCTCAAACAAGCTAACGGTAATCACTTTGCGCTTGCGTGGAATTTTAGGCCACAGGGCACCAGTTATTATTTTGAGCCTGGATCAACCTACACCACCTTTTCCACCCAGAGCGGCTCCACGTACGAGTGGGGCCTCAACCATCGCGCCGCAACCGAACACGACTTGCTGATGCTCACGATGGGTCCTCAACAGGAGAATCTGTCGGTTAACAGCGCAGGCCAAGACCAGCTCATGCAGCTGCGGACTTGGCTTAAAGCGCAGGGCAAGATGCCCCAGGGAAATACCGTTGAGCAGTACACCGTTTACAGCGATCCCTTTGCTGCAAATGGCGGCTTTGCCGGTAACAGCACTGACGGATCCCACTTTTCGTTTGAGCAGAGCGACGGTCGCATTGCGCTTTCGGTGTGGCTCGTAAGCTCTAACGGACAGGGCTGGTTCTCCTTTGGCACCAACAGTACACACTATTATCGAGCGCTTCCCGAGCAAGACGATGAGTTTGCTTATCGGGCGGACTATACCGCAGCGTCCGAAAAGACGATGCTTGTACTGACTTGCTACGATTCAAATCTTACGGGGGCGAACGAGCAATACCGGGAGTGGTTTGGCAATCTGGTCAACGACGTTCACGTGGAAAAGCAGGGCACACGCGACATCTATAGTGATTTTGCCAAGGTGTATCAAGAAAATTCGTCCGAGACCATGACAACGCTCACAAACTATGCGTTCTCGACCTCGAATCTTAAGAACGAGAATACGAACATCGCTAACGGCAGTTTTGAAGACGATATACATCTGGGGAACCAGGGGCGCAGCAAGTTTACGCTGTGCTCGCCCCATTGGCGCACGACCGAGACGGACCATCGTATCGAGATCGTTGCCCAGAACAACTATTATATCGACCCAACTGGGCATTCTGTTACGTTTACGCCCTCCGATGGTGACTACGCGGCCGAGCTCAACGCACATGAGTCGAGTTCGCTCTACCAATATGTGACAACCGAGCCGGGAAAACAGTACGAGTGGGGGCTCGACCACCGCGGCCGCTCGGGTCGAGACGCCATGGCCCTTATCATCGGTCCGCGACAAGAAAACGAGCCGTACAAGGACAATCAACAGGCACTCGATCAGTACCAGCAAATTGTTCAATGGATTCAAATGAGCGTCGATAACTATGTCGGCTTGGATGTGGTCAATTTCTCCCAATCGGGCTGCAGCAAAAAGATCATCTTGTATTCAACCAAGTTTGACAAAGTGGGTGGATTTGCCAATGCGTCCAGCGGAAGCGCGTTCTCATGGACGGCCGATGCGGAGCATACCGAAAAATGGTGCGTATGGATTATGGCGTCCGAAAACGACGCTTGGGCTTCCTACGGTTCCAACGCGCTCGAGCAGAAGAAAAAGGTCGACTACGACTATACCTACACCATTCCGGACGGCCAAAACCAGAGCGTCTTTGCTTTTGTGGCCTACAACACGGCCAACGGGAGCAATTCGACCGGCAACTTCCTCGACAATATCTCGTTTAGGGAGTTCTATCGCATCGAGACGTACACGACGCCCAACGGAAGCGGAACGTATTTTTATAACGCCAATACCAAGACAGCGGACTTTACGTATGCCAAAAACTACGTAGGTAAACAGGAGAAGAACTCCTACTTTATGGTCGACGCCAAGCGCGATGACGGGGCGGTCTTTATCGGTGCTCTGGTCAACGGCGAGTTCTATCCCGCGGAAGATACTGCGCATTGGAGCATATCGGACGATGACACCTACCGCTTTAAGGTCGACAAGGTCACAAAGCACTACAAAGTGCACCTTGTGTTTTCCAAGGCGGGCGTTCAATACGATGTGAACGGTGGCAAAGCGTATCACTATGATCCGTCCAATAAGTCCACGGGCGATTTCGTGCAGCTCTCTAGCGCTGGGGCGAGCTATACCTCCCATGCTGCCGTAGGGCAAAACGACGGTTGGAAGTTTATGGGCTGGGAGTACGCGGGCTCGGGAAAAGCCATTCGTTTTGACGGAGAGCACACGGTGACCCATACGGCTCCCGAGGGCACCACGGATTCCGGCACTCTTACCATTAAGGGCAAGAAGGTCGATTCGGATACCGGTGCTGCGGGCGATGCGGTAACGGTCAAAAACATTCCCGAGAGCCAAGGCGCGACGTTCGTGGCGCAATGGAAGTATCGTCAAGCCTTTGTTGCTCAGCTTAAAAATGCCGATGGCACGTGGAGCAACGTAACGACGGGCGGCACGGTCTGCTCCAAGCTTAAGGGGGCAAAGGGCTCCATCAATGCGGGGGATGGCTCGGGCAAGGACGCCGACGCGTACGAAAAATCGGGCGTTGCCTACTTTGTGGATGACGGCACGTTTGTGGAGGCGGTGGCCACTCCCAAGGAGGGCTATCACTTTGAGGGCTGGTATGACCTATCGAATCCAGACGCCCCGGAGCTGCTATCGTCTTCACCCACCTATACGTACAACGTAAAAGAACGCCATACGGGATGCGTATACGCACGATTCACCCCGCGCACCTACACGCTCAAGGTTTCCAAGAGTGTTACGGGCAATATGGGCGACAAGCGTGCCTACTTTAAGATGACGGCGACCTTTACGGGCCTCAAGGCTGGTCAGACCTACGCCATCGAGTATTCGGATGCGTCTGCCCAAGGCAGCCATGCGCTCGTGGCGCGACCGAATGATCGGGCCGAGACCGTGGAAAACAAGACGGCCTTTACGGCCGATGGCCAGGGCAAGGCGACCGTGCCGTTTGCCGTTAAGGACGGCCTGACCGTTTCGATTAAGGCGCTGGATTACAACGCGGTCTATACCGTGAGCGAAGACGATTATTCGTCGTTGGGGTACCACGCCGAGCTTACGGGTGCGAGCGGCACGCTCAACGGTCCGCGTGTGACCGTTGCCGTTGAAGCTAAGGCCACCAATTCCCGACAGGTCGCGGTGCCTACGGGTATTACGCGCAACCCCATCTATGCCCTGGCGATTTTGGCCGCCGGCGTGCTGTTGGCTACGGGCATGGTTGCGCTGCGTTTACGCCGCGGCTCCAAGAGGGGCGGGCGCCTATGAGAAGACATGGCGCCAGCAATGCTGGTGATGGGCCAGCCGCACGAGCGGCCCCGCAGGGAAGACCCCGGGGCTCGCGGTGTTCGGCCGCGTCGAACGTGAGGTTGGGCGCCCATGCGGCGCCAGATCTGGGAGAAGCGGACGACCGGCGCGATATCGTGGGTTTTCTGACGCGCTTGGCATTTTTTGTCGTGACGCTCTGGCTGCTCTTTGGCGTGGTCTTGGGCGTGGGTGCAGTCACGACTGGCGAGATGGCCCCGCGTATCTGTTCGGGTGACGTCATGCTCTACTGGAGGTTCAGCCAGAGCTTCAACGAGGGTGACGTGGTGGTATACACCGCGGATGGCGCAGAGCGCCTCGGTCGTGTGGTTGCCCGTCCCGGTGATGAGGTCACGATTACCGAGGAAGGCGAGCTCATGGTTAACGGGGCTGTTGTTGTGGAAAGCGACATCACCACGCCGACGCCGCGCTATGAGTCTGCTGTGGACTATCCCGTGCGCCTGGGAACGGATGAGTTCTTTGTACTGGCAGATCTGCGTGAGGGCGGCCACGACAGCCGCCTGTACGGGCCGATTGCCCGCTCGCAGATCAAGGGCAACGTGATCAGCGTGCTGCGCAGGTCGAACCTGTAGGCACGGAGATTGGTTTTATTAAGGGCATATGCCAGAGAGGAAGGATACAACATGAAAACTGGAAAGAGACGACTGACAGCATTTGCAGTTGTGGCTGCCACGATGCTGCTGGCTTTGGTGGGAGTTGTCGCGCCCGCGTGGGCGGAGGAGGGCTCTACTACTCCGCATCTGCCGGTAAAAGACAACAAGGTCACGATCACCTCGACGCTTACCATGAATGAGAATGCCGTGGTGCCTAATGCGACGTTTAACTATTCGATTGCGCCGGCGGAGGAGGAGAGTGAGCTTACGAGCACGAGCGGTATGCCCGTTTATGCTGGAGTGAAAGACGCCGTCACGCTTTCGCCGACTTCCGTTAATTTTTCCAATAAAGGCCTTACAAGCACAGAGAATACCGGTGAGAAAACTAAGACAATAACCGCCAATCTGAGCGCCGAAATTAAAACCTCTCTGTTCAAGGCTCCGGGTATCTATCGATATAAAATTACGCAGACGCCGTCAGAGCTGGACGGTCTCAACGTTACATACAAGGAGCTCTTCCTGGATGTTTACGTAGAAAACGAAGAGAATGGCGGTTCGGGCTATGTTGTTAAGGGCTGTATTCTTCGCACAGAAGCAGGCTCGGGCGAGAAGACCGCAGGTTTTTTGAACAAATATGTCACCCATAAGCTGGCCATCACAAAGGTCGTCAAGGGCAACCAAGGTGACAAGAATAAGGACTTTAAGTTTACCTTCACGATTAAAGGCGCTGACGGGGAGAGCTATGAGTACGCTACTGTGAAAAACGGTGCCACCACCATGAGCCAAACTCCAGCTACGTCGGGAACTGCGGTTACCGTAAGCCTTAAGCATGGGGAATCCGTCATCGTTTACGGTCTCTCATCGGAGGATAAATTCGCCGTAACTGAGGCGGATTATCATGGCGACGGTTATAAGACGTCGTACAAGATTGGTGATGGCACCAATTCGACAGAAGGTAGCTCTATTGCCGAGGAAGCTATCGGTGCTTACGACACCACGGTGATCTTTACCAACACCAAGGATGTTACCGTTCCGACCGATGTTATTCGGACGGTCGTTCCCTATGCGGCAATCGTCGCGTTTGCTGCTGTGATGGGCGTGGTCTTCTTCCGTCCTCGTCGTAATCGTCGTTAAAACAGCGAGGATTACAGCCGATGGAGCTTAAACGCATAGCTCGGCTGGCGAGAGCCGGCGACCGCGTGCTTACGTGGTTTGCCGGCTTTCTCGTGCTGCTCATGCTGTTGTACGGGGGCTATTCGCTGTGGGATACAAACAACGTTATGAACGGCGGGTTCATCAGCGATGAGCTGCTGCACTACAAACCCACCGGGACCAACGATTGCGCACGCCTGCAGGATCTGATGGCCAAAAATCCCGACGTTGTCGGATGGGTCACCATCGATGGCACCAACATCGACTATCCCTTTGTTCAGGGAAAAGATAACCAGGAATACCTCAACAAAAACGTGTTGGGGGAGTCTGCGGTCTCGGGAGCGGTGTTTTTGGATACGCGCAACAGCCGCGCGATGACCGATCCCTACAATCTGCTCTATGCGCACCACATGGATAACGGTGCGATGTTTGGCGATGTCGATCGGTTTCTAGACAGGGGCTTCTTTGAGGTGCACCGCACGGGCACGCTTTACACAAAGGATGGGGCGTTCCGCCTGCGTATCGTTGCCGTGTGCTCTTTTGCTGCGAGTGATGACATTATCTTTGGGCCGGGAAACCTGGACCAGGCCTCGATGCAGACGCTGCTCACGCATATTTCGCAGACGGCGGTGCACGCGGACATGGATGACGTTGGCCCCGATGCACGCATCATCGCGCTTTCTACCTGCAGTGATAAAACAAACGGGCGTAGAGCGCTCATAGCAGAGATCTTGTAGTTCATTTAGGACGGGGCTTTTCTAGCTACTTTTGCCGTCCTACCTGCGCAATGATTTTTCTGGGACGGTAACGACGCCATGGACAGCCTGCGTATCGATCTTTTGGCCGACGGCGGCGTGGACGTGATCGACGTGGACAGCTTTGACTTTGCGCTCTTTAACGAGGCGGAGGAAAAGGGCGATGCGGTGCTCACCTGCGGAGCGTGGTCGGGCGTGCACCCGGCCTTTGTGGGCGTGCCGTTCCTATGCGGTCGCGAGGTGCCGGTCTACCTGCACTACCCGCTCGAGCCCACCCTCCAAGTCCAAAAATTCGTCAACGCCATGGCCCAACTCCTCAAGTAACTCATTTGGGACGGGGCTTTTTTAGCTGCATCGGGCATGGTCCCGGATAAGGGGTCGAATTATATCGGGGCCTGTTTATTCGGCAAGTAGCACCTGCAGGTAATCGCGCTTTCTGTGGAGGACGCGGTCGATATAGACCTTCTGGTGAAAACGGTAAAACGCGAGATGGTTGTCACAGACCACGAACCGGTAATCGGAGCGTAGGGGATAGATCGAGGAGAGTGGCGTACCAGACTCGGGGAAGCTGGAGAGCAGGTCTATCCGAGCGAGAATGCCCCCTACGATCCTATCAGCTGCTGCGGGATTGTCCTTTTCGACGGCAATGTAGTCCCAGATGTCGTCGAGATCTTGCAGAGCCAGCGGAGAGTAGACGACCTCGCAGCTATGCATGGTTTGCGGCCTTGCGGCGGAAGTGTGCGGCGACGTTGTCCGACGAGACCCATCCGCTCTCATCACCTGAGCTGCGCCCGCGCTCAAGCTCCGACATCAGCGTGCTGATGGCGCAAAACCGGTCGTAATCTTTCATGTCGAGTACCGCGTAGCAACCGTGCCCGTTTTTGGTCAGGAACACCGGGGAGCCCTCGTGGACATCGGAGAGCACCTCGTTGTAATTGCGCAAATCGGAAACAGGTTTAATGGCGGGCATGTAAGGCTCCAATCGATGTACGGGAACTTACGATAAATTATACGAATAATATGCAGCACCTGCCAGTCAAAACACCCACATAAAACGAGCCCTAGTCCCCTGGTAAAAAAGAAGACCCACAACGGATGCGTGAGAAAATAGCCACAGAAAGCCCTTTTCCCTATGAAAACTGCCAAAACCCACAGGGGCGCGTGCGGTCCCCGTCGAGATGAAGTCGGGGACCAACCTTAAGGCGAAGAGCCTAGCGGCGAGTATTAAGCGATTTGGTTATGATTTGACCATTCGTTTCTCGGCGGGTAAACCATCGCGGGATGGCGCAATCATCGACTTGCTCCTCTACGCGGTAGAATCGCTTCCAAAGCTCCGCCCCAACGACTGCATCAAGTTTGAGGCTCTCGGCCCATCGTGGTAGAGTTGTCCGCGCGTGAATTTCGGCACACTGTGTGCTATCTGCGCTTTTACCGTTTGGAGGAGTGAGCTTGTGAATGCTTCTGTCGCCAAGAAGGCCAGCCGGGCGGTGCGCCTGCTTATGATGGTACTCACGGCAGTTCTCATCTTCTTCTTCATTAATGTTATGCTGCTCGTCTCCGACATCCAGGGCACGGCACGTGTGGTCAACTACGCCGGTCTGGTGCGCGGCACCACGCAGCGAATCGTTAAGCTCGAGGACGCGGGCCAGCCACAAGACGATCTGCTCAAGGCTGTGGATTCATACATTAATGGTTTGCGCTACGGGAGCGATGACCTCAATCTCGTCCGTCTCGATGACGATGAATATCAGGCAAAGATGACCGAACTCGCGGGCTATTTTGACGAGCTTCGAACCGAGATCGCCCGTGTGCGCGAAGTCGGCTACGAGAACACCGACATCATCGCCATGAGCGAGGAGTTCTTTGGTATTTGCGACGATGCCACAAGGCTCGCTGAGGACTACTCCCAGGAGAAGGCGACGGCGCTCAATCGTCTCGAGGGCTTGGTGATCATCGACATCGTGGGCTTGGTGGCGACCTTTGCGGTCGAACTTGTTCGCGCGGTACGCACTGCCGCACTCAATCGCGAGCTTCAGAACAAAGTCTATCTCGACGAAGCCACGGGCCTGTCCAACAAGAACAAGTGCGAGGAAATCTTGGGGCAGGAACATCCCGTTTCCGCTGAAGCGCCCGTCGCGCTGTGCGTCTTCGATCTTAACAATCTGCATACGGTCAATAACCGCTTTGGCCACGAGAAGGGCGACGAATACATTCGTTCTTTTGCCCATCAGCTGGGGCGCGTGGCGTCCGAGGCCTGCTTTGTGGGCCGCGACGGCGGCGATGAGTTTATCGCGGTGCTGTGGGATGCCGATCGAGCTGCCGTGGAGTCTTGTCTCGCTCGGGTTCGCGCGAACGTGGACGAGTATTCCGAGGCTCACCCCGACATGCCTATCAGCTATGCGGTGGGCTATGCGCTTTCCAGCGATTTTAATGAACCGCCTACGATGCGCGAGCTCTTTTCCCAGGCCGACAAAAACATGTATATCGACAAGAACCGCGTAAAGAAAGCCGAGGCAGCCGGGCCGCAACGCGAGGACCGCTAAGCCCACAAAAAGAGGCCCTGGCCAAACGGCCAGGGCCTCGCAAACTTTTATTCCGTTCTAAACGACGGGCTGATTGCGCGTAGGAGGGTGCCCCGAGGGCGGCGGGGTATTTCCTCCGCGCGCAGTTTCGCAGCGCAGCGAGAATGTTTGAGCACGGAGGTTACACCCCGGCCCGCCTGGGGATCCTCCGTGAAACAAACCTACCTACTCCAGCTCAAACGCACCGGTATACAGCTGGTAGTAGTACCCGCGCTTGGCAATTAGCTCGTCGTGGTTGCCGCGCTCGATGATGCGGCCGTGGTCCAGGCAGATGATTGCGTCGGAGTTGCGCACGGTGGAGAGGCGGTGCGCGATGACAAACGTCGTGCGGCCCTCCATGAGCTTATCCATGCCCGCCTGAACGATGGCCTCGGTGCGGGTGTCGATGCTCGACGTTGCCTCGTCCAGAATCATTGCCGGCGGATCGGCGACGGCGGCGCGGGCGATCGAAATCAGCTGGCGCTGGCCCTGCGACAGCTGGGCGCCGTTGCCGGTGAGCATGGTGTCGTAGCCGTCGGGCAGGCGGGTGATAAAGTCGTCCGCGCCCGCGAGCTTGGCCGCCGCGATGCACTCCTCGTCGGTGGCATCCAGGTTGCCGTAGCGGATGTTATCCATCACGGTGCCGGTGAACAGGTTCACGTCCTGCAGCACGACGCCCAGGCTTCGGCGCAGGTCGGCCTTGCGGATCTTGTTGACGTTGATGCCGTCGTAGCGGATCTTGCCGTCGGCGATGTCGTAGAAGCGGTTGATGAGGTTGGTGATGGTCGTCTTGCCGGCTCCGGTGGCGCCGACAAACGCGATCTTCTGGCCCGGCTTGGCAAACACGGACACGCCGTGCAGCACTTCGTGGTCGGGCGTGTAGCCAAAGTCGACGTTGTCCATGACCAGGTCGCCACGCAGCGGCACGTACTCGATCTCGCCGGTTGCGCGGTGCGGATGTTTCCACGCCCACATGCCGGTGTGGTGGTCAGCCTCCTCGAGCTGCCAGGTATCGGGGTTGACCTGCGCGTTGACGAGCGTCACATAGCCTTCGTCGGCTTCGGGCTTCTCGTCGATGAGCTCAAAGATACGGTCGGCGCCGGCGAGGCCCATGACCACGGCGTTGATCTGCTGCGAGATCTGGCCGATCTGTCCGCAGAACTGCTTGGTCATGTTGAGGAACGGCACCACGACGGCGATCGACAGCGCCATGCCCGAGATGCTCAGGTTGGGCACGCCCAGCGCCAGGAAAATGCCGCCGGCAAGGGCCACCAGCACGTAGAGCAAGTTGCCCAGGTTCATAAGGATGGGCATGAGGATGTTGGCGTACATGTTGGCCTTCTGGGAGACCTCGAAGAGCTTTTCGTTGCGCTCGTCAAAATCGGCCTCGGCGGCAGACTCGTGGCAGAACGCCTTGACAACCTTCTGACCGTTCATGACTTCCTCGATATGGCCCTCGACCACGCCGAGCTCGGTCTGCTGCGCAATGAAGAAACGCGCGGAGTTGGAGCCGAGCAGCTTGGTCATAAAGGTCATAAAGGCGACGCCGGCGATGATGACCAGGCACATCCACACGCTGTAGTACAGCATGATAAAGAACACCGTGACGATGATGATGATCGTCATGAGCAGGTTGGGCAGCGACTGACTGATCATCTGGCGCAGCGTATCGATGTCGTTGGTGTAGTGGCTCATGATATCGCCGCGCTGGTGCGTGTCGAAGTAGCGGATCGGCAGGTCCTGCATGCGGTTGAACATCATCTCGCGCAGCTTCTCGAGCGAGCCCTGCGTGACGATAGCCATGGCGCGGTTCCAGAAGAGCGAGGACAGGACACCGACGCCGTAGATGCAGGCGAGGGTGGTCACGAGCTGCAGAATCTTGGGCTGTGCGGCTTCCCAATCGCCCGACTGCCACGATTCGCTAATAATCTGCAGGGCGCTCTGCAGGAAGGTCGCGCCGATGGAGTTGATGATGGCGCAGAGCACCACGCCGGCGACGACGAGGGGCAAAAGCACGGGATAGAAGCCAAAGAGCGTCTTGATGAGGCGCGACATGGTGCCGCCCTTACGGTTGAGCGCGCGCTCGGCGGTCGTTGCCTTACTCATGTGCCTCGCCTCCTTCCTGGGTCTGAGCTTGCGTTGCGGATGCCTCGGTGTCGGCCTCGACGGCCCCTTCGCCCTCGGCAGACATCTTGTTTTGCGAGGTAAAGGTCTCTCGGTAGATCTCGCTCGTCTTGAGCAGCTCTTCGTGGTTGCCGATCTGTGCGATGCGGCCGCCCTCCATGACAATGATGCGGTCTGCGTCCTGCACGGAGCTGATGCGCTGGGCGATGATGAGCTTGGTCGTGTTGGGCAGATAGCTTGCCAGTCCTGCGCGGATCTTTGCGTCGGTCTTGGTGTCGACGGCGCTGGTGGAGTCGTCCAGGATCAAGATCTTGGGGCGACGCAGCAGGGCGCGTGCAATGCACAGGCGCTGCTTCTGACCGCCCGAAACATTAGAGCCGCCCTGTTCGATCCAGGTGTCGTAGCCCTTGGGGAAACCGTCGACAAACTCGTCGGCGCAGGCCAGATGCGCTGCCTCGCGGACTTCCTCGTCGGTGGCGTTCGGGTCGCCCCAACGCAGGTTCTCGGCGATGGTGCCGCTAAACAGCACGTTTTTCTGCAGCACCATGGCGACCTGGTGACGCAGCGCGTCCAGGTCGTAGTCGCGCACGTCCACGCCGCCCACGCGCACAGCGCCTTCGGTGGTGTCGTACAGGCGGGCGATGAGGTTAACGAGCGTGGACTTGGCCGAGCCGGTGCCGCCGATGATGCCGATGGTCTCGCCGCTCGTAATGTGCAGGTCGATATCGTCGAGCGCCTGGCGCTTCGCATGCTTGGAATACTTAAAGCTCACGTGGTCAAAGTCGATGGAACCGTCGGCAACCTCGAGCACGGGCTCGGCGGGATCGGCGATCGTGGGCTCGGCGGCCAGCACCTCGGCAATGCGGTGTGCCGATTCGTCGGCCATGGTCACCATGACAAAGATCATCGACAGCTGCATCAGGCTCATGAGAATCTGGAAACCATAGGTAAAGGTCGAGGAGAGCTGGCCCACGTCGAACAGCGTGCCCTGGCTCGTGATGATGAGCTTGGAGCCCAGGTAGATGATGACGACAAACGCGCCGTTGACGCAGATGTTCATCATGGGGTTGTTAAAGGCGAGCAGCTTCTCGGCGCGGGTGAAGTCCATCTGGACGTCGCGCGCGGCGGTCGCGAACTTCTCCTTCTCAAAGTCTTCGCGCACATAGCTCTTGACCACGCGCATGCCGGTGACGTTTTCCTCGACGGACTCGTTAAGGGCATCGTACTTGTGGAACACGCGCGAGAAGATGGGGCGCACCTTAAAGATGATAAAGAACAGTCCAAAGCCCAGCAGCGGAATGATGACCAGGTAGACCATGGCGACGCTGCCGCCCATGATAAACGCCATGGTAAAGGCGAAGATCAATACCAGCGGCGCGCGCACGGCGATACGGATGATCATCATAAAGGCCTGCTGCACGTTGTTGATATCGGTGGTCAGGCGCGTGACGAGCGAGGAGCTCGAGAACTCATCGATGTTGGCAAAGCTGAACGTCTGGATCTTGTAGAACAGGTCGTGACGCAGGTTCTTGGCGAATCCGCAGCTCGCATGGCTGCAGGTGACGCCGGCCGCGGCGCCAAAAGCAAGCGACGTCAGCGCGATGAGCACCAAAAAGCCTGCGGTGGGAAGCATCTCGGCTACGGTGGCGCCGTCTTTGATAGCGTCGATCAGGTTGGCGGTGATAAATGGAATCAGCATCTCGCAGAGCACCTCGCCAAGCACGAGCAGCGGCGTGGCAACAGTGACTTTCATATAGTCGCGGATGCTTCCCATGAGGGTTTTAATCATCCAGTTCCTCCCAGGTTACGCGGATTTTATCGAGCATTTCGGCGAGGTCCTCGCGCTCGTCGTGGGTGAGCGCGCTAAAGGCCCGTTCTCTAAAGCGGATGCGGGCCGCCTGGTCGATGCGGGCGTTTTCCCGGCCGGTTTCGGTCAGGCGAATGGTGAGCTGCCGTCGATCCTTGGGGTTACGGCTGCGCTCGATGAGGCCGTTGAGCTCGAGCTTGGACAGGATCTCGGAAAGCGATCCCGGCTTGAGGTCAAAGTGCATGCCGAGCTCCTGCTGCGACATCTCGCCGCCGGGTTGCTTGGCCAGCAGGCAGATGATGGGCGCCTTGCCGGATACGCCTCCGCCATGAAAGTGCATGTAATGGCCGCAAAAGCCAAGCCCGTTAAGGATGCGCTTGGCAAGCTTGTCTTCGGCGCTGACCGCTTCGGGTATGTCTACCGGTTGCGACGGGTCGCCGCCGGGCTCATGCGAACAAAGGTTAAGAGGTTCATCGCACATGAATTAGTGCCGCTCCTTTCTTTAGTTAGGTAGAGGAATTGTTTTGTGCCTAACCAATCTAGGAGCACGGTAAATAAATGTCAAGGTACCAAACTTATTATGTTCGAGCGGCAC
>JAHYYN010000076.1:0-4874 GCA_019424945.1 Collinsella sp. | reverse complement strand
CGCCCCAGCGGGGGCGAATCGAGTCGAATCCTCGAGAGTATACCCATATGGGGCCTTCGACCAATCTGCCGCACGAGCGTGGATTTTCGGACAAACGAGCGTGGAAATTCGGACGCCCGCCAAATGACAGTGGATTTTCGGACGAAATCGGCCGTCAAAAGTTCAAAAACCGTCCAAATATCCACGCTCGTGCGTCAACTACGTGTCTCTCACCTCACATTCATTTCTACGACGAGGGATGACTGAGAGACAGACAGAAGATAAAAATCAATCGGCTTATCGGATGCATATACCGCCATCAGATTGAAGCTGTATGCGGAAATGGATGGACTCTACACCGCTTACGCAAAATAACCCCTCGTTTGCTGAAACATTATAGGAAATGGCGTGGAGTGCTAAAAAGTTCTAATACAATATAAGTCATTTATCTATAAGCTGCTGATTCCTTGTAAAGGTATGGTTGATATGGTTGAGGCAAATAGCGTTATCCCCCTGTACAAACAGATTGTTCGTGCGCTTTCTGATTCAATCGCCAACGGCACGTACCGCCCGGGAGATAAGCTTCCGACCGAGGCGGAGCTGATCGAGCAATTTGGCGTGAGCCGAATAACGGTTCGCTCCGCAATTAAAGAAATGGAAGATGCTGGGCTTGTTGAGAGGGCCCGCGGCAAGGGCACGTTCGTTTCGTCGGACACGCAGATGTATGCCGCGGACGACCGTGAGAGCTTTACCCATTCGTGCCAGCTTGCGGGCAAACAGGCGTCTACCAGGGTTCTCGAAATGGGCTGGGACTTCCCAAGTCTGCGAGACGCGAAGTTCCTGGGCGTAGACGATACCCAAAAGGTATTGCGTAGCCGTCGTCTGCGCCTTGTGGATGGCAAGCCCACGGTGCTGGAAACCAATAGCTATTCCGCTGCGCTTTCTTTTTTGGAGCATGAGTCCCTCGATGATTCGCTGATGGCGGTACTCGATCGTCAGGGGATCAAGATGGGTCCCAACACGCGTACGCTCGAGGTCTGCTATGCGAGCGAGCTCGAGGCGGCATACCTTAACGTGGAGCTGGACTCTTCGCTGCTTCTGTTTGTCGATAGACGTTATGCCCCAAGTGGCGAGCCGCTTTTCATCTCCCGTCAGGTGTACTGCACCGAGCGACTGAAGTTCTATTTGTAAATTAGAGATAGATTGGTCGATTTACCGACCAATTGTTACCGTTCGCGGATTTGGAAAATAGACACACCACGTAGGGTAGATTGCTAATATACTTTGTTATGACAATATAGTACGTCCTATTGGTATTGGAGAACTATGAATAAGATATTGCTAGCGAGTCATGGTTATCTCGCCCAAGGCATGAAAAGCTCTCTGGAGATTCTGATGGGCACCAACGACCGAATCGAGTGCCTGTGCGCCTATGTCGATGACGATTCAAGGGACGTCGCGGCGTTGATTGATGCATGGATGGAGACGAGGGACCCTGCCGACTCTTGGTTTGTCGTGACTGACATCTTTGGCGGCTCTGTAAACAACGAATTCATTCAGAGGCAGACTGCCGGATCGTTTACGTTGATCGCCGGAATGAACTTGCCGCTGCTGGTGGAAATGGTTACACAGCTGGACTCTCTGGATGCGGACAAGGCCAAAGCCGCGGTCGAGGGATCGCGTTCGTTTATTCAGCTTTGCGAGGCGGCGGACATGCTTGCCGGCGCCGAGGAAGAAGATTTCTAGTTAGTTCTGGTTCGAGCCCTAGCTAGGGGTCGCACCTGTCATTCCCTTTATCACGTGCGGAGATGATAACGATGATTAAGCTTACGAGAGTTGATTACCGACTGATTCACGGCCAAGTTGCCATGTCCTGGACTCACGCTTTGGATGTAGATTGCATTCTGCTCGCCAGCGATGCTGTGGCAAAAGACGACATGAGGAAGGCGGCCTTGAGGCTCGCCCGCCCCAGCGGCGTTAAACTCGTCATCAAGGATGTTGACGCTGCTATCGAGGCGCTCAACAGCGGCGTTACCGACAAGTATTCGCTGTTTATCATCGCTGAGACGATTGAAGATGTCTATCGTCTCGCTAAGGGTTGCAAAGACATCAAAGAGATCAATCTGGGTGGAACCCGAAAGACCCCCGAGACCACGCTTCATCCGACCCCTGCAATCTTCGCGACCGAGAAAGATGCCGAGCATATCCAAGAACTCCTGGGCGATGGCGTGGCCATCGAAATCCGTCAGGTTCCCAATGACGCTAAGGTGTTTGCCAAGGACGTTTTTTAGCCGAAAACATGCTGGTGCCCGGTATTTATTGAACCGATACTCTATGTCTAAGCCCGTCGATCATTTGATCGACGGGCTTTTTATTGAAGAAAAATCAAAAAAATTTGAAATAGTTCTTGCATAGTTAGTTATATAAAGTATTATAACGTCATGGGATGAATGAAGGGTTCATCCAAGTGAGTTAGGAGTAAGGGATGTTCAATTTCGATGAGCCTCGTTACGAGAAGGTTGTGAGCGATGCCCTCGCTCTCCGTCCTCAGATTGAGGCTGCCGTGGACGAGGTCTGCGAGCAGGGTTATTCCAACATCTTCTTCATTGGCTGCGGCGGCACCTGGGCCCACACGCTCCCGATGAAGTATTGGGTCGAGACCACCACGGCCGACGTCGACGTCCACTGCGAGATCGCCGCCGAGTTCCTCGCGTGCCCGCCCAAGACCTTCAACAAGGATTCGGTCTGCGTCTTCTCCACCCGTACCGGCACCACCCCCGAGATCATTGAGGCTGCCAAGTTCTGCCAGGAGCAGGGCGCCCGCACGCTGATGTATGTCTCCAACGACAACACCCCGGCCACCGAGTACGCCGATTACAAGTTCTTCAGCTTCGCCGAGGACGACGTTCTGTGCGAGGCCATCTACACCTACCAGATCACGCTGGTCGCCCGCTTCCTCAAGAACGCCGGCGCCTTCCCCAAGTACGACACCTTCATGGAGGAGTTCGGCAACATCGCTCCGTTCCTCATCAAGGCCAAGGACGCCCAGGACGAGCGCTGCGCCGCCATGGCCGAGGACTTCAAGGACACCGACTACCACATGGTGATCGGCTCCGGCATGCTCTGGGGCGAGGCCTACGACTACGCCATGTGCATCCTCGAGGAGATGCAGTGGATCAAGACCAAGTCCATCCACGCCGCCGAGTTCTTCCACGGCACCATCGAGCTGTGCGAGGAGGGCACGAGCCTCATCATGCTCTACGGCGAGGACGACACCCGTAAGCTTATGGACCGCGTGGACAACTTCACTCACATGCTCGCCGACGAGAAGGGCGTCAACGTCCGCGTGAACAAGTTTGACACCGCCGAGGTCGAGCTGCCGTTCAGCGACCCCGAGTTCCGCAAGATCGTCTCCCCGATGGTCACCTACACCATCACCGAGCGTCTGAGCTGCCATCTCGAGCACGTCCGTAACCACCCGCTCACCACGCGTCGTTACTATCACCAGATGAACTACTAATCCTCTCAAATTGCTGCGGTTGTCTGCAGGCGAGCTGCGCAGAATGCCTCGCCTGCAGACCTATTTCTGGGGTTGATCGAAATGGTTGTCCAGTATCTTCTAGTTGCACTGGTCGCATTTATTGCGTCCATGGACGAGCAATTATTTGGCATTACGATGCTTGGTCGTCCGCTGTTTACGAGCCTGTTTGTCGGCTTGATCCTTGGCGATGTCCAGCAGGGCGTTATCGTCGGCGCTGCTTTGGAGTCCATGTTCATGGGCGCCATCATGGTCGGCGCGGCGGTTCCTCCCGAGGTCTATGCCTCCGGCGTGCTTGGCTGCGCGTTTGCCGTCATTACGGGTACGGGCACGGCAACTGCCGTCGCGCTCGCCCTTCCCGTCTCCGTCTTCCTTCAGGTGTGGCGCAACTTCTGCTACGCCGTTCCGGGTGCCTTTGCCTGCAAGAAGATTGAGACCGCTCTGGCAAATCGCGATCTTGCCAAGGCGAATCTGTACCATCTGACTATCGTGCCGCTGTCGATTGGCATTCCGTCTGCACTGCTGGTGTTTGGCTCACTGTTCTTTGGTGCCGACCTCATCAACAATGCGCTCAACGCGATTCCGCAGTTTGTGATGGACGGCCTCAACGTTGCATCCGGCGTCATGGTCTGCATCGGCTTCGCACTTCTTATCAGGACCATGGGCGATAACAAGCTCCTTCCCTGGCTGTTCCTGGGCTTCATTATGGTCATCTATCTCAAGATGGACGTGGTCGGCGTCGCCGCAGCTGCCATTTGCGTCGCGCTGCTCCTGGCCTTCCGCGAGGGCTCGTCCGGTCCGCAGACGGTTGCTGCAGATGAAGAGGAGGACTTCTAATGGCTATCCAGAACACCGACCTCAAAGAGGCCAAGAAGGACGCGATTATGACTCCCGATATGTATCGGAGCATGTTCCTTCGCCAGTTTACGAGCCAGTGCTCGCAGTCGTACGACAAGATGATGGCAATGGGCTTCATGTACACCATTCAGAAGCCCCTGCGAAAGATCTATCCCAACGACGACGATTACTATGCGGCGCTCGATCGCCATACCGAGTTCTTTAACATCACGCCTCATGTGCTTCCGTTTGTAGCCGGCCTAACGGTTTCGATGGAAGAGCAGGCGGCTGCCGATAAGAACTTCGACACGTCCTCGATTAACGCCATGAAGGTCGGCCTCATGGGACCGCTTTCCGGCATCGGCGATTCGTTCTACTGGGGTACGTTCCGCGTGGTTGCCGCCGGCATTGGTATTGGCATCGCTTCGACGGGCAACCCGCTCGGCCCCATCGTGTACGCGCTCATCTACTCCGTGATTAACTTTGCAACGCGTATCGTCGCCGCCCATCTGGGTTACGA
>JAHYYN010000075.1:0-3030 GCA_019424945.1 Collinsella sp. | reverse complement strand
CTAAACCGCTAGACGAACGGGCCACATGACATCTGCACTGCCGTGCTGCGAGGAAATATATTACGGGACAAAAAACGCAAGCGCAAGAAGAAATTCCAAATTGCCGAAATTTTGTCGCGAGGTTATGGAACGCGCAGGTCAACAAGGTAGCTAATTTGGGACGGGGCTATTTTAGCTACCCTAGGTGGAGATGAGTCAGGAGGGCTTCGCGGTTGTTGGGGATGTTGTCCTCGATCACGGCGTCGAGGGCGGCGTTGAGAAGCTGTCCCAGCTCCGGCCCCGGCTTGACGCCGGCGCGGATCAGGTCGCCACCATTGATGGCAAGCATCTTGAGTGTATAGGGCTCCCCCGCCTGCAGCAGATCGTGGGCGAGCGTACGCATCTCCTCGATCGTCTCGACGTAATAGAAGCACGAGGGCGCCTTGCCGAGCGTGTCGGCACGCTTAAGGTCCATGAGCTCGTCCATCAGACGCGGCGTATCGACACCCTCGCCCGAAAGCGCGCGCATCATATTGAGCAGGCAGGAGCGCTCGGGGCGCAGCGGCTTGTCATGGTATTTGATCAGCAGGCACACATCGCGCACCAAATCGTGCGAGAGCGCCAGGCGATCCATGATGACACGCGCCTTCTTGACGCCGAGCTCGGGATGACCGTAGAAGTGGCCGCTGCCGTCGTGATCGACCGTAAAGCACTCGGGTTTGGAAACGTCGTGCAAAAACGCCGCCCACATAAGGCTCGACGAGGGCGCGACGCCGTCGCACAGCGCCAGCTCCCCTGCCACCGTCAGCACGCGGGCGATATGCTCGTAGACGTTAAACGCATGATAGACGCTGCGTTGATCAAACCCGCGAGCGGACGCGAGCTCGGGCACGGCGGCGCAAACAAGCTCGGGGTAGCGCAGCATCGCGTCTCCCCCATGGCCGGTCGAAAGGATACCCTCGAGCTCAATGCCCACGCGCTCGCGCGCCACGGCATCGAGCAGCGGCGCGCACTCGGCAAGGGCACACTTGGTCTCGGGCTCAATCACAAAGTCTAGGCGGCAGGCAAAGCGCACCGCGCGCAACATGCGCAGGGCATCCTCGTTAAAGCGGCGCTTAGGATCACCGACGGCGCGAATCAGCTTGCGGTCTAGGTCGCCCTGGCCATCGTAGCGGTCGACAAGGCCGCGCTCGGGATGCCACGCCATGGCATTGACGGTAAAGTCGCGGCGCGCCAGATCGTCCTCAAGCGAAGCGGCGCGCTCCACACTCTGAGGATGACGACCGTCGGTATAGAAGCCGTCCAGGCGATAGGTGGTGACCTCAATGCGCTCGCCATCGCAAATAGCCGTAATGCCGCCAAATTTAATGCCCGACTCAACTACGGCAATACCGGCGGCCTCGAGTGCCGCCTTGGACTCCTGCCACAGGCCGCTACAGCACATGTCGACATCGTGGCTGGGACGTCCCATCAGGGCGTCACGTACCCAACCGCCCACGTACCAGGCCTCAAGACCGGCATCCTCGAGGGCTCGCAACACGCACAGAGAGGCGGCTGACGGCTGCGTAGCGTTGAGCGAAACATTGCACATTCCTGTGGCCTCCTGCAATTGCGGGCATATCGATTGATGGTTTCCATGAAGTCTAGCAAGAAATGAGAGCGGGCGCACACGCGAACGCGCTTCAAGCACGATTGGATCCCAAGGCATCGACTACAAACATGAAAAAGCACCCGCCTCGGCAATCCGAGACGGGTGCTCTACAAAGCAAAGATGCAAGGTCCGTGCGCTGCGTTAGCAGACCTGACGGATGGCGATGCCCTTCTGATACTCATCGACCTTAGCAAAATCGCCCAGACCCGGGCACTCGACCACGTTGGCGCCGGTGGCCATCGAGAGGCGCAGGGCGTCCTCGACGCGCTCGGGAGCGTCGTGCCACACGGACAGGAAGGCGGCCAGCGAAGAGTCACCGGCGCAAACGGTCGACAGCAGCTTGACCTCAAAGGTACGGTTGGCAAACCAGATGTGCTCGCCGTTGGAGAAGTACGCGCCGGCGCCACCCAGGGTCAACAGCACGTTCTTGGCGCCCTTGGCATGCAGTTCGGCCATCGCGCCCTTGACAGACTCGTCGTCGCCACCGCTCACCTTAATGCCAAAGATGTCGAGCAGCTCGTCGTCGTTAGGCTTAATGAGGAGCGGCTCCATAGCAATGAGGTCGGCCAACTGATGGCTCGAAATATCGAGCACGAACTCGGCGCCCTTTGCCTTAACGCGGCGAAGCACCTCGGCCAGGAAGCCCTCAGAGGTGTTGGGGGGCAGCGAGCCGCTAATGACCAGGCAGGTCATGTCGTCAAGTGAATCGATGAGCTCAAACATCTCCTGCTCGTTGGCAGCGTTGATGGCGGCACCGGCATTGACCATGTTGTACTCGGTGTCGGGACCGGCGTTGAGGAACACGTTGACACGCGTGATGCCGTCAGTCCACACGGGCTTGACGGGCACGCCAAGGGCCTCGGCGCCCTTAACGATAAACTCTCCCGAGAAGCCGGCGAAGAAGCCCAGGATCGTGGTGTCGACGCCGTAGTGGTCGAGCGTAAAAGAGACGTTGAGACCCTTGCCGTTGGGGGTGTAGACAGCGTTACGGGTGCGGGTGACGGTGTTGGCGGACAGGCCATCGCAGGAGATGTTGTAGTCAATAGCGGGATTTGCAGTGAGCGTATAAATCATGAATGTTCCTTTCACGAAGCAACGTGTTAATGAAAGTATATTCCACACATCGGTAAAAGGCTAGGACAACTCGGTAAACGGTGTGGAAGCGATGAAGTACGGCAGAACATGTCTCCCCCATGGCAGAACAAAAAAGGCGCCCCGGTCGAAACCGGGACGCCGTATGCGCACGAGTTTGTCGCGTTTCGCTTACTTGCGATCGAGCTTGCGGACAGCAACGCGCTTGCTGTACTCGTCGACGTGACCAAAGTCGCCGATGCCGACGGACTCAGCAACGTTGGCGCCGGTGGCCATAGCGAGCTTCATGGCCTCCTCGACGTTGTCGC
>JAHYYN010000074.1:0-42783 GCA_019424945.1 Collinsella sp. | reverse complement strand
TTGGTCTTTATGCCACGGAATTGTTTTTTCGCGCGGTATTGCGTGCCGTCGACGGCGTATTCCAAAACGGGATACATCCTGCCTTCGCCCATAAAGCGATGGTCGATGACCGTTCCCATGGTCACGGCGGTACAGGCCTTGGCTTTCTTGCGAGCGGCGGCTTTCATGAGCGCGCTCACTCCGATAAGCAGGATGCCGATGCCCCCAACCAAGATGAGCGCGAGCAGGGATATCTGCGACGTGGTCACGGCGTTCTCCTTTGGCGCGATACCGTCATATGTGACTCAGTATAGAGAACCCCCGCCCTCGGTGGGCGTATTATGTGACAAAGGGACAGTCCCTTTGTCACATTGATTTGAGAATGGATGTTGATGTATTTATCGCTGGCTCCTATGGAGGGGATTACCGGGCATGTGTTCCGTCGCGTGCATGCGGAGTGCTTCGGCGCGCTCGATTGTTATTACACGCCGTTTTTGCCGCCGCCGCGGGTGGGCAATCGCTTTGGCGGCAAGGCGTTTAAAGAGGTCGATCCTGCCAACAACCAGGGACTTAACGTGGTGCCCCAGCTGATGTCCAAGAATGCGGACGAGTTTGTGTGGGCGGCGCAGGTGCTTGCCGATATGGGTTACCGCGAGGTCAACCTCAACCTTGGCTGCCCTTCGGGTACGGTGGTCGCGAAGGGCAAGGGTTCGGGCTTTCTGCGCAATTTGGATGAGCTCGAGGTGTTCTTGAGCGACGTGTGCGAACGCTCGCCCTTGCCGGTGTCGGTCAAGACCAGACTGGGGCTCGAATGCGATGACGAGTACGAGCGCGTGCTCGACCTCTATTGCCGCATGCCGCTGGCGGAGTTGATCGTGCATCCGCGCGTGCAAAAGGACCGTTATACGGGCTCACCGCGCAAAGAGTTTTACGGCGAGACGCTGGAACGGGCGCCGTTCCCCGTGGCCTATAACGGCGACATCTTTGATCTTGAGGACATGGATGCGCTGGTGAAGGCCTATCCCGGAACACGCCACGTAATGTTGGGGCGCGGCTTGCTTGCGAATCCCGCGCTGGCTCGCATGGTTAAGGGCGACCCTGCCGCTACCGCCGCTGAGCTGCAACGCTTCCATGACATGCTGTTTGCGGCCTATGCGGACGAGATTGGGGGCAACGCGGTCTTTCGCATGAAGGAGTGGTGGTTCTACGCCAAATGCGCCTTCGCCGATCCCGCGACCGTTCACAAACTCGTACGCAAGACCAAAAAGGTCGATGAATACCGTGCCGCTGTCGACCGTGTCTTTCGCGAGCAGCAGCTTGCGCCCGTTGCCCGCTTTTGCGGCTAAATGTAGTCGCCTGCGACGTTCTTTAGCGACTAGACGCCTGCGACGTTCTTTAACGACTAGTCATTTAAGAACGTCCCCAATGACTACCTGTGCTGGGCCCATGCAAAAAGCTGTACACCAGCATCCAAAGATGTCGAAAAATGTCGACTTTGGATGCTGACGTACATGTTTGGGTCATATGGGTTTGGACGTCGGGGCGAGCTGACTGCAATTGCGTACTAGAGCAGGTTCTTCTGTACCCACACGATAATGTCGCTCGACTCGTAGAGCGGTGCGCCGTCAATGAACAGGCAGGGAACCTGGCGCTTGCCGCCGACGGCGATAAGCGTCTGCTTGGCATCGGAATCGGTCGAGATATTGCGCTCGGGGATGGTCAAGCCGTTATCGGCCAGGAAGCGCTTGACCTTTATGCAATACGGGCAGCCGGTCATAACGTACAGCTCGAGCTCGTGATCAGTAGCCATAGGTCTCCAATCGGTTGAGGTTTCGATTGAGATACCCAAAGCCGCCGCGGTCTATGCGCGAGCCAGCGACGACTCGATGGCCTGAACCAAAAACGCTGTGGCCCCGGTGCCGCAGGGCTTGTCGTAGTAGTCAACAAAGCGCTGGTCGGCAAGGTAGCCGTGGGCGAGGCCTAGGTATGCGTCGTCTTGGGGCTCGCGTCCCCAGTTGAGGCTAATCCAACGACGATGCATCGCAACAAGTTTTTGGGCCTCGACGCTCTTTGGGTCGCCGTCGTCCATGGCAATCGACAGCTGGCCCAGAATCGCGCGCTCGAGTTCTTTCATGTCGTTCCAGGTTTCGGGGTCCATATCCAACAATGTTTCGTTTGCCGCATCGATTGCCTCGTCGCCATAGCGTGCCCGTGCCTCGGCGCCGTAGCGCTCCTCGTTTTCTTGCACGGTGCGCCAGCGCTCCAGTTGCGGCAGCACGGCACCCATGAGCGAGACGGCTTCGTCGAGCGACATGCCGGTGCTTTGTGCCAGCCGCGGGGCGCAATCCTCGATCATTGCCTCCATCGTGGTCTCATAGGTGTACTTACCGCGGTCGTAGCACCACTTGCAGTAATGGTCGGTCGCGGCGCCCGCGGCATCGGTGCCGCAGTCGTCGGGTGTGAGCACCATGCCGCAGCTCTGGCAATAGTGCTCGGGCATTTCGAGCAGGTGGGACAGCGGCTCTCCGGTTACGGCGGCAATGAGCTTCATCATGTCGATGCCCGGGGTGACTTCGCCGCGCTCCCAACGGCTCACGGCTTGGCGCGTGACGTAGAGCTTGGCGGCGAGCTGCTCTTGAGTGAGATTGTTGGCGCGGCGGACGGCGATGAGTTTTTCTGCAAAGGCCATAACGGCTCCTTTCTGCTGCTTGTTGGCTTAAGCATACGCGGCAGCCGATGTCCTTCCAAGCAACCGTTGGTTGCATGCAGATGACGATGAGAGAGAATCGCAGCCTGCGCCCCGCGCGCCTGTGCCGTACAATGGCCGGCATGGAACCTATTGCACACATATATACCGACCTGCCGCAAAAGTTCGGCATCCCGCGTAACAGCTTTTTGGCGCCCCATCTTGAGGGGCGCATTGTCTTTGAGCCGGAATATGCTTCCAGCGCGTCAGTTGAGGGTCTGGACTCCTTCTCTCACCTGTGGCTGCTCTGGCGCTTTGAAAACGGAACGCCCGGCGGCACGGCCGAAGACATCGCCGTCGATGCCAAGACGCAGGACAGGTCCGGCACCAACGCCAAGTGGTCGAAGACCGTGCGTCCGCCGCGCTTAGGTGGAGCCGAGCGCGTGGGCGTATTTGCCACGCGCAGCCCGTTTCGCCCCAATCCCATCGGTCTTACCTGCGTCAAGCTCGATCATGTCGAGCTTACCGGCGACGGTCCCATCGTCCATGTGCTGGGAGCGGACCTGCGCGACGGCACGCCCATCTACGATATCAAGCCCTACATTCCGTTTGCGGACTGCCACCCGGATGCGACCGGCGGCTGGATTGAGGATGCGCCGTGGCAAGAGCTCGATGTTGACTTTCCACAAGCGCTGCAGGAGATGGTCCCGTCCACAAAGCTCCCCGGCTTGGTCGAGGTCCTTCGCCAAGATCCGCGCCGCGCGGGTAGCAAACACGAGCCAAACCGCGTCTACCATCTGGCCTACGCCGGGCTCGACATATCCTTTACGGTTGATGGAACCAGGTTGACGGTAATCGCCATCAACGACGCGCGGGACTAGCCGGCCATTCGCCGGTGCCCGCCAAATTCAACGGCAAACCCCGTGCCAAAATCGCCCACGCTGGTGGACAATAACTCCTACCAAAACAATCCGCTTTGCACGGGAGCTCAGCATGAAATACGACTTTACTTCGCTTATCGACCGTCACGGCATGGATGCTATCGCCGTTGACTCCTGGGGCGAGATCCCCGGCATGGCTCCGAACGCGCCTGACGAGGGCTTCGACCGCATTCCCATGTGGGTGGCGGACATGAACTTTGCCACGGTGCCCACGGTCCAGGAGCACATCATTCAGCGCGCCCAGCATCCCATGTTTGGCTATTTCGATCCGCGCGACGAGTACTTCGACCGCATCATCGAATGGCAGAGCCGCCGTAATGGCGTCGAGGGCCTGCTCCCGGAGCATATCGGCTACGAAAACGGCGTGCTGGGCGGCGTCGTGTCGACCCTGCGCGCGTATGTCCAGCCGGGCGATGCGGTGCTGGTCCACAGCCCTACCTACATCGGCTTTACCAAGTCTATCGAAGCCGCGGGCTATCGCATTGTCCACAGCCCGCTTAAGTTCGACGACCAGGGTGTGTGGCGCATGGACTTTGAGGACATGGGGCGCAAGCTCGTCCAAAACCATATCCATGCCGCGGTGTTCTGCTCGCCGCATAACCCCTGCGGCCGCGTATGGGAGCGCGATGAGATTGAGCGCGTCATGGACATCTATCGCCGGCACGATTGCGTGGTGATCTCGGACGAGATCTGGTCCGACATCATCATGCCCGGCCACAAGCATATCCCGACGCAGTCGGTGAGCGAGGATGCCCGCATGCGCACGGTCGCCCTCTATGCGCCGAGCAAGACGTTTAACCTGGCGGGCCTGGTCGGCAGCTACCACATTATCTATAACGAGACGCTGCGCGATCGCGTGTGCGCCGTGTCCAATAAGACTCACTACAACGAGATGAATGTCCTTTCAATGCATGCGCTTATCGGCGCCTACCAGCCGCAGGGCTACGAGTGGGTCGATGAGCTCAACGAGGTCATCGAGGGCAACATTGACTACTTCTGCGATTACGTGGACGAGCATTTTGAGGGCGTGTCCTATTCGCGCCCGCAGGGCACCTATATGGTGTTCCTAGACTGCACGGAGTGGTGCCGCGAGCATGGCCGCGATATTCAGTGGCTGCTCGATGAGGGCGCGCGTGTGGGCGTGGGCTATCAGGACGGCCGTCCGTTCCACGGATCTTGCCACATTCGCGTGAATCTAGCACTGCCGCTTTCGCGTGTAAGGGAGGCATGCGACCGCTTGGACCGCTACGTTTTTGGGGTATAGGGGGCAAGCGATTCGGCCGCCGCGGTCTGCGCCCACGCCGTTAGCGTGCGTGGGCGCATAGGGCACAGAGGGCTGCGAGCACGTTTTCCGCGTTTGCTACTTTTCCTGAATCTGCTTGCCGCAAAGGTGCTCAACCGTAATTTCATACAGCTGGACGCCCCCTATGCTTTGTTTGATCTCCTCTTCGGCCTCCTCGGCGGAAGGGTAGTATTTGAGGGCGAGCTGGCGGATTGTATCTTCGACAAATGCCGGGTCATCGTTCACGAGGCGACAGCGGCCAAAAACCACGGTGCTCTGAACATAGGGTGCCCAGTCGTCATCCTTATACCAATCGTTGCCATAGACGGTAAAGCAGACTTTGTCGTTTCGTTTGAGTGCGTCGACCTTGTGTCCTGCCTTGGCACCATGAAAATAAATTTTGTCGTGCTCGGTGTCAAAGAAGTAATTGACGGGAATGGCATAGGGATAGCCATCGTCGCCGTTGACGGCAAAAACGCCGCGCTTGCAATCGGCGAGCAGCTCTCGCGCCTGTTTATCGGTGATGGCGCGCTTTTTTCTGCGAAGAGGCCTAAACATTGTGGACTCCCTTTCTTTTTGCGTGCTGCGGGCACGGCGGTGGGCGGTATGTCTATATCAAGATACTCGTTCGGGCCGTGAGACCTGTGGGGATGTCCTATTTGTCGCAGATTGAAACGTATGCCGTTTTGCCACGGGGACGGTCCTTCATAACCCGCCGTTTAGAAGCGTCCCCGACGACTGATTCCGTTTGCGGGGAAGGCGTGGGACAATACCGAGCGAATGTGATTGGGCGTCTGGGAAAAGGGGTCGCGATGAACAAGTTGAGGACGCTTGCCGACGTGTTGCGCCAGGCTGGCTTTGCGCGCATCACCGGCCTGTTCCTTATCTTCTACCTGCTGTGCTCGACGGCCGTCTGGCTGTCCGACCCTGCGACCCTCACGTTTGGCGATGGCCTCTGGTTTAGCTTTGAGACCGTATCGACGATCGGCTTTGGCGATATCCCGGCCGAAACGCCGGTCGCCCGCGCTATTACCGTCGTCCTGAGCGTCATCAGTATCTTCTACATCGCCATGCTCACGGGTGTGGCGGTGAACTACTGCAATACGCTCATTAAGCTGCGCCAAAAGGACACCATGGCGCGCTTTATGGATGATCTTGAGCATTTGGAAGAGCTCGATCGTGACGAGCTCGCTGACCTGTCGCGCCGCGTACGCGAATATCGCCGACGCCAACGCTAGAACGGGCGCCGTGCGTCACGACGAGGGGGACTGAATATGAATATCACCGTGTATCTGGGCGCCAGCGTCGGCAATGACCCGGCGTTTCTGCCTGCGGTGCAAGAGCTGGGCAACTGGATTGGCTCCAACGGGCACGCGCTGGTATACGGCGGGTCCAAATCGGGCATGATGGGCGCGCTTGCCGATAGCGTGCTCGATGCTGGCGGGCATGTGACGGGCGTTGAGCCGAGCTTTTTTATCGAGGCAGAGTTTCAACACGAAGGTATTGACGACCTTATCGTGACGAGCGATATGGCTGAGCGCAAAGCCAAGATGATTGAGCTTGGTGATGCCTTCATTGCCTTTCCCGGCGGGACGGGCACGCTCGAGGAGATTGCCGAGGTCATGTCTGCGGTATCGTTGGGACACCTGAGTGCTCCGTGCATCCTGTATAACTTGGACGGTTACTACAACGACCTCAAGGCGCTGCTCGGGCATATGATCGATAAGGGCTTATCGAGTCCGCAGCGCCAGCAAGGCATCTACTTTGCCGACGATTTGCGCGAGATTGCCTCGATTATTGGGAGTTGAGGTTCGCATCCGTAGTGCCCTGGCACTCAATGGTGTCGTTTGGGGCGCAGATGGTTGGCTCGTCTGGACAATGTTCGCCCTACAATAAAGCGTATCTATGTTGACTTTGACCACGGGAGGACCCGATGGGTAACCTGGCAAAACCCAAAAACCGTGCGCTGTTTTTAGCTAGCGTTGCTGTGACTGGCGCTTTCGCAGGCGCTGCGGTCTGGCTGTTCTTTTTTGCGATGGAGCACGGTATCGACTATCTATGGACCGAGATCCCGCATATGCTGGGCGTCGCTTCGCCCGAGCTCGCGAGCGGTCCGTTCGGTTTTTTACCGTACCCGTTTTTCGTCTGCCTGCTGGGCGGCCTGCTGATCGGTCTGTACGAAAAGATGACGGGCACCAAGACCGATGACCTCAACCAGGTGATGGCCAAGGTAAAGCGCGACGGCCGCTACCCGTACGACAACCTCGGCAAGCTATCTCTTGCGGCATTGCTGCCGTTGCTGTTTGGCGGAAGCATTGGACCGGAGGCTGGCCTGACCGGTGTCATTGCAGGTCTATGCAGCTGGGTCGGCGACCGCATGCGTTGCTTTGGCGCCGAGTTTAGGGAGCTCACGCTGCTGGGTACCCAGGCTGCTCTGACGGCGCTCTTTACCGCGCCTGTCTTTGGCTTTGTGGCGCCGCTCGCCGGCAGCGCCGACGGCCAGGGCGCCGACGACGATGAGGACTCAGCGTCCGACGAGATCACCATCAAGCTGCCCAAGGCGCAAAAGACCGTGGTCTACGGCATCGCGATTGCCGGCGGCTTGGGCACCTATCTGTTGCTCGGCCAGCTTATGGGCGGCGGTATGGGTATGCCGAGGTTCGAGGCTGCTCAGGTGGGCAACCTCGAGCTTGCCTGGCTTATTCCCCTGGCGCTCATCGGCACGGCCTGTGGCTGGCTGTACTTTGTTTCGGAGCACGCGAGCGAGGCATTGGCCCACGCCATAGGGGAGCGCCCTGTCATCAAGGCCATGCTGGCCGGTTTGGCGCTCGCCATTTGCGGCACGGTCCTGCCCTACACCATGTTTGCCGGCGAGACGCAGGCCGACGTGCTCATGGAGACCTATATGACCATTCCCGCTGGCGTACTCATTGCAACCGGTCTTGTCAAGGCCATGCTGACGCCCGCCCTTATCAACATGGGCTGGCGCGGCGGCCACTTCTTCCCGGTTATCTTCTCGGGCGTAAGCCTGGGCTACGGCCTTGCTGTCCTCACCGGCGCCGATCCGGTCTTTTGCGTCGCCGTCTGCACGGCATCGACGATGGGTGCGGTCATGCGTCAGCCGGTCATGGTCGTGGGCCTGCTGCTCATGTGCTTCCCACTCAAGGGTATCGTCTGCATGATCATCGCCGCCGTTATCGCTGCCGGCATTCCGCTGCCCAAGCCGCTGCGCAAGTAGCACGATAGCGCGCAGTCAGTACAAACATCTCAAGTCCGGTGCGGGCGCTGTGTCACGGATTTGCGGGTGGACTGGATTTCGTTCGGTATCGGCGCTACTTCCAAATTGCAAGCGCGGCGGTGCCCAGTACGATGAGGGCGAGACCGATGGCGCTGCGTCGTGAGAGTTTTTCGTTGAATGCCAGACGCGCAAATAGTACCGATACGACAATCGATAGTTTGTCGATCTGCACCGCGACGCTCACCTGGCCTGCAGCGATGGCGTAGTAATAGAGCAGCCACGATGCTCCGGTTGCGATGCCCGATGTTACGAGAAATGTGAGTTCGCGCCGGTCAACGTGCGCGACCTGCTCCAGTTTTCCCTTGGCTGCCACGATTGCCCATGCCATAACCAGTACCACGCAGGTGCGGATTGCCGTGGCCAGGTTTGACTCGACGCCTTCGATGCCGATCTTGGCGAGGATGGAGGTGAGTGCTGCGAACACGGCGGCGCCGAGGGCGTAAGCGAGCCAGGTCCGGTCTTGCTGCTGCTCGGGTCCGGCGGACTGCTTCTTCTCGATCATTAAAAACGTGCCGAGGGTGATGACAGCGGTTCCCACGAGCTTAACCGCAAGGTTGCTCGTCTCACCAAAAAGCGCGATGGCGACCAGCGCGGCGAGCACGGTGCTCATCTTGTCGACCGGTACGACCTTATTGACGTCTCCGATGCTCAACGCCTTAAAGTAACAGATCCACGAAGCACCTGTAGCGAGTCCCGAGAGGACGAGAAAGAGCCAGGATCTGGGTTCGATACTGCCAATGGTCCCAATGGATCTAGAAATGCCCGCCATTGCCCAGGCGAAAACGAGCACCACGCAGGTGCGAATGGCCGTCGCGATATCGGAGTCGGTCTGCTTGATACCGCATTTGGCCAAGATGGATGTGATGCCGGCAAAGAATGCTGACGCAAATGCTGCGACGACCCACGACACGGGTGCGATGCCTCCTTGGATAATGGGTTTATCCTGCGAGTTTTATGGACATAAGGATACCGCCCCACCATGAAGGTTTGATATGGCCGCGGCGAGACGGGGCCATGTTCCGGGGAGCCATTTGGTTAGGGCTCGAATTGAAGGTGAATGTTTTTCCGAGAAGTGAACGGCATGCCGTGAAGGGTGGTAACGACGTTGTTACTGCTTCGTCTTATCTAGTAAATGAGGTGGGGTGCCGCCCAAGTCCTTTAGCTGTCGATTACAGGTCGCGTACTCGATAAACCTTGGTGCTGACGGTGCAGCTGATTGCGCATAGCGCGAGGGCCAGGACGGCAATTCCTGCGCACAGGCAGCCGAGGACGGCGGAATCGGGATTTGCCCCGGCAATCGACATGAGCCAGTTGCTGATGGGGTTGGAGGAGCTCAGCGTGGCCATAGCAAGGCAACCGAGCAAGGCAAACAGACCAACGGACAGGCGCAGCGCCTCCATGTGTCCAAAACGAAAGAACAGCGGCTGCGCCAAAAACACCATCATGAGGGAGATGAGCATCGAGGCTGCCGAGGCAATTGCGATCTCAAATACGACCTGTCCCGTCGGGAAAATGCCTGCATTATTGAAGAGTGGGATGGTGACGATGTTCAACAGCGCGGCCGCACATGCCATGATGGCCGAGAAAGCAACGATACACAGGTAACGTGCGCAGACGATGTCTTTGCGCGAGAAGGGCAGCGTTGCCCGATAGCGCTCCCATCCGTTTTGATTGTCGAAGCCGGCTAGCGAGTTCATGATCATGATGGGCGACATGGCGCTGACTGCGCAGGCGCCAGCACTCATGCCGGAATCACCATCCGATGCGTTGGCGAGGGTCATCACGATGAATATAAATAAGCCGACACCCGCGATGCTCGGGATAAGCGTGCGAACGATGGCGAGCTCGGACATAAAGGCGCGTTTCATTTCGAAGCCCCTTTCAGCATGAGGCGAAGGTAGTCATCAATGGTTGCCCGATCGCAGGGAATCTCGGGGAAAGCCTCGAGCGTATCACGGCGGTTGGGCACGAGCACGTCCACGCTATAGGCGTGGCGGGCAGCACGGGCGCCTTCGACGCAAGCCATGAGCTCTGCGGCCTGTGCTTGCGTGCAGTGGGCGATTCCGGCGCGGTCGGTAATGTCCTCGCGTGGCAGGTCAAATGCAATCGAACCGTTATCGATGCAGATGACGCGATCGGCGGCGCTATCGAGGTCGGACGTAATGTGGCTCGAGAGCAGTACGCTGCGCTGGCCGTCGGAAACAAAGGCGAGCAGCTCATCGAGCAGCTCCTCGCGCGCCATGGGATCGAGGCCCGCGGTGGCTTCGTCCAAAACGAGCAGCCTGGCATTGTGGCTGAGCGCACAGGCGAGCTGCAGCTTCATACCCATGCCGCGGGAGAGGTCTTTGACCTTGGCTTTGGGATCAAGGCCAAATCGTTCGATAAATCTGGCGAATGTTTCGCGACTCCATGTGGGGTGCGCCGGGCCTACGAGCGTCTCGATCTGGCCCACCTTGAGCGTGGAAGGGAAAGGACACGTGTCCAGGACAAGACCGATGCGGGAGCGCAGATGGCGCTGTGTCTCGCCGGGCGCGTCGGTGCCGCAGTGCTGCCCAAACAGGTGCACCTCGCCGGCATCGAGCTTTATGAGTCCGAGCGCGGCGCGAATGGTCATTGTTTTGCCGGCGCCGTTTGCGCCCACAAAGCCGACGATCTGGCCGGGCTCCACGGTGAGTGTGACATCGCGTAGGGAAAAGCGGTCGCTCACGCGGCGTGAGATGCCTTTGAGTTCTAAAAGGTTTTGCATGGTATAGCCTTTCTTGCAGATGGCTACTGCATGGTTTCGGGGGCTACGAGGTCGAGCATCTCGTGCAGCTTGTCGCGCGTGACGCCCAAGGCTTCGGCTTGGCTCGCCGCTTTCGCAAGCAGCTCTTCGATATGGCAGAGCTGGTTTTCGCGCAAGAGTTCCTGGTTGCCCTCGGCGACAAAGCAGCCCTTGCCCTGCACGGTGCAGATAAAGCCGAGCTGCTCCAGGTCGGCATAGGCGCGCTTGGTGGTGATGACACTCACGCCAAGATCGCTCGCGAGTGCACGGATGCTGGGGAGTTTGGCTCCCGCAGCGAGCGCGCCCGAAAGGATCTGAGCTTTGACTTGCGAGGCTATTTGCTCGTAGATGGGCTTGTCGCTCGAATTGGATAGGATAATGTCCACAGCGGCTCCTTAGCTGTTGGGCTACACGTGTATATAACCGGTAAGCACAGTATATATACACTATGTACAGTTACGCAAGAGACAAATTCGGATTGGGCCGGCTACCCAGGCCCCAACTGATGAATTTGTCCTGATAGGCGCCCTAGGGCGGGATTTCGCGGCTACAATGGTGCGGTTACAACGACGTAATGCACTCAATGCAAGAAAGGATCCGCATGGCAAGCCTGTCGGATGAAATCTCGTCGCGCCGCACATTCGCGATCATCAGCCACCCGGACGCCGGTAAGACCACGCTTACCGAGAAGCTGCTGCTCTATACCGGCAGCATCCAGACCGCCGGCTCGGTCAAGGGCAAGAGTTCGGCCAAGCATGCCGTCTCGGACTGGATGGACATCGAGAAGGAGCGCGGTATTTCCGTTACCTCCTCGGTACTGCAGTTCACCTACAACGGCGCCTGCGTCAACATCCTCGATACCCCCGGCCACCAGGACTTCTCGGAGGACACCTACCGTACCCTCATGGCTGCCGACGCCGCGGTCATGGTCATCGACGGCGCTAAGGGCGTCGAGGCCCAGACCAAAAAGCTCTTTAAGGTCTGTACGCTGCGCCATATTCCCATCTTTACCTTTGTGAACAAGCTCGACCACGAGGCTCGCGATCCGTTTGAGCTCATGGAAGAGATCGAGAATGTTCTGGGGATCAATACGTATCCCATGAACTGGCCGATCGGCAGCGGCCGCAACTTCCGCGGCGTGTTCGATCGCCAGACCCGTCGCGTTATCGCCTTTGAGGGCGACGGTCACGCCAACGCCACCAAGAAGGTCGCCGAGGTCGAGGCCGAGCTGGGCGATCCCGCCATGGATGAGCTTATTGGCGAGGAGAACCACAAGAACCTGATGGACGACATCGAGCTGCTCGATGGCGCCGGCGACGAGCTCGACCTGGATGCCGTGGCCTGCGGCAAGCTGAGTCCGGCGTTCTTTGGCTCGGCACTCACCAACTTTGGTGTGGAGCCCTTCCTTAAAGAGTTCCTGCGTCTGGCCCCGACGCCGCGTGCCTATACCGATACGCTCACCAGCGAGCCGGTCGCGCCCGCCGAGAACGACTTTAGCGGCTTTGTGTTTAAGATCCAGGCCAACATGGACAAGAACCACCGCGACCGCATTGCCTTTGTGCGCATTTGCTCGGGCAAGTTCGAGCGTGGCATGGATGCCTTCCATATGCAGGGCAACCGCAAGCTCAAGCTGGCCACGGGCACGTCGATGATGGCCGACGACCGCGCCATTGTGGACGAGGCGTACGCCGGCGATATCGTGGGCCTGTTCGACCCCGGCATCTTTAGCATCGGCGACACCGTGTGCTCCGGCAAGCGCCACGTGCAGTATCCGCAGATCCCGACGTTTGCCCCCGAGATGTTCGCCCGCATTACGCAGGTCGACACGCTCAAGCGCAAGCAGTTCGTCAAGGGTATGGAGGAGCTTGCCCAGGAGGGTGCCATCCAGATCTTCCGCGAGCTGGGTGCCGGCATGGAGAGCGTTATCGTGGGCGTGGTCGGTGTGCTGCAGTTTGAGGTACTCGAGCGCCGCCTCAAGGCCGAGTATCGTGTTGAGGTCCGTCGCCAGCCGCTGCCCTATACGGACATCCGCTGGATTCAGAACGACCCCGATACCATTGATATCCCGGGCCTTTCGCTCACGCGTGACACGCTGCGCGTCGAGGACATGCGCGGCGGTAAGCTGCTGCTGTTCACGAGCCCGTGGAACGTGGATTGGGCAACCGATCACAACCCCGATCTTATCCTGTCGGAGTTTGGCAACGTAACGTTTTAGCGCACCGGCGCGGTGGCCCTGTGGGGCTGCCGCGCCGTTTGCTTGCCTGATGCCGTGTGAGCGGCTATCATACCCACCGTCGTCTCAAGACCGTGGCGTCCGAGCAGTTCGGGTCCGATATCCTGCTCGTTAAACCTAAAACCAAAGGAGTACATAATGATCAAGAAGGTCATGGAGGACTACAAGGTCCTGTTGCGGAGCATTCCCGCGGCAACGGTTTCGCTGTTTTTCGTGAGTGTCATCATGATGAACCTGCTGGCCAACAAAGAGCTCATCAGCCTGCCGTATCTGGCACTCGATTGCGGCTTTGTGGTGAGCTGGGTTTCGTTTTTGTGCCAGGACATGATCTGCAAGCGCTTTGGCGCCAAGGCATCCATCAAAATCTCTATCCTCGCGCTGCTGGTCAATCTGGCCGTGAGTCTGTGCTTTTGGGCATGCTCGCTCACGCCCGGCATGTGGGGCGCCTACTACGACACGGGTATGATCGAGGTCAACACCGCCCTTAACGCCACCATCGGCGGCACCTGGTACGTGGTGTTTGGATCTTCGCTCGCCATGCTCGTTTCTGCTGTGGTTAACTCCACACTCAACCAGTCGCTCGGCCGTATGCTCAAAAAGAATAACTTTGCGAGCTTTGCCTTCCGCTCCTATGTGTCTACAGGTGTTGGCCAGTTTATCGACAACTTGGTCTTTGCCATTGTGGTGAGCCACACGTTCTTTGGTTGGACCTGGGTGCAGGTCCTTATGTGCTCGCTGACCGGCGCTGTTGCCGAGCTGCTGTGCGAGGTCTTCCTGAGCCCCGTGGGCTACAAGGTCGTGCGCAGCTGGGAGCGCGAGAATGTGGGCGCCGAGTACCTCAAGCGCCATGCAACCGCCTAAGGAGCAAGCATGCGGGTTTTGATCACGGGTGCTTCGGGTGGTATCGGAGCCGCGTGCGTGCAGCGCTTTTTGGACGAGGGCCACGAGGTCGTGGGCTTTGATCTGCTGCCGGCGGCGATCGAACACGAGCGCTACCGCCATCTGATCGTTGATGTCCGCGAGCCTGACTCGTTTCCAGGCGACCTTGAGCCACAGGTAATCGTGAACGTTGCCGGTGTGCAGGATTCGGCCGACGATATTGCCGCCAACTTGCGTGGCACCATCAACGTGACCGAGCGCTATGCCTTTGTGGGGGAGGGGCTTGCCGCCAAGCCGACACCGGCTATCAAATCCGTGGTCAATGTGGGGTCGGCGAGCGGGCATACGGGATCGGAGTTTCCCGACTATGCCGCCAGCAAGGGCGGCGTTATCGCCTACACCAAGAACCTTGCAAACCGCCTGGCGCCGCAGGCCATCGCCAACAGTGTGGACCCGGGTGGCGTGATCACGCCGCTCAACCGTTGCGTGATGGAAGACGAACACCTGTGGAGCCAGATTATGGAACTCACGCCGCTTAAGCGCTGGGCCACCGCCCAAGAGATTGCCGAATGGATCTACTTTGTGGGCGTAACCAACCGGTTTATGACCGGGCAGAGCCTGCTGATCGATGGCGGCGAGGCCGGCCGCACGCAATTTATTTGGCCCGAATAGGAAACGCGCCCGATGGAAAGCTGTCGGGCGCGTTTTTGATGTATCGATTTTTAGCCGAGGCTAGTCCAGTTAACGGGGGTCGAGCCGTGCTGTTCGAGTAACCGATTGGCAGCGGAGAAGGGACGCGACCCCATAAAAGCGGGGAGTTCCGCCGTGGCACGGTTGGCCGAAAGCGGCGAGGGGTGCGTAGAGGCTAGGCAGAACTTGTCGGTTGCCTTGCCCGCGCCGGTCGTGGCGAGCTTGCCTTCGACCATCTGCTGGGCAAAGCGGCCCCATGCCAAAAAGACTACCGGCTGGGGCAGCTGGCAGCAGCGTTCGATAATGTAGTCGGTCAGGGTACTCCAGCCCAGCTTGGCGTGCGAGTTCGCGGCATGCTCGCGCACGGTGAGCGTGGTGTTGAGGAGCAGGACGCCCTGCTGTGCCCATGGGGTTAGGTCTCCCGTGGCGGGAATGGGGCAACCCAGATCGGCTTTGAGTTCCTTATAGATGTTGCGCAGGCTCGGCGGCAACTTGGTTTGCGTCGCGGGGACCGAGAACGACAACCCCATTGCCTGGTTAGGTCCGTGATAAGGGTCTTGACCCAATATGACAACCTTGACCTGGTCGGCCGGCGTGTAGGCGAGGGCATTGAGGATGTCGTCTTGTGCCGGGTAGATGGTCTGCTCGGCACGCAAAAGGGCGATGCGCTCGAGCAGCTGGTTCGTAGTGTCACGGACCGGCTGCGGCGCATCGCCCAACCAAGTTGCTATGTTGCGGTCGCGAGTTACAGCGTCCATGGAACTCCTTTATGGCAGATGCTATGTTGGCACCTATTGTAAAGGCGTCCAGAGACCTTTATGCCACGGCTGCATGAGGAGTGGGGTCTACGAGACGTGCTCGGGCGCTCCTGCCATACGAGTATGCCCATGTGCGCGAAGGTGTGGAAGCTCGACGGTTGCCACCATGACGCCGGTGAGGATGAGCGCTGCGCCAAAGAAGGCGATGGGGCTCAGGACCTCGCCGACCAGGAAGAACGAGAAGACGGCGGAGCAGACCGGCTCGAGCGAGAAGGCGAAGCCGGTGGTCTCGGCGGGTACGTGGGGCTGCACGAGCGTCTGGGTGATAAAGCCGTAGGCAGAGCAGATGAGTGCGAGCGCAACGACAACGACGATCTCGTTCGGCGTGCTGGGAAGCGTAAAGCCGCCAAAGGTGCATGCGGCGACGCCCGAGAACAAGCCACCGAAGCCCAGCTGCCAAACGCCCAGAGCCAGCGGATCGACTTCTTCGACAAAGCGCTTGGCTACGATAATGTGGCCGGCATAGATAAAGGCCGAGAGCAGCATGACCATCGCGCCGGGGTTCAGGCTGGTAAAGTCGGCGCCCGAGAGCAAAAGCATGCCGCAGGTGACGATGGCGGTGCCGATGAGCACCTTGCGCTCGGGGGCGCGACGCAGCAGAGCCGCGTTGGCAAACGGCACGATCACGACCGTCAGGCTCTGCAAAAAGCCGGCGGTGGAGGCGGAGGTGAGACTGGAGCCCAAGCACATGCAGGTAAGCTCGGTTGCCATGATGGCGCCGATGATGGCGGAACGAATCATCACGTCGCGATTGATGCGCAGCGCGTGCTTGTGGAAGAGCAGCAGACAAGCTGCAAAGGCGATGATGCAGCGCAGCGCAACGATACTCGTGGCGTTCATGCTATCCATGCCGATCTTCATGAGGGGGTACGAAAAGCCCCATGCGACGGGAACGGAAAATGAGAGCGCGATTGCTTTTTTGCGATCCATGGGACTCCTTTTGTTACAAAACGGTTTCGTAAAAAGGATTCTGCTCCCAGATGAGGATGTAGTAAAGCGAATGTATCTTCAGTATGATTAAGAAATGCTAATGTTGATAGGAAAAACGCTAGCAAAACGTTTTACGGCTACATCGATGTGGAGGCACGATGGCATCGCGGTATCAGATTGTATGTATGGTGGTCGATTGCGGCAGTCTTAAGGGTGCGGCCGACGAGCTGGGCTATACGCAAAGCGCGGTGAGCCAGGCCGTCAAGGCGCTCGAGCGCGAGCTGGGCACCACGATTATCGAGCGCGGCAAGCAGGGCGTCTCGCTTACGCGCGACGGCAAACAGTATCTGCCGTATCTGCGCCAGATCGTAACGGCCGAGGCCGAGCTTGAGGGCAAGCGTCAGGAGTTGTTGGGGCTTTCGTCGACCGACATTCGCATTGCGACGTTTACCAACGTGAGCCGTACCGTGCTGCCGCGCGTGATCCGCGACTTTGGGGCCCTGCATCCGGGCGTGCGCTTTACCCTCAAGCAGGGCGATTACACGCGCAACGCCCAATGGGTGCACGATGGCGTGGTTGACTTTTGCTTTACGGCGCGTGGATTTACCACAGGGCTCGAGAAGCGCGTGGCCTATCATGACGAGCTGGTGGCGCTGTTGCCAGCCGCCCATCCGCTGGCGGCAAAGGAAAAGGTGACGCTCGCCGACCTCGCGTCCGAACCGTTTGTGCTGCTGGATGAGGGCGAGCAGAGCCTGGTGCTCGATGCATTCGCAACGCACGGGCTGTCGCCGCACGTGACGAGTGAGGTCACCGACGACTACACCATTATGGCGATGGTGGAGGAGGGGTTAGGCGTGAGCATGCTCTACCGTCGTACCGTTGAGGGCATGCGGGCCGATATTCGCGTGCGTCCCATCGTGCACGCCCCCTCGCGCGACGTGGTGGCAGCCTGGCGCAGCTGGGACACCATGCCTATCGCCACGAGGCGCTTTATCGACTACATGAGCTCGCATATTGTCAACTAATGACTGGCGTGGCGTTGAGTGTGGTGATTAGCGGGCTGTCGCTTTGGCTTGCGTCAGACGGTAGGTGTGTGCCGGATGGCAGAGCAATACCGCCACGACCATAAAGAACGCCGTGGTGCCCAGGCTGATGGGGTAGACCATCATGATGTTCGCAAAGGTGCGGAAGTGCGGGAACACGCAGAATACCCAGTAGAAGCGGATGCCGCAGACGCAGATCATGGTGATGAGGGCGGGCATAAGCGAGATGCCAAAGCCGCGTAGGTAACCGGACATGTTTTCGTAGAACATGCTAAAGGCGTATGCCGGGAAGATCGAGCACACGCGGATATAGCCGATCGAGACGATGTTGGGATCGCTGTTGAACAGCGCCAAAATCTCGCGTCCAAGGCCGACAATAACGATAATCGTGGTGAGTGCAACGATGCCGCCTTCGACCAGGCAGACCTTGAGCGTCTTGGTGCAGCGGTCGATCTGGCGGGCACCGTGGTTTTGTCCCACAAAGGTGGTGCAGGCCTGGCTAAAGCTGTTGAGCAGGTTGTAGCACACATACTCCAGGCTCATGGCGGCGCTCGATGCCGCCATGACCTCGGTGCCCAGACTGTTGATGGCGGACTGGATGATGATGTTGGCGACGGCAAAGACGGCGCTTTGAATGCCGGCGGGCAGGCCGATCTTGACGATGCGCTTGAGGGCGACGGGGTCTAAGCCTAAGTCGCGTGGGGTGACGCGGACGACGGAGTCGGTCTTGAGCAGGCGGATAAAGAGCGTAGCGGCGCTGACGGTGTAGGCGATGGCGGTGGCGATGGCGACGCCCGCGACGCCCCAGTGGAGTACGGGGACAAAGATGAGGTCCAGGCCAATGTTGAGGACGGTGGACACGGCAAGCGCCTGCAGCGGCATGCGGGTGATGCCGACGGAGCGGAAGATCGCGGCCTCAAAGTTGTAGAGCAAAATCGAGGGCATGCTGAGCAAAAAGACGCGTAGGTAGAGCGAAGCGAGCGGCATGGTCTCGGCGGGAACGTTGAGCGCGGCGAGCATGGGCTCGGCAAAGATCTCGCCCAGCGCGATGACGACAAAGCCCACGAGCGCCATAAGAATCGAGGTATGGACAGCGCGCTTGACCATGTTCTGGTCGTTGCGGCCGATGGCATTGGCGATGACCACATTGGATCCGAGCGACAGGCCGATAAACAGGTTGATCATAAGACTGGTGAGCGGAACGTTGGAGCCGACTGCCGCCATGGCGAGGGTTCCCTGGTCGCCCGAGAAGTTACCGATGATGACCGTGGCGATGAGGTTCGACAGCTGCTCCAAGATGCTCGTGGCGGCCACGGGGAAGGCGAACAGGGGAATATTGCGCCACAGCGAGCCGGTGGTCATGTCAATGTGCTTAGATGCGGTATCAGCCATACGCTCTCAATCTCTAACATGCTCTTTCGTGCTTATTTGCGCAGACGATGATACTCCTAATCGACTAGTCATTGGGGACGTTCTAAAACGACTAGTCATTCAAGAATGTCCCCAATGACTAGGCGGGGAAGGCGTGCGACAATGGTGGGCGTTGTGTTGTTCGCGCTAAGGAGTTGCCATGTTGTTGTGTCCCGTTTGCCATGAGCCGCTGGTGGATGACGAACGCGGTGCTGCATGCGCGGGCGGACATCGGTTTGACCGTGCGCGCGAGGGCTATCTGTATCTGCTGCGCTCGTCCAAGAGCGGCGACTCCATGGGCGATCCCAAGTCGCAGGCGCGCAGCCGTCGTGACTTTCTAAACCGCGGCTACTATGTGCCGTTGCGTGATGCGATGGTCGAGCTGGTGCGCGATCGGGTGTCTGGGCATGCGGCGTCTGCGGGCGGTCCCATGACCTTGCTCGATATCTGCTGTGGCGAGGGCTACTACACCAGCGCCATGGGTGCGGTGCCGGGCGTGGATGCTTACGGATTCGACTTGGGCAAAGAGATGGTGCGCCTGGCTGCCAAGCGCGGCGATGCGACCTACTTCGTGGCCAACATGAAGGACATCCCCGTGGCCGATGGCACCTTCGATATGGTGACCGAGCTCTTTGCCCCCTTTAACGAGCGCGAGTTTGCCCGCGTGCTGGCGCCCGAGGGCTCGCTCTACACCGTGGTGCCGGGCGCCCGTCATCTCTTTGGGCTCAAGGAGGTGCTCTACGACACGCCGTACCTTAACGACGAGAAGCTGCCGAAGACTACCGAACTCGAGTTGGTCGGAACGCAGCGGGTGTCTGCGAACATTACGCTCCAGACGCAGGCCGATATCGAGGCAGTGTTCCAGATGACGCCGTACTACTACCGCACGCGCCCTGCCGACAAAGAGCGCCTGGCAAACCTGGACACCCTTCAGACCGATATCGACTTCATCATCGCCGAGTACCGCCACTAACCTACCAAAAAGGGACAGGTTTATTTTGGCAGGTTTTATCTGGGCAAACGTAAAGGGCCGACCGCGGAGATGTGCGATCGGCCCTTGTTGGTTGCTTGGATGTAGGGGTCAGTGGAAGGCAAGTGCCTACAGGCGATCCTTGTTCTCGGCTTTAACGGCGTGAGCCTGCTGAACAAAGAACAGGTCGTACACCACGATGACAAAGGCGCCAAAGTTGATGGCGTCGCCGCCAAACGCGGGAAGCGTGAGCACGGCCTGCGCAATCGTGGCGATTGCGGCGACGATGCCGAGCTTAAACGCGCCATCCACCTGCGAAGGCTTGTTGGCGCCCTTGATGCCCGCAACACCTGCGGCAAGATCGACAAGACCCTTGATGACAAGTACGGCCGCGGCGAGCATGGCGTTCGGCCCGTACGTGGAATCGAGACTGCCTCGGGCGATGCCGACGCCGGCGATGACGAGGCTGGCGATGCCCAAAACAAAGTAAATGAGGGCAAGGATTTTGAGTGTCTTGCGAGCGGCGCTCATAGTTGGTCCTTTCGATGCGGGCGCGGAGAATCTGTCGCACCCAGGTTGCGGCACATATTGTGAAGCACATTGTAGTTCAACGGGGCGATGCATGCGCTTGAAAGCGTCTCTTGCCTGTACGGTCCAACCTTTCAAAAAGGAAAGCTGGACGTAAGCCAAATCGATGGTAGCGTATGCGCGGTGCTGCGATGATGGGGCCATGGTAAGAGCTGGACCGAAGGAGGAGCCATGATGTACGGAGCCAAGCAAGTGCGTGAGCCGCGGTCGTTGGGAAGGCGCATGGGTGATTCCGTGATCGCTGCCGTGTGCACGGGATTGATGGCGGCGCTTTGCATTGGGATGCTGTGGACCATGTCGCATGTGGGACAATAGCGGACGGTTGAGTGCCGACAGGGGCGGCGCTCACGTATTCATTTTGCTTGTGAAGGAGTGTCCATGGGCGTCATCGATCCCTTTTCTGTTGCTCGGGCCGCGGGGCTTGAGCTGATCGGGAAGCCCGAGGGCCTCACGCTCACCGACGGCGCGATGGAGCTGCGTGCCGATTTTGCCCGCATGCTTCCAAGGCTCAAGCAGGGCCGTCTGCAGCAAGAGCTGCTGGTGAAAGTTGCGCGCACAAAAGGCATCGAGAGCCCATGGGCGATTGACGCCACGGCAGGCTTTGGCGAGGATTCGCTGCTGCTGGCCGCCGCGGGCTTTACCGTCGATTTGTATGAGCAGGATTGCGTGATCGCGGTGCTCCTTAAGGATGCCCTGAATCGCGCAGCGGGCGATCCGGCGCTTGCGGCTGCCGTGTCGCGCATGCGCTTACATGCGGGCGAGGACGGCATTGCCGGCCTTCGCCATACGGCTGAGCTGGTCGAGCGCGGTAAGCTCGCGGCTCCCGATGTGGTGTATCTGGACCCCATGTTTCCCGAGCGCACCAAGAGCGCGGCGGTTAAAAAGAAGTTCCAGCTCTTGCACCATTTGGAACAGCCGTGCGCCGATGAGGAGACGCTGGTCGAGGCCGCGCTTGTGCCGCGCCCGCGCAAGGTCGTTATCAAGCGGCCGGTGAAGGGGCCGCTGCTTGCCGGCGTTAAGCCGAGCTATCAGCTTGCGGGCAAGGCCGTCCGCTACGATGTTTTGGTGCCGCCGCGTCCGTAGCCTGTGCGCGATGGCCGGTGCTGCGTGAGCGCCGCGCCGATGCGGGGCCTATTTCCAAGGGTGGGACGTCAGGTGCCATCCGCCGCAGTATTCGCATTTATAGCAGGCCAAGCTACGACGCCCGTGGTTTTCGCAGTCGGCCATAACGGCCTCGGCCTCGGCGCGTGTGTCGTAGCGGTTTTTGCGCTCGCACGATTTGTAGCGCCAGGCCTCATCGCGTTCGGCGTCCAGGGCGTCGCGGCGCTCGTCCTCGCGCGCAAAAAGGTCGCTCATATCGCCGCCGGTGGCAGCGCCCAAAAACTCGCTTTTGGCCTTTGACCAGGCGGCTCGCTTTTTGCTTCCCATTCGCTCCTTGCCCTTTCCAAACGCTGGTATGATTGCTCAATCAAAGTGATACCAATAAACGTGAGGTCGCCGCGTGATGATAAGAAAAACCCTCGAGACCGACATTCCTGCCGTCATGGCCATCTATGATGCCGCCCGCGCCTTTATGCGCGCGCATGGCAACGCCACGCAGTGGCCCGAGGGCACGCCTTCGGCCGAGCAGCTGGCTGCCGATATCGCCGCCGGTGGCAGCTATGTGTGCGAAGTCGACGGTCGCGTGGTGGCGACGTTTGCCTTTTTGCCGGGCCCGGACGAGTGCTATGACGTCATCGAGGACGGTCAGTGGCACAGCGACACTCCGTACGCCGTACTGCACCGCGTGGCGTCCGACGGCACCGTGCACGGTATCGCGGCCGCGATGTTTGCCTTTGCCAAGGAGCGTGCCGACCACCTGCGTATCGATACGCATGCGGACAACCTGCCCATGCAAGGCGCGAGCATGAAAGCGGGGTTCGAGCGCGCCGGCGTCGTGTATGTGTCGGACGGCACGCCGCGCGTTGCGTTCGACTGGCTGCGCGAGGCATAAGAACGGGGACGCGTATCAGCAATCCACATACATGAAAATGGCCCCGGGTGGGGCCATTTTGATCGCTGGGCTGTTAAGGGGAGGTGCCGGCTTTCGCAAGGCGCGAACCTACGAAAATCGCCGCGCGGCAACGCGGGACGATGAGCTCGGTCGGGGGATAGGGCCCGCTTCGCCCGCCGGCCCGTAAATTGTATCATCCAGTGTGGAGCGTGAGCGCCCGTTGCCGCGTGCGATGGGCTTGTAATAAGAGGAGAGCCATGTCGAAGCAAGCGGTCGTTGGAATCTTGGCGCATGTCGATGCCGGCAAGACCACGTTGGCCGAGGCCATGCTGTTCAACGCGGGCCGCATTCGCAAGCGCGGCCGCGTGGACGATGGCGATTCGCATCTGGACACTAATGCGATCGAGCGCGAGCGCGGCATCACGATTTTCTCGTCGCAGGCCGTGCTCGACCATGGCGATACCCACGTCATGCTCGTGGATGCACCGGGGCATGTCGATTTTTCTGCCGAGGCGGAGCGTACATTGCGCGCGCTCGACTATGCGATTTTGGTTGTGGGCGCCAACGATGGCGTGCAGGGACACACCGAAACCCTGTGGCGCCTGCTTGCACGCTATGACATCCCGACGTTCATCTTCATCAACAAGATCGATTTGGAGAATCCCGGCCGCGATGTTTTGCTGGCACAACTTGGGCAGCGTCTTTCCGAGGGCTGCCTGGATGCCAGCGAACTGTTGGCGGGCGGTGCCGTTTGGGAGGACGCTGCTGCGTTGGACGAGGCGGCGCTCGACGAGTTTCTTGAGGCGGGTGAGCTTTCTGTTGCAACGCTGTCGCGCATGGTTGCCGAGCGCAAATTGTTTCCCTGCTTTGCGGGCTCGGCGCTCAAGGACCAAGGCGTGGGCGAGCTGCTGGATGGCATGTGCAGGCTGATGCGTGAACAGGCGTGGGCCCCGGAGTTCGCCGCGCGCGTCTATCGTGTCAGCCGCGGGGATCACGGCGAGCGCTTGGCTTGGGTTAAAGTGACCGGCGGCACGCTGCGTGCAAAACAGATGATCGAGGGGCGCTCCGGTGCCGAGGCATGGGAGCAGAAAGTCGATCAGGTGCGCATCTATAACGGCGAGAAGTACGAGCTTGCCCAGGAAGTTGTCGCTGGCGGCATCTGCGCCGTGACGGGCCTCGCGCACGTTCGCCCGGGTGATGCCCTGGGCGCGGAGCCCGCGGGCGATGCACCTGTCATTGCGCCGGTCCTCACCTATACGGTGCTACCGGGCGAACATGATGTCCACGCGGTGTTCAAAGCGCTGACCGAGTTGGCAGACGAAGACCCCATGCTCGGCGTAAGCTGGAATACGCATCTTGAGCAGATTCATTTGCAGTTGATGGGCGCCGTGCAGCTCGAGGTCGTGCAGCGGGTGTTGGCCGATCGCTTTGGCCTTTCGATTGAGTTTGAGCCCGGTGGCATTCTCTATAAGGAAACTATCTCGCAGCCGGTCGAGGGCGTGGGCCACTTTGAACCACTGCGTCATTACGCCGAGGTGCACCTGCGCCTGGAGCCGCTGCCAGCGGGCTCGGGCGTGCAATTTGGTACCGTTGCCTCGACCGACGAGCTCGATCTTAACTGGCAGCGCCTGGCGCTCACCAACGCCATGGAGCGCGATCACCTGGGTGTGCTGACCGGCTTGCCCATTACCGATGTGCGCATTACGCTCACGGGCGGCCGCGCTCATGCCAAACACACCGAGGGCGGTGACTTTCGGCAGGCAACGTACCGCGCGATTCGCCAGGGTTTGATGCAGGCGCGTGAGGCCGGCGCGGCGGTGCTGTTGGAGCCGTGCTACCACTTTGAGCTCGAGGTGCCGGGAGATTGCGTGGGCAGGGCGCTTTCGGATGTCACGCGCATGGGCGCCGAGTACGAGCCGCCGGCGATGGCGGGCGACCGGGCGAAGCTTGTGGGTCGCGTGCCAGCATCCGAGATACAGGATTATGCGCTGGAGGTGGCTGCCTACACGAGCGGCCGCGAACATCTGTACCTGGAGTTCGCCGGTTATGCGGCATGCCATGATGCCGAGCGCGTCATCGAGGCGGCCGCCTACGAGCCCGAGGCCGATCTGCCCAACACGCCCGATTCGGTCTTTTGCGCCCACGGCGCCGGCTATACGGTCAAATGGTACGACGTGCCCGCCGCGGCACACGTAAAGATCGATCCCGCCACCTTCCGCCCCTATCGCCCCGCCGACGCGGAATTTTTCGGCCACATGTGACAAAGGGACAGCTCCTTTGTCACATTCAGTTGGTATAACTCGGTATAAGTTGGTATAACTATTGCTAGCCTTTGCCAATCCGAGGAGGCCGACATGAATCCAAATCCCTTTAAGCCAACGGCTGGTAAGCGGCCTCCGATACTCATCGGTCGCGAGTCGGTCATCGAAGATTTTGAGGAGGGGCTCGATAACGGTGCCGGAGCGCCGGGCAGACTCATGCTCATTACAGGAAACCGCGGCTGTGGCAAAACAGTTCTCCTGCGGGAGCTGCAACGTCTGGCCAGTGAGCGCGGATGGGCGGTTGTCTCCGATTCTGCTTCGCTTGGCTTGTGCGATCGCCTGGCCGACGCGCTTCGCTCGAATAAGCCCGTTGTGACGTCAATGGAATTCGGTCCGTCATTTGGCCGGATGTCGGTCGAGGCGGCGCGAGCAAAGGGCGAAACGTTGCGAGGGCTGGTCAACGAGCGCCTCAAGAAGCTCGGTCCAGGCAAGGGCATACTGTTTGCGATTGACGAGGCACAATCTGCGTCTATCGAGGAACTGGCGGCTCTTGCCGTTCTCTATCAGCAGGTGCTCGGAGATCAGGATGCCACGGGCTTGTCCGATAGCGACCAGCGCGGTCTTGCGCTGGTGTTCGCCGGCTTACCCAGCATGGTCGACGATTTGCTCGAAGAGCCGAGCGTGACGTTTTTGCGGCGTGCCCAGCAGCGTACGCTGGGGGCGATATCTTTGCCCAAGGTGCGCGATTCGTATATCCAGACGGTTAAAGACGCTGGTCTTTACGTTGACGCGGAGACGGCGGACCTTGCGGCGCGCAAAAGCATGGGGCATCCCTATATGGTTCAGCTGGTGGGATATTACATGTGGCGGTCTGCTGTCCGGCGTGGCTCGCAGGTCATAGAAAGGCGCGATGTCGAGGATGGCCATGCGGATGCCGTCTCCGAGTTCTACGAAGCGGTCGATGCGCCCCTGTATTACGGGCTGCGCAGTCCACAGCGCCTTTTTATCGAGGCCATGGCTACTGACGAGGGTAAGTCGACGCGCATGGCGGATATCATTGAGCGCTGCGATCGCACTCAGAGCTGGGCGAGTAAATATCGCGCAAGCCTGATTCGCGAGCGCGTCATCGAGGCCGCCGGATACGGCCTCGTCCGGTTTGCCGTGCCCATGCTGGGCGAGTACATCCGCGAACACATTTTATGGCATGAGTAGGGTGATAAAAGTGACGGAACAGAAGATGAGCCCGCAGGCTATCGAGGTGCGTGGCGCGCGCGTGCACAACCTCAAGGACATCGATATTGATATTCCGCTGGGAAAGCTCGTGGGCATTGCCGGCGTGTCGGGTTCGGGCAAGAGTTCGCTGGCATTGGGGGTTCTTTATGCCGAGGGCTCGCGTCGCTATCTGGAGGCGCTCAGCACCTATACCCGCCGACGGCTCACCCAGGCCGAGCACGCTCAGGTGGATGAAGTGCTGCACGTGCCGGCGGCACTCGCGTTGCATCAGCGTCCCAGTGTGCCGGGCGTGCGCTCGACCTTTGGCACCATGACCGAGCTCAACAATAGCCTGCGTCTGCTCTTTAGCCGCTGCGCCCATCACGTGTGCCCGCATTGTGGGGCGCGTGTGGAGCCGAGCCTTAACGTGGCTGCGGGCCTGTCGCTCACGTGCCCCGCATGCGGTCACGAGTTCTACGCGCCGGGCGCCGAGGACCTTGCCTTTAACAGCGGCGGCGCGTGTCCTACCTGCGGCGGTACCGGCGTCATGCGCGAGGTGGACGAGGCGAGTCTGGTGCCCGACGAGTCAAAGACCATCAACGAGGGCGCGGTGCTTCCCTGGGGCACGCTCATGTGGGATCTGATGAAGCAGGTGGCTGGCGAGATGGGTGTGCGCACCGACGTGCCGTTTAACCAGCTCACGCCTGCCGAGCGCGATATCGTGTTTCATGGTCCGGCGGTTAAGAAGCACATTCTTTACGTTCCCAAAAACGGCGAGGGCGCCACGCCGCTCGACTTTACCTATTACAACGCCGTCTATACCGTTGAGAATGCGCTCGCCAAGGTTAAGGACGATAAGGGACTTAAGCGCGTAGCCCGCTTTTTGCGCGAGGGCCCGTGCCGCGATTGCGGCGGCACGCGTCTCTCCGAGGCTGCGCGCCAGCCCCAGGTGCGTGGTATCAATCTGGCACAGGCGGCGGCCATGACGCTGGGCGAGGCGATTGAGTGGGTGCGCGAGGTGCCTTCATCCTTGCCGGCCGAGATGCGGCCCATGGCGACGGACATCTGCGATTCGTTTTTGAGCACGGCGCGTCGCCTGGTCGACCTGGGGCTCGATTACCTTTCGCTCGACCGCGCCGGTGCCACGCTATCCACAGGTGAGCGCCAGCGCGTGCAACTTGCCCGCGTGGTGCGCAACCGATCGACGGGTGTGCTCTATGTGCTGGACGAGCCCTCGATCGGTTTGCATCCTGCCAATGTCGACGGCTTGGTAGGCGTGATGCGCGATTTGGTAGATGACGGCAACACCGTGGTCGTTGTCGATCACGACACACGCGTGCTGGCGGAAGCCGACTACCTGGTCGAAATGGGTCCCGTTGCCGGAGCGGGAGGCGGTAACGTGATCGCCGCTGGTACGGTGGACGAGGTCGAGCAATCGCAGGGCAGCCGCATTGCGCCGTTTTTGCGCTCGAATCCCAGGCGCTTACGCCCGCAGGTGACTGACGACGAACTATTCGACCACGGTCATATCCGCATGGCGACCGATGCCATCCATACCGTCAAACCGCTCGAAGTCGATATTCCGCGCGGCCGTCTTGTCGCGGTGACGGGCGTTTCGGGTTCGGGCAAGACGACGCTGGTGCTCGAGACGCTCATTCCGGCACTCAAGGCGCAGGCGGCCGGCGAGCGCCTGCCCAGGCACGTGCGCTGGGTCGATGCCGAGGGCATCGCGCGCGCCAACCTGATTGACGCCACGCCCATCGGCGCCAACGTGCGCTCGACGGTAGCGACCTATGCCGACATCCACGATGAGCTGCGCCGCGCCTTCGCCCGTACGTCCGAGGCCAAAGCGGCGGGATACAAGGCGGGTGCCTTTAGTTACAACACCGGCGCCTTGCGCTGCTCCACGTGCGATGGTACGGGCTCGATATCGCTCGACGTGCAGTTTTTGCCTGATGTCGAGATCGTTTGCCCGGCATGTTGTGGTTCGCGTTATGCAGACGCGGCTTCGCATATCCATCGCGAGGGCAAGGACGGCAGTCTGCTTACGTTGCCGCAGCTCATGGACATGAGTGTGGACGAGGCCCTCGACGCCACGGTGGGACTCAAGAAAGTCCAGGCGCGCCTGCAGACCTTGCACGATCTGGGCTTAGGCTACCTGACGCTTGGCGAGCCCACGCCGGCGCTTTCGGGCGGCGAGGCGCAGCGTCTTAAGCTCGCGAGCGAGATGGGCCGCGTGCAGGATGATGCCGTATTCGTGTTCGACGAACCCACAATTGGCCTGCACCCGCTCGATGTTCAGGTGCTGCTGAGTGTGTTCGACGGCCTCGTTGCCAAGGGCGCCACAGTCGTCGTGATCGAGCACGACCTCGACCTTATCCGTAACGCCGATTACGTAATCGACATGGGCCCAGGTGGTGGCGACGCAGGCGGGCAAATCGTCTGCGTCGGCACGCCGGGCGACATCGTGGCATGCTCCACAAGCATCACTGGCCGCTACCTATAACCGAATGTGACAAAGGGACCGTCTCTTTGTCACATTCCCGGAAAGCCTGTCTGGCGGAGGGCCTCGTAGAGGACGATGGCGGCGCTGTTGGAGAGGTTGAGGGCGCTGATGCGGTAGTCGTCCGGATTGACGAAGTTGCCGCAGATATCCTGCTGAAGGATGGCCTCGTGGCCGCTCTCGCTATGCCCGAGCGCCTCCTCGTGGGCTTCCCAGGCCTCGGCGTTATCGAGCGAGTCACAATCGCGCAGCATGGGGATGCGCTCGCAGCGCGCGGGCGCTGCGGCGAGCAGCTCTTCGGGAATCCCCGAGCTCTCGCTGCCAAAGACCAAGTAGTCGCCATCGCGGTAGGTGCTTTGCGCATAGGTGCGGCGTGCCTTTTTGGTCAGCAGATGCAGGCGCTCGTCGGCGGGGGAGAGGTCGTTGCGCGAAAGGAAATCCTCCCAGCCGGCATAGGTGGTCACGTCCAAGTTTTGCCAGTAGCCCAGGCCGGCGCGACGCACCGTCTTGTCGTCGAGCGAAAAGCCCAGTGGCTCCACCAGATGCAGGCGGGCGCCGGTAACCACGCAGGTGCGGCCGATATTGCCCGTATTGGCCGGAATCTCGGGCGCATACAGCACAATGTTGAACATGAATCTCCTTGGCTCAGAACGAAAAACCACCACGAAGGGGACAGGCACCTTCGTGGTGGTTTTGGCGGTTACGTGGGCGGAAAAATGCCCGCTTCGATAAACCTAGGCGCGGTGCCAGTCGGTCAGGCAGGCATCGAGGGCGGCGATGAGCGCATCCTTGTCCATGTGACGGCCGATGACGCACAGGCTCGTCATGCGATCGCCCGTCTCGTCGTCCCAAATCTGCATGATCTCGGGGTTCTCGTCGATAATCTTCTGCTTCTCGCCCTCGGGCGCAGAATCGACAAACAGGCCGTTCTCCATCAGGCGCATCTGGTGGCCGGCCTGCTCGAACATGTAGCACATGTCCGGATCGCCGGTCTGCCACAGCGGACCCTTGACGCGGATGACCTCGTCGGGCCACTCCTGCTCAACAAAATCGGTGAACTTCTGCAGGTCAAACGGCTTGCGGCGCGAGTACACAAAGGTCTCGATGTCGTACTCGAGCACCTCGGGGTCGTCGTGCTCCTCGGGATGCTCCATGGCCTCGATCCAAGCGGCGGAGTTGTAGGCGCGCATAAAGTCGAAGCGGCCGGTGTCGAGCAGCTCCTCCATGGGGACCTCGCCGTTTTGAGCCTCGACAATCACGGCGTCCTTCTGCAGGCTGCGCACGATGGCCTTGAGCTCGGCAATCTGCTCAGGCGTGACGGTATCGGTCTTGTTGAGGATCAGCGTGGAGCAAAACTCGATCTGCTGAATAAGCAGGCTCTCGATGTCATCCTCGTCAATGTCCTCGGCCAGCAGGTCGCGACCGCCGTTGAACTCGTCGTACATGCGGGCGCAGTCGACCACGGCCACGATGTTGTCGAGCGCGAGCTTGGGCTCGCCGCCCACCTTGGCCTCGTCGCAGAAGCTCGAGATGGTGTAGGCGATGGGGATAGGCTCGCAAATACCCGAGGCCTCGATGATGATGTAGTCGAACTTGCCCGAATCGGCGATGCCCTGCAGCTGGTTGGCCAGGTCGTCCGAAAGCGTGCAGCAGATGCAGCCGTTGGTGAGCGGGATGAGGTCGTCGGTCTCGGAAAGGCCGCCGTCGGCGATAAGGCTGGCGTCGACGTTGATCTCGCCGATATCGTTGACGATCACGGCGGCGCGGATGCCGCCGTCGTTGGCGAGGATGTGGTTGAGCAGCGTGGTCTTGCCGGCACCGAGGTATCCGGTAAGCATGATGATCTTCACGGGTTTGTTGGGCATGTGCCCTCCTTTGTTAGACATGGCTTACAGTTGAATCTTATGCCAAACGCGTGCTCTTATACCCACGCGCGGGCAAATAACACAGGCTACTCCCAGGCTCCCCATACGTCGGGACAATAGCCGACGGTGGCCTTTTTGCCGTTGCGCACAATGGGCTCGGCCAGAACCTGCTGGTTCTCGAGCAGCTTGTCGAAGCGCTGGTTGGGGGTGAGGTGCTGGATGAGCGCGAGCGTCTCCTCGTCCTTGGCCTTGGGGTTGAGCAGCTTGTCGATGCCGCCGACCGCCTGCATCACGCTCGTGAGCTCGCCTTTGCTCATCTCCTTTTCCTTAAGGTCGATAAACTGCACCTTGATGCGGCGCTCCTTAAAATAGCGCTGGGCCTTCTTGGTATCGAAGGACTTCTTGGTGCCAAAAATCTGGATATTCATGTTCCGCCGTTCTAACGAATGAAGTTGGTGCGCTCGCGATCGGCTTCGGGGGCTTCGATGCCGGCAGCCTGTCCTGCCTCGATACAATGCAGGAGCCAAGCCATGTTCTTGCCGATGTTGCGCATGGTGGCCAGGCCCTCGGCGTCCTGGGCGGCCTCGCCCGGCATGGCACCAAAGACGTTGTTCCAGTATGTGGAGGCCACCACGGGCATCTGGTTGATAGTGAAGTATTTGTTGAGTACATCGAAGGTGGTCGACGTGCCGCCGCGACGGGCGACGGCGACCGCGGCACCCGGCTTGTGCACAAAGGCCTTGCTGCCAGCATAGAATGCGCGGTCGAGAGCCGAGAGGATGCGTCCGCTGGGATGCGCATAGTAGACGGGGGAGCCAAAGACAAAACCGTCTGCCTGCTCGGCGGCAGCGATGAGCTCGTTCACCACGTCGTCGTCAAAGGTGCAGCGACCGCCAAGCTTGCCGCACTGACCGCAGCCGATGCAGTCGCGGATGGGCTTGGCGCCCAGTTGGAATACCTCGCTGTCGATGCCCTCGGCTTTAAGTTGCTCGGCGACTTCGGCGAGCGCGCGAGCGGTGTTGCCGTTTGCCTTGGGGCTGCCATTGACCAAAAGAACCTTCATCACAAACTCCCTCTGCTGTTGGTGACTTCTGCAGAGGATTATCGCACGATGGGGGAGGCGGTGCGGGCGTGGTGCTAATCCAGTTTGGTACCTGGCACCTGCACGGCTTTCCCGAGCAACACTTTGAGCTCGTTCAAAATGGAAACGGGCTGTCGGTCGACGGTGTCCAGATGAAGCGTGGCCACGCGAAGGGGCGGCTGATATTCAAATGAGCCCAAGAGCACGGGCGATCCCAAGAACCGTTCGATTTCGTCTGCAACCGCGTCGGTCTCTTCGGGATCAAGCTCGTCAAAGAGCGCCACGAACATCGGTCCGGTCGAGCGGAACAGACGACCCTTGCCGCGCGAGCAATCCATGAGGCAGGCGGCGCTTTCTGCCAAAACGCGGTCGCCTGCATCAAAGCCAAAGCGGGCATTGACCTGTGCGATTTCGTCGATTTTAATGGCGATCAAGCCCGCGTTTCGTGCCACGCGACGCATCTCGCCAATGGCGTTGACCAGGGCGTGGATATCGCCCAGGCCGGTCACGGAATCGGTCGTATCTGCCAAGCTTCGGTTGGTGACAATGCCCACATACATGTTGGGCTCGGTATCGGTGCCGTCCAGGCGGTAACCTGTGCAGTCGCAAAGCGCGTATTTTCCGGCGGTATTCATGACGCGATACTGCATGCAGTGGAAGTGCCACGTGCCGTTTACCACCATATCGAGCTCGGCACGTACGTTGTCGCGGTCCTCGGGGTGAACACGGGCAAGCCATATATCGAGCGAGTTGTAGGGATGCTGGGAGGGTAGGTCAAAATCGCGCACGGCATTAACCGACCATTGCGATTCGCCGGTGTCGAGGTTAATGATGAACGGATAGCGTGTCTCGGAGCTCATGGAGATCGCTTGAAACACTCGGTCGTTGCAGGGGGGGGGTTGTTCGGTGATCGGGCGTTGCAGCGCATCGCCTTCTTCCGGTTGTTGCACACGGTACATGAGCTTGTAGCGATACATTTTGCGGTCGGCGTCCTTTGTCATCTGGCGACGCGTATCGCCTGCAAGCGGGTCGACGCGCGAGCAGCCAAAGCTAAAGCTGGCGATCATGGGCGCCTTGCCGTCCGATGTTGCCTCGATAAGATTGGCACGCGTCCACTCCAGGCGCTGCTCGAGGTCGGCTTCGTTTGTCGTGGGGGATATAAGTACAAATTCGTCTCCACCGATACGGAACAGCAACTCATCGTGCTCCATTGTCTCGGTGAGTGCGCGGCAGATGCTCAGAATGTAGCGATTGCCCTCGGCGTGGCCAAACTTATCGTTGCAATGCTTGAGGCGATCGATGTCAATATAGGCACAGGTGAAGGGGGTGCCTTTGCGCCAGAGCTGATCGACATGGCGGTCGAGTCCGCCACGGTTGCCAAGATTGGTGAGCGAGTCGATATAGGCGCCGTGCTCAAGCAACTCACGTTCTTGTTGCAGGATGGCGAGCGTTTTCTGCAGTTGCTCACCGATGGCACGCAGCTCCGGGGGCAGCGCGGCAACATCGAGCTCGGTGGTTGAGGCCCCGTTCGCAAGTCGCTGAAGATGAGCGATGATTGATTGCTCGCCCAGGCGATACGACTCGTTCATGATGGATTGCCTCCTTGGATGGAACAATGGTTTGTATCTTACTCCCAATTCGGTTTAGATTGGAGTATTAGTTAGCTCATGGGAACAAACGCTCCCCTCGACGGTGGCGTTTTGCGTGCGAGCGTATTAGTTGTCGTTGCCACCATCGAGCAATGCCTCAAAATCCTCCGCCTGCATGGGGCGGTAGTAGAGGAATCCCTGAGCGTAGCGGGCGCCCATGTGGCGCAGCATGTTTGCCTGCTTGTCCGTCTCGACGCCTTCGATCACAACGGGCAGATGGAGTGACTGCGCCATCTCGAGCATTGATGAGATGATTTGCACGCTGCGGCCCTCATCGCCGTTATCGGGCACAAACGTGCGATCGAGCTTGATGACGTCGACGTTGACGTTCTTGAGCATCGCGAGCGTGGACTGGCCGGTGCCAAAATCGTCCATATAGGTCGAGAAGCCGCGGGTGTGCAGGTCGGCCGTTAGTTTATCCACGGCCTCGGACTCTCCCGTATAAGCTGTCTCGGTGATCTCGATGCGCATGAGCTCGGGCGGCAGGTTGTATTGGGCGGCGAGCGCTCCCATATGCTCGGCAACGTTGCAGGCGAGGATATCCACGCGCGACACATTAAGCGAGATCGGAACCACGCGAAGCCCCCGATTGATGCGCTCGCGCAGCCACAAGGCAACGCCCTGCCAAACGTATTTGTCGAGCGTCACCACAAAACCGCTTTCTTCGAGAGCGGGGATAAAGGTGGCGGGCGAAATGAGGGAGCCATCCTTGTCGATCCAGCGCGTGAGCGCTTCGGCGCCAATGATCTCGCCGGTTTCCATGTCGACCTGGGGCTGCAGGTAGTAGGTAATACGGCCGTTGGAGAGCGCGTACTGGAATTCGGTCAGCGTGCGGTGGAACGCGATTTCGCGCTCGTACTCCTCGGGGCGGAAAATGGCAATGCGCTCCTTAAAGTCGTTTTTTGCGCGCCGATTGGTAAACATGGCCTTGGCCTGCGCATCGATGGTGATTTTCTCGTTGGAGTCGATGGGGTAGACGCCCATGGACGGCCAGAATCCCACGCCGTCATCATACTTGGCCACGGCCTGGCGAACGCGGCTATAGATCTGATGGACGGTGTCGTGTTCAAAGGGGATGAGTATGCAAAAGTCGTCTTGGCCCCAGTACCCTGCGACGCCCATGTTGGCATTCTCGATGTCCTTGAGGACCGTGCCCACATCGGCGAGCATGCGGTCGCCCTCGGCCTGTCCGTGCCATTCGTTGAACAGTCGCATGTGTCCCATATCGACGGTGGCGATACACCAGGCGCCGTTGCGCCTTGTCTCGAGAAATTCGTTGGCGCGGCGCATAAACTCGCTGGGTCGATAGAGACCCGTGAGCGAATCGATGCGTTCGGCGATGGCGCTTTTGCGCTCCACCTCGGGTATGGGGAGGCTGTCGTTGGGAACAAGCCCGCCGGCCGTGCGAATGCGACGGTCGAGTTCGCCTAAAACGGCGGCCGTTTGATTGGTCAGGTGCTCGTAAAAGGCCGGAACGACAAGACAGACGGGGGTAATGGTGTCGTCCGCGATTCGAACGGGAGCGAAAACGGCCTCTTTGAGATGTTGGATCAGTTGCTCGAATGCTTCGTGATCCAAATTGTTGCTAAGCACGACGAACTGGGCGTTGCGTGAGCGGAAGACGCGACTCCTGCCGCGAGTAATCGACAGCATGCGGCCTGCGTATTCGGCGAGCATGTTGTCGACGGCCTCGGCCCCGTAGAGCTCGTTGAGCTTTGCCGTGCCGCGAACGCGCACTGCTATAAGCCCCGTCTTGCAATGGTCGCGACGGCAGGCATCGATAGCGTTGATCAGCGTGCGCTGCATTCCGAGGCCCGTGGCGGCGTCGACGGTCTCGGCAAGCGAGTGGTTGACGAGCTCGCCGACATAGAGCGAGGGGACATTTCCGTCGCCGTCGATACGAAACCCGCGAGCACGGCCGAGGATGTAGTCGCCGGCGGCATTGCGCACGCGGTACTGCATGACGTGGCGATGTTTGGAGCCGTCATAGATTTGGTCGATGTCGTTGGTATAGGCCTCAAGGTCATCGGGATGGACACGCGTTTTCCAGTAATCGTGGCAGTTGTCTATATGCTCCGAAGGAAGACCAAGATCGCGCAAGGCGCCTTGTGACCAAAGGGTTCGATGTTTGTCCAAGTTCTCGATAAAGAAATATCGGCCTTCGTTGAGCATCGAAAGGGCGTCGAAAATGCGATCGCTTATTTCGAAGTCGTCGGTGTGGGCTTGTGCGATATTGCGTCGATCAAGGTGCACGGCATGACGTAGCTTGTAGTCGTACATGCGATGGTCGGCATCGTTCGTCAAGCGATTGGGGGCTTCGCCCAGGGCGGGGTCGGCGTGTGCCACTCCGTAGCTAAACGAGTGAGGCATCTCGGCATCGTTGTTTTTGAGCAGGACCGTTCGGCAGTGTTCCAGACGTTCGGCAAGGTCGTCCTCGGTCGCAATCGTAGATAGGATGGCGAACTCGTCGCCCCCCAGACGAAATGCCGCCTCGTCCACCTTCATATACAGTTTGAGATAGAGGCTCACCTGCAAGATATAGCGGTTGCCCTCGTCATGTCCAAAGATGTCGTTGCAGTGCTTAAGGTTATCGATGTCGATAAACGCCATGGTCACGGGCAGTTCCTGCTCCCAGAGTTCCTCTAAGGAACGGGTAAAGCCGCCGCGGTTGCCAAGTCCGGTGAGCTCGTCGGTAAAGGCGGTCCTGATCAGATCGTCCTGACGCTCCAGAAGGTCACGGATGGTCTTTTCGAGCGTTTCGGTATTATTGCTGGCGTTATCCATACTGTAAGCGGCTTTCTGAGGTCGGGGCGGATTGCGTCGGGCGAGCTCGTTGTGCACATGCGTTGCTGCTCAACGCCTTGCGTGTTTCCAAGCCCCCGCCTTGCTGCGTCGTTGGGTTTATTTGTCGGTTCGTGCTCTCGGCTGATAACTACTGAGTAGTATAAACAAGTGTATGGAATTATGTAGGGGTGCCCATGTTGCGGGCGGCCATTATTCGCCAAACGGTAACGCGACGATGTTCGATGAAAATGCGACTGAGACGATATTTGTTGATGGGTATACTTGTTCCGTTTTAAAACGCAGGAACGGAGATGGTCGCATGGCACAGTCAAATATGACGAGCACGGTGGGGCTGGCGCTCGAGGGAGGCGGCTACCGCGGTATGTATACGGCGGGCGTGCTCGACGTTTGGATGGAGCACGGTTTGACCTGCGACCATATGGTGGGCGTCTCGGCGGGCGCGGCATTTGGCTACAACTTTAAATCGCGCCAGATCGGCCGCGCCATTCGCTATAACAAGGTCTATTGCACCGACAAACGCTATGCGAGCGTGACCAGCTGGCTGCGAACCGGCGATATGTTCAATGCCGATTTTGCCTATCACGAGGTGCCCATCGAGCGCGATCCCATCGACCTGGAGGCGTATCGCGCCTGCCCCATGCGGTTTACGTGCGTGTGTACCGATATCGAGACGGGCAAGGCCGTCTACCACGATCTACCGTATGGCGACGAGCGCGATATCGAGTGGATCCGGGCGTCGTCTGCCATTCCTGTGGCGACGCGTCCCGTTGCTATTGACGGGCATAAGTATCTGGATGGTGGCGTGGCTGATTCTATTCCCAGCGCATGGCTGTTTGCGCAGGGGTATGACCGCAATATCGTGGTACTCACGCAGCCGGCGGGCTTTGTGAAGCAGCCCAACAGCGTGATGCCCATGCTGCGGCGCGTGTTCCGTCACTATCCGGAGTTTGTTGCAGCGCTTGAGCATCGGCATGAGGTCTACAATGCCACGCTCGATGACCTGGCACGTCGAGAGGCTGCCGGGGAAATCTTTGTGGTGCGGCCGAGCGAATCGGTGAAGGTGCCGTCGCTGTGCCGCGAACCGGATGAGCTCGAGCGCATCTACCAGGTCGGCCGCCACGATGCAGAGGCGACTTTGCCGGCGTTGGAAGCGTATCTGGCGGGGTAAGGGTCGCATACGGAAAGCGCATCCCGGAATGGAGGCCCAAACTGGGATGCGCTTTCCATTGCTGAAGATATGAAGCTGCGAATCGGCTGCTCGACTTATGCTTATGCCTGCTGCCAGGTGTCGACGAGCTCCTTGGCGGCGGCGTAGGGGTCGTCGGCGCTGCAGACGGCGCTCACCACAAAGAAGCCGTCGACGCCGGTGGACTTGAGTTGCGGCAGATCGGCCGTCTTGACGCCGCCGCCCACCACAATGGGGACGGGGCTTGCCGCATGGAGGGCGGCCAGGTCCTCAAAGCTCTTGGTGATGATGGAGCCGTCGGCCGCACGTCCGCAGTCGCGCTTGGTTTCGGTCTCGTGGAGCGGGCCTACGCCCAGGTAATCGACCAGGCTCATGTCGGCGGTCTTGACGTACTCGAGCATCTCCTCGCAGCGGGCCGAAAGACCCACGATGGCATCGGGGCCCAGCAGCTTGCGGCAGACCTCGACGGGAATATCGCTCTGGCCAACATGCACGCCGTCGACGGCAATACCCTGCTCGCGGGCGGCAAGTACGCAGTCAAGGCGGTCGTCGATCAGCAGCGCGACCTGCCCGGTTTTGCCGGCCTGAGCGATGGCCTGCGCGGTATCGCCCGTCAGTGCGATGATCTCGCGGGCGCTTGCCACCTTGGAACGCACCTGAATGCAGGTAAAGCCGGCGTCGAGCGCCTGGGCCACCACATCGCCCACGGGGCGTCCGAGGGTGTTTTCGGGGCCGAGTACCAGATAGGCCGAGATATCAAGGTTGTCGCGGATGCTCACTGTGCTTCCTCCTGCTTTTTGATCTGCGCTTCCATGCGCTCGAGCTTGCCAGTCATGGTGTCGGTAAATCCGGGTCGAATATCGGCCTTGAGCACGACTTCGGTGCGGATGCCCTTGCTCGCCAACACAAAGGTTGCGTCGCGCACGACCTGCATGACTTCGTCCCAGTCGCCCTCGATCTCGGTGAACATCGAGGTGGTGCGGTTGGGAAGGCCGCTCTCGCGAATGACGCGTACGACCTCGGCGACCTCGGCGGACAGCTCGTCGCCGGTGCCGCACGGGGCGATGGCTACGGCGACGAGCGTGTTCATACCGGCATTGGTTGCGGGCTCGGACATGCCTTATGCCTCCTCGAGCTCGAGTTGGTTATCGGCGATGTCCTGGGCGGTTGCGCGATAGAGCTCGTCGATAAAGGCGACCTTAAAGCTTGCCGGGGCATCGGCGACAGCGGCGGCACGCGTGCCGGCAACGTTGTAGACGGCGGTGCCACAGATGGCTGCCGTAAACGGATCGGCAGCGCAGGCGTACACAGCCAGCACACCGCCCTGCGAGCAACCGCAGCCGGTGATTTTGGACATGAGCGGGCTGCCGCCGTGGGACTTGGCCACGGTCGTGCCGTCGGTAATCAGGTCGACTTCGCCCGAGACCACAACGGCGCCGCCGGTGTAGCGGGCGAGCGCCACGGCGGCGCCGCGGGCGGCGTCTACCGTGTCGGTGGTATCGACACCGCGCACGCGACTCAGATCGGCCGCTTCGCCCTCAAGGCCCCACAGGCCGGCGAGCGCGATAATCTCGGAGGCATTGCCGCGCACGATGGCGGGTTTGTACTGCTTGAGTTCGTTTACCAGTTGGGTGCGCAGGCTGCCGATGCCCAGGCCCACCGGATCGAGCACCCAGGGCTTGCCGGCGTCGTGTGCCGCCTTGGCCGCGCGGGGAATCGTCTGCTCGTAGATGGGGAAGAGTGTGCCCATGTTCAGATAGATGGCGCCGCCGCCGGCAACGAGCGCCTCGCCCTCGTCGGGCAGATAGACCATGGCGGCCGATCCGCCCACGGCGAGCTGCGCGTTGGCGACAAAGTCAATCGTCACCGTGTTGGTGATGGAGCCCGCCATGGGATTGGTGGCGCGAATCTTCTCCACGGCCTTGACCACATTTTGCTTAAGCTGTTCCGAATCGATCACTGCACATGCCTCCTTGGCATAGAAAAGGGGCGCTGTGCATAGACAGCGCCCCTGTAAAGGCGGCATGCTCCCTACGCCAGCATTAACTGACAGGTTCAAAGGATTGGGCCCTATGCCCTCTCAGCCTTGTGGTTTGCACCGCCGGCACTCCCGCATCGAATCTGTTGTTCCCTATACTAGCGCACCTGCCAATAAGGGACAGGTTTATTTTGGCAGGTAACAACTGGGGCTTTGCGTTTTCCCAGATAAAACCTGCCAATATAAACCTGTCTCTTTTTGGCAGGTCGGTACAATAGACGGGATTAAGAATGACCGAGGGGGCCTTATGATTAAACTTGTGCTGACCGATATGGACGATACGCTGATTCCAGCCGGGCATGACGGCGCCAGCGACTACGCCATCGAGGGCATTCATGCCATGCAGGCGGCGGGTCTGCACTTTGGCCCGGTTTCGGGTCGCCAGCCCTCCGCGATGGGCTGGATGTTCCGCAATCGCGCCGAGTGCTTCTCGACCGGCGCGTTCTGCAACGGCCAGGTCATGTTTGTGGACGGCGAGGTGGTAGCCTCGCATGCGACCGATAGCGACGCACTCATGCGTTTGGCCGCCTATCTGGAAGAAGAAACCGACGATACCTATCTGAAGGTCTACAGCTTAGGCGATGACTTTTGGAATAACGATGCCTATTGTGTGACGAGCGACCCCGAGCGTGTGCGCCGCGCCATGGAGTCGGGCGGCAACGCATGGCTCAAGGGCGAAGAGGCCCCGTGCCGTCCTGTCGTCGATGACGCGTCGGTGTTCAAGGCGAATATCTGGAGTGCTCGTTCGCGTGAGGAGCTCGCGGAGCTCCGCGAGCGCGTTGCCGCTGAGGTGCCGGAACTCTCGCTTGTGTTTCCCAACAATCGTGTGCGCCTGTTCGACATTCTTCCAGCAGGTTGGGACAAGGGTTGCGCTGCGCTGGAGCTGGCGCGCGCTTTGGACCTGACGTCCGACGAGGTGGCCGTATTTGGCGATTCCGATAACGACCTGCCCATGATCGGTGCCGTCCCCAACTCCGTTGCAGTCGCCAATGCCAACGAGGCCGTCACGGCTGCCGCGCGCTGGCATATCGGCGCTGCGGCAGACGATGCGGTTGCCGGGGCTCTGCATCAGATTGCCGCCTGCGCCGCGACGGGGGAGATGCCGTCGTTTATGCGTCAGATGAGCACGACGGGTTTCGACGTCACGAACGTCTAGGGAGAAAGCCATGAAGCTTCAGCAGCTCAGATATGTCGTCAAAGTTGCCGAATGCGGCAGCATCACCGAGGCCTCGCGCCGGCTCTTTGTGTCGCAGCCTTCGATCACCGCATCGATTCGCGATCTCGAAAACGAGATGGGTGTGCATATCTTTGAGCGCACCAACAAGGGTGTCATTGTGTCCGAGGAGGGCGAGACCTTCTTGGGTTACGCGCGCCAGGTGCTCGACCAGGCCGACCTGCTCGAGGACAAGTACAAAGGAGCATCCGAACAGGTGCCGCATTTTAGCGTAAGCTGTCAGCACTATTCCTTTGCCGTCAACGCGTTTGTCGACGTGATCCGCGAGTTCGATGCCGCGCGCTACGACTTTACCTTGCGCGAGGAGCAGACCCACGAGATTATCGAGGATGTCGCGCATATGAAAAGCGAACTGGGCATCCTGTACTTATCCGAGCATAACCGCGAGGTCATCGAGCGCATGCTGGTGGCCAACGAGCTCGTGTTCGAAGGACTCTTCTGCGCCACGCCGCATGTCTTCGTCTGCGCCGACCATCCGCTGGCGGACCGCTCCAGCGTGACGCTCGAGGACTTGGAAGACTACCCGTTTTTGTCCTACGAGCAGGGCAGCTATAACTCGTTTTACTATTCCGAGGAACTGACCTCGACGTTTGAGCGCCACAAGAATATCCGCGTGCGCGACCGCGCGACGTTGTTCAACCTGGCCATGGGCCTCAACGGCTACACGGTATGTTCGGGCGTGATCAGCCACGAGCTCAACGGCCCCGGCATTATCTCGATTCCGCTCGACGTGGACGAGTACATGGAGATTGGCATCATCACACGCAAGAACACGACGCTCACGCGCTACGGTCGGGCCTATATCGACGCGATTCGTCAGCATATCTAGGGTGCTGTGCTCCGCACGGTTCAAGTCTCTTTATGGCAGTCCAGACTGATATAGGAAGCATCTATATCAAACTGTTATAAACGTATATTTTACGATGGTCATATGAGCGCTCATACTCTGTCCCAGTAAAGCAACCAATGCAAAGGGAGATATCTATGAGCACTTCGATTCAACCGAACGCGCCGTTTCGCGCCGATATCGTCGGCAGCTTTCTTCGTCCGCAGGCTGTAAAGGACGCCCGTGCCGCCTATGTCGCGGGTAAACTCGACGCTTCCGGCCTTAAGGCCGTCGAGGACGATGCCATTCGCGATTTGGTGGCCAAGCAGAAGGCCGCCGGCCTGCAGGCGATCACCGATGGCGAGTTCCGCCGCAGCTACTGGCACCTCGATTTTATGTGGGGCCTTAACGGCATTGAGCGCCGCACCTCACGCACGGGTTATATGTTCCATGACGAGGAGACGACGGCCGACACCGCCGTGGTTACCGGTTCCATTAGCGGCGAGAACCACCCGTTCGTCGAGCATTTTAAGTTCGTCAAGGCGCTTGAGGGAGAGGGCCAGGTCGCACGGCAAACCATTCCGGCGCCGATCCAGACGTTCTCCGAAGTCACGCTCGACCGCTGCGACGGCCAGCAGGAGAGTCTACGCGCCGTCTACAAGACCGACGAAGAGCTCGCCGATGCCATTGCCGCAGCATACCGCACCGTGATTGCCGACTTGTATGCCGCGGGCTGCCGCAACATCCAATTTGATGACTGCACCTGGGGCATCTATTGCGATACCGACTTTGTGTCCAAGACTGGCATGAGCCCGGTTGACCTGCAAAAGGTGTCCGAGCTGGGCGTGGCACTCAACAATGCCGCCATCGCGGGCAAGCCTGACGATTTGGTCATCAACACGCACGTGTGCCGCGGCAACTATCATTCCACCTATGCTTTTGAGGGCGGCTACGACCCCATCGCGCCGTACCTGTTCGCACATGAGAACGTCGATGCGTTCTATCTGGAGTTCGACACACCCCGCGCCGGTGGTTTTGAGCCGCTCAAGTACGTTGCCCCCGGCAAGAAGGTGGTGCTGGGACTGATCACTACAAAGGCGGCTGAGCTTGAGGACGAGGACGTTATCGTCGAACGTATTCACGAGGCCGCAAAGTATGTGCCGCTCGAGAACCTGTACCTGTCGCCCCAGTGCGGCTTTGCCAGCTGCGAGATTGGCAACAAACTGACCGAGGACGAACAGTGGGCAAAGATCGCGCTGGTCAAGCGCGTTGCCGAGCGCGTTTGGAAATAGCGGTAACGTTTGCAGGTGACGGCGCGTGCGAGACATGGTGCATCGCGTACAATGGTTCGGATCGTATCGTTCGGGCAGGTTATCCGATATGCCCGATCGCCCTTCCATTCGAAAGGACATCCATGTCCCAGTCTTCGACGCCCGCCGTCACCGATGCCATCTACGACGCATCGTCGCTCGGCCGCCCGCGCATGTTTTTGCTCGGCCTACAGCACCTGTTTGCCATGTTTGGTGCCACGGTGCTGGTGCCCGTGCTCACCGGTCTCTCGGTTTCGGCAACGCTTTTGTTTGCCGGCTTGGGCACGCTGCTGTTCCACTTCCTGTCGC
>JAHYYN010000073.1:0-35223 GCA_019424945.1 Collinsella sp. | reverse complement strand
TCCAACGCACCGACCGCGCCAAATACACCGAGCCCATCGGCTAACCTGCCAAAATTAACCTGTCCCTAAATGGTAGGTTTGGGGAGGTCGGGGAACCAGGTTGGTTTGGGTTGGTTGGGAACGCGCTCGGCAAGGACCAGCTCCATCCAACACATGTCGTACCAGCGGCCGAACTTTTGGGCACAGCGGTCGAAGGCACCCACCAGGCGATACCCCATATGAGCATGGAAGTCCTGGCTGTTGTGCGTCAGATACTCGTCGTCCTTGTCGTGCGGCACGGCGATGAGCGCGCACATGTTGGTGAGGCCCATCGCAATCAGGCACTGCTTGAGCGCGTCGTGCAGCTTGCGACCCAGCCCGCCGTGGCGCACATCGCGCGCCAGGTAGATCGAGGTCTCGACCGACCAGTCATATGCCTCGCGGCTGTTGAGCGGGCTCACATAGGCATAGCCTACCGGACGCCCGTCCAGCTCCATCACCAGATACGGATAGCGCTTGAGCGTACGCTCGATGCGCCCGGCGAACTCCTCAACGCTCGGCACCTCGTATTCGCAGGTAATCGCCGTCTGGCGCACATATGGCTCATAGATGGCAAGCAACGCCGGCGCATCATCGGGCGTCGCCAGGCGAATCGTCGGCTCGGACATCTCGGTCATACAACCCTTCTCCCTCAAAAGCAAAGGCCGCCTTGCGCCAAACCTAGCGCAAGGCGGCCCCTCGTCATTACATCAGGCTACAGGACAGCCGCCAACGCGTCGATATCCTCCTGCGTCGTGGCCCAGCTGGTGCAAAAGCGCACCACCGTGTGGGTATCGTCGTACTTTTCCCAGTACTCGATCGCCGCATGCTCGCGAATGCGGGCCATGTCCTCGTTGGGCAGAATCACGAACTGCTGGTTGGTCGGCGTCTCCAAGAAAAACTGGTAGCCGCGCTCGTGCAGCACGCGACGAAGCGCCTGGGCCGTCTCAATCGCCTGTCGACCAATCTCAAAATATAGGCCATCGGTAAAGAGCGCCTCAAACTGCACACCCGTCAGGCGGCCCTTGGCCAGCAGCGCTCCGTGCTGCTTAATGCGCGGAATGGGGTGTGCCGGAGCGTGCATGCCGCAAAACACCACGGCCTCGCCGCAAAGCGCGCCGCACTTGGTGCCGCCAATGTAGAACACGTCGCACAGCTGCGCCAGCTCGGGCAGGGAAATGTCACACTCATCGGCCGCCAGCGCATAGGCCAAGCGGGCGCCATCCACGAACAGCGGAATCTGGCGCTTCTGGCACACCGCATGAATCGCCGCAAGCTCGGCCTTGGAGTACAGCGTGCCATACTCGGTCGATAGACTCACGTACACGGCGCCCGGGAACACCGTGTGCTCGTAGCTCTCGTTTTCGTAGAACACCTGGATATAGTTCTCGAGATCCTCGGCATGCATCTTGCCCTCGTAGCCGGGAATGGTGAGCACCTTGTGGCCGCCAAACTCGATGGCGCCCGCCTCGTGGCAGGCAACGTGGCCGGTCTCGGCGGCAACGACGCCCTCGTACGGCGCGAGCAGCATGTCGATCACCGTCGCGTTGGCCTGCGTGCCACCCACCAGAAAAAACACGTCGGCATCGGGGGCCTGACAGGCCTCGCGGATAAGCTGCTTGGCACGCTCGGTGTGAGCATCGGTACCGTAGCCGGGCTGCGGCTCCATATTGGTGTCGACGAGCGCCTGCAGCACTGCCGGATGTGCGCCGTGAGAATAGTCATTGTTGAACGCGAGCATGGTAATCCTCTCTAGCCGGGCACGAGCCCGATGATTCAGATGGGGCTATTGTACGCCGCCCGGATAGGCAATGCGCGCGGCAAGGCACTCAAGCGCCAGCACCAAGGCAAAGCCGCAGCTCACGTCGCTCAAAAAATGCGCTCCGATCACGATGCGGCCAAAGGCGACGAGCGCCGCGACCACAACCGCCGCCCAAAAGACCACGCGACGGCGCGACGGTTTTTCCTTAAAGGCCGCCGCGGGAAGCCCTGCGAGCATAAGGCCGATCGCCGCGTGCGCGGTGTGCCCGCTTGCAAACGACTTGAAGCCGTCCTTGATCACGCCGGCGGCGATATAGGTCCACTTGTCGGGATTGCCGATCACCCACCACGGCTGAAAATTGAGCCCCTGCGTCACCTCGATCACGCGCATGCGCGGGCGCGACCACAGCGGCTTGACGATCACGTTGAGGATAATGGCCTGAGCGACCCACACGGCAAGTACCATCAACGCCCAGCGCGTGAGCTCTTTGGGCTCGATGTCGCGCGTGAGGCGATAAACGATAAGATTGGCAACGATGACCAGCACAAACGTCAGCACCAACTGAGCCGCGATGAGTTTTCCGCCGACCCGCAGGGACGAGACGACTTCGTAGCCGGCCAGGCCGACGTTAACGAGGATGCCGAGCACGGCGAGCCATTTGCTCCCCCTGGAGTCGGGACGCACCGCGCGCACGAGCATAACGCCCGCGATGCTCGCCGTCAGCTCGAACGGCAGCTCGCCGGCGGCCTCGATAAAGCGGCCGTACATGCTGCCGATGTTGAACAGCGCGCTCGAGATTTGGTAATCGAAAAACGACCCAACGAGCAGACAAAAGGCCAGGATAACCGCGATAGCAGCGGCGTCTTTCTTGTAGATGTATCCGAACATGCTTTCCTTTCGGTCGGGCGAAGGGCGGTCAACCTGCAATGCGGGTGAGACGAAGATGGCTTTGTCCCGTAAATACCCTTACAGGTTGAGCATAAGTAAGCGAAAACGTTCCATTTGTGGCAAGGTGACCCGAAGGAGGAGGGAAGCGTACTTGCGTACGCGACCGACGAGTGAGGGTCAGATTGCCCAAATGGGGCGTTTGCAGCGTCGACCCGTTAGTCGTCGTCGCTCGCGCCCAGCTGCTGCAGCAGCATGAGCGCCGCCGCCACGGGACCGGTGCCGTCGTTGGCGTCGAGACCTCGGCCCAGGCCGCTGCCTGCGCCGGCGCCCGCCTTGTAGGGCACCGATAGCTTGCGGCTCTTGGGAAAGTTCACCGCGCCATAGCGAGTCTTGAACTCAAAGGCCACCTTCTTGGGCACGTCGACGCCCAAAAACGTGATACGCCCACCGCTGAGCGTGACGCTCTCGAGCCCCAAGCGCTCGCCGCGGATACGGATGCGAGCGCGGTTGAACAGGTTGAGCCCCGCCAACGGCAGCTCGCCATGCGCAGCCTCGGTCTCTTCCTGCACCTCGTCGATGCTCTCCAGGTCCTCGGCCGCCGCGAGCTTACGGTACACGAGCACGCGCTGGTCCACCGCCGGCAGGTACTCCTCGGACAAGAAGTAGTCGGCCGGCAGGTTAATACCCACGCTCGCCGCCTCCACGCCGGCGTCGTCATCGCCGCGCGCCTCGGCCACGGCCTGGCCCAACATCTGCGTAAACAGGTCAAAGCCCACGCTCGACAAGTTGCCGTGCTGCTCGGCGCCCATAAGCGAGCCAGCGCCGCGAATCTCCAGGTCGCGCATGGCGATGCGCATGCCGCTGCCCAGGTCCTGGAACTCGGAAAGTGCGGTCAGGCGCGCCGTCGCCTCCTCGGTAAGCGGCAGCTCGCCCGGGAACATAAAGTACGCGTAGGCCTGCGTGGCCGAGCGGCCCACGCGGCCCTTAAGCTGGTAGAGCTGTGCCAGACCCAAGCGCTGCGAGTCCTCGATGATGAGCGTGTTGGCGGTCGCGTTGTCGATGCCGCTCTCCACGATGGTCGTGGCGATGAGCACGTCGATCTTTTTGGTCGCGAACTCAATCATCACGTCCTCGACCTCGCGCGGGCTCATCTTGCCGTGCGCCACGCCCACGCGCGCCTCGGGCGCGGCCTCATACACGCGCGCCACGGCGTCGTCGATGGTCTTGACGCGGTTGGACACGTAGTACACCTGGCCGCCGCGACCCACCTCCAGGCGAATCGCCGCGCTCACCACGTCGGGATCGTACTCCCCCACGTGCACGATCACGGGACGACGCCCGGTCGGCGGCGTGGTGATCAGGCTCATATCGCGCACGCCGCTCGTGGCCATCTGCATGGTACGCGGGATAGGCGTGGCCGAAAGCGTGAGCACGTCAATCTGCTCGCGCAGGTTTTTGAGCTGCTCCTTGTGCTGCACGCCAAAGCGCTGCTCCTCGTCGATGATCACCATGCCCAGGTTCTTGGGGTTCACGTCGGCCGAAAGCAGACGGTGCGTGCCGATGAGCACATCAATCGTGCCCTCGGCAAACGCCTTGAGCGCGCGCTTTTGCTGCGCCGGGGTGCGGAAGCGGCTGAGCACCTCGACCTCCAGGCCAAACGGGGCAAAGCGCTCAAAGAACGTCTCGTAGTGCTGCTGGGCCAGAATGGTCGTGGGGCAGAGCACCATGACCTGGCGGCCGGAGTCCACGCACTTAAACGCCGCGCGCAGGGCGACCTCGGTCTTGCCAAAGCCCACATCGCCGCACAGCAGGCGGTCCATGGGCTTGGGCGCCTCCATGTCGGCCTTAATGTCGGCGATGGCCTCCAGCTGGTCGCGCGTCTCGTCGTAAGGAAAGCTCTCCTCCATCTCGATCTGCTCGGGCGTGTCGGGCGGGCAGGCGATACCGGTAATCGACGAGCGGCGCGTATACAGATCGACCAGGTCAAACGCCAGCTTTTTGGCGTTCTTGCGCGCCTTGTTGGTGGCACGCGTCCAGTCGGCGGTGTTGAGCCTGGTCAGGCGCGGCTTGTCGCCGTCGGGACCGACGTATCTCGTGATACGGTCGACTTGCTCGAGCGGCACGTAGAGTTTGTCGCCGTCGGCATATTCCAGCAAAAAGTAGTCGCGCTCCTTGCCGCCCACTTCCTGGCGCGCGATCTCGCTAAAGAGCGCGATGCCGTGAGTGGCGTGCACCACGTAGTCGCCCGGCTTAAACGGGAACGTGATCTGCGTAATGTCCACCTTGCGGCGGCTGCGCGCGCGGTTGGCATCCATGCGGGCGTTGAGGTCGGCAATCGAGAACACGGCCAGGTTGGCATCGGGCACCACCACGCCCTGCGGCAAGGCGGCATCGACAAAGGTCACGCGTCCGCGCGAGATGGTGGGCACGGCGGCACCGGCGGCAGCCTGGGCGGCACCCGCCTCGAGCGAGCGGGCGTTGAGCGCGTCGGCCTTGCGCTCGCGGATCGAGGCATGGGCATCCTGGCGGACAGCACGGTCGGCGGAATCCGCCGCTGCCACGCGCACGCGCTCGCCAATGACGCCTGCGTTTTCGGGCGCGGCCGTCAGCGACTCCTCAAAGGTAATGCCCTCGTCGCCAAAGGTGAGCTCCATCGACTCGCGCGCACCGCGGTCGGGGATGGCAAACACGCAGGCATAGCGCTTGCCCACGACCTCCTGGATGCGCGTCATAAAACGGTTGTCCGAGCCTGCGATAGCCGGCTGCTCAATCTTGAGCTCGGCCGTCACCGCACCGCCGGCACGGATGAGGCTCACATAGTTCAGGCGCTGCTGGGAACCAAAGTCGAGCTGCTGGGCACGCACGTACAGGCCGTCCAGACGGTCGACCCCCGCCTCGCCGGCACGTGCCTCGATATCCTCGTAGGCGCGCAGACAATCGTCGAACAGCGAGCGCGGCTCGGACAGCACCACGAGCGCCTTGCCGCTCACGTGCGACAGCGGGCTCACAGTCTGGCCGTACATCACCGGCAAAAAGCGGTCGAGCTCAGGCGTGACGATGCGCGCATCCACCATCTCGAGCAGCGCCGCCAGCTTGCTGTCGTCCTGGCTTGCGCGGTAGAGCGCCACGTGCATGTTGTGAACGGCATCGTCGGTAAGCGCCAGCTCACGGCAGGGGAAGATCTCGATACTGTCCTCGTTGCCGATGGTCTGCCCCGTTGAGCTCACCATGCGGCGGATGCGGTCAATCTCGTCGCCAAAGAACTCAATGCGCACGGGTGCCTTTTCCTGTGCAGGGAACACCTCGACGGTGTCGCCGTGAACGCGGAACAGACCGGGCGCATCAGCGGCGCCGGCATTGGTGTAGCCCATGCCCACCAGGCGATGCGGCACCTCGTCAAAAGGAATCTCCTCGCCCACCGCAAAGATCGTGGACTCCCAGTAGCGGCTCTCGACTGGCGGCACGCAGCGCAGCAACGCGCGAGCCGAGGCAACCATGATGCAGTTGTCCCCGCGCACGATGCGTCCCAGGGCCTCACATCGCTGCGCTACCACGGCATCGTCGGGCGCCTGCTCGCGCCACGGATAATCCTTGCGCTCGGGGAAACGGCACACATGCGCCAGCCCCACATAGGCGGCAAGGCTGCGGGCGGCACGATCGGCCGCGTCCTCGCCGCTCACAATGTAGACCGTGGGGCGCGGACGGCGCGCAAACTGGGCGGCCGCCATGAGCGTACGGCCCGACTGCGACACGGCCAGCGTCACGTCCTCGCCGGCATCGAGTCCGGCCTCGACGGTCTGCAAGGCCTCGGCAGTGTAGAGCTGCGCGGCTATACGGTGAATGAGCATGCTGTTCCTCCGGCATCGCAACGCCAAAAGCCCGCCGGGGCAAGCTCGGCGGGTCGTACGTCAAATACATTGTCTGTCATGGTAGCGCATGGAGAGGACTCCAGCTCAAGCGTACGCCCAGCCCCGCAACAAAAACGCCAGATAGAACTGGACTCACCGGCTTCGCCAAAATTTCCCCGTCACGTCGAACGCCGCAACCACGGAAGGTGCCCCAAGAAACGGCTATTCCTCAAAAAAGCTCGCAACGTTTAAGCGGCTCGTCCACTCGCCTATGGTGTTGGCAAAACCGACGCGTGTATACACGCCCGCAAAACGGCCGCGATACAGGTACAGGCCTTCCATATTAGAAGCGGGCGCAAAACCAAGATCATCCACAAGTCCTTTGGGCGCCTCTCCTCGATGCGGCCCATCGACAAGCGTTCCGCGCAAGCAGGGAGTCTGATACTGCTGAGCATACTCCTGTACAATCGCCCCAGCGGCCGCAGCGCGAGCTAGCACCTGGGACCATTCCTGTTCCGTGACATCCAAACCAGCGACAACGCCAACCGCATTGTAGCCGCCGCACGGCTTGACGATCCATCGATCCTTTTCGACAAATCTCGACAACTGGGTGCTTTCGTCCAAAATCTCGGTATAGGGCACATGCTCCCGTACAAACGATTGCTCCTCCGAGCTCAACAAGGACTGACCGGCCCGAGACCACAAAAACGCAAATACGGTCTTAGTCGCACACGGCCACGTTCTAAAACCACCGACGATACATGCAAGCCCTTCTTGGGCAGCCTCGATTAAGGCCGAGCGTCCGTCGCACGGCTTATCCCACAGCTCGCCGGTCACCGCGCGCCGCCAAACGCAATCAATGGGACCAGCGGCATCGCACAGGCGCCTAGCACCGCCCTCTTCTTCGGCAATCCGCAGGTCGCGCACGTCCGCAAAGCGTGCGACTACACCCCGCCGCCTCATAAGGTCGGCAAAATGAGCCGCATCTTCCAAGTCGATGCTTTCCGAATAGTCGACGATTGCCACCGAAGCGGGATAGATCTTTGATTGCGGTGCATGGGGTCCCTCGTCAACGCGGACCCCGTCGTCCGATCGTGCACTATCCTCGGTGCGGCGAGGATGGGCCAGCTCCCACTCTGCATAGGTCTCAAACAATGCATCTATCCAGCTACCGCACAAATCGTACTGTCGAAAGCCGGGGTGCTCGGATGCAAACTCCTCAAAGGAAGGCGTCATTCGCACTGCCTGACAGACCGCATCGGTCACTACCATTCCAGCACTGCCGTCGGTATTGAGCTCGCAAAACGTATACGAACCGGTGCCCTCGTCAAGAAAGATATCAACGCGTGCAAGGGGAATCTGGCAATCATAGCCGGCATCCATAGCGCATAGGTCAGCAAAAGCCGGATCCATGCGAAACCACGCACGCACGGACGCATCGGAGCAAAACGCCCGCGTCACCTTGTCCATGATGCCATACATACGCTCGGCGGCCTCTTTAAGAAGCGCCGTCATGTTCTTGTCGAATATCTTTGGCGTCAGAGCCCAGGGCGCAGGATCGCCGTGGTAGAGCGCATGGGTTTGAGACAAGTATTCGTCGCCTTTGCGACGACCAGGTAGGTCACCTTCGCGTGTGCGCACGATGCGCTCAAAGTAATCTTCAAGCTCTCGCGTCTTCAATGTTGCCACGTTGTCCTCCATTGCTTGATTTTTTTGCTCATGCTACGCCAGCACGCCACGACTTCGGCACGCTTGAATAGCCTTCTAAATTAGCAACACATTTTTGCATGAGGCAGCGGGAGGCAACATATACTCCAGCTCAAGCGCACACCCAGCCCCGCAACAAAAACGCCAGACGGCCGAGCCGCCTGGCGTGATGGAGACAAATTCTAATTCCGAAATCTAGTCGTAATTTATGCTTTGCAGGGCGAAGGCAGGAGCACCGTCACCGGCGGCGACCTTTACCACGGCAGTTCCGGACATCGCAGACGTAGAGTCGACTCCAATCGTCGCCTTCAGCTGATCGGCAGGCAGCCCGTAAACGCTCTCGGGGACATCCGAGACCAGCGGGGATGGGCCACCGTTATAGCTCTGCGCAACATATGCCTCAAATGTCAGGCGGTACGTGTTGTTTCCAAGGTCCTCCGCCGCTGTAACGATTGCCGGAACGGCTATTTTCGCAACCCCGTGTTCTTCGTTGAAATACAGGTATCCGTCTTGGACCGTAGCCCTCGTCCCAAGCGCCTGAATAACTTCGTCGTACTTCCCCTCATTGTCATCAAACTGCATTTCGTCATCGGAAAGCGTCATTCCAAAAAGGCGATTCATTTCGCTATGTACGGCATCTATCGCGATTTTAAACCCGTATCTTTTCCCGCCGATGTCGCTTCCCCGCTCTACGCGCTTTGAGCCGTTGTCAAGAAAATGGTTAAAGATGAAAAACGTCATGTCGCGTTGCTCTTCTGCAGACAAGCCATCCGTTACGTCAAACAGCGAACTCGGGTCATTCTTGTTGTAGCCAAAGTCCTCCTCCGTAAAGTTCGACAGGAACAGGTTCGTGGCGGCATAGGTTGCCTGGTCATTGAGGTCGACTTTGACGCTGCTGCCCGTCTGCTCGGGTTCTTCCGGCTCTTCTTGCTCTTCGGCAGGCTTCTCTTTGGCGCTTCCCTTGTCCTTGTGTTCGCCCGAACCCTCGTCGGACCCAAGTACCGTAATCTGCGATGAATTGCCCTGCCCAAGCGGTCCCAACACGCCGGTCAGCGCCAGCGCAGCGCCACCGGCCACCAGCACGCCCGCTACACATATGCCGATAATCACCGCTCGCTTATGCGATTTCTTCTGCACGGGAGGCATTCCTGCCGCCGGAGAAGCGGCGCCCATGCGTGCCCCGCAGTTCGTGCAAAAATCGGTTCCGTCGGGCATCTCGGAGCCACACTTGGTGCAAAACATATTCGGGTATCCCCTCACAACAAACGGCATCTGTCGCCATCATATTGAGCCCTCGCGACCCAAATGTGTTGCGCAACATTGGCCAAAGCCTTCGAACGCTGGCAAAACGTGCCGGGCCCTACCCCGTCACGCGCACGCTGGGGCACAAATCCGCCAGCGGACACTCGTCGCACTTGGGCTTACGGGCATCGCAGATCTCGCGGCCAAAGGTGATCCACTGGTGGTTGACCGACTCCCAATACTCGTGCGGCAAGATCTTGAGCAGATCTTGCTCGGTCTTGAGCGGCTCTTTGGCGTGCGTCTTGGGACTCAGCATCAGGCGGTGCGCGATGCGGTTGACGTGCGTATCCACCGCGATGCCTTCCACGATACCGTACCCCACGTTGAGCACGATGTTCGCCGTCTTGCGCCCCACGCCCGGCAGCTTGACGAGCTCCTTCATGTCGGCCGGCACCTCGCCGCCGTAATCGGCAACGATCATCTGCGCGGCCTCCACGGCATGCTTGGCCTTACTCTTATAAAAGCCGAGCGACTTAATGGTGTCCGCCACGTCGGCCACGCTCGCCCCCGCCATGGCCTCGGGCGTGGGCCACTGGGCAAACAGCCGCGGCGTCACCTTGTTGACCTGTGCATCGGTCGTCTGCGCCGAGAGCAGTACCGCGATGAGCAGCCTAAAGGGATTCTCGTGGTCCAAGAAGCACTCGACCGGGCCATAGCGACGGTTAAGGCGCTCGCACACCTCGATGGCGCGTTCGCGTTTGGCGGCATTGGTCTCGCGTGGCATAACGACTCCTCGGCTCGGCAGAAACATAACTTCACGGAAACGATTGTCCCACGTACGGGGGCCTTAAGCCTCCAAAAATGCGCCGGTCTGGCGGCTCCACAGGCTTGCGTATTCGCCGCCCGCCTCGACAAGCTGCGCATGCGTGCCGTCCTCGACAATCTCGCCGTCTGCCAGCACCACGATGCGGTCGAGCGCCGCCACAGTGGACAGGCGATGCGCCACCACAATGGAGGTGCGCCCGCGCATCAGGTTCTCGAGCGCCTCCTGCACCAACGCCTCGGACTCGCTGTCCAACGCAGACGTCGCCTCGTCGAGCACCAGAATCGGCGCGTCGGTCAGGATGGCGCGGGCGATGGCCACGCGCTGGCGCTGGCCGCCCGAAAGCTTAACGCCGCGCTCGCCCACCATGGTGTCAAAGCCATGGGGCAAGCGGTCGATAAACTCAGTCGCATTGGCCAGGCGCGCGGCCTCGCGGATCTGCTCGTCGGTGGCATCGGGACGTCCGTAGGCGATATTCTCGCGAATGGAGCGGTGGAACAGCAGCGCCTCCTGCGGCACGTAGGCAACCTGGCGGCGCAGGCTCTGCTGCGTGCAGCGCGAGACGTCCTGGCCGTCCACGAGCACGCGGCCGCCCTGTACGTCGTCCAAGCGCAGCAACAGCTTAGTGAGCGTCGTCTTGCCCGAGCCCGATTTACCCACCAGGCCCACGCGCTGGCCCGCCGCCACATGGAGCGTCAGGTCGTGAAACACGCTCTCGCCCACCGCGGCATCACGGTATGCAAAGCTCAGGTGCTCAAAATCAATTGCGCCCTCGCTCACCTTGAGCTCGGGGGCATTCTCGTCGTCCGCCACCAGGCGAGGCTCGTCCAGCACGCGCGTCATCTCAGCGGCCTCGCCCAGCGCGCGGTTGATGCGCTGCATCATGGAGCTCACGTAGTTCAGACGCATGGTGAGGTTGTACGTATAGGTAAAGATCATGACGAGCGCGCCGGCCGAGATGCCAAACCACGCGTTGCCGCCCGCCACAAACACGCTCACCACAGCCATGGTGATGACGATAAGGCCCGAGGTCGTAAAGTTGCGCTGCATCATGGCGTGCATCGATACCGTTTCGGCATCGCGCGCGGCACGGTCGGCGGTATCGAACAGGTCGCGCTCAAAGTCCTCGCGCCCGCAGGTCTTGACGGCCAGAATGTTCGTGACCGCGTCGGAAAGCACGCCCGACAGCTTGTTCTGAGCGGCGGACGTCGCGGCCGAAAGCGGCATGATGCGCTTGTACATAAGCCAGACAAACGCGATGTAGACGACCATGATGCCCACCAGGATTACGGTAAATGCAGGCACCACCGGAGCGAGCGCCGCCACCGTGCAGACAACCGAGGTGATAGTGGGGATAAACGAATACACCGTCACGTCCACCAGACCCGTGTAGCCGCTCATAAAACGGCTCGTCTGGCTCACAAGCGATCCTCCAAATCGGCTGGTGTGGAATGTCATGGATTGATTGGAGAGCGTGTCGAAGCACAAGCGCGCCAGGTGGTAGTTACCCGCGATCTCGAGCTTGTAGACGGTGTAGTCTTGCAGTTTGGAGAGGATCTGGCCTACCAGATTAACGAGCACAAGCGCCAGAATGTAAGGACCAAAGACCTCGAATACTTGATTGCCCGCCACGGGGCCCGCTTGGACGCGGTCGACGATGAGGGCCATCACGTAGGTGTTGGCAAACGTGAGCAAAAAGATATAGCCCGCCGACGAGAACACCGAGAGAAAGACGATCAGCGGCTGCGTGCGCGTGACGTCCCAAAAACGCCGCAGCGTGCGGCGCACGGTGGAGCGCTTGAGCGGGCTGGTGCTTCTCTGAGACATGGGCTTCCTTTCGCATCTGATAGGGCGAAACGCCATTGTTGCACATTGAAGCGCACTCCAGGCAAGCACGATGCGAAAAGCGTCCGCGCCCCGCGTTTACGCCGGCGCCCCGCCGTCCGTTGCGGCTAGTCCTCGTCTTCCTGGCCCGCGAGTATGCCTGCGGACTCCAAGCCCAAAATCTCGTCGGCTTCCCGCGCGTCTTCCAGCGCATCGATATCCTTGAGCTTGCGCTCCATAACGTTGGTACGTGTGGTGATAATGCCCTCGACCGTTTTACCCGCGGTCTCGATCTGCTGCTGGGCGCGGCGCAGCGCCTTTTGATAGCGTGGCAGCTCGGCCTTGACGGCGGAAAGCACGCGCAGCACGTCATCGGTGCGTTTTTGCAACTTAAACGTCTGGTAGCTCATCTGCAGGCTGTTGAGAATGGCGGCCATGGTGCTGGGGCCGGCAACGTTGACGTGATAGTCGCGGCCCAGGGTCTCGATAAGCCCGGGGCGACTGACGACCTCGGCATACAGGCCCTCAAACGGCACGAACATGATGCCAAAATTGGTCGTCGCGGGCACGCTCAGGTACTTTTCACAGATATCCTTGGCCTCGCGCTTCACCATGGCGTCAAGCGTCTTGCGCGCGGTGGCCACAGCCTCGGCATCACCCGACTCTTGCGCGTCGAGCAGGTGCTCGTACGCATCGCCGGGAAACTTGGAGTCGATCGGCAGCAGCACGGGGTCGCCCTCGTCCACCGGCAGCTTGACGGCAAACTCAACCCGCTCCGAGGCACCAGGCTTGGTGGCGACGTTTTCCAGATACTGATCGGGTGTGAGGATATCCGCCAGAATCGCGCCCAGCTGCACCTCGCCCAAAATGCCGCGCGCTTTTACATTGCCCAGCACGCGCTTAAGATCGCCTACGCCGGTGGCAATGGACTGCATATCGCCCAAACCCTTGTACACAGCCTCGAGCTGGTCGCTCACCTGCTTAAACGATGCCGACAGGCGATCGTTGAGCGTGCGGGAGAGCTTCTCGTCCACCGTCGCACGCATTTGATCGAGCTGCACGTTGTTGTCTTTGCGGATGGCGCCCAGCTGGGCATCGACCGTCTCGCGCACTTTGTCCAGACGGTGTTCGATGCCTTCGCGGTTGGCGCCCAGCTGCTGGGCCGTCTCGCGACGCAGGTCGTCCATGCGGTCGCCGGCCTGCGAGAACTCGCGCGCAATGGTCAGGTAGCGTTGCTGTTCCACGGCGGCGTCGGTCGTCTGTTGCTGCGCGATGGCATTTGTCGTGCGGCGGGTTTCGGACAGCGCGACGTTGAGGGTGTCGAGCGCGTTGTTGGCCTGCTCGAGCGCAGCCAGCATCTCTGCCCCGCCATCGCCGCGCTCCCGCAGCTCGGCGCGAAGGCCCTTAAGCTGCAGGGCACAAGCCACAGCAACCCCCACCGCCATCAAGGCGATCACAACAAGCACGATATCAATAGCAGACATAGACTCCGCCCAACAAACTCAATCGACCACCAATCAAAACCGCGATCAATCTTACCCCGCCACACGCACCGGGCGCTCCACGGCAATCGGGCAAATGGATTTTGGGCCACAGGCATCAAAACGCTAACTCTCCCAGCCGGCGCGGATGGTTGTTATGACATCGCCTAGGCGCTGGCCGAGGGCTGACAGATGTTGGAGCACTTCGCTGGGCGAAGCACCGTTGAGGATGCAGGTGAGCGCATACGAGACCAAGAAAATCGCCGCAAGTCCTAACGGAATGAGCACAATCATCGCTAACGTGCGCAGGCGCTGGCCCACGCGACGGTGACGCGTGCGGCGCTTGTCAAACGCAAGCTCCTGTGCATACGAATCTTGTTGTACGGAATAGTTCTCTGGCGCCGATCCGCCCGCAAGCGAAACCGCGGGCGTGGCATTTTGCGCAGGGGGCTGGGCGACTACCCCTTGCATTTGCATCTCCATGAGCCGCTGCTGTTGGCGCAACATGCGCTCGGCTTGCTGCTGCGGGGTCTCAAGAAACAGGTCCATGCTGGCCTCCTCAATCGGAGCATTCGACGCTTGCGCCCAGCATCCCGCACCGCCAAGGCCACGGCAACGCAATCCGTAGCAATAGCCGCAAAGTTTCTTGCTGACAAAAGCTGTCGAAAACCTCAACAACTCCCCTACCAGCACTTTCTTTGAGCTTTTTATCGGATGATCTTTTGCCCTTCCGCCAACCCGCCAACTGACCAAAATCTAACCAAAAGCTTGACGAAAAGTGTGGAGACAGGGACCCCACACAAAAAGTGCCGCCCCAAAGGGGCGGCACACAAACTTATTGTCAGCTTTTCTGTAACGAGCATGCGACGACTCAACGCCGGAGCGCAGGGCGGGGAAACCTTTGCCTCGCGCGACCCTGCGGAGCCGTGAGCGAGAGGGAAAGGTTTCCCCGCCCTGCGCTCCGTGGTCGGTGAGGACAGACTACATGCCCGCGAGACCGCGGGCGGCGGTGGCACACATAAACGCCAGGACCAGGATCACGAGCGAACCGGCAATATCTGCCAACACGCCCGCAACACGGCGCTCAAACAGCCAGCTCTCAAAGTGCGGGGCAACGTTGCGCCAAACACGCCACAACAAGATGCCCATGCCGATGACACCGGGAATATTGAGCAGCAAAATCTCGGAGCACAAGAGGCCGATCAGGTTGCCGGCGGCAAAGCCCGCATCGCCCTCGCAGTACTTGCGATAAATCATGTACAGCATGTACGCCACAAACGGCTGCAGGCACGCAGAGATAAACGTGACCACCATCGAGGGGTCCTGAGAAAAGACGTCGGTGAGCTTATCCACGCTCGCGGCATCCTTAGAGGCCAAGAACAGACCGATGACCACCACAGGCACCACGCCCAAGATGACCTCGACCATCGTAAACAGCTTGGCAGTCAGGTCTTCGCTCGCCGTATTCAAATGAGGTGCCCACTCAGGATGAGCATGCGCGCCGACCTTCTTGTCCTTCTCGGCACGATCGGCCTTTTTGCCCTCAGGAACCCGACGACCAGGATCCTTGCGAGTCCCCGCCGCAGCCACCCGAGCCCGAGACTTCTTACCCATACAAAAACACCCCATCAGGTAGTAGATAAACTAAAAGTCGCTACCCAGTGTACCCCACCCATGAACGGCGCCGTCCCAACCAGCCCCCATACAAAAAACGTGCCGCCCCAATAGGGGCGGCACACAAACTTTTTTATCAGCTTTTCTGTAGCGAGCACGCAACGACCCGAAGCCGGAACGCAGGGCGGGGAAATACCTTTGCCTCGCGCGACCCTGCGGAGCCGTGAGCGAGAGGGAAAGGTATTTCCCCGCCCTGCGTTCCGCAGCAGCCAGCGCCAAGCGCTAGTAGTTCACCACCTGCTCCTCAAAGTACGCCTTCGGGTGGTTACAAACCGGGCACACCTCGGGCGCCTCGGCACCCACATGCAGGTGCCCGCAGTTCAGGCACTTCCACACCTTCACGCCCTCGCGCTCAAACACCTCGCCCGACTCGATGCGCTCGACAAGCTTGTTGTAGCGCTCCTCGTGAGCCTTCTCGACAGCACCGACGCCACGGAACTTTGCGGCAATCTCGGCAAAGCCCTCCTCCTCGGCGGTCTTGGCAAACTCGTCGTACATCGTGGTCCACTCGTAGTTCTCGCCCGCAGCGGCATCACGCAAATTGTCCAGGGTGTCGGGAACGGCGCCGTCGTGCAGATACTTAAACCACAGCTTGGCATGCTCGGACTCGTTGCCTGCGGTCTCGGCAAAGATATTCGAGATCTGAACGTAACCATCCTTCTTGGCCTTAGATGCGTAGTAGCGATACTTGGTGTGCGCCTGGGACTCACCGGCAAAAGCGGTCTCGAGGTTCTTCTTGGTCTGAGAGTTTTCAAAATCCATAGGTGTACTTCCCTTCAACACATGCCGCCCGTAGGCTTCGAGCGGCCTTGTCTTTAGGATGCCCTCATCTCGAAAATCTAAACCTTACAATCCTGTTCTTCAGATTCGGGTGGGCTACACGCTTAGCCAGCGGTCGCCCTCCACGCGGCAAAAGCCCTCACGCTCCAAGTCGGCCAAAATGCCTGCGACGAGATCGTGATCGACCGGCTCGCGGCCTGCCGCCGCCTCCATTTCGTTGACACCCGCCACGGCCTCGGCGAGTGTGATGCCCGCCGGCCGCCCATCGCGCGCAGCCAGCAGCATGCGCACAATATGGGCGCGCTTTTGACGGCGCGAGCCCTCAAACTTGGACTGACGGCTATAGCTCGCCGAGCGCCTGGACGGATTGGGCAGCGTCTTCTTAAGATACGCGCCATAATCCAGCAGCGCGTAATACCATGCGCGCGGTGTGTCGGCATCATCGAGCGGCACGGCAAAGGGAGCGATCTCATCCGCCGTCGTACCGGGAGCCGCCGGACAGGCGGCCTGAATCAGCGGCACCAGCTCGCGATCGGGAACGGCGGGCACATCGGGAAAGAAATGATGCAGAAAGACCGTGCGCACGTTGGTCTCCAGATACACACCCGGTAGATCGAACGCAAACGATCGGATGCCCTGCGCCGTCGCCGGGCCAATACCGGGCAGGGCAACCAGGTCGCGCGTCTCACGTGGAAACTTCCCGTCCCAGTCCTCTACAACGCGCTGAGCGGCCTTGTGGAGCGCCAGGGCGCGTCGGTTGTAGCCCATCCCCTGCCAAGCGTCCAAAACATCGGAAGGCGCGGCCTGGGCAAGCGCCTGCACGGTTGGAAAGCGATCGAGCCACGCGGGCATACGCATCTCCACACGCTGCACCTGCGTTTGCTGCAGCATAACCTCGGAAAGCCAAATAATGTACGGGTCGCGCGTGCGGCGCCACGGAAGGTCGCGATAACGCAGGACCCCTTCCGAACGAATCGTCGAACGAAAGGGGTCCTGAATCATGGCTATGCTCCTTATGCGGCGCTATTCCTCCCGGCAAGCGCACGCACAGGTGGCGTACTCGGGAAACGCATCGCGGTCGGCAAACTTGGGGTCGACGGCCGGGAACTGGCGGTGAGCGACGATATCGCCCAGCGAAACGGAATCGAGGTAGTCGCGCATCAACGCTTGAGCTCCGGCCCACAGAGGATGATAGCAGCACGTGCCCATGCGTGCGCAGTCGCCATCGGGCGCGGTGCAATCGTTCATGACCATGGGGCCCTGAACGGCCTCAACGACCTGGCGGATGGTGACATCGTCGGGGCTGACCTTAAGACGCATGCCGCCATGGACGCCACGCAGGCTCTCCACAATACCGGCCTGAACCAAACCATGCTGGATTGAACGGGCAAACGAATACGGGACATTGACCTCTTCGGCGGCGGTGCGAACAGAAAGCAGACGCTCCGGGTCCTCGGCAAGCATCGCGAGCATGCGAAGGGCGTAATCAGTCTTCCTCGATATGTCCATTTTTCCCCTTTCAAGGAATAGGAACAGCTCGAACGAGCTCCGGGGCCGAGCTTACGTCGAGACGCCAATGACCGTATGGACGCCCAAATAGCAAAACGGGTGCCCACTGAATGCCGCGCTTGAAGCCTCTTGCATCAAAAACGGCACACAGTGCAATTCAGTATAACCTAACCCCCTGCTTCGTTGAACAGGTGTTGCGCAACAAACGTCTTGTTTGAACACTTGTCTCATACGGAGCTTGTCCGGGAATTGGAAAGATCTGCTTTTGGGCGAAAGGAGCCGATGGGATCAAGGTCCTATCAAACGCAAAAAGCCACGTCCGAAGACGTGGCTTTAATTGCGTTGGCGGGAAGTACGGGGCTCGAACCCGCGACCTCCGACGTGACAGGCCGGCGCTCTAACCAAACTGAGCTAACTCCCCAGGCAGTCGTTCGCGTTTGTTTCCGCTCGCGTGCGCTGCGGGGATTAGTATACACAGAAGTCTGTCCGGTGCGCAACAACTTTTTTGAAAATAATTTTTTGGCCCTCCGGGAGGGTCTCCGGGGCCGGCTGGCGCGGGTTAAGTTTGCTGCTCTACAGTCCTGCGCAAGACGGAAAGCACATTAAGTGCTTTCCTTTGCGTGCGGAACTCGCGACAAACTTAACCCGCGCCAGCCGGCCCCGGAGACCCTCCCTGCCGTCACATTGTTCAACCAGTTTTGCGGGCGTGCGCCGCTGCGCGGCTAGCCCGCGTGCTCCGCGGCGGGGTTGGCCTGATGGATCTTGTTGAACTTCGGCCTTTGGCTCAAAGAAAAACGGGAGACGCGATCTGCATCCCCCGTTTTTGTTGCGGTTAGTCCAAGTCAATAAACTTGGTGCTCAGGATCTTGCCGTCTTTGACGAGCATTCTGGCCATGGTGGGGCCTCGGCTGCCTCTGGGGTAGCTGGCGCTGCCGGGATTGAGGACCAGGCAGCGGCCCACTTGGGCTTCTTTGGTTACGTGGGTGTGACCGTTGATGGCTACGTCTACGGATCCCACGGGCAGGTCTTCGCGGTAGTGGGCTACAGCGAATTTGAGGCCTTCGTAGGTAAAGAGGGCCAGACGGTCAACATCCGGGCCGTAGTCGCGGTAGTAGTCGTTGTTGCCTAGGACCGCTCGCACGGGGGCGATGGTGCATAGATGCTCGTAATCCATCTCTGACGTGAGGTCTCCGGCGTGGATGATTAGATCTGCGCCCTTGAGCTCGTCCAGAAGCGCGGGCGAAAGATAGCCGTGGGTGTCCGAGATGATGTCGATGCGCTTGGCGCCTGCACTGTTCATGAGATCCCTTCTGCAAAACCGATTCGGCGTATATACAAAAAGCCCCACGGCTCCGCAGACAATTGGTCTACAGGGCTGCGGGGCCAGTGTGCTAGAGGCTCAGGGCCTTCTTGAGCGGCACGACGCGGCGGCGCGAAACCGGCACGCGTTCGTCGACGCCCGTAATGCCCAGCTGGATGGCACCCGAGGGCACCGTCTCAACGTCCGTGACGCACGCCAGGTTGACGATATAGCGGCGGTGAACACGGAAGAAGCCAAAGTCGCAGAGCTTGGCCTCAAACTGCGCCAGCGAGGTCGTCGACAAAAAGCGATCATCGACGGTATAGATGCAGGAGTAATCGTCCTTGGCCATGATAAAGCGAATGTCGTCCACGGGAATGAGCACCTTGCGGCCGCCCTTTTCCACCGGGATACGCTCGATGGTCACCTTGCTGTCCGTGACCGGCTTGGCGCGCTGCATAACCTTCTCGATCGCGCGATCCAAGCGAGCTTCCTCGACAGGCTTCATCAGATAATCGACGGCATCGACGTCGAATGCCTCAACCGCATGGTCGCTATACGCAGTCACAAATACGATCGCCGGCGGATTTTTGAGCTTATGCAGTGCCTCGGCAAGTTGCAGGCCCGAGGCACCGGGCATCGAGATATCGAGAAACACGACATCCACGCGACTTTCCATAAGCATCTCGATGGCGGAGCGGACGCTCGACGCCTCCGTGATCGTGCCGATCTTGCCCGTTTGCTCGAGCAGGAAGCGAAGCTCCGAGCGAGCCGGCGCCTCATCATCCACAATCATCGCACGCAGCATAGGGATAAAACCTTTCGTCAACTAACTACGCCGGGCATCCGTCGCATGACGTTGAGCCCGTAGCCTTTTATTTTACTCTTGAATGTCAAAGATGCTCTCTGACAAATCAAGATGAAGAAGCACTTTGGTGCCCTTGCCCGGCGCCGATTCGACACGCGTATAGGAGTGCGGCCCAAAAAAGCGATGGATGCGCTCCGAAATATTGTGCATGGCCACACCGGCGCCGCCACCCTGGGGAGAGCTGGCGTCGGGACGGGCAGAGCGCTCGTCAAACAGTCTGGCGGCGGTACCCTCATCCATGCCCACGCCATTATCGGCCACGGCAATCAAGATTGCATCCTCGCCGTCTTGGTGAACGGTCACGTCGATCCTCAGGGCGTCGTCATCGCCCATACCATGACGCACAGCGTTCTCGACAATCGGCTGGATCACGAACGCCGGCACCAGCGTATCTTCCACGTCCTCGGACACATCGAACGTCGCAAGCACGCGGTCCTCGCCAAAGCGGGCCTTCTCAAAGGTAAGGTAGCGCTTGGTCTGTGCGACCTCGCGCGAGACCGGAATAAGCGATCCCGAGTTGTCGAGTGTAGCACGATAGAACGATGAGAACTCACGAAGCAGTTCGCGGGCCCGCAGCGGGTCGGTGCGCGTAAACGATGCAATGGTGTTCAGCGTGTTGAACAGGAAGTGCGGGTTAATCTGCGCCTGCAGCGCACGCACCTCGGCGCGCGCCGTGAGTTCCTTTTGCACCTCGAGCTCGTGGATGGCGAGCTGCGTGGACAAGATCTCGGCAAAGCCCGAGGCAAGCGCATACTGGGTACGGTCGACGGCGCGCGGGGTCTTGTAGTAGAACTTGAGCGTGCCGACGGTACGATCGCCCACCTTGATGGGGGCGATAATGCCGGCGGGAACTTGGTTGTGCGAGCCGTCCGAGCCCACGACATCCACCATACGGTTGAACGACTGCACGATGCCATGTTCGATAACGTAGCGTGTGGCAAGCGTGTGGATGGGAGTATCGGGCAGCAGTTTTTCCTCAAACTCGCCCGCGCAGGCCAGCACGTTGTCCTCGTCGGTGATGGCCACCGTCATGGCGCGCGTCTCGGGCAAAATGCGCCGGCACACCAAACGCGCCGACTCCTGCGTCAGACCGCCCTTAATGTCCTCGAGCATGGCCGAGGCCACCGAGAGCGTCTCCTCGGTGTACTGGGAGCGCACCGAATCGGGATTGAGCGTCAAAAAGATAAAGATGCACAGAAAGATGCACAGCAGCGCGCAGGCAATCACCGTGGCGATCGGCTCAATGCCAGTCGCCAGGGCAAAGATAAAGTACGCCAACACGCAAACGGCACAGATAACGGCGATGATGCGAAAGATTGAAATTGAATTATCGCGCTGGGCGCGGCGGTCGATCATTCAGCCCCCTCCAGGATGCTAATCAGTTGTGCGTCGCGCCAAAGTTCGTCCATGATCTTGGGCCAGAAACTCTGAAAACGCAGGTAGCTTGCGGCGTTTTGGCGGGCATAGGTCTTGGCCTCGTCAATACCATGACGCCAGATGCGCAGATACCCCTCGTGCTCGCGGGTAAACATGCTGCGAACCATGGCGGTCTTGCGCACGCGGTCGTCGAGCTCGCGCGAAATCCACGGACCCGGATAGGGCATGAGTGATGCGGCCGTAACCGGAATGAGCTCCTTTTGGTGCGCAGCGAACGTCAGCTTGGCCCGCTCGTAGTACCAACGGTACACGTCCTGCATAAAGCGCGGCGAGCGCTTCTCGGACTCGGGCGGCAGGTGGCGCACGGCCCACTCGTTATCGAACCACACGTCATAGCCGAACATGCGCATGTTAAACAGATAGTCCAGATCCTCGCCGCGGGTGATAAACGGGTCGAAGGCCACGCGCGTAAAGGCGCGGGCGTGCAGGGCCATCAGGCCGCCGCACACGTAATTGGAGCGCGAGATGCGGGTGCCCGAGAGCGACTTTTTCATCCAGCGATTGAACTCGATACGCTTGGTCCACCAGCGATGGCAAATGCCCGCTTTGTCCGTGGGAGCCAGCGGCGACCCGTCGCGATCATAAAAGTATCCGCTCTTGACTAAAATCGGCAGGCCCTGACGCGTCTGCTGGCCCAGCGCATAGGTCGCGCGCTTCATAAAGTCGGCATCGATGACGGTCTCGTCGTCATCCAAAAACACAACCGCGTCGTGCCCCAGCACCGCCGCGCAGGCAAGACCCATGTTGCGGATGGCGCCGTAGCCGCGCAGGCTCACGCACTCGCCCGAGCCTTTGGGCGCAATCTGTGCCACGCGGTCGGCAACACGCGAAGCCTGAGTATTGGTAACGACGGTGACCTTAAGTGTGGGATGCGCATTAACGATTTCGTGCACGCGATGAGATACGTCGGGTGTGGCAGAAACCGGACAGACCACCAAGAGAATGATGCGCGGAATGTCTCGCACCTGTTCGAGCGAAGTCAGGCAGCGATCGAGCTCCGGGTTGGCGGCATTGAGCGGCGTCGAGTGATCGTAGGTGCCGGGAGCGTTTGCTTGGGTATCATCGCCCGCCCAATATGTTGGGATCACAACCGTGGCGTTCATACCTTTACCCTCCTTGCAACACAAAAACGGGGCGCCGCCAAACACAGGCGACGCCCCGCGACCTAGCTGATTCCATCATACCCACTTGGGCTAAACATTGCTCGGAAGTCAGAATGATTTATGCGGCTACTTCCAAAAGAGTACTGCAGATAGGCACAATTGCTGTACTGAGCCCGGTTGCCTTACGCCGCCGCCTGAGTCATGCGGGACAGGCGGACCAGCAGCATAAAGCCAACAACCAGCAGCACGCCAATGGAAAGGACGCCCAGCGACGGGTTGCCGGTCAGCGAGGTGACGACCGACACTAGGAAGGTGCCCATAACGCTTGCATAACGACCAAAGATGTCAAAGAAGCCGTAGTACTCGTTGGACTTTTCCTTGGGGATAATGCGGCCAAAGTAGCTACGGCTGAGCGCCTGCACGCCGCCCTGGAACAGGCCGACCATAATGGCAAGCACCCAGAACTCAAAGGCGGTCTTTAGGAAGAACGCGGCAAAGAGCACGATGCCCATGTAGGCGGCGACGGCCACCAAGATCATATTGAGTGTGCCCACGCGACCGGCGAGCTTGCCGTAGATGATGGCGGACGGGAAGGCCACAAACTGCGTGACGAGCAGCGCCAGCACCAGCTGGGTCGAGTCGATGCCCAAAGCCGATCCGTAGCTGGTTGCCATGGAAATGACCGTGTGCACACCGTCGATGTAGAAGAAGAACGCGATCATGTAGACCAGCACGGTCTTGTTGTGGGCGATTTCGCGCATGGTGTGTCCAACCTCGGAGAACACGCCGCCCACGATGTGGCCGATGGTGTCCTCGGGACCGCGCTCGCGACCGTACTTTTGCTTATAGGTGCGAATGAGCGGCAGGGTAAAGATGAGCCACCAGGCACCAGTGATGATAAACGACAGACGCGTTGCCAGCATGGTGGGGATGCCAAGAGCGGGGCCACCCATGATGAGCGCCAGGCAGATGATGAACGGCACGGTGGAACCGATGTAGCCCCAGGCATAACCCGAGCTGGACACGGCGTCCATGCGCTCGTCGGTGGTAATGTCGGGCAGCATAGCGTCGTAGAACGTCATAGAAGAGTTAAGGCCGATGGTGCACAGCACGTACACGGTCAAAAATGCCATGGCGGACATTGGGATAGCCTGCGCCAGGCAAAGAACCAGGCCCGTGAGGAAGAAGCCCAAGAAGAACTTGATCTTGTTGCCGGCGTAATCGGCAAGCGCGCCCAGAATGGGCATGAGCATGGCAATGACCAGCGAGGCAATCGTCTGAGCGTTGCCCCAAGCGACCACCAGGTCTGCCGAGGAAGCACCGGTATTGATGGCGTTAAAGTAGATGGGCACCACCGAGGTATTGAGCAGCACGAGGGCCGAGTTTCCCACATCGTACATGACCCAGTTACGCTCGAGCTTGGTGTATTTCATGGACAGGGACCCTTCGTATTCGCCCGATATGCAGTTAGTTCATCGTACCCCAATTGTCCAGAAGCGCCGGTAAGGATTCGGCAAAGGGGCACGCATGGGCCCTACTCCTCGCGGTCGAACTCCTCGTCGGCGCCGAGCACGCGACCGCTGTAATTGACATGGTTGGTCACGGCTTCCATATCGCCGGTCTCGATAAAGCGGGCAACCGTGCACTCGTAATCGAGCAGCGCGCGGTCAAAGACCTCGGGGAAGCTCTCGGTCGAGACTTCATCGGTAAAGGGGTTCTTCCATGTCAAGCGGCCCAGGTTGCCGGTACGCTCGGGCAGCTCGGTCGTCACGCGGTGCGCAAGGCCGTCGAGCAGCGAATAATCGTGCACCAAGCCCTCAACCAGCGAGATCGCGCGCGTCTTTACGGAGCCGGCCGGCTCAATCGCGCGGTAAAGTCGCTGCATATTGGCAACGGCAGCACCGTACTCCCCCGCCGGAATGTCAATGCCGTACACGCGTCCGGCAACATAGCTCATCAGCACGCCGGCCACGCGATTGATGCGATCGGTGGTGACGATCTCGCCCGCCGGCGGGTAATCGTCAACCGTAGCGCCATCGCGTTTAAGCTGCAGCATCAGTACATCCAGGTCGCTCTCGATCACGGCATGGACCTGACTGCTCGAATCCTCAAGCTCTGAATCGGACTCCACGATGCCAAACTGTTGCTCATAGACAAAGGGGTGAGCGTTGCGGTCGAGCACGTAATGAGACAGCAGGCCCAGCGCAAAGGCACGACCCAAGCTGGCGTCGCGCGGCAGCAGATGCGACACGCCATCGCGCAGGCACGCGAACTGGCGAGACATGCGCGACCGATGCATGACCTGCGCCAGCAGCGTGCAGTCGGAAACACGCGGTGTCAGAATGTGAAAGAAAAACGGGTCGGGGCCTTGGTTGCCCAAGATAAAGGCAATGCGCTCTTCATCGGACGTGATGACGCCCTGCGGAAGACGGTCGATGCTTTCCTCGCCAAACAGATGATGGGTGATAAGCGCGGGCATAATGATCCTTTCGATTTCATTCGATGCCACCCATTATGCCCACCGCGCGCCCATGCCAAACCTGCGATGGTAAACGACGGCACGCAAGCCTCTTACGCAAGCCCCAGGTGCGACTTGACCTCGGCGGCACGACGACGGGACACCGGTACCGTCGAGCTCACGCGGTCGAGCCTGAGCTCCATCAACCCCGTGGAGCCAATCTCAACATTGTGCACGTCTTCCAAATTGACCAGATAGCTGCGATGAACGCGAATAAAGCCCTCGGAGCCCAAGCGACGTTCGAGCGAAGAGATCGACTCATTGATCAGATATGTTCCCTCGGCGCAGACGGCGTTGCAAAAATCGGCACGCGCCTCAAAGTAGCAGACATCCGCCACGGGGATGAACACCTTTTTGCCCCCGCGATCCACCGTCAGACGCAAGGGCTGGCGCGGAGCATGGACGACACGACGAACGCCCAGGGCGGCCTCGATCTTATCGAGCGCCTTTGACAGGCGGGCATCCTCGACCGGCTTGACGACGTAATCAATGGCATCGAGGTTATAGGCATCGGCCGCATACTCGGCAAATGCCGTCACAAACACCACGACCGGCGGCGTTTTTAGGTTCTGCAGCGTCTCGGCAAGCTCAATTCCCGAGCGACCGGGCATGGTAATGTCTAAAAACAGCACGTCGGGCTTGTTCGACAGAATCGACTCCACGGCTTCGGTAACATTGCCCGCCTCGGCAATCTGGCCCACACGCATATCCTTTTCCAACAGATAGCGTAGCTCAGCCCTAATTGGAGGCTCATCATCAACCACCAGGATGTTCCAGCCTTCGGACATATGCGCTTCCCCTCTTTTTCTCTCAATCCAACCGCGTGCTACACCGTTAGCGGCGCCGGCTCATGCGGCTCGCCGTTCAACTCAACGATGACCTGCGTTCCCACGCCCTCCTGGGACTTCACGCGCATGCCGGAATCTTCTCCGTAAAAGAAATGGATGCGCTGAAGCACGTTGAAGAGCGCCAGGCCGCAACCTCGCTTGACGGAGCCGTCGGCGGTAATGCTCTCGGGCTCCTCTCGGCGATGCTGCTCAAACAGATGCGCGCAGACTTCTTCGCTCATACCGATGCCGTCGTCTTCGACGATGATCTCCAAACCGTCATCGGTCTCGAAAGCCCTAACACGAATAGAAAGCGGCTCGGTCTCGCGCTGCGCGTGCTTGATACAGTTTTCGAGCAGCGGCTGCAAGATAAACGGCGGTACCAGGCTGTCGCGCACCTCAAAGTCGATGTCGACCGAGACGCGCAGACGGCCGTCGCCATACCGGGCCTGCATAAGATTGATATAACGAGTGCCCTGTTCCACCTCGTGCTCGAGCGTGGTGAGCGTATCGGAGTCAGAAAGCGTCTGACGATAGTAGTTGGAGAAGTCGATCAGCAGCGATCGTGCCTTGTCGGGCTCGGTTCGAACGAGCGACACGATGGTGCTGATGGTATTGAATAGAAAATGCGGGTCGACCTGCGACTGCAGGGCGCGAAGCTCCACGCGGGCCGTGAGCTCGTCCTGGCGCTCGAGCTCAAAGCTGGCGAGCTGCGTGGAAATGAGATCGGCAAAGCCCGAGGCCAACGCCGTCTGGCGCATATCGATGCTGCTCAGGCGGGGGTAATACAGCTCGAGCGTGCCCACGCAATGCCCGCGCACGGTCAGTGGCGCGACAATGCCGGCGCGCAGACGGGGAAAATAGCCGCCCGTCTCATTGGAGGCGTCACGCGAAAATACACTCTGTTCGCCGGACTCGATCACGTTGAGTGTGGTCTTGAGCACAACCGGGGTGCCGGCGGGACACTTTGTCGAATCCTCGCCCCAACTTGCCAACACCTGTTTGCCGTCGGTAAAGCAGATGGCCGACGCGATGGTCTCGGACAGGATGATTTTGGAAGCACCCAGTGCCGCTTCGGGCGTAAGGCCGCGCGACGTGTAGGCGAATATTTTAGATGCAATGGCGAGTGTACGGTCGGTTGCACTCGATGTGAGGTCGTCGGGGACCACAAAGACATACGAGAAAAAGAAGCACAGCATGACCAGGCCGGCAATAACGACAACGCCCGGAACGGGATTGGGATTATCGGTTAAATCCCAGATAAGCAGCAGGATAAGCGCCGGAACGACAATACCGAGCAGGATGGCCTGAACCACATGCTGGGCCGTACGAAAGACCTTGGTAGAGTTGTAGCTCTTGCCCAGAATCAGCCTGTTTAAATCCACCGTCATCCCCTCTTGTCCGTAGCACCCATAGCAATGGAGAGGGCCGCAAGCGACCCTCTCCATTGCATTATGCAATCAAAAACTGTGTTTTACATCAAGCCATCGACAAACGGTATCTTAGGCGCTGTATTTGTTAGCCTCACCAAAAGTGCCGGCCTCGACGATCCAGCCGTCCTTCATGATGACGTCCATGTTGTCGGTGTTGAGCACGTGGATGTCGGCGGCGACGTCACCGTTGACAACCAGCAGGTCGGCGCACTTGCCGGCCTCGATGGAACCGGTCTCGTCCTCGATGTGGCACATCTTGGCACCGTTGAGGGTGGCGCAGGTGATGGTCTCGACCGGAGTGAAGCCGATCTTGTCGACGAACTCGTACATCTCCTCGATGGAGCAGGTGCCGTACGGGGTGACGAAGGAGAAGGAGTCGGAGCCGATCGTCATGACGACGCCGCGCTTCTTGGCCTCGCGCAGGCAGTCGTAGTTGCGCTGCAGCTCCTTCTCGACCAGGGTGCCCTCGTACTTGTCGTGCAGCTCGGGGACGTAGACGGGCGGATAGGTGGCGTACCAGGTGGGCAGGAAGGCGATCGTCGGGGTGAAGAAGGTGCCCTGCTCGGCCATGAGGTCCATGGTGCGCTCATCGATATCGAAGCCGTGAATCAGCTGCTCGCAGCCAAAGCGAACGGAATCGTAGGCAGCGGCGTGGTTGTTGTAGCAGTGGCTCCACACGGGGATGCCGACCATCTTTGCCTCTTCGACCACGGCCTGGATCTCCTCGGAGCAATAGTGCTGGTCGCGACCGGAGTCCCAGCGCCAGATGCCGCCACCGGTAGCCCAGATCTTGATGGCATCGGGGTTCTCACGCAGGCGACGACGGACGGCCTTGCGCAGATCCCAAGGACCGTCGACCTGGTCGCCCCAGGGGTGGGATTCCTTGTTGAGCTCCTGGGTGCAGTGGTGGGAGTCACCGTGGCCGGCAACGCGGCAGAAGCCCAGACCGGTGGCCAGAACGCGCGGGCCCTTAAAGACGCCCTTGTCGATGCAGTCGCGAATCTGGATACCAAAGCGGCCGATCTCGCAGACGGTGGTGAGGCCGTGGGTGAGGCAGTCGTAGGCCTGCTTGACGGCGACGGCCTGCTTCTCGAGAAGCGGCTGCATGACCCAATCGGTGTCATCGTCGGTCAGGTTGCCCGAGAAGTGCAGGTGGGTGTCGATCAGGCCGGGAAGGACGGTCTTGCCGGCGGCGTCGATAACCTCAACGCCCTCGGGAAGGTCCTGCATAGTGCCGGCGTACTCGATCTTGCCGTTGTCGTCGACGAGAACGAGGGAGTTCTCGACCGGCTCGGCACCGGTACCGTCGATGAGCTTGCCGCCAACGATTGCATACTTAGTGGACATGGTTCCTCCTTATGGATCCATATAGTGGGCGAGGCCGTGTTGGGTTAAGGCCTCACAAAACTACCCAAGTGGTGCCGGGTTCGGTGCGCGGGAGAGAGGATCCCGCGCACCCGATCCGCCCCGGCTAGGCGTTACTTTTTGCGGGAATTGGTGAAGGCCATAAGGGCCAGGCCAATGGCCAGCCAGCCGATCACGATGCTCCACTCCACCATGTTGAGGGAGGCGGGAGAGAACGGGATCACGAGCAGGCCGATGATGACGGCGCAGGCAGCGACAGCGAGGCAGATGCCAAACTTGCCGCCGGGCACCTCGTAGGGACGAGGCAGGTCGGGCTCGGTGAAGCGCATGCGCAGGCAAGCGAGGGCGACCATGCCGCAGGAGAAGATGAAGGCGAGGGCCGACACGTTGGTCAGAGGAATGAGCATGTTCTTGCCCAGGAACGGACCGATGACGGTGATGACGCCCAGGACGACGCAGGCGAGCTTGGGAGCGCCGGACTTGGGATCGACCTCGGCGAATTTCTCGGGCAGCTGGCCCTTGCGGCCCATGGCAAGCATGATGCGGCTCGTGGCGCCGTAGAAGGAGTTCATCGGGCCCATGGGTCCAAGCGTGGCGATTACGAGCATGGCCAGGTACAGAAGCATGTTGATGCCCTTGAGGCAGGCAAGCGCGGGAACCGGGCTCTTAACAAACTCATGCCAGTCGAGGATGGTGCCGAACGAGTAGATGCAGACCATGTAGAAGCCGCCTGCGGCCAGCAGGGCTAGGGAGATGATCTTGCCGAACTTGTTCCAGTTGAGGCCCTCGGCTGCTTCCTCAGCCTGCTGAGGAATGGTGTCGAAACCGGCGTAGAAGAACGGGGTCAGAACCAGGACCGACACGATGCCGGCGAACAGGCTGGTGCCCTCGGTAGCGGGCTTGCCGCCGCCAGCGCCGGTGACCTGGGAGAACACGGGCATGGCGTGTTCCGGCGAACCGGTGAACAGCGAGACGCCCATGGCGAGCAGCATGCCGCAGAGCAGGGCCTTGGTCAGGAAGGCCTGGAGCTTGGCGGCCGAGCTGGCACCGCGGAAGTTGAGGAAGATGACGTAGACTGCAAAGCCGAGCGCGATCAGCGTCGGGAACAGGTACACGTCGGCACCCAGGATGGTGTAGAGCTTGACGGCGCGCAGCCACTCAAGACCGGGCAGGCTGCCGAACATCTCGGACACGAGGGTCGAGATGGCGATTGCCTCCCACGGGCACAGGATGCCGTTGCCCAGGGCCAAAAGCCATCCGGTGATATAGCTCAGCGTACGGCCAAAGCTACGATCGACATACTCGACGATGCCGCCCGAGATGGGGATAGCAGCCGTGAGCTCACCGAAAACAGCTCCGACGGGCACGAGGAAGATTGCACCCAAGAGGAATGCGATCATAGCGGGAACGGGACCGCCGCCCACGACCATCCAGTCGCCGACCTGCAGAACCCAACCTGTACCGATGATGGCACCGAAACCGATGGTGAAGAAGTTCCAGAGCGAAAGCGTTTTCTTCATGCCACCGTTACCTTCGACTGCAACTTCTGCGTTCTTGTCCGCCATTGTTCCCCTCCTTTCCTTATTGACGCCTCTTTGGCGTCACCCCTTGCGCGGTCTGTTTTGCCGCGCACTTTTATTTCGTGGCTTTAAGATACGGCCTTGGCACAGCAGCGCCGCTTGTGGCTCGACCGAAGGCAGAACTGCAAAACGAGTGGCGCCGTTTTTGGGACGAACGGCACGGTTTGCCGCTCATTGTTGTCGCCCGTCCGACGGGCGTACGCTCATTGGACGCATATAGAAATGTTTTTGAGGCCGTGTGTTTTGCGCCTTTCGTACCGTTTACCGAGCTTTTGACGCTCGGACCCATTTGTTGCACATCCTTTTTGTAGGATAGACAGGTTATACATGAGACAAGGCGGTACGAATGGCATACGGATACAACGACGGTGATCAACGGCGACAAAGCGTTCGCCTTGCTGGCCGCACCACGCCGATGCCCAGAAGTGCCACGAGCAGCAATCCGCAACGCCCTCAAGAGCAACCCGGGCCTTCGTCTCGGCAGCAGACAAACAGAACACGGCAGAGCGGCCGTCCGAGCACGGGCACAAGCGCACAGCAAGATAGCCGCTTGGGCGCGCGCACTCGACAGCGCCAAGCCGAGGTTCCGCAACTGCGCCGCAACGGCGCACGTCAGCCCGGCATCCATATCAACCGCTTCTTTTCGCATCCCCAAGGCGGACGCGACGGCAAGCCCTACCGCTCGACATCGTACGTGAATGCCCCCGCCCTGCCGGCTCGTCGGCTTTGCCTCGCACTGTGCTCTATCCTCATCTGTCTGGTCTTTGTGCTTATGAGCTCCTGTATGTCCCACGGCTCGGCCGGTCTCGAGCCCACCGCCGAGGACAAGCTGCTCAAGGCCCCCGTCGCGCCCAGTTATTCTTTCGCCTTTTCGACTCCGCGCTCGCAATGGCAAGCCGGCACGATGCCCCATATCTATCAGATCGACCCTGCGTGGTCGGAGCTGCCCTATGCCGGTGGCACTATTCGCGAAAACGCTTGCGGTCCCACTTGCCTCACCATGGTCTATATCTTTAAGACCGGCCGCACCGATATGACACCGGTCGACATGTGCGCCCTTTCCGAGGCGGGCAACTATGCCCCCACCGGCGCCACCGAATGGTCATTTATGACGCGCGGCGCATGGCAGCTGGGCCTTAACGGAACGGAGCTTCATAACGATCGCGACTCGATGACTCAGGTGCTGCGTTCGGGAGCGCCCGTCATCGCCGCCGTTCGGCCGGGCACCTTTACCAACGTGGGCCACTACATTGTGCTTTACGGTATTGACGACGCCGACCAGATTGAAGTCTTCGATCCCAACTCGGCCAGCCGCAGCGCCCGACGCTGGGGCGTCGTAGAGGTCCTCAACGAAGTCGAAGCCATGTGGGCCTACTACTAGTCACTGGGGACAGACTTAAATGAGTGGTCTCTGGATGCCCGGAACTGCTGGCACGGAAAGCGCACCCCGCTTTGAAGTTCGATAGCGGGATGCGCTTTCCGTTAGCGGCCTGTTTGGGAAACTGGGGGCCATTTTTCGGGCAAATTCCGGGATGTATTTTCCGGTTGAGGGCCCCGGGGAAACTGTGCCCCATTTTGGACGCTCATTGTGAGATGCACTTTCCGCAGTTGATTGGTGCTACTCATTTAAGTTTGTCCCCAATGACTAGGTGAATAGCAAAAGCCCCGCAGTCGGAGCGGACTGCGGGGCTCGTGAAGAGAGGCTAGTCTGTGGGCGCTTTGCCTGGCGCCCACGGGAGAGGCAACAGAGTAGGGACTACTCGTGGATGCGGGTACCGGAGAGGCCGGCCATGGTCTCGGCGGCCTTGTCCAGGGCACCGATGATGCAGGTGCGGCCCTTGCGGGAACGGGCGAACTTGATGGCGGCGCGGACCTTGGGCTCCATGGAGCCCTTGCCGAACTGGCCCTCGTCGGCCAGGCGCTCGGCCTCGTCGGCGGTGAGGTCCTCGAGCTCCTCCTGGTTGGGCTTGCCGAAGTTGATGGCGACATGCTCGACGGCGGTCAGCAGGAACAGGACGTCGGCGTCGCAGTCCTCGGCCAGCAGCTCGCCGCCCAGGTCCTTGTCGATGACGGCGGGAACGCCCTTGTAGCAGCCCTTGTTCTCGTAGTCGCGGACGACGGGGATGCCGCCGCCACCGCAGGCGATGACGATGAACTCGTTGTCGAGCAGGTTGAGGATGGAGTCGGCCTCGACGATCTTCTTGGGATCGGGGGAGGCGACGACGCGACGCCAGCCGCGGCCGGAGTCCTCGACGAAGACCTTGGAGGGATCCTCGGCCATGAACTCCTTGGCCTGCTCCTCGGTGTAGAAGGGGCCGATCGGCTTGGTCGGGTTCTTGAACGCGGGGTCGTCGGGGTCGCACTCGATCTGGGTGACGACGGTGGCGGCGTGCCAGCGCTTGTAGCGCTTGTGCATCTCGCGGCCGATGCCCTGCTGCAGGTGGTAGCCGATGTAGCCCTGGGACATGGCGCCGCACTCGGGCAGCGGCATCTCGGGGGTGCCGATGGCGTCGTGGGCGGCGGCGAAGGCGTTCTGGATCATGCCGACCTGCGGGCCGTTGCCGTGGGTGATGATGATCTCGTTGCCCTGCTCGATGAGACCGAGAAGAGCGTGGGCGGTGTTGCTCACGGCCTCGATCTGCTCGACGGGGTTGTTGCCGAGGGCGTTGCCGCCGAGGGCGACGACAATACGATCGGGCTTGCCAAGAGGCTTAGACATTGCTGGAATCCTTTCTGTAAAAGGCCTACAACCCATTAATAACCCGCGTCCGTGCGATACGCGAGTTTATTAAGGTTTATATTCTCTTTATCGCTCATTTTATTCATTTTGAAAATACCTAAGCGGCGAACGGTCGATTTTACCCGCTCAGCGTAAAGAAGCCCAGTTCAGGCATATCTACGCCATTTACGTGCAACTTTATTTAAATAGAGCAGGGATTAGACCAGATTATGCAAACTATATCTTTGCTAAACACAAAACGGACAGCGCAATATCTTACTCGCACTATACGCGATTCTATACATTAATTTGACGAGTATGCACCCCTGCAAAAACATGGGGCTTTTCATCCAACATAAGGGATAGCCGATCGCGCTTCACCCCGCGGCAAGCGACTGCGAGTTCGCAGTATGGAACTTTACCGTCGGCTTCTGCATGAACGCTGCCGACGCCCTTTCGCTCCTGCGCGCCCAAGCAGCCGAGAACGCTAACGGCGCCACTGTCAACCTGGCCACCCTCAACAACGGCGCCGCCAGCCTTTTCGCAAAGTACCGTGCTGGTTCGCTGGCTTTGAGGCCTAAGTGAGCTTTGCTATTTGCCAATTTTTGTATGATTTGGGTCAAATCTATTTGTCAATTTTTGTATGATTAGGGGCAAATCTATTTGCCAATTTTTGTCAATGAGGTGTTTTAATGCTACGCCGCAAGGTCACTGATAGGCTTTTGAGCTGGAAGAATAACTCCCATAAGGCCCTGCTTGTTACCGGTGCGCGTCAGATTGGCAAGAGCTATGCGATTCGCGCGTTTGGAAAGAGCAACTACGCTTCGTATTATGAGGTCAATCTGCTACTTGATGCCGAGGCAAGAGACGTACTTGTTGGCGCTAAGAACTCCATTGACTTCATCAACCGTGTGGCCCTTCTTGCGGATGCACCGCTTGTTGAAGGAGACACGCTTATCTTCGTCGATGAGATTCAGGAGTATCCGCAGATCGTTACACTTATGAAGGCGCTGGTCGAGGACGGACGCTTTAGCTATGTCTTCTCGGGGTCTATGCTTGGGACTGAGTTTAAGGGGATCTCTTCTTTCCCGGTGGGGTATGTCGAGCACATTGTTATGCGGCCAATGGATTTTGAAGAGTTTTGTTGGGCAAACAGCATCAGCGAGAATGTGCTTGCAGACATCCGCAGCTGCCTTGTCGAGAGGCGTCCCGTCGAAAATTTTATTCATGAGGCGATGCTCAAAAACTTTAGAGCTTATATCGTTTGCGGCGGCATGCCGGAGGTCGTTCAGAACTATATCGATTCGGGCTATTCGCTCGTGAGAACGCGTGAGCTTCAAATTCAGCTAGTCGATCAGTACAAAAGCGATATCTCTAAATATGCATCGACTCGAGCGTTTAACGTTCGCTCCATTTTCGAGCAAATTCCCGTTCAGCTTGAGGCGGAGTCCCATCGCTTTATCGTCTCGTCTCTAGGCGAGGGAGCTCGTCTTCAAAAATACGAGCAGGATTTCCTATGGCTGGTGAACGCAGGCGTTGGATTGATGGTCCCCCAGGTGACGGAGGCACGAAGTCCTCTCAAGAGGACGGAGAAAACGACGGCCTTTAAACTATACGAGTCCGATACAGGTATGCTCGCATCGCGGTATCCCGGCAGCACGGCACGCGCCGTCTACCTTGACATGAAAACCCCCAACCTCGGCGGCCTCTATGAGAACGTGGTCGCACAGGAACTCGTTGCCCTCGGAGCAGATACGTGGTACTACCAAACGCGTGAGGTCGGTGAAGTCGACTTTGTAATCGAAGGTGCCCGCGGGCATGTTGTCCCAATCGAAGTCAAATCGGGCAAGAAAGTTCGAGCACATGCAGCCCTCGACCGTTTGATGAGTGTGGGCGAGTACAAAATTCCCGAGGCCGTTGTGCTGAGCCACGAAAACCTTTGCAAAGAGGGCAAGATCCTTTACGTTCCAATCTATATGACATTCTGTCTCGATGAGTTTATGGAAAAGGACGACCCCAACAACGATTTCTCGTTTGCACCCATATCTCTCTAGGTCATCTGAGTCCGCAAGCCAGCCCCCACGCCCAAAGTACTGCGCCTTTCGCGCCAAAGGCGCGAAACAGCAAGGGGATAGAAGGCAGCGACAACCAACTCCCCCCACTATGCCCAAAGTGCTGCGATGTTTCGCGCAAAGCGCGAAACAGCACTGGGGCAGCAGAAGGCCACAATCAGCTAGCCCTCCATGCCCAAAGTGGCGCGTGGTTTCGCGGCCACGCCGCGAAACAGCGACCGGGACAAGGCACCCCCACAGCCACGTCCTTCATTCAGCCCCACAATCCGAGGACGTAGTCGTAGCAGGATCTGAGGGCTGACCTTCGCGGACACTCCGCAGGACGAAAGAACCCCCGCCGCACGTAGTGTGAACTGCCTCCCATTTCTTGGACACAAGAAATGGGAGGCCTTTTTATGGCTGGAAACGCTTTGTACGACGTCGGAATGAGACTGCGAGCGGCAGA
>JAHYYN010000072.1:0-5627 GCA_019424945.1 Collinsella sp. | reverse complement strand
GCAGGGGGCGGGTTCCAAACGGCAAAGATTACGAGCGGACCTCGCCGTTTACGCCTTTGCATACCTTGGTGACAATCTTCTGGTGCGCTTTCTCGACCTCTTCGCTGGTAAGCGTGTGGTCGTCGGAGCGATACGTAAGCGCAAAGGCCATGGACTTTTTGCCCGCTCCGATGCGGATGGGATCGCGGTAGACGTCGAACAGGCGCACGCCCTCGAGCAACTTACCGCCGGCGCTCGCAATGCGGCGCTCAAGATCCTCACAGGTCACGGAGTTGTCAACCACAATGGCAAGGTCGTGCTCAACGGCCGGGTACTGCGAGAACTCGCGATAGTTCTCCTGGTTGCGGGCGCCCTTGATCAGCTTGTCCAGGTCGAGCTCAAAGGCAACGACGACCTCATCGATGCCCATCGCCTCGCGCGCCTCGGGGTGAATCTCGCCGACCCAGCCCAGCACGGTTCCGCCGGACAGAACCTCGGCCGCACGACCCGGCTGCAAGAAAGCGTAGCCCTCGCCCTCGACGGGACGGAAGCGAACCTTCTCGATGCGCAGCTGGGCGAGCAGCTCCTCGACAATGCCCTTGCCAAAGAAGAAGCGCAGCTTACGGTACTTCATGTTCCAGGACTGCTCGCTCCACTGGCCCGAGAGCACACCCGCCACGGACTTGGTCTCCTTGGGCAGGCTGGCGTTCTCGCGACCGTGGAACAGGCTGCCGACCTCGTACAGGTGCACGTTGGGCGTACCGTGCGCCTCGTTGTAGGCCACGGACTGCAGCAGGCCCGGCAGCAGCGAACGACGCATCTCGGTCTGCTCGGCCACCAGCGGGTTCATGAGCACCACGGGGCAGCCGCGGCCTTCGGTGGACATGCCGATCTTCTCCAGGTCGCCCGGGGCGGCAAAGCCAAAGGTCGTGGTCTCGTTGAGGCCGCAGGCGCGCAGGATCTCGCCGACCTTGCGGGTGAGCTTCTGCTCGCGGGTCAGGCCGCCGATGTGGTTCTTGGCAGCCGGGATGGTCGCCGTCACACGGCCCATGCCCCATAGGCGCAGGACCTCCTCGATCAGGTCAATCTCGCGCGGCAGGTCGGGGCGGAAGCTCGGCGGGGTAACCATAAAGTCCTCGCCGTCGCGCTCGACGGTGCAGCCCAGGCGGGTGAGCGAACGCTCGATAAAGTCGGGCTCGATGTCGGCACCGCAAATGGCGTGCACGCGGGCCAGGCGCAGCTTAATGCTGTCGATGGTCTTGGGCGCGGGGAAAACGTCGACATAGCCGGGAGCAACCTCGCCGCCGGCGATCTCCTCGATGAGCGCGCAGGTAACGTTGGCGACATCCACGCAGCCGGTCTCGTCGACCTGGCGCTCAAAGCGAATGGAGGCGTCGGAGATCAGCGACAGATCGCGGCTGGTGTGCGAGGTGCGGCCGGCGTTAAAGCAGGCGCTCTCGACCATCACGTCGACGGTGTCGTCCTCGATCTCGGAATCCATGCCGCCCATAACGCCGGCCAGCGCCACGGGGCGCTCGCCGTCGGTGATGAGGCCCATGCCGGCGTCGAGCACGCGCTCCTCGCCATCGAGCGTCGTAAACTTCTCGTCCTGCTGGGCGGCGCGAACCACCACGCGGCGGTGGCCGTCGCGCTCGGCAAAGGTAGACAGGTCAAAGGCATGCAGCGGCTGACCGGTGAGCATCATCACGTAGTTGGTGATGTCGACGATGTTGTTGTGCGGGCGCACGCCCAGGGCGTTGAGGCGCTTGACCATCCAGTCGGGCGACGGGCCGACCTTCACGTTACGCACGATGCGGGCGACGTAGCGGTCGCACAGGCCCTCGTCGGCAATCTCGACCGAAAGCTCGTCGTCAGTCGCGCGGCCGGTCTCCGCCTTGATGGCGGGCAGCTCAACGTGGAAATCGCGATCGAAAATGGCGCCGGTCTCGCGGGCCATGCCGATCATGGACAGGCAATCGGGACGGTTGGGCGTGATCTCGCAGTCGAGCACGGTGTCGCTCGAGCCCACATACTCGGCAAACGGCATGCCGCAGGGCGTATCCTCGGGCAGGATCATGATGCCGGAGTGGTCGCCGCCCAGACCGAGCTCGCGCGCGGAGCAGTTCATGCCCATGGACACGACGCCGCGCAGCTTGCTCTTCTTGATCTTGATGTCGCCGGGCAGCTCGGCACCAATCATGGCCGTGACGATGTGGTCGCCGGCCTCAAAGTTCTGCGCGCCGCAGACAATCTGCAGCGGAGCGGGGTTGCCGTCGGCGTCGAGGTTCTTGTCGCCCACGTCGACCGAGCACACATACATGTGGTCGCTATCGGGGTGCGGGGTCTTGGTGAGCACCTTGGCGGTCACCACGTGGTCGAAGGACTCGCCCACGGTGTCGATCGCCTCGACCTCGGTGCCGGTACGGATATATTCGTCCGAAAGGGTCTTGGGATCCTCCGGAATATCGATCATGGTCTTGAGCCAGTCGTAAGAAACGCGCATCTAACTGGTCTCCTTTCATAAATGCGGCTTTGAGCCAAAAACTGCAACGGAGACGGGTTTTCCAAGTGCCGCAGATTGCCTTGAAAGAGGAGGGCCGCGTACTTAGGTACGCAACCGACGATTGAAAGGCAAGGTGCGGTGCTTGGGAAAGCCGCCGGGCCTAGAACTGATTTAAGAAGCGCATATCGCCCGTCATAAGCGTTCGCAGGTCCGGCAGGTCGTAGCGCAGGGCCGCGACGCGCTCGGCGCCAATGCCAAAGGCGAAGCCGGTGTACTTCTCGGGGTCGATGCCGCAGTTGATCAGGACGTTGGGGTCGACCATGCCGCAGCCCAGGATCTCGATCCAGCCGCTATGCTTGCAGAAGTTGCAGCCCTTGCCGCCGCACACGTGGCAGCTCACGTCCACCTCGCAGCTGGGCTCGGTGAAGGGGAAGAAGTGCGGGCGGTAACGCGTCTTGCGATCCTCGCCAAACATGCACTTAACAAAGTAGTCGAGCGTGCCCTTCAGGTCGCCAAAGGTGATGCCCTCGTCGACGACCAGGCCCTCGATCTGGTTGAACTGCGGCAGGTGGCAGGCATCGGCCGTGTCGGGACGGTAGACGGTGCCCGGGCAGATCATGTAGATGGGCGGCTTTTGCGACTCCATGGTGTGGATCTGCACGCCCGAGGTCTGGGTGCGCAGCAGCACGTCGGACTCGCCGTGGGCGTGAGCCTCGGGGTGCGCGACGCTGCCGGGGTTGTTGTCGACCACGTAGAAGGTATCGCGGGCCGAGCGGCTCGGGTGATCCATGGGGGCGTTGAGCGCGGTGAAGTTGTAATAGGAGGTGTCGACCATGGGACCAGACTCGACGGTATAGCCAATACCGCAGAAGATGTCCTCGGCCTCCTCGATAATCTGCTTGATCAGGTGCTGGTGACCGATCTGCGGACGGATGCCCGGCAGCGTGATGTCGACGGCATCGTGCTCGAGTGCGTGTTTAAGGGCGGCGGCCTTCATCTCGGTGGTGCGCTCGTCGAGCATGCCCTCGATCAGCTGACGCATCTCGTTGGCGCGCTTGCCCATGACGGGGCGATCCTCGGGAGCGAGCTTGCCCATCATGCGCATCAGGCCGGTGATGCGGCCCTTGCGGCCGAGCAGCGCGACGCGCGCGGCCTCGAGCTTCTCGGCGTCGTCGGCGCCTGCGACGAGCTCCTTGGCCTCTTCCTCGAGTTTGACCAGATCATCAATCAGACTCATGTCTTCCCTTTCGTCTCTCGCGCATCCGCGCTCCGGGGCGGCTGACGCCGCCCGATGCTGCGGATGCGCGGCCCGGTTCGGTAACAAAAAACCGCCCTCGGGCATGTGCATTGCCCAAGGACGGTTGAATTCCGCGGTACCACCTTGTTTGACGCGGCGGATGTCTGGCCCGCCGTGCCCACTCTGCGCCCCTTATCGCGAGGCTCACGGCTTCCCTACTGGGGCTTCGCCGCCGCTGGCCGCGTGCCCGTTGAGGTCGCTGCTCGGGAGTGAACGCTTGGCCCTTGTCACCGCAGGAAGGCTTGCAGCCCATGACCTTCCCTCTCTTGCCGGCGACGCGGCGGGCAAAACCCTCTCCGTCAACGCATTGGGCTACAGGATACCACATTGTGTGGGCGTATCGCCGCGTTCCGTTTTGTTCGTGCTGGGTACAAGGCAGGTAGCTGTGCAAACTGGCCGCGCGCCCACCCGAAGCGCCCGGCTCACGAGATCAAGGATATGGTATGGGAAAGAAACTCGATAAGAAGGCCGAGCCCGCAGCGGGCAAGACATCCAAAGGCATGAAGGTCGATAAGGCCGTCAAAAAATTCCGCAAGCTCGAGGGCAAACTGTGGACCCGCGAGTACCTGCTCAAGATTGCCGAGTTCGATGGCGCGACCATTGCCCCCGCCAACGGCGCCGCGGCCCGCGCCGATGCCATGGGCACCCTTGCCGGCGAGCATCACAAGCTGCTGACCAGCGAAAAGTCTGTCGAACTTGTGCGCTCGCTGGCACGCGAGACCGTCTCCGGAGGCAAGATCGACGACCCGCAGCTGCTCGACGAGATCCGTGTGCTCGGCCGCGACCAGCGCGAGGCAAGCGCCATTCCCACCGAGGAGGCCGAGGCCTGGACCAGGCTCACCTGCGAGGCCGACGCCGTGTGGCACAAGGCCAAGACGGCCAATGACTGGGCGAGCTTTGAGCCCTATGTGGATAGAATCGTCGGCCAGCTTAAGCATCAGGCCGAGCTCATGGACCCCAAGCGCGACCCATACGATGTTTGGCTCGACCAGTACGAGCGTGGCCTTTCCGCCAAGAGCTTCGACGCGTTTTGCGATGAGGTCAAGGCCACGGTCGTGCCGCTCGTGCACGCCATCGGCGAGCGCGGCCAGCAGCCAGCTGCCGACTTTTTGCACGCCCGCGTGCCCGAGGCTGCCCAGCGCGCCATGAGCTTCGACCTTATGAAGCTCGTCGGCCTGGACCTGAACGACACCACACTTGCCTTTACTGAGCACCCGTTTAGCGAGGGCTTTGCCGTGGGTGATGCGCGCATCGCGACGCACATCTACGAAGACGACTGCATCTCCAACGTCTACAGCATCATCCACGAGGCGGGACATGCCATGTACGAGCTGGGCGTCAATCCGGCTTATGCGCGCACGTGCCTGGAGGGCGGCACTTCCATGGGCATCCACGAGAGCCAGAGCCGCTTCTTTGAGAACACCGTGGGCCGCAGCCGCGCCTTTATGGGACCGCTGCTGCAGGTACTGCGCCGTCACGCGCCCGAGGTCTACGGCGACGTGGACGAGGACACGCTCTACTGCGCCGTGAACATTGCGCAGCCGTCGCTGATCCGCACCGAAGCCGACGAGCTCACCTACCCGCTGCATATTATGGTGCGCTACCAGATTGAGCGCATGCTGTTTGCCGGCGAGGCCACGGCCAAGGACATCCCCGCGCTTTGGAACCGCTTTATGGACGAGTACCTGGGCCTTCCCGTTCCCGACGACACGCGCGGTTGTCTGCAGGACACGCACTGGAGCGGCGGCTCGTTTGGCTACTTCCCCACCTATGCGCTGGGCAGCGCCTACGACGCCATGTTTGTGCCGGCCATGTGCCGCGACGGCGTCGACCTTACCGGTGCCTGCG
>JAHYYN010000071.1:0-49805 GCA_019424945.1 Collinsella sp. | reverse complement strand
CTCCATGGCGGATTCGAACCGTCGACCTTGGGATTAGAAGTCCCCTGCTCTATCCGACTGAGCTAATGGAGCATAAAACCATGCAAGCACGCCAATAGCGTAACTTCACAGCAAAATAAATTATAACCTACTTAAACTGGTCGTGGTATGCCTTGCACACCTCATCAACGGGACCATCCATGCGTAGGTCGCCTTTCTCGATCCAAACCGCACGCTGGCAAATGCGTTCAACCTGCTCCATGGAGTGAGAAACAAACAACACCGTTACATCACCGCTCTCAATAAAATGCTGAATACGACGCTCGCATTTTTGCTGGAAGAACACATCACCAACAGAAAGCGTCTCATCAACAATAAGGATATCGGGCTCGGTAATAGTAGCGATAGCAAAGGCAATACGCGCAACCATGCCCGAAGAGAAGTTCTTGAGCGGCATGTCGACAAAGTCTTTAAGCTCGGCGAACTCGATGATGTCATCGAAGCTCGCGTCAATAAACTCCTTGGTATAACCAAGCAGAGCGCCGTTAAGGTAGATATTCTCGCGTGCTGTAAGCTCGGGATCAAAGCCGGCGCCCAGCTCGATAAGCGGGGCAATGTTGCCGTGAACCTTAACCTCGCCCTCACTCGGCTCCAGAACACCAGCGATGATTTTGAGCATCGTAGACTTACCGGATCCGTTGGTACCAACCAGACCGACGACCTCACCGCGATGCACATCAAAGGAGATGTGCTTAAGAGCGCGAAACTCCTCAAAAAACAGCTCGTGCTTAGCAAGCTTAATAAAGTATTCCTTAAGGTTCGTCAAAGACTCAGACGCCATGTTGAAAATCATAGTGACATCTTTAACCTCAACAGCAAGAGGCTGCTTGCTGTAATCAACCGTAGTCGCAGACATAACAGCACTCCTTAAATGTAGAGAATAAACTTGTGCTCGGTCTTATGGAACACGGTATAGCCAATAACAAGGGCGACAACGGCCCAAACAACACACAGGCCAAACGTAAGCGCGGAAGGCACAGTATTGAACAGGAAAATATCGCGCATAAACTGCAGGTAGTTGTACATGGGGTTCACAACGACCAGAACCTGAATCCAATGCGCCATCTGGCTGATGTAATCGGTGGTCCAAAAAATAGGCGTCAGGTACATCCACGCGGTGATAACGACGGTCCACAGGTGCATAACATCACGGAAAAATACGGCAAGCGCCGAGAGCATCATGCCCAAGCCCATGCAAAAGCACATAAGCAAAAACAGGCAAACCGGCAGCAAGATTAAATGCCAGGTAGGAAGAACATGGAACCACAGCATAACCAGCGCGACAGCAACCAGAGAGAAGGCAAAGTTAACGAGCGAGAACAGCACCTTCTGAACCGGGAACACCCAGCGGTGCACCTTAACCTTCTTAAGCAAGGACGACGCCGCGATGATGGACATGAGTGCCTGGTTCGTCGACTCGGACATAACCGAGAACGTAATGTTGCCGACAATCAGGTACAGCGGATACATCTCGGGCGTTATGGAACCATTGCGGCTCTGACCAAAAATGGTCGAGAACACAATGGACATGACGACCATCATAAGAAGTGGATTGAGTACCGACCACGCAACACCCAAAACGCTGCGACGATACTTAATCTTAAAATCCTTAGTGACAAGCTGCCTCAGGATGTATTTGTCTTTTTCGAAATCATTTTTAGCGTGAGAGGCCGGCTTAGCCACCGCTTTCTGACTATCTACGCTGTCAGTCACGGACCATCTCCTTGTCTCGTAATTCATAACAGTGGAAAGTATAGCCTTCAAAGACGGCAACTAACCCAGCGATGCAAATCTGGAAAAGTACCCCATATCAAATACAGGCATCTGACGGCAGGTATACTAACAACCCGTAATAAGTTATGGGGGCATTCATCTTGGACTATACAAACACAGCGGTTATCATTCCCTGCTATAACGAGGCCGTCACCATCGGTAAAGTCATAGACGATTTCCACCGCGAACTCCCCGGAGCCACGGTCTACGTCTACGACAACAACTCAACCGATGGGACGTCCCAGATTGCCTTGGAGCACGGCGCCACGGTGCGGCTCGAACCGCGCCAGGGAAAGGGCAACGTGTGCCGTCAGATGTTCCGCGACATCGACGCAGGCTGTTACCTCATGGTCGACGGCGACGACACGTATCCCGCCGAGGCAGCCCGAGCGCTCTGCGACCCTATCCTTGCGGGAGAGGCGGATATGACCGTGGGCGACCGCCTCTCCAACGGCACTTACACCGAGGAAAACAAGCGCGCCTTCCACGGTTTCGGGAACAACCTGGTCCGCGCCATGATCAAGTGGATCTACGGTTACAGCTTCGAAGACGTCATGACGGGGTACCGCGCCATGGGCCAGCCATTCGTCAAGACGTTCCCCGTCCTGAGCGAGGGCTTCCAGATCGAGACCGAGCTCTCCATCCACGCCGTCGATCACCGTTGGCGAATTAAGGACGTCCCGGTGGAGTACCGGGACCGCCCCGCTGGTTCAGTGTCCAAACTCGACACGGTCGGCGACGGTATCAAGGTCATCGCCATGATCGGCACGCTCTTCAAGGACTACCGACCGCTCAAATTCTTCAGCCTCATCGCCCTGATCTTCGCCGCCATCGGCCTCGCGCTCGGCATCCCCATCATTGTTGAGTACTTCCATACCGGGCTGGTGCCCCGTTTCCCAACCGCCATGCTCGCCGCGTGTTTCATGTTCCTATGCGGCCTCAGCCTGGCAACGGGCCTCATCCTCGACTCGGTCGCCAAGGTCGAAAAGAAACAATGGGAGCTTCAGGTATACAAAACGCGCAATTCAATAGGTGAGTAGGCTTCAATGAACACTAATAAGCGTCTTACAAACTGGGATCTTTTAAGAGCCCTCTCAATGTTTCTAGTTGTTGTTGTTCACATCGCACCGCAACTGGGCAGCTTTCGCGGCATTAACGCCGGTGCGATAGTAGGCACAGGCGCCATTATTTGCGACCCGATTTTCTTCTGTCTGTCGGGCTATTTCGCATTAAGGCCCCTAAAGAAAAGCTACAAGGATTACCTCTTTGGTAAAGCCCTGTCGTTATTGCTTCCCATCTTTGTATATGCAGGACTTCTTTACGTATACAAGGCTACGACAGGCTCAGTTACGGACACCAACTTCATCAGATACACGAGCGGCTTGATTCAAGGTGGCTGGTGGTTTGTCCCGGCACTCATTCCGTTCATTTTAGTAGCACCGGTACTGTCCAAAATGTTCGGCGCCCTCGATGATCGTACCTGCAAAATTGCCCTGTTTGTGACCTTAGGAATCTATGCATGGGGTGGACTGTCATCCGCAGCAAACTCTTTGCTCATCAACTCTCAGCATGTCACCTTTGCGGCGGCCATAAGCATGCTTCAACGCATTATTCCGCGATCGCTTCTCGGAGGAACGTATTTCACATTCTTTTGCATGGGATATCTCATCAAGAGGGTTACCCCATTGCTAGACACGCGTGAAACCCATTTTATTATGGCGTCAGGCGCATTGTTCTTCATCATAGATATTGCTAGCGCATATTTTGGACTAGAAAGATCTGACCCAAGTTTCAACTGGATGATCGTTACCGTCGCCATCTTTATCGCGTTTGATGGAATTAAGCTCCAATCGAAATCGCTTTCTAAGCTTATCGAATGGGCCGCAAAAAGGTCCTATTCAATCTATCTCCTACAATACGCAACGATTGAATTTGCCATCGACGTCATCTATATAGGCGCACTACACAGTGGCTACGCGACGCTCGCATGGCCGTTAAGGCTGATCACTTGGGTATCAGCGACAGTGCTGGCATATGGTACGGCACTGACAATAGCCTCGATCGTCGACACGTTCGTCATTGAACCCATTCAGACAAAGCTTAAGCAGCGCTGCCTGAAAACCGCAGGATAGATTAATTCAACTGCGAACGGAATTTCATATCAATTTGCATGATAATAGGCGGCTAAGATCAATATCCTAGCCGCCTCTCTTTTTAAACTCTAAATTCGGCAATTCGCGAACAACACTGCAGCTGTAAACATATTAAGAGCGAGTCTTAAGCGCCTCAACCGCCTCGGAAATGGATGGCGCATCTTCAAATAAATCGTTCTGTATTTCCTTCGCAGGCGAGACACCGCAGGCGGCGAATAGCGAAGATTTAGCGCGATCGATAAACATAAACACCGCCGCTTTATAACCCTTTAGCTCGGCAACAAACGAATAAATGCTTGATGCGCCAAACGAAGACGGGCCATCATGATCAAAAAGCTGCTGATAAAACTTCAAGATTCTATCGCTTGACAACATTTGGGCAATCTCATCAATCGTCAAATGCTTGGACAAAATGCGCTGTAGCTCGCTTAGGAGTTCTTTGCGGTCTTCCTGATCTTCAAGATCAAGAACATCAAAAATGAAAAAGTCTGAAACAAAGAGCAGCATGGAACGGCCGGACTCTCCTTCGAATCTCCCCTGCTTGGCCCAATCCGCCATAATTCGATCAACCACTTGCAAATGCTTCTGTAGGCGCAGTTTCTCATCCTGCGCCATCACGCACATCGCAGAGTCCTTGCGAGATAAGCGGTATTCGTAAAGTGAATCAGAAAGAAGCTTTGTGCGAGAAGACCTTCCAAGCGTAGCGAACGAAAACACCTGGTCCTCGCCAAGAGTCAATCCGACAGGAAAATAGAGCTCATGGTCGCGCAAGAAGGAAAGGCGATAAGCTCCATTCCAGGGAAACGGCCTAGTCTTAGCATAAAAAACGAGCTTATCGCTGTAGCCGAAATACTCTTCATCATCTAATGACAACGTCGACGTAAGCCACGGATTGGAAAGCTCGATCGGAAAGGGATCGGCGGAGAACTTTAAGATATCCACCTGGCCGTCATTGTCGAAGGCCTGGCGAACGACATCACAGGCATTAGGCTTAAGCAAGTCATCGGCATCAACAAAAAGGATAATCTCACCACGAGCCTTATCGATACCAAAGTTTCTAGCAGCGGAAACTCCCCGGTTAACTTCGTGATAGATAGCAAATCGAGAATCGCGAGCGGCATACAAGTCGAGCAGCTCGCCCGACCCATCTGTGGATCCATCATCAACACAGATAATCTCGATATTGTTGTATGACTGAGCCGCAATCGAGTCGAGGGTATCCAGTAAGTAGCCGCCGACGTTATAAACAGGGACAACGATCGACAGCAACGGGCAATATGAAGAAGACATATTAACGACGAAGCTTTCTCTTCATCATACGAACCACCATAGAAAAGCCGCCAGCCGCAAAGTACTCGCGAATCGTATTGAATTTACCGGACCCCATAAGTGAATACTGGACCGCGAGAAGATCCGCATTCTCAGCAAAGTCCTTAGCACGAGCAAACTCAACAGGATTAAACCCATAACGATCAAACGGAGCCTCGGCACAAATAATGTTATTCAACTGCAGCTCTTCGGCCATTTCAGACGAAAAGACGGCGATGAAATCACGACGGAGTTCAGGAGCCAACCTATTAAGATTCCAATCGTAGTTATAGAACTTTACCTTTGCGCGAATGGGATCCAGCGCCGGTTTGAGATCAGGGCGGTCCTCATTAAGGAAGCGCGTCATCTCATGATGCTCATCGCAAACACAAAATACCTTGCCCGGATTATTCACCGACGAGTGTTCATTGTCCTGGCGATAGTGCAAAAACGCCTTTCCCGAATACATTGCGCGCCGCGCACAGGCAAGGACCTTAAAAGTGAAGCTCGTGTCCTGGAAGGATGCTCCTGGAGTAGGAAGAAACGAGATGTTATTGGAAGCCAAAAAGTCTTTCCGGTACAGCGCAGACCAGATGGACGGCTTGGCCCAGAAGGCGTCAGGCGCATCGATGGGCCTATGAACGCCCATGCCGATCAGTTCTTGGCTCATCGCGGGAAAATAGGCGTCATGACGATTTAGCCTAGAACTATCGCAAGACGACCAATAGAGCCAGAAATTGCATTTAAACAGATCGAGTGCGTTGTCCTCAGCTTGCTGAAGCATAAACTCAAGGGCATCGGCATCGAGGAAATCATCGGACTCTAGAATAGAAATGTACTTGCCCCTCGCAGACTCCAAACCGCGATTCATCGAGTCGCCGTAGCCGGAATTTGGCTTATCGATAACAACAAAGCGAGGGTCTTCGGAAGCGAAGTCATTAACGATATCCAACGAAGAATCCGTAGAGCCATCATTGATGCAAATGATTTCAATATCCTTGAGCGTCTGATTCTGCAGAGAGCTGAGGCACTCATCAAGATACCTCTCGACATTGCAGATGGGGACGAGAACCGAAACAAGCGGTTGGTTTTGCGACACAATGACTCCAATACAAGCCTGGCACACATGGTATGCAACTCAAATGTTTCAATTATATCAAAAGCCATACACGAGACTGAAGCATCAAACACGACCAACGGCGAACAATGAAACGGTAACCTAAACTCGATAGACTGGCAGCAATAAAAAGGCACCGGGGCCGTCGTTGGCCTCGATGCCCAGGCGCAATAGCAGCGGTGCTGTTTCGCGATAATCAACAGTGCTCAAGCGAGCAAATACTCACATGGTTACAAACGCCTATGTCGATGGAACGAAGGGTATCATCGGGAGCATCTCCTGTTCCCTGTTCATACTTAAGCTGTGTCAAATAGCTTGCAAGCATATTCCGAACGTCACAAAACCCATCGCATGGATCGGAAAGTACACACTCCCGCTCTTCTATATGCTCCTTATTGAATTGATCGCGTTTCCCTATCAATATGTTTCTAGAATCGTTGAAAGCCTACCGCCAGCACCGTATATCGGATACCTGATCACGCGCTTCGCGATTATTGCGCTGTTCACGGGTATCCTATACGCACTTCCACGGCCAATTTCAAAATAGTATTTCCAATCAAAACAGAAGAGCGAAACTGATCACTAATACCATAATCCATCCCCAACAAATGAATGAAACGCGCCTATTCAATAGAGTAGAGGCGCATGTCTTTATCACTCAAAACAAGCGAAAAGCCCGGGGTTGAGTCATCGACCGAATCTATGCCAGCCCAGTCAGACTTATGAAATCCTGGCATATCGTTGCCCTCGCGTCCACTCTCGCCATAATCCAAAACAAGAAGATACTTAGCGCCAGTCTGCTTAACATTAGATGAAACGTCGAAATCACAAGCAACACGATTGAGGCCATAACGTATTTGCTTACTGGCTTTAGTCTCGTCCTTGCCAAAAGAGCCAAACTTTCGATACATAAGATTGAGGTCGCTAACGGCATATCCGTAGACACTCCCGTCGTAGGGATTGTTGATAATCAACTCGTCGCCAGTAATTTGCTTGACCTTACCAAGGAATATCAACTCATCAGCCGTCAGATTATTGTCGATATCGTTGATGCTGTACATGTAATTGAACACATTCTTGGTGAAACCAACCGGCGAGTAATAGCTAATGGAAGGATTGACGCTTACAGGCCAGAACAGTCCGCAGACAATCAACACAATAAAGAATACCTGGGGAAAATAGTTAGATGAACGATCTATACCATCAGAAACAGAAAAAGCGTCTTGTACTTTTCTCAAGAGAAAATCAAGCCCAAGCGTCGAAAGCGGAATGCTGAACAGCGAAGTCATCGCAGCGACGCGATAACGATCTGTATACCAAAAGCCTGTAAAGAAATGCCTGATAAAACCGTCTTGGGTGGCATCGATAACAAATAGCATCACCGCAAATAAGTACACAAAGAAATAACCCCAAAAGGACCTATTGCCCAAAGCACAAAGACAACCAAGAACTACCAAGCACGCAAGAAGAATACAGGGCGTATTTTCATTAAAGGAAAACGAGAATGCCCTCCATGCTGCATCAAAAAAATACGTAAAAGATGGCCAGTGGAAGTTGATAACGCCCTGCAAAAAACTTGCCTTTGTCATCAGGAACCAGACGACAGCAACGACCAAAAGCACAAGGCAGCGTGATCCATAATATAAAAAATGAACCGAAATGGCCCTCACTCGAAACAACAAACGATCAAATAAAGCGCCAAACCATACGATAATTGAAGGCACCAGAAGGAGACCAAGTGTGAAAACTGCATTCGGTTGCAAAGCCACTAGAGCCGCCATACCAATAAGTATGGCAAGCAAGGCAGAACAATCGACTAAGCAAAATGAACGGGGCTCTTCAAAGCTCTGGATAAACCAGATGAAAACAGCAGCAACAGCAGGAATAGCACAAAACGCTGCAAAATTAGGATATACAGGTCCCCAGTAGAGCAAGGTCCAGGGGAAAGCAATGGATGCAAGCGTAACAACAGCAGCGCAAATACCCTTTTGCACATCATCCTTGGAGATAGCCGCGATTAAGGATTGAATACCCAAAGGTAAAACAAACGCAACAAATACAAAATTAGTGAGATTAATGGCCGCCATAACAGAGATATTGAAAGTTCGAGCAACGAGAGCGGCAACGATATGCCAAGCGGCAGGATAAAAACCAGTGCTTAGACTAGGGTTAAACGCTTCAGATCCAGCCTCGAGATACGATCCAACCGATAAGATTGAATAGCTAGAAGCATTCTTCATGCTCTGAATGACACTCAAATGAAACGAATTGTCATATACCTGGAGAAAGTTATCGGGCAAGCTGATGCCGCGAATGAAAAGATATGACGTTGCGGAAACGGATAGGGCAAGGGCGCAGAAGTACGGAAGAAGGGAAGCCATATCCGTATCGAAAAATACGCTTCTGCCATGAAAGCGCAGGAAACATGCCGAGCCTGCTGCCATGGCAAACACAAGCAGCGAGATCAATAAAGCAAAATAGCCCTCGTCAACACCGAGAACCCATAGAACGATGCCCATAAAGACCAAAAAGAAAACGCTGATCACGGGGCCAAAGGAAAGAGATAGTTTAAAAGGGACACCAAATGCCCGCGAGGCCAACATGCCCGGCAAAATCAATGCAACGGCAACGGCAAAAGCCTCGAGAAATAGTAGTGACCAGCTCATAAATAACCTCGCTAGAAGGGTGAAGAAACGTATTTGGAATATCGTATGCAATTCTAACAGGTGATGTTGTGCATGGACGGATTGATACATTCAACCGAGAAACAATAGGGGCGGTGCGTGAGCAAAACCCAAGCACCGCCCCCCCTTAAAACCGCAATCCCGAATGAGGCAAATCTTAACACCTTAAAGGATTCGACCGAAATACTCTTTCAGCTCTTCCTCCCAGACAGGAAGAATCATCAAAAGCCCACCCAAGCCCCTCTTGGACCAGCATGCAGAAACCAGACGACTCAAATTAAGAGGCAGCTTCTATTTATCTAAAGCGACCGCCTGAACAAGAGAGTTCAAACGCTCCTCCAACTTAGCCAAGCGCAGGGAATTGCAGAAATCGCGCACGACAAGAACAGCAATCACGTACAAAAACACTAAGTTCGAAGGCGAAACAAAACCAAAAAGAGCTGAACATGCGATTGCTATTTCAGGAAAAATGCCAAGAACCACAAAGCTCAAGCTAAACACCAGCCAAAATAGTGAATCCAGAGCTTGCATCTGGGACTTCTTAAGCTTTCGGGCTACAAACAACAAAACAACAGCAGCGCTTACAATTAGCAACACGCGAAGCGATATAGACACAACCATCACCTAAACCACTGAACAATAAGAAGAGTCACGAATACCCGGAGCATATACTGCATAGATTTAACCGGATTTAAGTAACTCTCCCCACCTTGACGTTCACGCATCGAAACCTGAACTTCGGATACTGTGTATCCTTGTTTTAAAAACAAGGCAATTGATTCTGGCTCAGGGTTAAGAGTGTTGTCGTAATAATATCTTTCGAGTATAGGACGGCTAAACAGTCTGAAGCCAGATGTGGGATCACTAATGCGATGGCTGGTCAGCATCTTAATCAATACGGTAATCATGCGTGAACCAACCATGCGCATCGATTTATCTTTGCGGACAGTCAGAAACCTAGAACCGATAACGATGTCAGAACCAGTATCTACCGCCTTCTCAACAAGAGCAGCCAAAAACTCCGGACGATGTTGCCCGTCGGCATCAAATTGAATCATATAATCGTATCCATGATCAACGGCATATCGAGCCGCAGTCTGAAAACCAACTGTAAGGCCACAGTTGATCGGCATATTAATAATATTGCAGTCGATACTCTCGCAGATAGAAAGCGTTCGATCATGAGATCCATCATTAATAACAACAAAATCAAACTCAGGCGCAACATGCCTAAGCTCGGAAATGGTGTTTTCTATGCACTCTTCTTCATTATATGCAGGAATAGCAACAAGAGTTCTTGGACTATAGGACACGCAAATCCATTCTCGCTATGCAAATTGAACATGCAAATACTATTGTAATGAATCAACATCGATATACATTCAGCGAATCTACATCCTAAATAACGTTAACGCAAATCATTATAGCGAGAAGTGAATGTCAGATTATAGACCTAATGCGATAAGAACCCATATCGTGTCTAATTCATAAGAAGCAATAGACGAAGTAGGGGCCACACTAAAAAGTGCTCACCTGCAATAATGCGGCAGGTAAAGCTAATCACGTCATAGACGGAATAACTGCCGGCCCCTCGCAATGGTGCATTAGCTTGGAAATAAGTTTAACCAAGGCAACCACCACCCTTCGTCATATACAGCAACCAACACGGCTGCAAGTAAATTATTTTAGCTAGATACAAAAGAAAATCAAGTTAAATAAGCTATTCGAACAGCTAAAACTCGAGAAAGCCAAAAAGCTGCCGCATAATCTGATGCCCACTTATCGACAGACTCGATATGCCTTTCCAGACGATCGCTCATTTATAAACGAATTAACAGCAATAATCGCCTTGCAAGAAAACATTTCCATGTGGAATTCAGCAGCCATTTGAAATAGCATCGATTAGTAATTGAGCACTTACATCCCAAGAAAAAGAAGTCTTCACACGATTAAAGGCTTTCATCCCTGCCGATTTCATTAGGGCCGGATTGTCGCAATATTGCTGAATTGCATGCGAAATACTTGCAGGGTTCGGATCATTCACAATGAGGCCAGAATCAGCATTTTGAATCACGTCGCTAGCACCTGCGCAGTTCGAAGAAACAATAGCAAGCTTATGCGAGGCGGCCTCCAGTAAAACCGACGGCAGACCTTCCGGATATTCAGATGGATAACAGAAAATGTCAGAAACGGACAGCAGCGAGCAAGCATCTTCTCTCGATAATGCCCCAACATAGTGGATATACTCATCTTTAATTTGAGCGAGAGAATTGGCCAGTGGTCCACTGCCAGCAATGAGCAAATCGACCTTATTCCCTCGCGCGCGCAGCAAGCGGACGGCACCGATAGCAGTCTGAACCCCCTTTTCCCTAACAAGTCGTCCAATAAAAACAACCTTGAGGCCACTGCACTGATTGACGACCTCGTTCCAATCCCTATCGGAGCATTTCATTAAATATTCGTCAACATCAATAGCGTTTGGGATTACGCCACAGTAATGAAATCCAAGCGACTTAATCCACAGTCCGCTTCTGGACGAGACAGCGTAACAGTCAGGTTTATAAAACATGACCGCTCGATTAATAATTCTTTCATAAAGGCGAAGTGTAAACCCGTAAATACTTTTTTCATCAGACAAGTAGCCAGAGCTATGATCGATAATTACAGGCTTTTTTCCTTGAACTGAGGCAAGATGACAGCCGAGCAAACAAATTGGATAATAACGTGTATTAATTACATAAGCATCAAAAGCAACTGTTCGCAGTTTATTAACCAACTTGCTGAATCCACGATTTGTCCTGATAACGGGAAAACGGTCCCCCATGACGGAAATAGTTGGTATTTCGATGACCTCGAAAGGGACATGGGGTTTTGCTCCATTGCCAGAATTGGACGTAATGACTACAACCTCATGTCCCTTTTTGTAAAGAGAGGTTGCAAGATTCAATGTATATTGTTCGACACCGCCAATATGCGGCGGAAAATAAGCTGAAAATAACGCTATGCGCATAGCTATCATCGTTTCCTAACAAGCCGGTATTGAGCTTGCTTTACTTAACAATACGAAAGGTTTTTAAAAGAAGTCGGTAAATAAAACCGCAGAAGGGAATAAATTTGGAGGATATCGGTGCGTTGCTGCCCATCAATTCTCGAACATAAAGTTTGTAGCCTTTCCAGTTGCTAATCAAATGATGATTGACGTTTTTGGTATAACCATCATTCAAATATTCGCAAACATAAATTGGATACGCAAAACCCCTGATAAGATAGCCATCCATGCTAAATCTATTAAAGATAACAGCTTCGGTTACGAACCGTTCCCCTTCAAAAACTGGAAACGGGTATTTTCGCAACCTCGAAGTGAAAAATATTTCAGCTAAGTCACCATCGATTCCTTCTGCGCGGCGAGTGATGGATGAATAGTCCTTATAGGGCTCGTCCATCGTTAGCAAAAAGCCGCCAGTTTCTTTGTTTCCCGGAAAGACTCCTACACCGGAAAATGCGATAAGCTTATCATTGTCTCTTGAAGCCTTCCACATCTTTAGAACGGACTCAAACGCACCGTCAACAAAATAGTCATCACTATCAACGGGCAAAAAAAGCTCGCCACGTGCATAGCTGAGCCCGTTATTCCAAGCTACATGTTTACCGGCATTTTCCTGATAAAAATAGCGGATTTCGAAAGGTAGATCATCATCCGCAATCCAAGATTCAACGAGCTCCTTCGTATTATCAGAGCTGCCGTCATCGACAATGATCCACTCAAAATCTGAAAACTGTTGCGCCTTTATGCTATCGAACAAACGCGAGAGCGTATATGCACGGTTATAGCAGGGGGTAAATACACTTAATAACATAACAATTCTCCGTTAAGAAATCGATTGACAGAAACGATTCAGATCGTCCACGAAAGGAACAAGTGTACGTTCAAACGAAACCGCTTCAATTAATTGTTCATACTGCTGCGGCCGGTTAGAAATATTATCCAAACTCGTAAGCAATTCGAACGTATCTCCCATATACATAACGCCAACGTTGTAATTATCAATTTGACTGGCAACATCCAGAACATAGGGCGTAGCAATAACTGGTTTATGAGCAGAAACATACTCGAGAAATTTATTAGGATATGCGTATAAATTGGTAGGGTGATCAGCCCTAAGCATCATGCAGGCATCCGCGGCGCAAAAAACTCCTGGCAGCTCAGACGGCAAATAGGAATCAACTATAACATCGGGTGCCTCGCCGATTTCCTTATTCACACCGTCAAGATCGCCCGTAAGAATAATTAGCCTAGCTAAAGAGGACTTCTTAATTTCTCGGTAGAGAGCAACCGTTTCTTTCAAGCATTGCCAAGAAGATGCGCCTCCCGAATATAAGAAAACCCTTTCTTGATCCAGGAAGCCATATTTTTCCCTGTAAGCTAATCTATATCTTTCGCGGTCATCAGCGGATAAGCGCCATTTTAAATCAATTGCACACGGAACAACATAGAACTGCTCTGCAGAACAACCCGCCTTGTCCATCAGATAATTCTTATAAGCATCCGAAACGACGAATATTCTGTCAAACTTTCTTAACAAACGGAGCTGCTCATACTTGTCTTCATGGGAGGCAAGCCTATGAAACGAGCCCATCATGAACGACTCGTCTTTTGCTAAAAAAGCACCGTCGCCATAAAAGCCGTGAATATCAGCGCAGACTAAAGTATTCGCACCAGCGGCCTTTTTAAAACTGTCGACAAAGCGAAGTAATCCGACTCCAGACACAATAACCGCCGAGTAGTTACCACCGGATAGTCTATATAGCGCCTCTTTAATAAGTTTGTTATATCCATTCAGAAGAGCCGCCGGATTGAGAAAATCACAAGTGATATAAGTTCCCTCTCCGTAAGCCTCCTCACCAGATTTTACATTAAGCCTGCTATTAACAAGTGACAATAGTTCGCTCGACACACCCCACTTGGATTCGAGGGCGCTCGCGCGGTTTTTAACAAGACTAAGCTCTCCACCCGGACAAGCCATATTTCGTGACGTGACAATAAGAATTCGTTGCATATTAACCCTCGTGATTAAAGAATAAAATCCCGATCAGCAGATAGCTCACCAATGAACTTATAAGGCTCAAACTTTGACCGAGCGAAATGGACTCATTTGCATTTAAACCCGCTAAATACTTTTCAACATTTTTTTATATACAGCACAAGCGCTCGCAATCTGATTCATCTCGAAACGCATCTTCTTTTTTCTGTTAGAAAAAGAAGATACGGTTGATTTACCGCTCTCATGAAGGCACGACATTTCTGGACAGAACGCTGTTGTATATCCATCATTCATGCAACGATGATATAGAATATATTCCTCATAGTAAAAATGAGTTTCAGGTGAAAAGGCCTTTGTTTCATTCTTTACAAATCGCGGCATGAATATAAGACAAGCACCGAACAGCACAATATTCAATGCTGCTCCAGTTTCGTCCAACTCAACATTCTCTTTAGAAGAGTTAAGCCATCGATTCTTTCTCCGACATTCAGACCAATAGAGAATCGGGTAGACGAAGGGAAACAAAAATAGACCAATTCGATTGAGAATAATTGTTTTATTCAAATCGGCAATCGATCGCTCTTCTAAATCCAGCGGATTCTGGTGTTTTCCAGACCCGGCATGTATTACGGCAGGCCCAATTACATCGAAACCCTGATCTGCGCGAATGCACAACTTATCAAGAAGTTTCTCATCCGTAAAAGTAATATCATTATTACAAATGATGATTGTGTTTGCGCCGAATTCATTTTTCGCAACTAAATATCCAACGTTGTTAGCATACGAAAAGCCGCCGTCTTCATATATTCGGACTAATTTAAAGGGCAGGTCGCCCGTCTCGAAATCAAGTTCGTCAACTCGGCTCTCTTCGTCTTTCGCCAATTCATTGTCCACAATAACAAGACTGACCTGACCGGGCCTATGCAGGCTACAAATGGATCGCAGACAATCATTAGTAATGCCGACATCACCAAAATGAAGGATGACAAAACTAAATACTATTTCTTCGGATTTCAAATTACTCACAGATTGTCTCCCAAAACATCAGCAATACGCTCGCTTGCATGACCGTCACCGTAGGGATTCGACGCATGGCTCATGGCCTCGTACTCGGCCTGATTGGAGAGAAGACGGCTGAACTCACGGTAGATCACGTCCTCCTCGGTGCCCACGAGCTTCAGCGTGCCGGCGGCCACGCCCTCGGGGCGCTCGGTGGTGTCGCGCATGACGAGCACCGGCTTGCCCAGGCTCGGGGCCTCCTCCTGGATGCCGCCGGAGTCGGTGAGGATGAGGTGGCTCGTCGCCATGAAGTTGTGGAAGTCGAGCACCTCGAGCGGGTCGATGATGTGCAGGCGGTCGAAGCCGTCCAGCTCCTCGTGCGCCGCCTTGCGGACGAGCGGGTTCATGTGGATGGGGTAGATAGCCTTGGTGTCGGGGTGCTCCTCCATCACGCGGCGGATGGCGCGGAACATGCGGTGCATGGGCTCGCCCAGGTTCTCGCGGCGGTGCGCCGTGATGAGGATGAGGCGGGAGCCCTCCGCCCACTCGAGCTCGGGGTGGGAGTAGCCCTCGCGCACGGTGGTGCGCAGGGCGTCGATGCCGGTGTTCCCGGTGACCCAGATCTTGGATTCGGGCTTGCCCTCGTCCAGAAGGTTCTTCTTGCTGGCCTCAGTGGGGGCGAAGTAGTACTCGCTCACGATGTCGACCGCCTGGCGGTTGAACTCCTCCGGCCAGGGGCTGTAGATATCGTGCGTGCGCAGGCCCGCCTCGACGTGGCCCACGGGGATCTGAAGGTAGAAGCACGCGAGCGCCGCGGCGAAGCTGGTCGTGGTGTCTCCGTGGACCAGGACCACGTCGGGCCTCTCGTCCTCGAGGACGGCCCTGAGCTTGAGCAGCACGTCGCACGTCACGTCGAACAGCGTCTGGCCCGGCTTCATGATCGCCAGGTCGTGGTCGGGCGTCACGCCGAAGACACGCAGCACCTGGTCGAGCATCTCTCGATGCTGGCCGGTCACGGTGACGACAGTCTCGAACTCATCCTTGCGCGCCTTCAGCTCGTTGACGAGCGGGCACATCTTGATGGCCTCCGGGCGGGTGCCGAAGACGAGCATTACCTTATTCTTAGACATATCAAACCTCCGCAATCGAGGTCAGTATAACAAAAACTCCCTCAGCTCTTCCTCCCAGTCGGGCATATGGAACCCGACCGCCTCGAGCCTGGAAAGATCGAGCGCGGAGTGGACCGGGCGCGGGGCGACGGGACCCTCGGCGCCGGCGTAGTAGTCGGCGGTCGATACCGGCACGACCTTGTCCCCGTTGCCGTTGGCGGCCTCGAAGACGGCGCGGGCGATGTCGGCCCATGACCTGACCGGACCCGAGCCGGTGCAGTTATAGGTCCCGTAGGGGGCGTGCGTCCCCAGCACGTGGAAGATGGCGGCGGCCATGTCGCGCGTGAAGGTCAGGCGGCCCAGCTGGTCGTCCACGACCGTGATCTGCGTGAGCTTGTCCTCGGGGTCGGCTACGCGGTCGGACAGCCCCTTCATGGTCTTGACGAAGTTGTGCCCCTCGCCGATGACCCAGGAGCTGCGCATGATGTAGTGGCGCGGGCACCCTGCCACGGCGATGTCGCCGGCGGCCTTGGTCTGGCCGTAGACGGACATCGGGCTGAGGGGCTCGTCCTCCGTGTGCACCTCGGCCGTGCCGTCGAAGACGTAGTCGGAGGACACGTGGACCAGGGTGATCCCGTGCCCGGCGCAGGTGCGGGCGAGAAGCGCCGGACCGGTCGCGTTGGCCTTCCAGGCGATGACGCGGCCCTCGGGGGTCTCGGCTTTATCCACGGCCGTGTAGGCGCCGCAGTTGATCACGGTGCCGTAGAGCGACCAGTCGTACTTGGAGTAGGCCTCCGGGTCGGACATGTCGAAGGTGTCGATGTCGCAGAAGTCGAAGTCCTTGGCGACGCCGCGCTCCTCCGCCAGCGCGCGGACCGCGCGGCCCAGCTGGCCGTTGCAGCCGGTGACGAGGGTGCGCTTCGGCGCCATGGGGACGACGTCCCTGAGCATCGGGTGGTTGAGGTCGGCCTCGGAGACGGTGGCCTCGTCGAGGGGGATCGGCCAGTCGATGGCGAGCTCGGGGTCGGCGAGGTTCACGAAGGTGTAGGTCTTCTTGAGCTCCAGGGACCAGTGGGCGTCCACCAGGTAGGTGTAGGCGGTGCCGTCCTCCAGGGCCTGGAAGGAGTTGCCCACGCCGCGCGGGACGTAGATGGCCTTCGAGGGGTCAAGCACGGTCGTGTAGACCTTCCCGTAGGTGGCGCTGCCCTCGCGCAGGTCGACCCATGCGCCGAAGACCGAGCCGCGGGCCACGGAGATGAACTTGTCCCAGGGCTCGGCGTGGATGCCGCGGGTTACGCCGCGGCTGTCGTTGTAGGAGATGTTGTTCTGGACGACGCGGAGGTCCGGGATGCCCAGGGCGGTCATCTTGGCGCGCTGCCAGTTCTCCTTGAACCAGCCGCGCGAGTCGCCGTGGACGGCCAGTTCGACGACCTTCAGGCCCTCGATGCCGGTCTCGGTGACGGAGAGGTCCTTCTCGAATGCGATGTCTGCCATGTCTCTCCCCTCCTTACTGCCCCTGCGCGCGGTAGCGGGCCTCGGTGGCCTCCTTGGCCGGGCGCCACCAGGCCTCGTTGGCGACGTACCAGTCGATGGTGGCCCTGAGGCCCTCGGCGAAGTCGGTGTGCGTCGGGCGCCAGCCGAGCTCGGTCTGCAGCTTGGTGGAGTCGATGGCGTAGCGGCGATCGTGGCCGGGGCGGTCGGCGACCCAGTCGAAGTCCTCGGGGTCGCGTCCCATGGCCGCAAGGATCATGCGCAGCACGGTGATGTTGTTCTTCTCCCCGTCGGCGCCGATGAGGTAGGTCTCCCCCATGCGGCCCTTCGTGAGGATGTCCCAGACGGCCGAGGAGTGGTCCTCGGTGTGGATCCAGTCGCGGACGTTCTCGCCGCGGCCGTAGAGCTTGGGGCGCACGCCGTCGACGATGTTGGTGATCTGCCTGGGGATGAACTTCTCCACGTGCTGGTAGGGGCCGTAGTTGTTGGAGCAGTTGGAGATCGTGGCGCGCAGGCCGTAGGTGCGGGTCCAGGCGCGCACGAGCATGTCGGAGGACGCCTTGGTCGAGCTGTACGGCGAGCTCGGGTGATACGGCGTCTCCTCGGTGAACTTGGCCGGGTCGTCGAGCGCCAGGTCGCCGTAGACCTCGTCGGTGGAGACGTGGTGGTAGCGGATGCCGTACTTGCGCACGGCCTCCAGCAGGCGGAAGGTGCCCTCGACGTTGGTGCGCAGGAACGGCTCGGGGTCGGCGATGGAGTTGTCGTTGTGGCTCTCGGCGGCGTAGTGCACGATGGCGTCGTGGCCGGGGACCAGCCTGTCCAGCAGCGCGGCGTCGCAGATGTCGCCGACGACGAGCTCCACGCGGTCGGAGGGCAGCCCCGCGATGTTCTCGGGGTTGCCGGCGTAGGTCAGCTTGTCCAGGACGGTCACGTGCACCCCGGGGTGGTTCTTCACCACGTAGTGGACGAAGTTGCTGCCGATGAAGCCGCAGCCGCCCGTGACGATGATGTTCCTGGGCTCGAAGAGCTCTTCAGACATGTTTCTATCTCCCATTGGATCGGATTAGTACTCGCGCGGGCTGTTGACGATCTCGCCGGCGGCGACCTTCCTCAGGTGCCGGCCGTAGACCGACTTGCCGTAGGCCTTCGCGGCCTCCTCCAGCTCGGCGGTCGTGATCCAGCCGTTCTCCCAGGCGATCTCCTCGGGCACGGACACGGGCAGGTCCTGGGAGTGCTCCACGGCGCGGACGAACTCAGCCGCCTCGTGCAGGCTCTCCATGGTGCCGGTGTCCAGCCACGCGTAGCCGCGGCCCAGCGTCACGACGGACAGCGTCCCCTCCTCCAGGTACATCCGGTTGAGGTCGGTGATCTCCAGCTCGCCGCGGGCCGAGGGCTTGACCTCGTGCGCCTTGGCGGCGACGTCGCCCGGGTAGAAGTACAGGCCGGTGACTGCGTAGGAGCTCTTGGGCTCTGAGGGCTTCTCCTCGATGGAGACGGCCCTCCCCTCGCGGTCGAACTCCACGACGCCGAAGCGCTCGGGGTCGTCCACGTGGTAGCCGAAGACCGTGGCGCGGCCCGACTCGGCGTTCTGGACGGCGCGCGTCAGGTGGCGCGACAGGCCGTTGCCGTAGAAGATGTTGTCGCCGAGCACCAGGGCGCACGGCTCGCCGGCGATGAACTCCTCGCCGATGGTGAACGCCTGCGCCAGGCCGTCCGGCGAGGGCTGCTCGGCGTAGGAGAGGTTCACGCCGTAGCGCGAGCCGTCCCCGAGCAGGCGCTCGAAGTTGGGCAGGTCGGTCGGCGTGGAGATGACCAGGATGTCCCGGATGCCCGCCAGCATGAGGGTGGACAGCGGGTAGTAGATCATGGGCTTATCGTAGACCGGCAGCAGCTGCTTGGAGGTCACGAGCGTGAGCGGGTACAGGCGCGTGCCGGACCCGCCGGCGAGGATGATGCCCTTCATAGTGACTCCTTATCTTTTCAAACCATCGTTGAGTTTGAACACCCCGTGGAAAACCGTCTTATTAATGGCTAGATAGGCTGAATATACGAGTAGAAAGATGACAGAGGTCAAAAGCGGGGTAAACAATTGCGCGGTAATTACAAATCCAACACTCAATATGGCACTTACAAATGATAATTTAGTCTGAGCAACATTGAGCGTTCTTCCAATTAGCAGTTCTGACAACAAGCATCTAAACGCGAGTGCAATTACTACGCAAAAGAGAACAAATTCAACCGAATTAACCACAAAAGAACCAAACAGAGTACACACGAAACTAAAGAGAAGAGTTGCTAAATTAACCTCTAACAGCCGTTTTTCTTCACGCAAAACTTTGAAAAACGTCGTGCCGACAATGTCCATTTTCCCCTCAAATACGCAAATCGGGAATAGGACCGCGAATAGCTGGATACCTCTCGCATACTGTGGAAGCCACCAATTGAGAACAACCGTTATGGGGCCATAAAGGATATACACCGCAGGAAGCAACAAATCGAGAATGTCCCTCATAAAACAAAAGGCACTCGAACAGCCATGGCGGTCGAGTTGTTTTAAATTAGGAAACAGCACCATGCTAACCTGCGTCAGGAACGTCAAGAAAAAAGCTGCAATTGATAAAGAAAAGGAGACAATAGAAAATACCTCAATTCCCCAGTTCATATCAACAAAAAACCTAACGACTCCAAGTATCAAACTACTTACTATGTTGGCAAACATCAACTTGATGCCAACGCGTATGCTCTCAATCGACTTCTTAACACTTTCAGAGTTCGTTAAAACCCCAGCAGACAAAATATCCTTGGCTTTATACAGGCAATAAACTAATCTGAGGTATTTGGCTAGCGTATAAAAAATAATATAGGGCTCAAACGAATCAACCCCGAAAACAACCAGAATGATCAGAGCCACAAAAAAGGCCAGAGCGTCAAGCGCTGCCGAAAAAGAAAACAGCGCGGTTTCATTAACCGCCTGAAATACATATCCCAAATAGAACGAGCAATTATTTGCAAGCAGTATTATGCCAATCCAGGCAATAACGAACTGGCGCTGCGCTTCAAAGGGGCCAAATAAGGCAACGAGTATTACAGCTAAGCTGATTCCTGCTTGATAAATAAAGCTAACCAGAAACTGGGAGTTAATCGCCTTTTTATCGAGCGCATCTCGGGTCTCTCCGCCATGGATAAGATAGACACCGTCATTAATCCCAAAATGAAAGAACCCAACGTAGCTAAGATAGAAAATGAACAGTTGCCAATATCCAAACTCGGCAACACCCAGGACCTTAGGCAAAAGCAGGGTTAGTATGACGCTTACCCCCGTGCCCAGCCCCTGGGCAGCAACAGCAAATACAATATCCTTAGCCATCTTTTTGGTATTCAATAATCTCTCCAACTGCTATGACGCTTTAATCCATCATTCCACTAAACAAAAGTCCAAAAGACAAAAGCAGAAGCTCTTCCTCAAATCTCCAGCCAAAATAACTTAGTCTTTGGATTAACCATGAGAAACCAGCATCGCTCGTTGTTGGCAAAATCTGAACAATAAATAACAGGAACTCAAGCACGTCAACAATCATTTGCTTATCGGCACAAGGCCTTACAGTGCTAAAGGCACGTTGTCGTACCAGCCCCATTTTGGCTTATAAGAGGTGGAATAGTAATCCAACCAGTACGCCATATCGACTGTCCTGATCTGACCGACGTTATCCATAACCTGGTTATTACCGATGTAGAGACAAGCGTGACCGTAAATTCCGCCCATATATGAGCGCGTATGCGAAAGAACGGCACTGACCATTCCAACCTTCAGTTGAGAATAATCGGTATATTTACAATAATCCCAGTAGTAATCGCAGACGTCTTTATGAACGTTCCTAAATCCGGCACGCTCGTAGATATCTGCGATCCACTCGGAACATAAACCCGGACCAGGAGATGGCACTTGTCGGGCAAGATCTACGATCTTCTTTTGCATGGGATTTGCAAGTGCAGAAGGCTGTCCAAGCAAACACGGAGAAACGGTACTTCCGGGAGCATTGGCACCTTTTCTAGTAAGGCGCACTTGGACGGCCTGAACATGCACCCCATAGCCGGTACCGCCGGCAACAGCACCATCTTTAGCCCAACCAAGCCAACCGACGTTATCAACATGGACCCTGTACCAAACATCAAAATAAGATGCCAAGTCACCAGAAAGACAGATTTTTATAGCCTCAACCGAATTGGACTTAGCGGTAGATGAAAGCTGTCCTCCGTTTGATTTGCCAGAAGTCCAGCCTACATTTGAAAAAAGCAGTTGATAATTAATCCCACCGGCAACAGATGAAGTAGTTTTAGCCGAAAACCCGGTGATGGGAATTCCCTGACCAGTTGTACCGGACATCTCTCCAGCAGAAACACTATCTTGCCAAGAACCCCTCACCAGAGAGGAATACGTTACCGCAGGAATTTCAAGATGAGAATAGCCCGTCGTATCAGGGTGTGAAGCACCTTTCTTAATCAACTTAATCTGGACGGCCTCAAGAGAGTTGGCCATTCCGGTGGTACCGGCCTCCTCGCCGTCCTTGGCCCATGCCATCCAGCCGATGTTGGAGGCGTGGACGCGGTAGTAGACGTCGTAGTCCCTGGCGAGGGAGCCCGTGAGCCTCAGGCGCACCGCCTCGACGGCACGGCCCTGGCCGGTGGTGCCGCCCTCGGACGCAGAGGGGGTGTCCCAGCCCTGCCAGCCGATGCCGGAGACATGGGCGTCGACCTGCACGGCCGAGCCGTCGGAGTAGTCGGAGCTGTCGAGCGAGACGATGAGGTCCTCGAGCGCGAGGCCGCAGCCGGTGGTGCCGGCTGTCGCCCCGTCAGCCACGGAGCCCTGCCAGCCCACGTTGGAGACGTGGGCGCGGTAGGTAAGGGACATGGGCTTCTTCTTGAAGGCGTAGTCGACGTTGGCCCCGTCGGACGAGGGGGCGGCGTCTCCCTTCCTTACGAGCCTGACCTGGACGGCCTCGACGCTCCTGCCGTAGCCGGTGGTACCGGCCTCCTCGCCGTCCTTGGCCCATGCCATCCAGCCGATGTTGGAGGCGTGGACGCGGTAGTAGACGTCGTAGTCCCTGGCGAGGGAGCCCGTGAGCCTCAGGCGCACCGCCTCGACGGCACGGCCCTGGCCGGTGGTGCCGCCCTCGGACGCAGAGGGGGTGTCCCAGCCCTGCCAGCCGATGCCGGAGACATGGGCGTCGACCTGCACGGAACCGTCAACTACAGGATTCAGAATGCTAACCTTTATATCTTCCACGGCCTTAGACTGCCCCGTTGTACCGGCAGTAGAGCCATCTCTTTTACTGCTCATCCAGCCAATATTGGAGACATGGGCCTCATATTGGATATGCATCTTACCGTCATCCACGTTTAAAAAAGACCCATTGAAGCAGTAATTCATATCGCAGGAGCCATTAACGCCCGGAACATTGCCCCTGCTTGAATATTGCCAGAAACTATAGCTACCAGCATAATCGCAACGCCAATTGTATTGGGCGACCCAATGGTCATAACCGCTCAGCGATGGAGAGTTCAGATGGTTATTAAACCAGTTAAGGTTTGCATAGATGCCCGCTTTAAGGCCAACGGCCTCCATGCGATTACAAAAAGTTTGGGCAATCTGGGCAAGCTTATCTTTGCTGAAATTCGAATCCTCCAGGATATATCTATCCTCAAGATCGTAATAAACGGGAAGTGTCGGATGGTGGCCACCGAGCCAAGCAAGCGTTCGATCGGCTTCTTTATTTGCATCCGCTACAGAACGAGCATAGGAGTAGTAGTAGACACCATAAGGAATCCCGAGACGTTCGCATTCGGTAGCGTTTCGTTCAAACGTTGAATCGGGTTTGCCGTAAACAGGGCCGACCTTGAGTATGGCAAATTCTATTCCAGCGGCTTTAACCTGATTCCAGTCAATCGTCCCCTGAAAGTTGCTGACATCGATACCACGCGCAACGGCACCATTGGGCAAAGCTTCGTCAGCTAACGACTGCGCATCGATGCCCTCGTTGCCAGCATCAGTAAGCACGCCGTTCGCATAGCGCCAAGAATTCGGCGCCAAAGAGTCGGCTTCAGGAAAATCCGCCTGTATGGAATCATCCGCCGAGGCCTCGCCAGCAGAATCGTCAAAGCCCGACTCATCAGTCCCGATTCCAGACTGATCATCAGAAACTGAATCTGAGTCCCCATCTGGACGAGCAGCGTTCGCATCGTCACCATACCATTCGGTTACCCCCTGAGAACCCGAGGCGCCGCCCTCCCCATCCTGAGAACTTTCACCCTGAAATCCGTAGTCGTTCGATGATTGCTGCACCGATTGTGAAGAAGCGACGGATTGGGCAGACAACGCATATGCACAGTAAGGCTGAATGATTTGCGACCAAGCTATTAAAAGCGTGCAAACCAAAGCTGCAGACGCTTTGAGACGATTCATATATATCCCCCGAGTTATTGACTACTTTCGAAGACACCAAGTTATATTACCGCACTTCTAAATAAGCATTTAAGGCTTAAGACGTAACGGTGGCATTCAGACAAAAAAGAGGCGCTCCCGCTACGGAACGCCTCGAATGAATCTATGCAAAAGGCCTTGCGGCACCGATTACACGACCAGGAGCATAGACCGAGCGCTCGGTGACTCCAATTCCCGGCCACGAATCGATAATTCGACCGTTTCCAATGTAGATTCCAATATGACCCTGGTAGTAGACCACATCCCCCCTCTGCATAGCAGAGGTGCTAACCGGCATAAACGTGTTGCTGCGATACCAATTCATGGAGTTATAGGTTTGCTCGGGCAACCAACGATGGTTATAAGGGTTGTACCAACCCATATCCATGCCAGTCGCATACAGACATTGCAGCACCAAACCCGAGCAATCAACTGCATCCCCCGGCCAAGAAGACCAAGGCTCGATATAACGAGTTCCGATATATTCACGAGCACGCTGGACAAATGCGTTGATGCAGTCTTGGCGCGAAGCGTTATAAGGAATACGGGAAGGCGTGACGTACGTAAAGTATCCAGTGCAATACGGAGGAAGCTGCACACTATTGCAATTAACCTTTGGATAAGAGCCGGGGGTCTGATATCCCATATAGCGATAGGTCTCAAAATAAGAATCGGAAGTGGAGCCCGGTGCAGCGGCGCCCTTGGGGACAATCTTTACCTGCAATGCCTGAACGGGAATCCCGAGCTTCGTAGTGCCCGCCGGAGATCCATTTTTGGTCCAGCCAAGCCATCCGTAATCTGAGATGTGAACGCGATACCAAACAACAAAGTAATTGGAAACATCGCCGGTCAAGCTGATCTTTACAGCTTGCATTTGCTGCCCTTGACCAACAGTTCCCGATGTAACCCCATCAGAAACAGCAGATTGCCAACCGATATTTGACACGTGAGCAGAGTACGAAATACCACCACTTATAGAACTATCAGAAAGCGACAGCTGCATAGCCTCCATGGCACGATTTTGTCCAACCGTACCAGCAACGCCATCATTACCAACAGCCGTTTGCCAACCAAGCCCAGAACAGTTCGCCTTAACGGAAAGTCCAGGAAGCTGAATCAAAGCCGCTTGATCCTGGACGGGTGCTTCGGACGAGCCCTTGGCGACTAACTTAATTTGAATTGCCTCAGCCTGCTTAGCCAAGCCAACGGTGCCGGCGGCAGCGTCATTCTTAGCCCAACCAAGCCAACCGTAATTCGCTACGTGAACACGATAATAAATGTCGAATTTCGAGGCATCGTTACCGGTCAGCCTTAGCTTAACTGCCTGAATTGCTAGATTCCTACCAACAGTGCCAGCATAGTCGGCACCCGAAACGTATGGCTGCCAGCCAATATTCGCAACGTGTGCCGACACTTCGACGGAGGCATCGATACCCTGCGTTGCAACATATAACGCCTGCATGGAGCGGGACTTTCCCGTCTGGCCGGCGGTTTCACCGTTGCCAACAGGAGCCAACCAGCCCGCAGAAGCAACATGCGCCTGAGATACAAGACCGATTCCAGACGTTTCGATAAACGCATTGACAGTGGAGCCTGGCGAAGACTGACCCTTGCTTACAAGTGCAATTTCAATACCGCACAAACCGGAAGAACCACCAGAAACGCCACATGCCTGACCATTTGACGTCCAGCCCGTCCAACCATTACCGGAGTCGCACGTTCGATACCAAATGTCGTAATTAGCAGCGAGCTGGCCGCTCAGCGACATCTTGATCGCTTTAACAGGAGCTCCTGATACTGCTTTGGCTGCACCGCCATCCGTTGACGAAGCGCCCCAGCCTGAATACTCATCCTTAACGGAATAAGAAATAGATCCGTTATCTGTTTGACCGGCTACGCTCAGGGAAATAGAGTTCAGCAGCTTAGCACCCTTGCCTCCGATCGCGGTCTTCTGGCCGGAAGAGGAACCAAAACTCTCCCCAGAAACGGCAGATCCGGATACCGTAACAGCATCTGGATCGCCGATAAAGACCTTGGCCGAAGAGCCGGGCGCTGCTCCGCCTTTCTCCACGAGAACCACTTTGACGGCTTCGATAGCCCTGCCCTTACCGGCAGAACCAGCGGCAGAACCATTGCAAGCCCAATCGAGCCAGCCTATGCCCGACACATGAGCGCAATACCAGATGTCATATTTCTCAGCCGCCTCACCGGTCAAACGAATCTGGACGGCCTCGAGGCGCTGCGCCTTACCAGTCGTACCGCAACGCCCTTCAGACCACTGTTGCCATCCAATATTCGACACATGGCCACGAAGTTCAATAGCACCCGAATGGCCGTACCAATCAAGCTGCGCCTCGAGCGCCTCCATAGGAAGGGCCCTGCCGGTCGTCCCTGCAATAGCCCCGTTCCCCACGGGCGACATCCATCCAATATTCGATGAATGCGAGCGGACGTAAATCGAAGCAGGATCATCACTATGGTTCTTGAAGGGCGTGGAGGTGGCGCCCGGGGCGGGGTCGCCCTTGGGCAGGACCGCGACCTGGACGGCCTGGGCGGCACGGCCGTAGCCCGCCGAGCCGGCCTCGGCGCCGTCGCGCGCCCAGCCGAGCCATCCGAACTCGGCGGAGTGGACGCGGTACCAGACAGTGTAGCGCTCCGAAAGCCCGCCGGACAGCCTGACCCTCAGGGCCTCGATGGCGCGGGCCTGGCCGGTGGTGCCGGCGGTGCCGCCGTTGCCGACGGCGGGCTGCCAGCCGATGCCGGCGACGTGGGCCTCGACGGACAGGGCATTTGCGACCTGCTCTTGAGAGGAAGCCCCGTCCACTTCAACCGAGATTTTAAGTGCCTCAAGATTCAAGCCTCTGCCCGTCGTTCCGGCAATCTTGCCCATACCAACCGGGTTCATCCAGCCAATATTCTGCACATGAGCAGAAACGCTTACATTTTTGACGGTCAGCTGAGTGCTTTCGGCTGAATCGGCAGCAGTGGCTCCACTAGCCTCATCGGAGCAAGCCAACTGAGCGTTTTGGGACTCACTATTCTTGGGAGTACCATCCGATTTTTGTTCCTCGGACACCGAGCAGTCTTGTGCGGCAGCCGAACCTTCAAGGACGGAGTCATTTGAGCCAGCAGATCCGTTAACCGAATAATCAGCACATGCAGCAGTCACGGCCCATGATTGACTCATGAACAGCGCGATAACCACAAGTATAGAAACGGACACATATGAGAGACGCTTCACGATTCCACCTTCCTTCAACTTCAACGGCGTCTATTTAAGGACGACCGCCTGAGCTCCTCGTTGCGAGTATAGCGAAGCAATGCGCTGAGCCGAGTTAGAGACATAGCCAGCGAGTGAATCGGCAATGTAAACGGTGCCTAGGGAGCGATTAAAGCCTCTTAAGACAACGGTATGAGAGTTGGTATAGGTTCTATAAACCCTTCCACCATAAGCCTGAGTCGCATAGCAACCTCCCAGGTTTTGCATACCTATCGTTGACCAAATAATAACGGGATGTCCAGCTTCCAAGTACGAATAAAGGTCATAAAAACCAGTACCGGTCACATCGTAGGCTCGCAAGCTACTGCCACTACTAATCAAGAAGGAATTAGCGGTGTTGGTCAGTCCGGGAGCAGATATGCAGTTTCCATTCGAAGCGCTATGGGGATTACCCCAAAACGCCGTCACAAAATTCCAGCTGCTTTTAGGCATATACGCATCTGCAATGACGGTTTTGCCCAGCCCAAATCCGTAATAGTTGAGCGCATTAGTCAATGCAACGGACTCACAACCAGTCGGAAGCTCAGGATTCTGCATTGTGCAAGGAACGTTGAGGACAACCGAATTCGGATGCAAGGGGCGATCCCTGTACGCGCCCTCCGTGGGACCCGGCGCCGCCGAGCCCTTCGCGACGATGCGGACCTGGAGCGCCTCGAGGCGGTAGCCGATGCCGGTCGTGCCCGCGCGGGCCCCGTCGCTCGCCCACCCGAGCCAGCCGTAGTCCTGCACGTAAGCGCAGTACCAGACGTCGTAGTACTCGGAGAGGTCGCCGGTCAGGCGCATCTTGACGCACTCCACCGCCCTGCCCTGACCGGTGGTGCCGGCCACGGCGCCGCCCGAGACCTCGTCCTGCCAGCCGATGCCCGCAACGTGGGCGCTGTAGGACAGGCCGCCGGAGACCGGCGAGGAAACCTCGGCCGAGATCGCCTCTACGGCGCGAGCCTGGCCGGTGGTGCCGGCGGTGCCGCCGTTGCCGACGGCGGGCTGCCAGCCGACGCGGGAAACGTGGGCCCTGAGGCTGAGCGAGGGAGCGGAGAGCTCGGCGGGAGCGCCCGACGAGGGGGCGTCGCCGCCCTTCTCGACGAGGACGACCTGGAGGGCCTCAGCCTGGACGCCGAGGCCCTCGGTGCCCGCGGCCTCGCCGTCCTTGGCCCAGCCGAGCCAGCCGTAGCCCGCCGCGTGGACGCGGTACCAGACGTCGTAGGAATCGGAGACGGGGCCGGAGAGGGACACCCTCACGGCCTGGACGGCGCGGCCCTGCCCCACCGTGCCGGCGTAGGAGGGGGCGGAGGCGGCGTCCTGCCAGCCGATGCCGGCCACGTGGGCCGCGACGGAGACGGAGCTCCCCTCGCCCGCCCCCTCGAGGGAGGCGCGCACCGCCTGGAGCGCGAGGCCCCTGCCGGTCGTGCCAACGTCCTCGCCGCCGCCCACCGCCTGCAGCCAGCCGCGCTCCGCGACATGGCCCTGAAGGACGAGCGCCGGGCCGGAGGCGGCTCCGGTGACGAAGGCCCACTCGGTCGGGCCGGGGGCGGCGGCGCCCTTCGCGACGAGGGTGATCTGGACTGCGGTGAGGCCCGAGGCGCCCGACTCGACGCCGGAGGACTCCCCGGAGCTCGCCCAGCCGGTCCAGCCGCGCGCGGAGTCGCAGGAGCGGTACCAGACGTCGTATCGATCCGCGAGGCCGCCGGACAGCTCGAAGCGGACGGCCTTGAGCTGGAACCCGCCGCCCGAGGCACCTAGCTGCGCCCCGTCGGAGCTGGACTTCCCCTGCCAGCCGGAGCCGAGCAGGAGGCCGCGGTAGCAGACCGACCCGTCGGACTCGAGGTTGTCGACGACGGCGGCGACGGAGCCCAGCACGGGGCCGCCCTCGGAGCCAAGCGTCAGGACCCCGCCGGAGGACGACGAGCCCGCCGGCGAGCCGGAGACGGAGAGAGCCGAGCCGGACAGGCGCTCACCGGCGCCGCGGAAGGCGCCGCCGGCCGGGCCCGGCGCGGCGCCGCCCTTGGGGACGAGCACGACCTGCACGGCCTGGACGGCCTTTGCAAGCCCCACCGTGCCTGCGGACGCGCCGTCCTTGGCCCAGCCGAGCCAGCCGTAGTCGGCGCAGTGCACGCGGTACCACACGTCGTAGGACGATGTGGCCTCGCCGGAGAGCCTGAACTGGAGAGCCTCGACCGCCAGGGCGCGCCCGGTGGTGCCGGCGGTGCTCGAGGTCCAGCCCTGCCAGCCGAGGTTCGAGACGTGGGCCCTCACCTCGAGGGAGGAGGAGCCGTGCCCGTACCAGAACACGGAGCCCGAGAGGGCCTCGAGGGCGCGGCCCTGCCCGGTGGTGCCGGCCACGGCACCGTCCGAGACGGTGCCCTGCCAGCCGATGCCGGCGACGTGGGCGCGGTAGGAGACCGAGGGGGGCTCGGAGGACCTGTCGACGAAGGGCGTGGAGGTGTCGCCCGGGGCGGGGTCGCCCTTGGGCAGGACCGCGACCTGGACGGCCTGGCCGGCGCGGCCGTAGCCGGCCGAGCCGGCCTCGGCGCCGTCGCGCGCCCAGCCGAGCCAGCCGAACTCGGCGGAGTGGACGCGGTACCAGACGGTGTAGCGCTCCGACAGGTCAGCGGACAGCCTGACCCTCAGGGCCTCGACGGCGCGGGCCTGGCCGGTGGTGCCGGAGGTGCCGCCGTTGCCGACGGCGGGCTGCCAGCCGATGCCGGCGACGTGGGCCTCGACGGATATCGCGTCGGCGCCGAGGGGCTCGCCGGTCGACGCGTCGGACAGGACGAGTCGCAGCGCCTCGAGAGGGAGCCCCCTGCCAGTCGTGCCGGCGACGCCGCCGCCGGCGACGGCGCCCATCCAGCCGATATTGGAGACGTGAGCGGAATAAGACAGCGAGACGGCAGTGGCCTCCTCGGCTTGAGCGGGCCCAGCCTGCCCCCCGCCGGCCTGCGGGGCCTCGGGCTGGGAGGCGTCGGCCTGCGCGGGCCGGGCGCCGGAACCCCCGTCGGCGGGCTGGGCCTCGCCGGGGAGCGGCTGCGTGTCCCCCGCCGCGGCGGGGGCGGCGTAGGCCGCGGGCCCGCACAGGGCCAGGGCGGCCGCGACCGCGAGGACGGCGGCGGCCCCGGAAACTCGTTTCATGGAGCGTTTCATGGAAAATCCCCCTAATCTAGCAACGGTTTAGAGTCTACTAGATTGGGGGGGGGGCGGGAGCCAAAGCATGATGGGCCAAATGGTTAAAAGAGTCAACTGCAACGATGACGATGGCCCAACAAGACAACAGGCACGGCCACTCCGTTCTGTACGCCAAGCCAATAAACCACATCGAAAAATGCCTAGTGACAGCACTTATCATTAGTAAATAAAGATTAAGCCCCAACTCAGACTCATAGCAGATTGAGCGACAACAGGGGCAGCCCACTCAATGCCGTCGCGATGCCGGACCAACCGATTGGCGACCACCGCCGTCCAACTCGTGCCTATCTACATATTTTCCAGTAATCAATCGGCATGCCCCGCTGATCTCTCATCTACACTTCTCGCTTTCCCAGGATATTCGCTACCATGCGCTTGCACGCACGAAGGCACCCAGACCTAAAAACGTCGTAATCAAACATGAGTCTCCTGCACGCATGGGCGCTGAGCGCCTTGTTGGCAAGCGCTGCGCGCACCATAGCAGCAACAGAAGGAGCACATCGCGTAAGCGCGGCTTCGCTGCCCACAGCGGAACCGGTGAGCACCGTAGATACAGCGTCGAACACTTTGCCGCAGCCCGCACCCAGCAACCTTATTGCATCGTACAGCACCAAATCACACAGGAAGTATGCCAGGTCATCGGCATGCTGGGCATCGAGCCCATCACGGCGCCAATCGGCCAGCACCGCTGAGTAAATCTTCATGTGCTCCAGCAAGCGCGTCTCGTCGTCATAGCGCATGGTGTCCATGAGCGAGCCCTTGCGCGCCACACGGTAGTCATACAATTTATTCGAAATCAGCGTTGTTTTTCGCGAACGACCATATATCGCCATTTCGAAAACTTGATCTTCGCCATAGCAGATAGATTCATCGAACTGAATAGCGTTTTTCGCCAGAAAATCGCGTCTGCAGGCAGTCCGCCACACAAAGGGGCGTGAGTCCTCTTTAAACAATAATTCGAAACTATATCCACGAAAAGAAACGTCCCGTGGACTCAGAACCCGGTTAAGCCACGGATACCCCGCCTCCAGCGGATACGGATTCGCGCCAAAGGTCAAAACGTCGCAGCCCTCGCGCTCAAAGGCATCGACGATCACGCGGCATGCATCGGGCGTAAAGCGATCGTCGGAATCCAAAAACGCGACGATAGGAGCCGTGGACGCGGCGATACCTGCATTACGCGCACTCGACAGGCCGCCGTTCTCCTTATCGACCAGCGTAAAGCGCGCGTCCTTTTCGCAATAGGTAGCCGCAATATCGCGCGAGCCGTCCGGCGAGCCGTCGTTGACCAGCACGCCTTCCCAATCGGGCATGTCCTGCGCAAGCAGGGAGTCCAGGCACCAGGCCAGGCACTCCTCCACGTTATAGATGGGAACGACAACGGAAATCTTGGGGGTAGCCATAGTCAAGTGCTCCTACTGTGCGACCGGAACGTCATCGGGGTGCGGATTATCACCGTAGGTGCGCTGATACGTCAGCACGCGCCAGACCAGCGGCAGCCCGCCAATCTTAAAGTAGTGCTTAAACGTATTGATCTTGCCCGGCTTTTTAAAGCCAAAGCGCGAATCGATATAGGCGCGGGGCGACTTGACCATCAGGCGCAAGTCGGTCTCGCCACGCGGATCGAACAGCGACAGGTCAAAGCGACCGGCATCCCAATCGGCCTTGAGCTCGGACGAGGCTTTCTTCCAAAACTGCTCACGCAGCTCATCGACCAGGCGCTCATCATTCCAACGGTACGTATCGACCTTCATGCGCATTAAAATGCCCTGAAGCTGAGCCTTGAGCTCGGGACGCTCGTCCAAAAAACGTTGCATCTCAGCATATTCGTCGCACACGCAAAACACCTTGTTGGGCGAATTAACTGAGCTCTTCTCGTTGTCTTGGCGATAGCACAAAATGGGGTCCGCAATAAACGCGGCACGCTCGGCGCATGCCCAGACCTTAAAGTTAAAACCCGCATCCTGATACGAAGCACCCGGCGTGGGAAGGAACCGAATCTGATTGTCGTTGAGGAACTCGCGCCGATAGATAGCCGACCAAATGGAAGGTTTGCGGTAGAAAATGCCCGGGCGATCGACGGGGCGATAAGCGGCGCCCGTCATATGCTCGTCGATGATCCCAAACAGCTCACGGCGTTCGCTGGGCGTGGACCAATACAGGTAAAAGTCGCCCTTTACCACATCGGCATGTTCAGCATCGGCCTTGGCGACCAGCTTTTGGAGCGAGTCCTCAAACATAAAGTCGTCGGACTCAAGGATGCCCACGTACTCGCCGCGAGCCATCTCCAGGCCGCGGTTCATCGAGTCGCCGTAGCCGCTGTTGGCTTTATCAATCATCTTTACACGGGGGTCGCGCTCCATGTACTCGCGGATGATATCCGGCGAGCTATCGGTGGAGCCGTCGTTGATACAGAGGATCTCGATGTCCTTGAGCGTCTGCGCCACGGCGGAATCGAGGCACTCGCGCAGATAGCGCTCGACATTGCAAATGGGGACAAGCAGCGAAACTTTAGGGGTATCAGAGTTCTGCAAGAGAACCTCCTGTTGAATAGCGTGTAACAGGGTTATTTTAGCAGCCGAGTTGCGGCGGGCGGCAGCGCTTGGAATTAGATAAAGCGCTCCAGGCAGGCTTTGAGACCGCGAGTCGAAAGATAGAACTGCGTGGCGTCTGCCATCGAAACGCCCGAGGTCGCCGCAACGAGCTTGTGGGCAACACGACGAACGGCACCCTTAGCAGGCATATCCGCCCACTCCGTTCCCAAAAACGTCGTGAGGTCCATGTTGACGCGAGCCGCCACGCGATGGAAGCCATCAGCATCCAAGCGCACCAGGTCGAACACAATGAGGTCCAAAAACCAAGTTATCAGCTCGCCGGGGCACAGGTCCAAAAGACCGTAGGCCGCCCAGCCCTCCAAGACCTCCTCGAGCATCCTCATGTGGGCGTCAAGCTTTTTGACGCGAGCCTCGGCACTGTTGAACTCATGCGTCGCCGATTCGCTCTCCATCACGTAGTGGTAGAACTTGTCCGGCATGACAACGGCCTTGCGGGCAAGCGCATAAGCCGCAAATTGGAAGACAACGTCCTCGCCCAAAGCCAAACCGGGGGCGAAGCGAATGCCTTCGCGATTGAGCAGCTCGCGCGAAAAAGCCGCACGGCAGGCGTAGGGCTGCGCATTCGCATGGAACAGCAACTGGGGATCACGGGCGCCGAAGGTACCAGCTTTGGGGCTCATGAGTTGCTGGACGCGTTTGGGGGCAGCATCGGCAGGTTCACAGACGCCGCCAAAAACGGCGGCCTCGGCATCTGCAGACTCCATGACATGCAGTACGCGCTCGATTGTCTGGGCATCGATGTAATCGTCGGCGTCCACAAAAAAGACGGTCTCGCCCTCGGCGGCATCGATACCGGCATTTCGAGCACACGAGACGCCCGCGTTTTCCTGATCAATAACCAGTACGCGATCGTCGGCCTGCGCGATCTGACGCAACACGTTCAACGAATCATCGGTCGAACCGTCGTTGACGCAGACAACCTGAATCGAGCGCTCGGACTGGGCCAACAGCGAATCGACGCATCGCTGAATGGAGCGCGCAGAGTTGTAAACGGGGACGACAATGGTAGCTTTAGGACACGAGGCCTCTCCCATGCCGACCTACCCCCTCAGCGATTCGATGAGGAAGGCGGCGACCACGCCTGGGCCTCCAACCGAGGCGTAATACTTAGCACGCCCCAAGGCACCATCCGTCGCAAAACTCGGATGCTCGTCAACCCAGCCCTCAGGATCTTTGAGGATGGCAGCGAGATTTGCGCGCTTCCACGGTTTGAGATCGTCAAGCGAAAACTCCCCCGCGTCCAAGGCCGCTTGGAACTCCTTGGCCATCTGAACCAGGAACTCCTTATAGAACTTAGGCGCTAGACGCACGTAGTTCCACATGTACGAATCGTACTTAATGAGCTGATTGAACTTGAGCATGCGCGCGACGTCATCACTTGCGTGGTCACGGGCATAATCCTCTCGAATCCAACGCTCAATCTCGGCATACTCGGTATTGACGCAAAAGACTTTAGCCGAAGAATTGACCGAGGAATTCTCGTTGTCCTGGCGATAAGACAACACGGCATCATGAAGGTAAACAGCCTTATCGGCGCACGCGATCACCTTAAAGGCGAATGACGTGTCCTGAAAGGATGCCCCCGGAGTCGGCAGGAACTTAATGCCGTTGCGCTCAAGAAAATCGCGACGGTACACGGCCGACCAAATCGACGGTTTTTGCTTAAAGAACTGCGTCGTATCGCTCGGGTGCACCGGCTTGCCACAGTCCTTGGCTTTAAACATCTCGTGCAGCGAACGGCGCTCCTCGGGCTTAGACCAGTAGAAATCAAAGTTCGCCTTCGCGAAGTCGGCATTATTGCTATCGGCGGCCGAGACAAGCTTTTCGAGTGCGTCGGACGCCATAAAGTCATCGGACTCCAAGATGCCCACGTACTTGCCGCGCGCCATCTCCAGACCGTGGTTCATCGAGTCGCCGTAGCCGCTGTTGGCCTTGTCGATCATCTTGACGCGCCTATCGTGCTCCATATACTCGCGAATAATCGCCGGCGAGTTGTCGGTCGACCCGTCGTTAATGCAGATGATCTCAATATCCTTGAGCGTCTGTGCCAGGGCGGAATCGAGACACTCGCGCAGGTAGCGCTGAACATTGTAAATGGGAATAAGCAGCGACAGAACAGGGCTGCCAGAGACGTTAGTAGACAAATGTGCTCCTTAGGAAATACCTGTCGTTTCATGGTATCAAAGGGTCAGCGCGCCAGCGGGCGTTTATATAATCTATGGAGCTCGCAGAGGCAAACTGATACGAAAGGACGTCATGCAGCTCAAAGCTGCACGCAACATATCCATCGAAGCGCTGCGCTTGGTCGCGGTCGCCGGTATCGCGGTGTTCCACACCTTTCAGTGGACCTTCCAAGCCGTCTGCACCGGTCTACCGGAATATGCGCCGCTCGCCGCCTTCCCCGATTCGGGACTGCTGGGTTTCATTAACTTGCTGGGCTGCTGGGCCAACGAGGTCTTCTTTATGATCTCGGGCTATTTTCTCATCACTTCGGCCGCGCGTGCTTGGAACGGTGGAGCAACGTGGACATCGCAAATACAGCGGACGACGCAGCGCCTGGGCAAGGTCATTTTGCCCACTGTGTTCTATTGTCTCGTGGCGCTCGCGTGGTCTACGGTAGTCTCCCCCATTCCCGATGTAGCCCTCAACACGCACTACTGGTATACCCTGGGACTCGAGTTTATTTGGGTCTATGCCGCCACGGTCTTTATGGCGCCATGGTTTGGACTGGCTAAGAGTCGACTCTCCCAGAAGAGCTACACGGCGACGGTCATCGCCGTTGGCATCCTCGCATTTGCTGTTAACGGGTATTTGGCCGCCATGGGTGCGAGAAGCGCCGGCGAGTTTTCTTGGCTGCAGAAGCTCATGAGCGCTGCCACCTACGTCGTCGCATTTTTGATCGGGGGGCTGCTCCGCGACGTTACCGATGTCATGGATTCGGACAGGGCGGGCGCCTTGGGCATGCGCCCGCTCGTAACGGTTTTGGTGCTCACCATCATCCTGGAAGGCGAACTCTCCTTCACCGGCAACCTCACGGCGATGGCAGTCCTCTCCTATAAATCGACCTCGCTGATCTCGTTTGCCCTCGCTGCCGCCTCCCTGCTCTTTGCGGCAACCCGACGCAGTGCCTCAGGCAATCCGCGGACTGCAGGTGCCATCGTCACCTTATCGACGGCCACGCTTGGTTTCTATGTGATGCAGTCGCTCACCAGTAGCCTGTGGCGTCCCGTCTTCAATACGTTGCTCGCAAACATACTGGTCAGCCAAAACAGCCCGGCAGCCATATGTATCGTCACGGGTACCGTCATTAGCATCGTCTTTGCCTTAGCGCTCCTCATCATCGATGCAGCTAGAAGCCTTATCGTTCGCAAGCTCAAGTGGCAATAGACACGCTGCCGTCAGACGCTAAAGCCGCTACAGCCGTGGCAGGTTCCTGCGTTTTATTCAAAGCTTGCCGTCAAGGTGCGCCGAGCCTTTACAATAGGACAGTCCCAAGGACGTATTCGATAGCTTCCGTGCAGCGCATGCGCGCCGCGCGTGAAAGGATATATTGCCCCATGCCTTCAACCCTCCCCGCCCCCATCGACAAGCTCGCCATCGTCGTCGTTACGTACAAGCGCCAGGAACTCCTGGCCAACTTGTTCGACTCCATAACCGAGCTCACGGCAACGCCCTGGCGCATCGTGATTGTCGATAACGAGAATTCGCGCGAGACCGAGGCCATGTGCACCGCATTTAACGAGCGCCTGGCCAACCTGTGGGGTATCGACACCGAGCAGCCCGACGCGCAGGGCGGCACCGACCGTGTCATCTACGCCCCGCAGCTCGAAAACGGCGGCGGTGCGGGCGGCTTCTCCGCCGGCACTAAATGCGCCTACGACCTGGGCGCCCAGTGGTTCTGGGTGATGGATGACGACGTGCTCGTCATCCCCGAAGGCATCGAGCGCTTGGCCAAGTGGACCGACCGCTACGATGTTATCCAGGGTTCGCGCTTGGACTTTGACGGCGGCGCTTTCTTTTGGCAGTACCAACTCATCCTTTCGCTCGGCATTCCCAACCCCATCGCCAAGTGGGATCTGGGTCCCGAGGGCTGCCGCACCATGAACCAACTGTGCTTTGAGGGCGGCATGTTCTCGCGCCGCGTGGTCGACAAGATCGGCCTGCCCGATGCGCGCTTCTTTATCTACGGCGACGATGCCTGCTACGGCTACGTAGCCAGCCAGCACTTCCCCGCCGCCGTTGTTGCCGACGTGGTGCTCAAGCGCGCCCGCGCTGTCTCTAACTGGGACATCGCCGGTAAGCGCCAACTCAACTCCACGAGCGACACCAACCGCTACTACATCATGCGCAACCGCGGTTATCTGGCCCGCTACATGCAGATCTATGGCGACTACCACCCCATGCTGTTCCGTCTGGGCAACGCCGCGACTTTCTGCAAGGAGTTCATTCGCCTGGCCGCCGTTGACAAGTGCTTTAAGACCGGTATTCCGGCACTGCGCCGTGGCATGAAGGATGCCCGCAAGATCGTCAAGGATCCCAACTGGAAGCCCATGCCGCCCCTGAAGGACGCCGAGTAACGGAAGCCGGAAACACCTCGGCGCTTAAAGCCGCTGGCACACCGTAGCCACATGCTGCCCATCAAAACCGAACCCCCAGCGCATGCGGCCAACGCCGGGGCGCGGCACACGGATTTCGTCGATGCCGTCACGCTCTATGTCGAGTAGCGCCTGCACGGCCAGCAATTCCAGGCCCAGCGCATCCACATCGGGGTCATACATCAAGTTAATCGTTATCAGCGGGCGCTCGTCCAGCATGCCAATCGTATCGGCTATGTCGAACACGGCGCCCGTGGGAAAAACCTGGATGTCCCAGCGATCCGCGCCACACTTTCGCCTCGAGGCAGGATTGGCATAGCCCGGCAAGCCAAAGCAGAGCCCCTGCAAGAGCAGATGATATGGCAGCGGCGTATCAGGGTCGGTCTCACCGATTCCCGCATCTCCCAGGATGCGACTTAGCGCCCGCCTCACCGTATCCTCGTCCCCACGGCACAACCCGTCGCGAAACGCATCGACGTCTCGAATGTCTTCGGCAGCACACTCAAACCACTCAATAATCACTAGACGCAAGGCCTGTCGAAGCTCGTTATTGGGCAATCGCAAAGCACGGAGGCAATCGCCATGCTCTGGCTCCTCAGTCATATCCGTCGTGAGAAAACCGGACAGATATAGCGCTGTCCACATGCCATCGTCAGGCGAGACATCTGGCTCTGCAGTGCCCAAACAAAGCGGGACCTCAGCGCACCCATGGGCCTCGAGCAAATCAAACAAGACCGAAAGGCGGTCGAGATTCCACCCGGCAACTACCCTACTCAGGCAATCCGCATACCCATACAGATCGGCGCGCACAGGCGCCGTGCAGCCTCGGTCCAGAAAACCGATCACACGCGCTGGACTCGAGCAATAGGCCCTACCAAACCGATATCCCTCGAGCCATTCACGCGCATCATCCAGGTATTCCTCGCGTCCAGTATGATTCAGCAGAGCCTCGACCTCGGCATCCGAAAAGCCGAACCAACGATCACACCACGCCGACAGCGGCGTCGCCAGACAATACGAGCAGTCATGCAAAGAAAGCGCCGCTTCGGCAGGGCCGGGACACTCCCCCATCAGACACGTCAGCCGCAACGAATCGCGTGCAGTGGCAATGGCCTCGAAAAGCACGCGATCAAATATCCCTGCCGGATCGGCGCTGGAAGCGACCCTCGCGCTCGCACGGCCCAACCACGCCGCGTCGTACCCTTCAACGAGCAATACAACCTGCTCATCGCAGGCCATCTCCAGCAGCTCTATGAGCACACCGAGCACCGAGTCAACCTCGTCCGCGCTCGCCACGCCACGCGCGACACGTTCGATGCGACGCACCTTATCTCGAGCTAAATCCGGAGCCTCCAAGAGAGCCAACAAGCGAGCGCACTCGCCCGAAAGGGCATCGCGCACGACGCCGGCAACAGCGGGGCCACGCCTCGCAGCGCCAGAAAAGTCCAGCGATATCACCGGATAGCAAGCATACTCATCCCGATAGCGCCCGCCGTTCGCATCCCAAATCTGAGCATCGGCAAACAAACGCTGACCAGAGCGACCGACCGCTGGACGCTCCAGAAAAGCCCTGAGCATCGACAAGTTCATGCTCTTGCCAAAACCCTCGGGTCGACAGCACACCACAACGGACGCGTCGCAGTCCAACACATCGGCAATAAACATGGTCTTGTCAACCAGCATGCAGCAACCAAGGGCCTCCGCATAGTCGTGCATGCCAATGGGCAAAACCGCATCGTCGGCACAGCCGATCAAGCGCACGCCAAAGCCAGCAGCACAATCAACATTTGCCTGTTCAGACACCAAAACGTTCCCCCTAAATCGCTGCACGATGCCAATTGTAATGACCGCCTCGCGCGTACCGACGACGCCGCGCGAACATATCGGGCAACGGTAGCAACAAGAGGTGTGAGGGGGCATAACTAATCGTTGCACAACAAAACGGGGCCCGATGCATTCGCACCGGACCCCGTCCCAACTCTTTAGTTATCTAGCAACCAAGAGGCTACTCCTCCGAGCCGTCCTCCCCAGAAGTCTTCTTCTGCTGATCAAGCTTATGCTTACCACTTACGATAGACGTGGCACCCAGCGTGGCCAAGCTTGCGCTGGCAAGGCTCGCCATCACGATCAAGTCGCCCGTCTTGGGCATATTGCCGCCAGATGACTTGGTCGTTGTAGTCGTCGTGGTCGTGGTGGTCACCGTTTTGGAGTCATTTTGCTCCTGGACCTGGTTGTCAGCACCGCTCTTGTCGTCGTCTTCGGACTGTTTCTTTTCGCCCCCGGCCTTGCTCTTGTCCTTCTCCTCAGATTCAGACTTCTTATCCTCGCCCTTCTTCTGTTCGGACTTGTCGCTCTTCTCCTCAGAGCTAGAACCCTTATCGGATTCGGTCTTCTCGGAAGCCTTGTCCTTGGAGTCGCCCTTTGCGGCCTCGGACTTTTCCGTGGAAACCTGATCAGAGTTGTCCTTGTTCTGGGTCGAGCCATTATTGACGCCAGCCATCAGCGAAGAGCCCAGCGTAGAACCAAGCTGCACGGAGAAAGAAGGCTTCTTGTCCGGCGAAGCAACGGGGGCGTCCGGCGCCTTATTCGAGTCGTCCTTGGAAGCATCGGAATCAGGTGTTGCATCAGAGCCAGAGCCGTTGTTAGAGCCGGTGTCAGCGGACGAATCGCTCGAGCCGGTGAATGAGTTAGAGGTGCCAGCACCGGTCGAACCAGAAGCGTCGCTGTCCGTATTGCCGGCAGAGCTTGAAGACGAATCGCCCGCAGCAGAGCCGTTCGAATCGGAGCCGTTCGAGGTAGAGCCGTCGTTGGTAGTACCACCAGCAGAACCATCACCGTCAGTATCGGTCGAGGGCGCATCCATCCTGTCATCGTTGGCATCGTCACTCGAGTCGTCATTCGAATCAGGTGTCGGCGAGGGCGCCGGCGTAGGCTCGGGCTGCACGGGCGTCGCAGCGGCAGCCTCATCCTCGGCGATATAAACCAAGCAGTCCTTCAGCTCGTTGCGGTAGCGGTTCTTCCAGCCCTCATGATACTGGGGCTGGCTCGAATACTTGGTCGCCACGTTATTGACCACGCTGTTGGAAAGCGCCGTCACAAACTCGCGATCAGTCATACCGTTAGAAAGATTCGCCCAGCGGAAAAAGTCCCTGCAGCCACCGGTGCCGCACATGTTGGTGATGCTCCACACCATGCCCTTGACGCAGTCGGCGCGGCCCGAAATATCAATACCCAAGCCGCTCTTGAGCCACGCCTCGGTCACCGCATAGTACGAGTTGTACGCATAGGCATCTTGAAGCGCTGAGAACTCAACAGGATCGGTGTTGTACGCACCTTGGAAGGCATCCTGAGCGATATGGCCCAAGTCGGTGAGCTGGCCGTTCTCGTACATGGCATTGCTCGCGTTGGAAATCTCGCTGCCTCGATCAATCGCATCCTTGAGCATGCTGTATTTTTCGGGGTTGTAGTTGTAGGCCTGCTTCATAAACGGAATGAGCGACCATCGACGGTCGAACTGGTAATAACCCAGCGCGTTATAGCCGTCGCCATACGAAAAGCCCTGGTTATAGTTGCCGTGGCTCTCGTACTTGGTAAAGTACTTCATCTCGGGGGTCACGTTAACAAACGAAACGCCCTGGACCGACCTCAGCACGCCCGAGAAGGACTGCTGGGTATAGAGACCCTTATCGATATCGGTCGCATCCGAGGCAACGCCCGGCGTGGGCTCCTCGGCAGCGGCGGGTGCCGGCGCGGAAACGGCGCCAAACGAAAGCGCCAGCGTCAGGCCCGCGACAATCGCGGAATGCTTGGGCTGCATAAGATCCTCCCTGCATTGGTGTAGTTAAAGTGCAGTTTGCAAAGATAAAAATAAGTATTGCAGCTCGCCCGTTATTGCACAACAACCCCTCGGTAAACGGCAACAACCCTCCGCGAAATCCGCGAAATCTAAAGGAATTAAACAAACTGGTCGTCGGGCACCAGAAGAAGATCGCCGTAGCGTCCCATCAGCCCGTCTCTCAACCGACAGAAAGCGGGGATATAGACGTTTAAGATACGCTGAATCAAATCTTGAGCGAGCTTGTTGTCATAGATATGGACGTTCGTATTGCGGTCTCTGAGCATATCTAGCCATGCCGCCTCATCAATAAAGTCGTAGAATCGGTAGGCTTCCTTCAAGATGGCACGAGGAGACCCCGATGCAGCAAGCGTGGCGCCCTCATACTCGAGCAGACGTTTAAGGAGCTTCCAGCTCAGTTCAAACTGAAGGTTGAACTTATTAATCAATCCACTCTGAACAAAATCATTGCTAAGATCCTGATTGGGTGCATCCTCAAGATTCGCCAAGGCGCTGGCAAAGTTCTCATATTTTTTCATACAGAATCACACCATCCCTGGCAATTTCATCGAGCAATTGCTGCGATAAGGACTCATCCAGATTGACGACGTCTATATCTAAAAGAGTATCAAGACGCTCCTCTATCAGATATGAGAAACGGTCGAAATCCCGGCAACCTGCTACAGCAATATCAATATCGCTCTTAGGCAAGTTGTCACCGCGGGCACGAGAACCAAACAGCACAACCCTCTCGGCGTCACATTCCCGAGCAAAAATCTCAATTTGCTTGTACACCTTGTCGAGAGATACCATCTGCAGCCCTACAGCTTAATGTCAAAGTCAATCTCGGGGACGGCAGCAAGGTCAGCCAACGACACGCCGTCGACGTACTTTTCGATCACGTCGTCCAGACCGCGCCAGAATTTGACGGTCGAGCAGAGATCGCTGCGGGCGCAGCTGTTGTCGATGCCATCGCACGCCACCGGAGCCGTGCTGCCCTCGACGGCGCGCAGGATGTCGCCGGCACGCACCTCGGCCGGGTCCTTGGCCATCATGTAGCCGCCGCCCTTGCCGCGCACGCTCTTAAGTAGGCCCGCTTTCATAAGCGGACGAACCAGCTGCTCCAAATACTTTTGCGAGATACGCTCGCGGTCGGCGACCTCGCGCAGGGCGATCTTGCCCTCGGCGTCACCAAGCGCTGCGATATAGATCATCAGCCGGAGGGCATAGCGGCCCTTGGAAGAAATGAGCATACCTACCCTCCCATCGCATCTGGGACAAGATAACCAGGTTTGTTTGTCCCAAATCTTAAGTAAGTGGGACAAACACAACAGGTTATTTTGTCCCAGAATTTGAAAAGTCGAGTGGATTAGTCGGGTTTTCCCTTGACTAACGCCGAACCCATAGTAACTTTATTCCGAGAAGATTCCTAGGGTTTAGTACACCTATGAGTACACCATATACAGAGAGGGACAGCATGAGCACAAATCCGCTGCTTTCCATCGAAGGTCTGACTGCCTCCGTGGACGAGAAGACCATCCTCCACAACGTCAACCTGCAAGTCGCCGCCGGCGAGACCCACGTGCTGATGGGCCCCAACGGCGCGGGTAAGTCCACCCTTGGTCACCTGGTCATGGGCGACCCCGTCTACACCGTCAACGACGGCCGCATCATCTTTGACGGCCAGGACATCACCGAGCTCACCACCGACAAGCGCTCGCGTGCCGGCCTGTTCCTGAGCTTTCAGGCCCCGGTCGAGATCCCGGGCGTGCCGCTGTCGAGCTTTTTGCGCGCCAGCATCGCCGGCCGCCCCGGTCTGGAGATGAAGGGCAAGGAGTTCCGCCGCCGCGTCAAGGAGCTCGCGGCCGAGCTCAACATGGATACCGCCTATCTCAACCGCGAGCTGGGCGTGGGCTTCTCGGGCGGCGAGAAGAAGAAGGTCGAGATGCTCCAGCTTCTGCTGCTGCAGCCCAAGCTCGCCATTCTGGACGAGACCGACTCAGGCCTGGACGTCGACGCGCTTTCCACCGTCAGCCACGGCATGGACGCCTACCGCAAGAGCTGCGACGGCTCCATGCTCATCATCACGCACAACACGCGCATCCTGGAGCACTTGGATGTCGACCGCGTCCACGTTATGGTCAAGGGTCATATCGTGCGCGAGGACGACGCCTCGCTCATCCCCTGGATCGACAAGAACGGCTTTGAGACCTTCGAGCGCGAGGCCGCCGAGCAGCGCGCCCAGGCCGAGGCCGCCGCTGCCGAGCAGCAGGCGTAAAGGGGCGACGTAATGACCAAGAACCGCACCGAGGTCGCGGACATCGACCGCAGCCTCTACGACTTCACCTATGGCGAGGAGGGATTCGAGCGCCTCGACGCCGGCATCACGCCCGACATCGTGCGCGAGATCAGCGCCAAGAAGGACGAACCGCAGTGGATGCTCGACCTGCGCCTCAAGTCCCTCGAGATCTTCAACCGCTTCCCCGATCCGACGTGGGGCCCCTCCATCGAGGGCCTGGACATGGACAACATCGTCACCTACGTCAAGCCCAACACCGACCAAAAGCACGACTGGGAGTCGGTGCCCGACGACATCAAGAACACCTTTGAGCGCCTGGGCATCCCCGAGGCCGAGCGCAGCTACCTGGCGGGCGTCGGCGCGCAGTACGACTCCGAGCTGGTCTACCACAACATGCAGGACACCGCGTCCAAGATGGGTATCGTCTATTCCGGCATCGAGGAGGCCCTGCACGACCCGCAGTGGGAGCCGCTCATCCACGAGAAGTTTATGACGCTCATCCCGCCCACCGACCACAAGTTTGCGGCCTTGCACGGCGCCGTATGGTCGGGCGGCTCGTTTGTCTACGTGCCCAAGGGCACCAAGTTGGACTTCCCGCTGCAGAGCTACTTCCGCCTTAACGCCAAGGGCGCCGGCCAGTTTGAGCACACGCTCATCATCGTCGAGGACGATGCCGACCTGCACTTCATTGAGGGTTGCTCAGCGCCCAAGTACAACGTGGCCAACCTCCACGCCGGCGCCGTCGAGCTCTTTGTGGGCAAGCGTGCACATCTGCGCTACTCGACCATCGAGAACTGGTCCAAGAATATGTACAACCTCAACACCAAGCGTGCGCGCGTGGACGAGGACGGCGATATCGAGTGGATCAGCGGTTCCTTCGGCAGCCACGTGGGCTACCTCTACCCCATGAGCGTGCTCAACGGCCGCCGCGCCCGCTCGAGCTTTACCGGCATCACCTTTGCCGGCGCCGGCCAGAACCTGGATACCGGCTGCAAGGTCGTGCTCAACGCGCCCGATACCTCGGCAACCGTCGAGACCAAAGGTATCTCCAAGAGCGGCGGCATTCAGACCTTCCGCAGCTCTATCGTGGCCACGCCCAAGGCAGAGGGTTCCAAGGCAACCGTGAGCTGCCAGTCGCTCATGCTCGATGACCAGAGCCGCTCCGACACCATCCCCGCCATGGACATCCGCGCCAAGAACGTCGACATCGGCCACGAGGCCACCATCGGCCGCATCGGCGACGACAAGGTGTTCTACCTGATGAGCCGCGGCATCTCGGAGGAAGAGGCCCGCACCATGATCGTCAACGGCTTTGCTAACCCGGTCTCCAAGGAGCTGCCGCTGGAGTACGCCGTCGAGATGAACAACCTGATCAAGCTCGAGATGGAAGGAGCGATCGGATAATGAAACAGGAAACCAACGCCGCTGCTACCACGCTCGAGCAGGTCAACGCGATGCCCGCAGCAACCTGGGGCTGGTTGAAAATGAATCAGACCAAGCTCGAGCTCTCTGACGAGCTTGCCGCCGCTCCCGCGGAGGCCGTTGAGGTCGAAGGCTTGGGCGAGCAGTTTTCCGGCGCTGCCGACGCGTTTGGCACCGCCATGAACGCCATGGCCGAGCGCTTCCCCGAGCGCCGCGCCTCCGCCCCCGGTGATGCCGCCGACCGCGCCCGCATCACGCCCGAGACCGAGCTCGACGTGCCCGCCACCTCCGTCTACCAGGCCGGCGCCATCAAGCTCGAGGAGGAGCTCTCCCCTGCTGAAGCCTTCGAAACCGGCATGGGCGAGGCTGCCTACGCCTACTTGGCCGAGCACGCTACCAAGCGCATCGTCATCGATGTGCCCGCATACCAGCACGCCACGGTTACCGTGCGTGTGAGCGGTGTCGATGCCGCCGCGGCCATCGCCGCCATCGACATCGTCGCTCGCCCGCAGGCAACGCTCGACCTGCATATTGCCCTAGACTCTCCTGTTACCGGCGAGGGTGTCGTGGGCTCCGTGCTACGCGTGTGCGCCCACGAGTACGCCACCGTCAACGTGACCTGCGCGCAGACACTCGACGACAGCTGGATCGCACTCGACGACACCGGCCTGTTCCTGGACGAGGGCGCGCGCGTCAACGTGCAGCACACCGTCCTGGGTGCCGGCGCCAGCGCCACCGGCCTTGCCGGCGACCTGCTGGGCGACACCGCCAAGGTGACCATCGATACCGATTACCTGGGCGCCCGCGAGCAGGTGCGCGACTTTAACTACGAGCTGCGCCACCGCGGTCGCAAGACCGAGTGCGAGATCGACGCCAACGGCGTGCTGACCGGCACGTCCAAGAAGGTCTACCGTGGCACCATCGACCTCGTGCACGGCTGCAAGGGTGCAACCGGCACCGAACGCGAGACGGTGCTTTTGGCCAACAAGGGCGTCGACAACAAGACCGTTCCCGTCATTCTCTGTGACGAGGACGACGTCGCCGGCAACCACGGCGCCACCATCGGTCACGTCCGCGACGAGCAGCTGTTCTACCTCGCCTGCCGTGGCCTTGACCAAAACGCCGCCGAGGACCTGTTCATCCGCGCCAAGCTGGAGGACGCCGCGCTTTCCGCCACCGACGAGCGCACCCGCGCCGCCGTCGTCCGCCTAGGCAACAACCTGATCGACAACTTTGAAGAGGAGCTCGCATGATCGACACCGAGCACGTTAAATGCGACACCTGTACCGCCCCCGAGCCCATGGAGCTCGACGCCAGCGACGAGGCTTCGCGCGGCTGGCCCACCGTGGACATCGAGACCAACCCCTACAAGGGCCAGTTCCCGCTGTTCCAGCAGCACCCCGAGATCGCCTTCCTCGATAGCGCCGCCACCGCGCAGCGCCCTGCCTGTGTGCTCGACGCCGAACGCGACTTCTACCAGCGCATGAACGCCAACCCCCTGCGCGGCCTGTACTCGCTGTCCGTCGAGGCCACCGACGCCATCGCGAAGGTCCGCCAGCAGATCGCTGACCTCATCGGCGCCTCACAGGCCAACGAGGTCGTCTTCACCCGCAACACGAGCGAGTCGCTCAACCTGGTCGCTAAGAGCTTTGCGCCCACAGTGCTCGAACCGGGCGACGAGGTCGTCATCACCATCATGGAGCACCACTCCAACCTGATTCCGTGGCAGCAGGTCTGCCGCGAGACCGGCGCCAAGCTCGTCTACCTCTACCCCACCAAGACCGGCCAGCTCACCACCGAGGAGGTTCTTGCCAAGGTGGGTCCCAAGACCAAGATCCTAGCCGTGGGACAGGTCTCCAACGTGCTGGGCGTCGAGAACCCGGTCAAGAACCTCGGCAAACTCGTGCACAAGTACGGCGGCTACCTGGTCGTCGACGGCGCGCAGTCGCTGCCGCACATGCCGGTCGATGTGGCCGACCTGGGCGCCGACTTCTTTGCCTTTAGCGCGCACAAGGCCATGGGCCCCATGGGCATCGGCGTGCTGTGGGGCAAGATGGACCTGCTCAACGCCATGCCGCCCATGCTTACCGGCGGCGAGATGATCGATTCGGTCACCGAGCAGAACGCTGTCTGGGCTCCCGTCCCCGAGAAGTTCGAGGCCGGCACGCAGGACGCCGCCGGCATCTTCGCCACGGGCGCCGCACTCGATTACCTGGTCAACACGGTGGGTTACGAGAACATCCAGGCCCGCGAGCAGGCACTCGTCCACTATCTGATGGGCGAACTCATGCAGCTCGACTTTGTCCAGATCATCGGCTCCATCTATTGGGACAACCACCACGGCGTCGTGAGCTTTAACGTCAAGGGCATCCACCCGCACGACGTCGCGAGCATCATGGACATGGACGGCGTCTGCATCCGCGCCGGTCACCACTGCGCGCAGCCGCTGCTCACCTGGCTGGGCGTCGAGAACCTTGCCTGCTGCCGCGCCAGCGTGGCCTTCTACAACGACAAGGCCGATATCGACAAGTTCATCGCCGGCCTGCATCACGTTTGGAGCACGTTCAATGGGTAATCTGTACACCTCCACCACGTTTATGGAGCACAACTCGCACCCCGACTACAAGTACGAGATGGACGCCCCCACGCACGAGCACGACGGCATCAACCCCAGCTGCGGAGACGAGCTCACCTTGCAGCTACGTGTCGAGAACAACGTGATCGAGGAGGCCTCCTTTACCGGCCACGGCTGCGCCATCAGCCAGGCAAGTGCCGACATCATGGCCGACCTCATCACCGGCGAGACCGTCGAGGAAGCTCGCCGCTTGGCAGAGCTCTTCCTCGCCATGATCCGCGGCGAGCAGCTCTCCGAGGAAGACCTGGAAGACCTGGACGAAGCCGCCCAACTCCAGGACATCTCGCACATGCCTGCCCGCGTCAAATGCGCCGAGCTCGCCTGGCGCACCCTCGACGGCATGTTTGAGGGGAAAGCTAGCCAGTAGCGGATGTCCCAAATCCAAGCATTTTGATTGCCGAGCCGCCCAAAACGGGCGGCTCGGCTTTTTATAACGAGCGCGAACGCACAGCCCGCGCATCCGGCGCTCGTCCGTCGTTTACCGCTCGACCAACCACGAACACGGGCGTTTCCCACAGAACCAAAGACCGGCAGCAGGGCCACGGACCCGCCAGGCAATGTCCCAAGTCCAATTCCGTTGGGCTCCAGCTCGTCTCGCTCCTGCCGCAGAAGGGTCCCGTGGGGTGCGGCGTGCATTTTGGCGAATATTCAGCATGCCAAGCTGCATGTATACACGCCGGAAGCGCAAATCAACATCTCTAGGCGCGTTCATATGGCGTTTTAGAGCAAGTACCGCTGCCCGGCGGGACGCAAACGCGTGCTTCACGGCGCAAGGGCAGGGAAAAATGGCTTCGCAGCTCGCATATTGCAAGATTTCGGCGGTGTCGGCCGCGCCCCAATGCTGAAAATTCCGTTTTTTGCACGCCGCAGAAGGGGGTAGGCACGCACAAAACCGGATTGAGCCGTATTTTTATGCAACACGGCAACCATTCTATGCAAATCAAGCACTGCAGCCACTGTACCAAGCGTTTAGAACAGTGGTTGTGGCGCACAGACGGCCCTACACCAGATTATCGCCAGTCCTCACCGCCGCTCGCGCACGAGCGCGCACGATACGCGCAACGGTACTTTTGCCAATCCCCGTATACTGTTCAATTTGGCGCACCGTAAAACCGGCATCGTGCAATCCAACGATTACGATATCGCGCTGCGCCCGCGGTGCGGCTTTAAGGCCTTGGAGTGGAACCCCGAGCTCCTTGGCCATCTTGTCGGCAAAGGCGCGCCGCTCCCACTCCATCTCTTTCATATCGCACATCGCCGACTCACAGCCGTCGGGCGTCGAAAGCGAAAAGGCAATAAAGGCCTTGGCAGAACCAAAAAGCTCAAGCACGCAAGACGGGTCCGAAAATCCCCTCGTCATATCGTTGTCATACGCTCGCAGATACTCGGCAAAGCTGCTCCACGGATAGCGCTCGATCAGGGCGATACCCGCCTCCTGCGGATTAGCATGAACATAGCGAATGGCGGCCATTAGATAACGGTCGGTATCGAGCGAGCGCCGGTCAAAACGGTTCTGGAACAGATGGCCCGTGCGCCCCGTGCGCTTATTGAACCGACGAGCGTACGTCAAAAGCAGTCGTTGCATCGCCGCGCTCATCGTGTCCTCATAATCCGAGAGTACCAGATCCACGTGATTGCCCATAAGGCACCAGGCGATAACCGTCACGCCCGCCTCGCGGCAGCACTCGCGCATCAGCTCCAAAAACTCCCACCGGTCTTCATCGCCCTCAAAGATGAGCTGCTTGCCCGTA
>JAHYYN010000070.1:2282-4238 GCA_019424945.1 Collinsella sp. | reverse complement strand
CGCTACTCGCAGAGCGAAAGGGCGGCCTCGTCGGCAACGACAACGCAGTTGGTGTGCAGCTGCAGGATCGAAGCCGGGCACGCGGGCGTAACCGGACCATAGCACATGTCATGCACGGCCTGAGCCTTGGCCTCGCCGTTGGCGACGACTAGGATCATGCGGGCATACATGATGGTCTGGGTACCCATGGTGTAGGCCTGACGGGGAACATCGTCGATGCTGTCGAACAGGCGGCTGTTGGCCTGAATGGTGCTCTCGGTGAGGTCGACGCAGTGCGTGCCCTTGGAGAAGTGGTCATCGGGCTCGTTGAAACCGATGTGGCCGTTGTTGCCAATGCCGAGCAGCTGCAGATCCGGGTAACCGGCGGCGGCGACGATCTTGTCGTACTCAGAGCAGGCAGCGGCGGCGTCGGGGTTGGAACCGTCGGGCACATGCGTGTTGTTCAGGTCGATGTTGATGTGATCGAAGAAGTTCTCACGCATGAAGTAGTGATAGCTCTGGGGATCGTCGTGCGAAAGGCCGCGATACTCGTCCAGGTTGTAGGTGCTGACCTCGGCAAAGTCGACGTCGCCCTTCTCGTACCAAGCAGCGAGCTGCTTGTAGGCACCGATCGGGGTGGAGCCGGTGGCAAGACCCAGCACGCAATCGGGCTTGAGGATAACCTGCGCCGAGATGATATTGGCGGCCTTGCGGCTCATATCCTCGTAGTCTTTAGCTTTAATGATCTTCATTACGCGTCCTTTCTCGTACAAGAGAGGCAAGGCTCCCCTTACAAGCACTTGCCCGCGGCCCGCGTCGGCCGCAACCAACGTGTGCGGCCACCAGGGCGAGGTCGCGTAATGTATGTGTCTCGTGTCTAGCCGCGTCGAGGCCCCTGCCCGTCCACGGTGACCCAAAGCCGTTTAGCTTCGGACAAATCCCATCTTGCCACGGAGGGCGTCCTCTTTCAAGGGCGCCCTCCGTAAACGTGTTTGAATTGTAGGCTAATGGCCACGTGCACTTGCTAGCGCTCGCGAGCAACGATGAGCTGGTCCATCTCTTCGACATGCACGCCAACGGAGCCCTTGATGCTCGAGAACTCAACAGAGTTGCACACCAAGATGGGAACCGTCACATCGTAGCCCTCGGCAGCAATTGCCTCGCGATCGAACTCAATGAGCACATCGCCCTTATGGACGATGTCACCCACTTGCGCATGTACAGTAAAGTGCTTGCCCTCGAGCTGAACAGTGTCCAAACCAACGTGGATGAGCACGTCCAAGCCATCGACCGTGTTGAGCGCAACGGCGTGACCCGTGGGAAAAATGGCCTCGACCTTGGCGTCTGCCGGCGCAATCACACGCGTGCCGGCAGGCTGAATGGCAACGCCCTGGCCCAAAAGGCCGGTGGCAAACGTCTGATCGTTTACCTCGGAGAGCGGAATGACGTCGCCCGAGATGGGAGCATCCAGCGTAAGGACTCGACCACGCATACCAAAAGACCTTAGGACTTTAGTGAACATGCTCCCCCTCGGACATACCAATCGACCAAAATAGCCTTAACAGTTTACCACTTGGCACTCGTTTTTGACCATTAGGGAAGTTCGCGCTTGACAACCTCGACGATGTCGTCGACAACGCGCTGGGTCAGCTCGTGCGTCTCGGCCTCGGCCATAACGCGGACCAGCGGCTCGGTACCGCTCGGGCGCACCAGAATGCGGCCGCGGCCGTCAAGCTCCTTCTCGGCAGCAGCGACGGCATCCCAGATGGGCTGGCAATCGTCCAGACCAGCCTTGTTGTCGGAATGCACGTTGACGAGTACCTGCGGGTACTTCTTCATGATGCCGGCAAGATCGGTGAGGGTACGACCGGTGCGCTTGAGCACGGCCAGCAGCTGCAGAGCCGTCACCAGGCCGTCACCGGTGGTGTTGTGCTCCAGGAAGATGATGTGGCCGGACTGTTCGCCGCCGATGACGGC
>JAHYYN010000070.1:0-2182 GCA_019424945.1 Collinsella sp. | reverse complement strand
GCCAGGCCGATATCGGCATGGGTGCGCAGCACGAGCTCGCGCAGGGGCTCAAGGTGAGTGGAGCCGCACTCAACGTTAATGTCGGTGCCACAGTAATCGGTGTTGATGGCATGGACCGTGGCACCCAGGCGCTGCAGCGCGGCGGGCGTGGTCTGGCAAGAGGCTCCATGGCCGCAGTCGACGGCAACGACCAGGCCATCGAGCCTCAGGCCATCAAGCGTATCGATGGCGTGGTCGACGTATGCCTTGCGGGCGTCTTTCATCTTGATGATGTGACCCACACCGGCACCGGTCGGCAGCGTGTCGGCAGCCATGGCTTCCTCGGACATGACCCAGGCGCTGATCTCTTCCTCGACCGCGTCGGGAAGCTTCATGCCCTTGCGGCTAAAGAACTTGATGCCGTTGAACTCCGGCGGATTATGCGAAGCAGAGATGACGATGCCGCCGTCGAGCTCGTTCTGAACGGTGAGCAGCGCCACGGCAGGCGTGGGGATGACGCCGCAGCAGTGCGGACGGCCGCCCTCGGCCATGATGCCGGCGGTCAGAGCGCTCTCGAGCATGGTGCCCGAAAGACGCGTGTCGCGGCCGACACAGATATCCGGACCAAGGAACTTGGTCGCCGCGCGGCCCAGGCGAAACGCGAGGTCGCACGAGAGGTCGGCATTGGCGACGCCACGGACGCCGTCGGTACCGAAGATGTTCTGGGGCATAGGATCGCTCCTTCCCTAGCAGGCGATATGCAACCGCCCACCCTAGTCGAAAAAGAAAAGCGGGACCCGCCGAGGAATCGGCAGGCCCCGCTTGTACATTGTATCTCGAAAGGAGATAAAACCTTAGCGCTTGGAGAACTGGGGAGCGCGGCGGGCCTTCTTGAGGCCGTACTTCTTGCGCTCGACCACGCGAGCATCGCGCGTAAGGAAACCGGCCTTCTTGAGGTCAGCACGGTAGTCGCCAGCGTTCAGAAGAGCGCGGGCGATGCCCAGGCGCAGAGCGCCGGACTGACCGGAGATGCCGCCGCCATCGCACAGAGCGATAACGTCGAACTGACCGGCGGTGTCGGTCACCTTGAAGGGAGCAAGGGCGTTCTCAACGAGCTGATGACGGCCGAAATACTGCTCGGCGTCACGCTTGTTGATGGTCACCTTGCCGGTGCCGGGGACGAGACGGACGCGGGCGACGGCGTTCTTACGACGGCCGGTACCCTGGTAGACAACGGTGTTCTCAGCCATCTTTAAGCCTCCAGCTCAATCTTCGTGGGGTTCTGGGCAGCGTGCGGATGCTCGGCACCAGCGTAGACCTTAAGCTTGGTCATCTGGGCACGGCCGAGGGTGGTCTTGGGCAGCATGCCGCGAACGGCGCGCTCGATGACCTTCTCCGGGTGCTTCTCCATAGCCTGGCGGAAGCTCTCAGCCTTGAGGCCGCCGTTGTAGCCGCTGTGGCGATAATAGGTCTTCGTGTCGGCCTTGTTACCGGTAAGCTGGACCTTATCGGCGTTGATGACGACAACGAAGTCGCCGCAGTCGCTGTTGGGCGTGAACTGGGGCTTGTTCTTACCGCGCAGGATCATTGCGATCTGGGTGGCAAGACGGCCCAGGACAGCACCATCGGCGTCGACGAGAACCCAGTTGCGCTGGACCTCGCCCTGCTTGGCGTAGTGAGTCGATTTCGAAATCACTTAGACTCCTCCATGTACAGTACGTGTTGTTACAGAGATTCACGGGGCTCTGCAAGTAACCCGTCCATATTACCCCGCTCGCCGTCCGAGTCAACAGGTATTTTGGCTCCGACCAGAGTTTCTGCACATGTCATCCATGGGTCATGACGTCGCGACACTAGCGCTCGACAAATGCCTCGATATCACTCAGTAGGCGCTTTGCCTCCTGGCGGCCCTGAATATACAGGTCGAGGAGCTTTGCCGGATCGTGCTCAACGTGACCGACCTCGACCGGCTTTTGTGGCGCAACGACCAGCGCGCGGCCCTCGCGCTCATACTTCCACAGATGCATGCGCTGGATGTTATAGCGGTCGTGGCGCGTCTCGATAGCCTCGAGCAGGTAGGGGTAGTCGGCATAGCGAGCGCGTGCGGCGGGCATAAACTCGTAGGGCTTTTTCTCGTACGAGCGGTCCTGCGTGACAATGACAACCGCGCGATCGAAGCCCGCCTCCTCCAGCACGTGCTCGA
>JAHYYN010000007.1:0-7773 GCA_019424945.1 Collinsella sp. | reverse complement strand
CATTGGGGGCCCAATTACCGTTCGGCACGTTAAGGGTCCCCGCTCCCCGCTTAACACTTGACGAAGAATCTCCATCTTTATATACCTATCGGTAGGCATATAGGTTGCATTGCCGATAGAAACGGAGTAACCATGACTCTCATCGCACCAGCCGAAAAGGACCGCCCCCGTGAGAGCGGCGCATTTGCTTGGATTGTCGTTATTGCGCTCGGTTTAATGTCTGCGGGAACAACCGGCACCTACAGCATCATTGCCGGCTCATTCATCGCTCCTGTATGTGAAGACCTGGGCTTTGACTACACTTCTTTCTCTTTCTATTTCACCGCGATTCTTCTTGGCCTTGCGCTTGGGCTTCCGCTTTTGAGTCGTTTCATTCCAAAAGTAATCGGCAAACCATGGCATATTTGCGTTGAACTCGTCCTTATTGCCGCCGGCGCCGCAATGGCGTTCTACACCGAGGTCTGGATGTTCATCGTCTCCGCCGCAGTGATCGGCATCTGCTTTTCGTTCACAACGGGTGTCTGCATGTCCGATGTCATTGACCAATGGTTCAGTAAATCGTCTGGTCTTGCCATCGGCCTTGCGTGGGGCGTTAATTCTCTCTGCACGCTGCTATTGAGTCCTGTCATTACACTGGTCATCGAGCAGCAAAGCTGGCGTACGGGTTACATCGTACTTGCGGCCGTTTCTGCAGCCATGATATTGCCCACAAGCGCATTTATCATTCGCCTTAAGCCTTCTGATCGCAATATGCTTCCGTACGGAGAGACTACCTCCGAAACCCATGAGAGCTACAGCGCCGATGAAAAGGAAGATGTCTCTTCGGGCATGGCGCTCCGCGATGCCGCGAAAACGCCATCTTTTATTCTCTGCGCCCTTCTGCTCTGCGTGGCGCAACTCACCTGCTGCATGAACCAGCTGTTCCCGACCTATGCAAGCGAGGTCGGCTTCAATCCCATCGTAGGAAGCTTAATGGTCTCGGCAGCTTCGTTTTCCGACATCTTCCTAAATCCCTTCGTAGGCAAAACATGTGACAAGCTCGGCTCTATTAAAGCAACGGTCGCGTGGACAGGTGTCAGCATTTTTTCGTTCCTGCTTCTCATCATTGGCGGAAGCAATGAGACTGTTTCAATCATTGCAGCTGGCGTAAACGACGTCATGTTCGCCATCGTTGGAACTGCAATGCCGATGATTCTCCTCTCGCTCTTCGGATCACGCGATTTTGGAAGGATCTATTCGATTATTTGCTCAGCGGGCTATGTTGTCGGAGCTTTCGGAATGCCAGTCATGATGAAGGTTTACGGTATGGCAGGGTCTTTCCAAGGAGTATTCGTCTTCTGTATCATCTGCAACCTTCTGATTGCGACATTTGCTTTAGTTTCCGGTCTCCTCAATAAGACTACCGCGAAATAACCTGACCAACGAACTGCCCTTCAGCCCTGTCATTTGTCTCCGCAAGTTAAAACGAAATTGGGGCCGATTCCAACATAGCTGGAATCGGCCCCAATTTCTATTCAACAACTTTTGCAATCATCGCGAACACGGGTTTCGAACCATTCCGCGACCTCGCAAGTCGTCGCATCGCGCTTGCCAAGGTGCCTCTGTTATTACGCGCCTATTTAAACATGAGTTCGACGATCCCTGCCCAAACAGCCTTTTCATCGATGTCTTCATCTTGGGCAACGGTATTGCTCGCTCCCTCAAGTACGGTGTAAAGAATCTGCACGTACAGCATGACGTCTGTTTCATCGGAAAACGCGCCAATTTCTAGGCCATGGAGAAGGATGTCTTTAAGCGCGTCCATAGTTCGGTTGATCGCCGTTGCCTGACGTTCCTGAACTGCAGGGATTCGATTTGCCTGAATACTGACCTCGGCCAGCACGCGACGGCGCTTTTCATCACTACGATAGCCACCTATAACCGAATTGCCGAGCTCGATAAGCGCCGCCTTGAATCCGTCCCTATCGACTATTAGCGAGTAGTCGCGCTGATAGTCGATAGTCGGAAACATACTATCTAAGAGCGTGGTGAAAATATCCTCTTTAGAGGGAAAGTAGTAGTACACCGATGGCTTGGATATACCGACACGGTCGCAGATTTTTCCAATGGACGCCTTGTCGTAACCGACTTCTGCCACAAGATCATACATTGCGTCCAATATTTTTCCCTTTGTGCTCACGCTTCACTTCTCCATTGCAAATCACTTCCGCATTGCCAACATTATTAAGAATGGCAACGGAACATCAATTCGTGTCCAAACACGACCACTATAAACGGTGAACGGTAGGTATCGACAGGCGAATGGCAATTATACAAAAACACCTACCGAACGGTAGGTATAGTAGTACTATAGCTGGTGTAACCCCGCTATTGTCGCGGCCGGACAGCATTGCGGGAAACCCGACGGAAGGACCAACCATGTACGAGAACTATCGTATGCCGGGCGAGTTTGAGAAACGCTCCAACGTCTATGTGACATGGCTTCCCGATTACATTCGCGCAGAGGGCTTCGATAATCGCCAGCCCTGCGTTGACGTAATTAAAGCTTTGCTTGAGTATGGCGACGTTACGGTCAACCTCAACTGTGGCACCCCCGGCTCCTACGAGGAAGCCTGCTCGCGCCTTAAAGAAGAAGGGGTGGATCTCGACCGTATCCAGATTACGCAGTTCGAAGACTCCAACTTCTACGTTCGCGACAACGGCCCCAGCATCATGGTCGACGACGAAGGCCATTCCTATATGGTCAACCCCGCTTGGACCTATTATGGCGTGTGGGACAAGAACTCCCCAGAGTGCCAGTCCGCACGCAGGGCAGCTGTTCACATGGCGGTTGCGCTCGGGTGCTTCGATATCGTCAATTCCGAAATGGTTTCGGAGGGCGGCGACCGCGAGTTTGACGGTCACGGCACCCTGATCGCCATCGAGGACACGGAATGCCGCAAGCGCAATCCCGAGTTCTCAAAAGAGGAAGTGGAGGCCGAGTACAAGCGCATCTACAACCTCAACAAGGTTATCTGGCTGCCGCAGCCTATGCTTGAGGACGACGACTATCGACTGGGCATCCTCGACGAGAAGGAAGATGGAACTCCTGTCTTCGGCATGAGCTTCGCCGCCCACATCGATGAGATGTGCCGCTTTATCACCCCGAACAAGATTCTTCTTGCCGAGGTATCCGATGAGGAGGCCGCCTCGAGCAAGGCGGGCGCGGAATCGCGTCGTCGCATCGACGCCGCCTACGAGATTCTACGCGCCGAGACGGACTGGGAGGGCAAGCCCTTCGAAATCGTCCGCATGCCCACTGCCGAGCCGATCGAGGTTGTCATCGCCCCCGGCGACGAGGACTACGAGCTGTATAAGGGCTTCATCGACGAAATGGGCGGCAAGTTCATGGATGGCACCCCTTGGCCCGAAGGCCCCGTTCACTTTTATGCCGCAGCAAGCTACTGCAACTTCCTCATCTGCAACGGCGTCGTTCTTGGCCAGCGTTATTACCACGAAGGCATGAGCGAAGTCGTGAAGGAGAAGGACGAGCAGGCCAAGGCGGTTCTTGAGAGCTGCTTCCCCGATCGCAAGGTCATCATGATCGACTCTCTCGCGCTTAACCTGTCCGGCGGCGGCGTGCACTGCTGGACCAAGGACGTGGCCGCCAGCTGCTAGCAAGTTCTTAAACTTGCGCTGCCTGATCCAAGCGCCACATTTACAGTCCCCGAGGGATATCCGTGTTTCCCTCGGGGGCGCATTCGACACTTACCATCAAACAATTGAAAGGAAATAGGCATGAACAACAGCCTTCGCGGTCGCGACTACCTCAACATCCACGATCTTTCCTCTGAGGATTTCCGTTACCTCATCGATCTTGCCTGGAACCTCAAGGCCCAGAAAAAGTCCGGTGTCGACCAGCGCTACTTCCCCGGCAAGAACGTTCTCGCCAACTTTGAGTGGGGCTCGACCCGCACTCGTTGCGCCTTTGAGACCTCTTGCAACGACCTGGGCATGGGCTTCACCTATCTGACCAACTCCCACATGGGCGATTGCGAGACCATCGAGGATGCCATGCGCGTCTTCAACGGCATGTATGATCTCATTGTCTATCGTGCACAAAAGGACGAGCAGTTCCTCTATGATGTCGCCGACTTGGTCGATATTCCAGTCATCAATGCCCTCACCCTCGGCGATCACCCGACCCAGATGCTCGCTGACGCTCTCACGATGGAGGAGCAGTGGGGTGGTCTGCGCACGAGCCGTGGCAAGAAGATGGCCTTCGTTGGCAACTGCGCCGGCGCCCCCGTGTGGTATGGCCGTCTGTGCGCGATGCTCGACATGGACTTCCTCGCCATCGGCCCCGACGACCTCCGTCACCAGATGTGCAAGGAAATGATCGAGGAGGTTGAGGCCTGCTACGCCAAGTACGCGCCTAACAGGACCTTCACCATCACCTCTGACCTTGATGCTCTGGACGGTGTCGACGTAATCGTTACCGAGGAGTGGCGCTACATCAACCCCGAGTGCGGCGACGAGGTTCTGGACCCCGACGACTACAACTCTTGGCTTGGCGACGCCGAGTCCCTGTACCCCTATCGCGTCACCAGTGAGCTGTGCAAGCGCACCAACAACCCCGACATCTTCTGCATGCACGAGCTCCCCTCTGTTCACAACGCAAATCACCGCGTTGGCAAGATGTTGCTCGACCAGTGCAAGAACGACCTGCATCGTGAAATCATCACCGAGGGCTTTGAGATTGCGGACGAGTGCTTTGAGGCCAACGCGTCGGTCATCTTCCGTGAGGCAGAGAACCGTCAGCACACCATTAAGGCCGTTATGTGCGCCCTTCTGGGTCTCTAGGAGCTGTATCAATGGAAAATGCAAAGTTAAAGAGCAGCAAGGTTTACGCATGGGTTCTCGTGATCGCGCTCGGCCTCATGTCTGCCGGTACGACCGGATCCTATAGCGTAATCGCTGGCTCCTTCGTCGCGCCCGTGTGCGAGGAGTTCGGATTTGACTACTCCATCTTCTCGTATTACTTCACTGCAACGCTCATTGGTCTTGCAGCGGCTCTTCCGTTTGTCGGAAAACTCATCCCCAAGGTTGTTGGCAAGTTTTGGCTCCCCGTCGTCGAGCTTATTCTGCTCGCCGCTGGCGCAGGCATGGCCTTCTACACCGAAGTCTGGATGTTCATCGCAGCTGGTGCTTTGATTGGCGTTTGCTTCGCCTTCACTACCGGCGTCGCCATGTCCGATGTTATTGACCAGTGGTTCAAAAAATCTGGCGGCCTGGCAATTGGTCTCGCTTGGGCAGTGAACTCGATTTACATGCTCATCATGAGTCCCGTCATCACCTCTGTCATTGAGGCTGCTGGCTGGAGGACTGGTTATCTGGTGCTCGCTGGCGTCTCCGCCGTGCTCATTCTTCCCGCTTCCATCCTGATCATCCGCTATAAGCCCCGGGACAAGGGCATGCTGCCCTATGGCTATGTCGAAGGCGAGACGGTCGCCGAGACCGAGGAGACGACCGAGGATAGTGCACGTGGCGTTAGCTACGCACGCGCTATTAAGTCGCCTGCATTCTTTTTCTGCATCGGCTTCCTCTGCCTCGTTCAGCTTACTTGCTGCATGAACCAGCTGTTCCCCACCTATGCCGCCGAGGTCGGCTTTAGCCCCATGGTGGGTGGCTTCATGGTTTCCGCCGCATCGCTGTTCGACCTGTTCCTCAACCCGATCGTCGGTACCACTTGCGATAAGTTTGGCAGCACCAAGGCCATTCTGAGCTGGCTCGCCGTCTCGATTCTCTCCTTTGTCATGCTCATGATGAGCAGCGGCAACTCGACGCTCAGCATTCTTGCTGCCGGTGTTAACGACGTCATGTACGTCATCGCCGGCACCGCTCTGACCGTTTTGGTGATGGACGTCTTTGGCTCCCGTGACTTTGGTCGCATCTTCGCGCTCATCTGCTCCGTGGGCTATATCGTCGGCGCCTTTGGCATGCCCGTCATGATGAAGGTATACGAGCTTGTCGGCTCCTTCCAGGGCGTTTTCATCTTCTGTATTGCATGCAACGTCATCATCGGTCTGTTCTTGCTGCTGGCAAAGAAGACTGGTAAGAGCCTCTCTTGGGACGAATAGTTCGATTCGTCTTAGTCATACGCTGTAGGAGTTAATCTGCAGCAGCTTTAGGGCATCGGCTAACGCCGGTGCCCTTTTTCATGGAATGTGACAAAGGGACAGTCCCTTTGTCACATTTGCGCCTAGCTCGTTTTGCCCATCAGCGTAATACGGACGCTTGGATGGGTGTACTCGTCAAACTCGTCCTCGGGATCCGTATCAAACGAGTAATACGTTTTGATGAGGTCGTCACTCGTCCTGATAGAGATTCTCTCGTAGAGTGAGCCGTTCAAAAATGCCTGCCTAAACTCTTTGGGGAGTTTCTGCGGTGCCAAGAGCTCGGGGCTCACCGTCTTGACGTCAACGGTTTGAACGGCAGAGGAAAGCTCGTCAAGCTCGCGTTCGATGCGGGCAAGGTTATCCTCGAGGCTCGCGCTGGGGTCGACCTCTGCCGCGTAGCTCACTTCCTTGAGCGTCCCCTTGTTGTCAAAGTCCAGATACGTATAGGTCTTCTGGGCGTCGGAGTCGCCTTCGTGCAGATAGCCGCGGACATGATAGCCGTAATCTTGATATCGCTCGTAGGGGTCATCGGCGGACACGTACTCGCATGCGGGCTCTAATGCTTTGCGGGCGATGGCGATCTGCTCGGCCGCGGCCGCGGCGTTCTGTTGCATCTCGATGTTTCCCTGCGCCAGCTGCGGGATATAGGCACCGCACACGATTGCGAGGGGCAGTGCCACAAGCGCGACGATCCACTTTTTTGCACGGGGGATAGGCACGCCACAGGCCTCTGCCATGGCCTTTGCGTTGGCAAAGCTTTCGGCAAGCACGTCTGCCGCGGTGGCGACGGCGCCTACGGCAGCGGCGACTTCTGCCGCGCCGCCCAGGTTGCGTGCGGTCTCGTTGTCGCTGTTCTTGAGCAGGCGCGCGGCGGCCTGCGTACCGATAACACCTGCGATTTGTGCCGAGCGGTCTTTCTCAGCCTGCTCAACGACGAGTCGATGCTGCATTTCTTTCCACTGCTTGCCGCGCATGCCAAAGCGCGGCGCGAGCGCGCAGTAGCAGAAGATGGCGAGCTCGACGGCGGTGAGCGCCAAGGCGGTCATCATGCCCGTCTCCTGGAAGCTTTCATGATGGAAGACGATATCGTCAATCATTTCGAAGGGAATGATCAAAAAAGGCAGCACAAACGCCATGGCAAGCGCCGCGCCGGCAACCTTGGGACAGATGCAGTATCGCTGGATGCGCTTGCGTTCTTGTTCGGAAAGTGTAGCCATAGCTGCTCCTTGGTGTCGTGGCGGTCGTTGCGGCGCATGGGGTGCGGGGCGCATCAGTTTGAGCTAGCGCTGGATAAGAACATAGAGCAAGATGCTCATCGCGATGAGCAAGAAGCCTGCGATGTTAAACATCAGTGTGGCAAAGTTGCCCACGATGGGGCGTTCGACATAGCTTTTGTCTGGGTTGCTGGGGTTGTAGTACACGGTCATTTGGCTACCGAGGGGCCAAAGCTGCTCCGCGAGGGTGCCTAGGCGGGCGATGGGGCCTGTCTGCACGTGCAGCCAGCCCTTGGCGTCTTCGTAGGCGGTGGCTTGCGTGCGGATGGGGAGTCCCGACAAGCTTTTGGTCTTTATGCCACGGAATTGTTTTTTCGCGCGGTATTGCGTGCCGTCGACGG
>JAHYYN010000069.1:0-16357 GCA_019424945.1 Collinsella sp. | reverse complement strand
GTACGGGCCGCGCCGGCGAGCTGGGCTGGGCCATTACGTTTGTGACCGAGCAGGACGTCGACGAGTTCTACGAGATTGAGAAGCTCATGGACAAGACGGCCGATATTTACGAAGCGGGCGACCTGCACGTGGGTCCCAACCCGCCCGCCGTTGACCCTGAGCGCGATCCTGCCGCCTTTAAGGTGAAGAAGAAGACCAAGCGCGGCAAGTCCAAGAGCAAGAAGAAACTCGAGCAAGCGCGTCGCGACGGCAAGCGCAACGGCGACGATTACGGCGACGTGGCTGGTCGTTCCAACCGCGGTCGCGACGAGCGCCGCGGCGACGGCGAGCGTCCGAGCCGTCCCAAGCGCGGCGGCAAGACCCGCGTGCGCGAGGGCGTTCAGGCTCGCGTGGACGAGGCTGTGGAGAGCGTGGCCCGCGAGGTGGCTGCCGAGGAGCGCGGCGGTGCTGCCGCCGTCGAGCAGGCCCCGCGCGGTAACCGTGCCGAGCGTCGTGCCAAGCAGTTCCAGGGCGAGGCACATCGTCGTCGCCGCGAGGACGAGGACCGCGGCGGTCGTCGCCGTGTCGAGCGCGAGGACGAGGGCCGCGGTTCGCGCGGTGGCAAGCGCGGTGCGGGCGACCGCCGTCATTCCGGTCGTGATGACGAGCGCGGTGGCCGTGATGAGCGTCGCGGCGGCGAAGGCCGTGGTTCGCGTGACGAGCGTGGTACCCGCGGTGGCGAGTCCCGCGGCGGCAAGCGCTTTGACGAGCGCGGAGGCCGCGAGGGCGGCCGCGGTGGTGAGCGTCGCGAGGGCGCTCGTGGCAACGGTGGCCGCAGCGGCGCCGGTCGTTCGAATGAGTCGCGCGATCGTCGCGACCCGCGTGCCAGCCGCGATCGTCGCGATGACTGGCGCAACTACGACGACACCCGCGATGAGCGTCGTGGCGGCTATCGTGGCGGGCGTGGCGGCAACCAGGCCGGCTCCCGCGGCGGCCGTGCCGGCGGTCGCGATAATCGTGGCAGCTATGGCAACAGCCGTGGCGGCAAGCGCGGTAGCAGCTCCCGTCGCCCCGGCGACGGCGGCGGCAAGCGCAAATAACATACGCATCGCCCGCTAGAGCGAGGTGAACCAAGGGCCCCGAGCAACTACGTTCGGGGCCCTTTTGTTTGCCGTATCCGATCGCTAGTTCAAATGTGATTTCCTCGGGAATGCATCTAGAGGATGCCGTGGGCTTGTTTCCTGCCATGCAGCAATGGGTCCTATGGGGTGCGCCGTGCATTTTTTGGAGTATTCTGCAGTTCGAGTTGTCTGCATATGATTCGACGTCGCCAACGGTGGCCTTCGGATATCCCTAGCGAGCGTTCCGAGTCAGATTTCGCCGTTTTCCGGAGCAGGGGGCGCGTCATTCTCGCCATGTCGGGACTTAGAATGATACGGCGCCCTACAGTTTTGCCCACCCGCGGCGGTGCTGGCGCGGTCACGTTGCAGAATACTCCGTTTTTTGTACGGGCCAGGATGGGGTACCTCAGGAGAACACGGCGGTATCCCGTAAATATATACAATCTGTACCGTAATTTATACAAAACGAAGAGGCAGACAGCGTAGGGTGGGTGCATTGGGGTGCCTGGCGCACCAAAACGGGGAGCTCCCCCTCATGCGCCGTATACTCTGTCTGAATGTGAAAACAGCTTGACGCGTTGCCGGGCGTAGGGAGAGGGTGCCTCGATGAGCGTATTCGAAATTGTGTTTAGTCCGACGGGTGGAACGCGGAAGGTGTCTGGCCTTGTGGCCGGGGCGCTGGACAATAATACCGTTACCGTCGATCTGACCGATAGCGGGCTAGATCTCAGCGCTGTCTCGATGACTGAGGACGACGTGGCTGTTATCTCCGTGCCAGCGTATGCCGGCAGAGTCCCTGCCATGGCGGTCGACCGACTGAACATGGTTCACGGCAACGGAGCGCGGGCCGTTCTGGTGTGCGTCTACGGAAACCGCGCGTTTGAGGACACGCTCGTAGAGCTGGAGGACGTTGCGAAGCATGCGGGATTCCGGGTAATCGCGGCAGTTGCAGCCATTGCAGAACATTCCATTGCGCGACAGTTTGCTGCCGGTCGTCCGGATGCGCAGGATGCGGCGCAGCTCGCAGAGTTTGCGCAACAAATTCAGCAAAAGCTGTTGGCTGAGGATGCGTCCGAGCCCTCTATCCCCGGCAATCGTCCTTATAAACAAGCTGGAGGTCGCCGTATGGCACCCGAGGCAACAGAGGAATGCGTCTCCTGCGGTGCATGCGCCGCGGCGTGTCCCGTTTGTGCTATCGACAAGGGCGACCCCAAGCGAGCAGCTGACGAGGCGTGCATCTCCTGCATGCGCTGCATCGCCGTATGCCCGCGAGGCGCTCGCAAGCTTGATCCCAACAAGCTATCCGCTGTTTCCCAGATGCTGAGCAAGGCTTGCGTCGTGCGGAAGGAATGCGAGCTCTTCATCTAACGCATGCGAAATTGCTGCAAGGAGTGTTCCTGGGTGCCGGCAGTAAAGGAACGTCCCTAAGTGCCGCCTAAATACCGTTTATCGATGAAAAAATACCGCTCACCGGTCATAATGATTGTTCTGGATTTGGGCTTGTCTACAATAGCTCCCGTAAAAAGAAATGCGGAAGGTTACCGAGTCCCTTGGACGTGGGCCTAACCAAAGTCTTTGAACGGGTGTGTCTCTATGGATGCATTCGCTTGATTTTGGTTGGGCTATATTTATGAAGGGACATGCCACCATGGGTTTCTTTTCTCGCCTGATGGGCGGTTCGGATGAGCAGAAGACTGCAACTTCCGAGTTCGAAATCCTCGCTCCTGTTTCCGGCGAGCTTGTTCATCTAGAAAATACCAATGACCCCGCTTTTAGCAGCCGTGCCGTGGGCGATGGCGTTGCCGTGGTTCCCCAAGAGGGAACGGTGTGCGCTCCTGTTTCCGGTACCGTCGCGGCGCTGTTTCCGACCGAGCATGCACTGGGCATCATGTCCGACGACAGCTCTGCTCAGGTGATGCTGCATATCGGAATCGACACTGTTAAACTTGAGGGCAAGGGCTTCCATGCGCTTGTTGCCCAGGGTGACCATGTCGACGCGGGCCAGGCCCTCGTCGAGGTCGATTTCGACGCGGTCCGCGCCGCCGGCTTCGATCCCACGGTCTTCGTTATCGTGTGCGAGCGTTCGGAGAACTCGACTCTTCGTGAGCACGCTTCCGGCCCTGTTGCTGTTAAAGAGCCTGTCGTCTGGCTTTCCGAGTAAATTCTTGTGGTGGGTACCGTGGTTATCAAGCGAGTTTTCAACAATAACGTCGCAATGGTCACTTCGGACGATGGCTCCGAGCTCATTGTCATCGGTCGAGGCCTCTGCTTTGGCCGTCATGCCGGCGACGCTATCGATGACACATCGGTCGAAAAGACCTATGCGCTGCAGGAGGGCACTTCTCAGGATTCGCGTACGATTGACCGCTTGGCACATCTTTTGGAGTCCATTCCCACCGTCAACCTCGTGATTTCCGAGGACATTGTTCAGATGCTCCGTCGAGAGCTCAATGTTGATATCAACGACAAGATTCTCATTGCTCTCGCAGACCATATCAGTCTTGCTTTGGAGCGCGAGCGTAAGGGCGTCCCCTGCGAGAATCCGTTGCTGCTCGAGATCCAGCAGTTCTATCGCAAGGAGTATGCGCTTGCGGGCCGTGCGCTGCAGATTATCAAGGAGTATATGGGCATCCAGATGAGCGAAGAAGAGCAGGGTTTTATTACGCTGCATATCGTCAACGCCACCATGCCGCAGCGCTCTGACCGTCTGATTGTTTCGGTCCAGCTTGTTCGCGACGTGCTTGCGATTGTTTCCGAGCACTATGCCACGACCCTTGACGTCACCTCGTTGCCGTACGAGCGTTTCGTTCGCCATCTGCAGTTTTTTGCGCAGCGAGCGCTCGATCCCGCGGCGGGGCAGGTCAATGGCGACGCGCTGTTCCGTATCGATGAAACGGCGTATCCGAGGGCGTTCTCGTGTGCGGAGTCAATTGCCGACCACTTAGCGTCTACCTATAACGTTGTCGTTACCGATGCCGAGAAGAGTTATCTCGCATATCACATTGTTAACCTGCTTGGAGAACCTGGTCTCTAGGCATAACGTGCCCACACATCGATTGATATAAGGCAAGGCTCACGGTCTTGTCCAGGGCACACCTATCTTAATTTGCGGAAAAGGAAGGGGAGTACCGCTATGACCGCAAAAAAGAAGTTCAATTTCAAAGCGCCGTTGGAGGTGTTCGCGAAGTCAATCGTTCAGCCGATGATGTATCTCTCGGTTGCCGGCATTCTGCTCATCGTGGGCATTATTCTGACCAACAAGACCATCTGCGCCGTGATCCCTGTGCTGGGCTCCGGTCCGTTCCAGCTTGTGGGCGCCGTTGTCTATCAGTCGCTGATGTTTATCATCAACAACCTCTCGATTCTGTTCTGCGTGGGCATCGCCGGCGCCATGGCAAAGAAGAACAAGGGCCACGCTTCGCTGATTGCCCTGATGTCGTTCTTCCTGTTCCTGCAGGCTAACAACATCGTGCTCAACGCCACCGGCTCTCTTGCCGAAGCGAGCGGCATGCTCGGTCTTACCGGAACCGGCCAGAGCACCGTTATGGGCATTCAGGTGCTCGATACCGGCGTGTTTGGCGGCATCATTCTTGGTTGCATCACCGGTGCCGTGTTCAACAAGTACTCGAACAAGCAGTTCCCCATTGCCCTTTCGATGTTCTCGGGCGTTCGCTTCCCGTTCCTGATCATGATCATCATCTCCTGGATCATGGGCGCTGGCTTCTGCATCGTTTGGCCTCCGGTTCAGGGCGCCATCTCCTCCGTTGCCGGCATCATTAAGGAGTCGGGCAACATCGGTCTGTTTATCTACGGCATGCTCAACAAGCTGCTCGTTCCTGCCGGCCTGCATCACCTCATCTACACCCCGTTCCAGTTCTCCGATGTGGGCGGCACCCTGACGCTGGGCGATCAGGTTATCGCCGGCGCCTATCCCATCCGTGTCGCCGAGATGGCAATGACGGGCCAGCCCTTCTCCGATAGCACCTACTTCAACAGCTACACCTTCAACAACCTGTGGCCCTACATCGGTATCGGTCTCGCCTTTATCTTCACCGCTTACAAGGGGAACAAGGATAAGACCAAGGCCGTTATCATCCCGCTGATCATCACCGCCGTGCTCTCCTGTGTCACCGAGCCCATGGACTTCCTCTTTGTCTTTGCCGCTCCCGTGCTCTTTGTCGTTCACTCGGTTCTTTCCGGTATCTTCCTGGTCCTGCTCAAGGTCCTCTCCGTGCCCGCTTCGACTGCAGGCGGCATCATCAACATCGTGGTTTCCAACCTGGTTCTTGGTGTCGATAAGACCAACTGGCCGATGATGCTCGTGCTCGGAGTCGTCAACGCCGCGCTGTACTTCTTCCTCTTCACCTTCCTTATTAAGAAGCTCAACCTCCACACGCCTGGTCGCGAGGAAGAGTCCGAGCTCGCCGAGTCCGTTGCCGAGGGCGAGGCCGCCGCGTCTGTCGCGGTGAAGCAGGGCGCTGTTGCCGCGGCCCCCGCAGAGGGCGTCGATGCAGGTATTGCCGACCTGGTCGCAGGTCTTGGTGGCAAGGACAACATCGAGGAGCTCGAGAACTGCTTTACGCGTCTCCGCGTGAACGTTAAGAACCCGGACCTCATCAATGAGGACCTCATCAACCACGTGCCCAACAGCGGCATCAACCGCAACGGCAATAATATCCAGATCATCTTTGGCATGAAGGTCGCCGAGATGCGCGACAAGGTCGAAAACGCAATTGAGAAGGAGCAGTAAACAATGATCATTACTCTGTGTGGTGGCGGATCCACCTTTACCCCCGGCATCGTCAAGTCCATCGCTCTGCGCAAGGACGAGCTCGACGTTGACGAGATTCGCCTGTACGACATCAACGAGGAGCGCCAGCGCAAGATCGGCGTGCTCGTGGACTGGATTTTGCACGAGGACCTTGGCCTGGACATCAAGCTCACGGTGACCACTGACAAGGAGACTGCCTTTACGGACGCGAGCTTCGTGTTTGCCCAGATGCGCGTGGGCGGCTATGCCATGCGCGAGCAGGACGAGAAGATTCCGCTGCGTCACGGCTGCGTGGGCCAGGAGACCTGCGGTTGCGGCGGCCTTGCCTACGGCATGCGCACCATCTTCCCCATGGTCGAGCTGATTGACGACGTTGAGAAGTATGCCAAGAAGGACTACTGGATTCTTAACTACTCCAACCCTGCCGCCATCGTCTCCGAGGGCTGCCGCGTCCTGCGCCCCAACGCTCGCATCATCAACATCTGCGACATGCCGATCGCGATTATCGACGTGGTTTGCGCCGCGCTCGATATCGACAAGAAGGATGTCGAGTACGATTACTTTGGTCTCAACCACTTTGGTTGGTTCACCTCGATCCGCCACAAGGGCGAGGAGGTGCTCCCGCAGCTGCGCGAGTACATCAAGGAGCACGAGATTCTGCTGCCCGATTCGTACCTCAAGGGCATGGGCTCGCTGATGTCCAAGAAGCCCGAGGAGGCCACTGACGAGCACCCCGAGCAGAACCGCCACACCAAGGGCAGCTGGTACTACGTCTGGAAGGGCGAGTACGAGATCATGGAGTGCTTCCCGGAGTACCTGCCCAACACGTACCTGAACTACTACCTGCAGCAGAAGGAGTTCGTCGAGCATTCCAACCCCGAGCGCACCCGTGCTAACGAGGTTGAGGAGACGCGTGAGAAGAACCTCTTTGATGGTATCGATCACTACGAGAAGACGGGCGAGATCGACGAGAGCACGTTCTATGCGGGCAGCCACGGCGACTGGATTGCCGACCTGGCTATCGCTCTGAAGAACGACACCAAGCAGCGCTTCCTGGTCATTTGCGAGAACAAGGGCGCTATCCCCAACATGCCCTACGACGCTATGGTCGAGCTGCCTGCCTACATTGGCAAGAACGGCCCCGAGGTCATCAGCCGCGACAACATTCCTCTGTTCCAGCAAGGTCTTATGATGCAGCAGCTGAACTCCGAGAAGCTCGTGGTCGAGGCTACGATCGAGGGTTCGTACGAGAAGGCGCTCAAGGCCTTCACGCTCAACAAGACCGTACCGTCGATGAAGGTCGCCAAGGAAGTTCTCGACGACATGATCGAGGCCAACAAGGGTTACTGGCCCGAGCTTAAGTAAAAGCAACAGGGTCGCTGACCGCATACCTAGAGCAATGCCCCGTCCACGTGATTGCGTGGACGGGGCATTGTCATTTGGTGCGAGGAGTGTCCCCGGGTGCCGGCAGAAAAGGAACGTCCCTAAGTGCCGCATTGTTGGTAATGCGTTTTATCAAATATGGCATTTATCTGCGGTAATGTTCTATTTCGCCGCTGGGGACGACGTTTCATACCGCCTGCCGAACCGTGTTGCTGCCAAATAGCTATTTAGGTCAGTGTGTTGCGTGTAGCAATTTCGCCCGGCCTCGCCTCCGGGCTGCCATGTGAGAGGGGATCTTATGGCTCGACTGCACGTAATGGAACGCAGCCACGCTCAGGCCGTCATGGACGACCTGCACGATGCGCTCGGACGTCGTCTGGCGGTGAGTTCGCTCGCCCCGTGTCCCGTTGAGTTTACGGCAGCGCTCGTCAACCTGTGCTCCACCCAGAGCTGCGGCAAGTGCACGCCCTGCCGCGTGGGCCTGAGCGCACTGAGCGACCTGCTCGCCGATGTGCTCGAGGGCCGCGCCGACGAGTCCACGCTCAACCTGATTGAGCGCACGGCCCGCACCATCTACCTTTCGAGCGACTGCGCTATCGGCTACGAGGCCGGCGCCATGGCACTCACGGCCATTCGCGGCTTCCGCGACGATTTTGAGCATCACATCCGCGAGCGCTCCTGCGGCTTTGACCGCGAGGCCCGCGTCCCGTGCGTTTCGGGCTGCCCGGCGCACGTCGACATTCCCGGGTACATTTCGCTGGTCGAGGCCGGCCGCTATGCCGACGCCGTCAAGGTCATCCGCAAGAACAACCCACTGCCGCTCGTCTGCGGCTTGGTGTGCGAGCATCCCTGCGAGATGCATTGCCGCCGCGGCATGGTCGACGATCCCATGAACATCCTCGCCCTCAAGCGTTTTGCCGTTGAGCACAGCGACCTCAACGACCACAAGCCGCATGTAGTGGACAACACCGGCAAGCGCGTCGCCGTGATCGGCGGCGGCCCGGCCGGCCTTTCCTGCGCCTACTACCTGGCCGTGATGGGCCATAAGGTGACCATCTTTGAGCAGCGCCACCACCTGGGCGGCATGCTGCGCTATGGCATCCCCAGCTATCGTCTGCCGCGCGAGCGCCTGCAGGCCGAGATCGACTGGATTTTGAGCGCCGGCATCGACGTTGAGCTCGATCACTCCGTCAACGGCGAGGAGCTTGCCCGCCTGCGCGACGAGTTCGATGCCGTCTACCTGGCCATTGGCGCCCACAGCGATAAGAAGCTCGGCCTTCCGGGCGAAGAGGCGCCCGGCGTGGAGTCGGCCGTCAAGATGCTGCGCGCCATCGGTGACGACGAGCTGCCCGACCTGAGCGGCCAGCGCGTGTGCGTCATCGGCGGCGGCAACGTGGCCATGGACGTGGCGCGCTCTGCCGTGCGCTGCGGTGCCGAAAAGGTGAGCATTGTCTACCGCCGCCGCACCTGCGATATGACGGCTCAGGACGCCGAGATTGCCGGTGCCCAGGCCGAGGGCTGCGAGGTTCTGGAGCTGACGGCGCCGCTCGCCATCGAGACGGGCGAGGACGGTCGCGTGAGCGGCCTGCGCGTGCAGCCGCAGATTATCGGCGAGCCCCGTCGCGGTCGTCCGGCCCCGCGTGCCGCCGCGACGCCCGAGCGCGTCATTCCCTGCGAGCGCGTGTTCGTGGCCATTGGCCAGGACATCGATTCCAAGCCGTTTGAGGACATGGGCATCGTCTGCAAGTGGGGTCGCGTCGTCACCGATTCGGATGGCGCCGTGCCCAACTTCGACGGCCTCTTTAGCGGCGGCGACTGCCAGACCGGTCCCGCCACCGTCATCCGGGCCATCAACGCCGGCCGCGTTGCTTCGGCAAATATCGACCGCTACCTGGGCTTCGACCACAAGATCAAGCTCGACGTTGAGCTGCCGACCGTGCAGTTTAAGGGCAAGCACGAGTGCGGCCGCTGCGAGCTGGGCGAGCGCGAGGCCGGCGAGCGCATCCGCGATTGGAATCTGGTCGAGCAGGGCCTTACCGAGGAAGAGGCACGCCAGGAGGCAAGCCGCTGCCTGCGTTGCGACCACTTTGGCTTTGGCGCGTTCCGCGGAGGGAGGAACCTGGAATGGTAGAGCCCAACAAAACCACTGTCAGCGACAACACCGAAAGCGGAGCACTCAACATGGTCAAGCTCACGATCGATAACTGCGAGGTCGTGGTGCCCGAGCACACCACGATCCTGGATGCGGCCAAGTCCGTCGGCATCCAGATTCCCACCCTGTGCTATCTGCGCGATCTGAACGAGATCGGCGGCTGCCGTGTGTGCGTGGTCGAGGTTGAGGGCTGCGACCAGCTGGTTGCCGCCTGCAACAACTACGTACTCGACGGCATGGTGGTCCACACCAACAGCCCCAAGGCCCGCGAGGCGCGTCGCACCAACGTGCAGCTGCTGCTGTCCCAGCACGACTCGCGCTGTACGAGCTGCGTGCGCAGCGGTAACTGCAACCTGCAGACCATCGCCAACGACCTGGGCATTTTCTATCTGCCGTATCAAAGGCATTTGGCGGGCGAGGGCTGGGACTTCGATTTCCCCATCATCCGCGAAAACGACAAGTGCATTAAATGCATGCGCTGCATCAAGGTGTGCGAGAACGTGCAAGGCCTAGGGATTTGGGACCTGACCAGCCGAGCCACGCACACCGCCGTGGGTACCCGCGGGCGCGCGCCCATCGGCAAGACTGATTGTGTCGCATGCGGCCAGTGCATCACGCATTGCCCGACGGGCGCGCTGCGCGAGCGCGACGACACCGAGACCGTGTTTGATGCTCTCGCCGATCCCGATAAGATCGTGCTGGTGCAGATAGCGCCGGCCGTGCGCACCGCCTGGGGTGAGGAGCTCGGTATTCCGCGCGAGGAGGCCACCGTTGAGCGCCTGGCCTGCGCGCTGCGCCGCGTGGGCTTTGAGTACGTGTTCGACACCGATTTCTCGGCCGATCTCACCATTATGGAGGAGGGCTCCGAGCTGATCGAGCGCCTGGGCGCCGCCGCCAAGGGCGAGAGTAACAGCCGCGGCTGGCCCATGTTTACGAGCTGCTGCCCGGGCTGGGTGCGCTTTGTAAAGGCGCGCTACCCGGAGTTTGTCGACAGCCTGTCCACGTCAAAGTCGCCGCAGCAGATGTTCGGCGCTATTGCCAAGACCTACTACGCCAAGGTGCTGGGCGTGGAGCCCGAGCGTCTGTTCGTGGTGTCCGTGATGCCGTGCACAGCCAAGAAGGCCGAGTGTGCGCTGCCGAGCATGATGGGCGAGGGCGGCGCGCCCGACGTGGACGTTGCGCTGACGGTGCGCGAGATGGTGCGCATGATCCGCGCGAGCCACGTGAGCGTCGACACGCTGGTCGAGGAGCCGCTCGATACGCCGCTGGGCTTTGGCACGGGCGCGGGCGTGATTTTTGGCGCCACGGGCGGCGTGATGGAGGCCGCCGTGCGCTCGGCATATTACCTGGTGACGGGCAAGAACCCGGATGCCGATTTCTTTACCGACGTGCGCGGACTCGATGGCTGGAAGGAGGCCGTGGCCGATATCGATGGCACCAAGGTGCGCGTCGCCGTGGCACACGGGCTGGGAAACGCTGCCCGTCTGCTCGACGCGATTCGCGACGGCCGCGTGAGTTATGACTTCGTTGAGGTTATGGCATGCCCGGGCGGCTGCGTCGGTGGCGGCGGTCAGCCCATCCATGACGGCTGTGAGCTGGCAGCCGAGCGCGGCCAGGTACTGTGGGGCCTCGATGCGAACGCCAAGATTCGCTTCTCGCACGAGAATCCCGATGTCCAGGCGTGCTATCGCGAGTTCTTGGGTGCGCCGCTGTCGCCGCTGGCCGAGGGATTGCTGCATACCGACCATCACGCATGGACGATGCCTAACGAGGGGACGTGCTAGCGATGCGCGCGTTTGATTTTGAAATGTCGCGCCGGGGATTTGCCTCGGCGCTTGCCGCGGGCGCGTTGTCGCTTGCGCTGGTTGGCTGTGGCGGCGGAGCTGCGGGGGCGAGGTCTTCTGCGGGTTCGGCTGCTGGGTCTGCGGCGAGTGGCGCTGCCGCTGAGTCGGTCGAGGTGCGCGTTGCCTCGCTCAAGGGACCGACGTCGATCGGTCTGGTGCAGTTTATGGACCAGGCTGCCGATGGCGAGACGGACAATGAGTTCGACTTTGCGATCAGCGCCGCGGCCGACGAGATTGTGCCCAAGGTCATTCAGGGCGATATCGACATTGCCCTGGTGCCGGCCAACTTGGCGAGCGTGCTCTACAACAAGACCGAGGGTGCGGTGCAGGTCATCGACATCAACACGCTGGGCGTGCTGAACGTTGTGACGGGCGACGCAGGCGTGGCCTCGTTTGGCGATCTGGCGGGTCGTACCGTCTACATGACGGGCAAGGGCACCACGCCGGAGTACGTCATGAACTACCTGCTGGAGCGCGCGGGCCTGACCGGTCAAGTGACGCTCGAGTTTAAGAGCGAGCCCACCGAGGTGCTGTCGGCCCTGCTTGCCGACCCGTCCGCCGTGGGCGTGCTGCCGGAGCCATTCAAGACCGCTGCCATCGCCAAGAGCGAGGGCAGTCTGTCGGTACCGGTGAGCCTGACCGACGCGTGGGACGAGCTCGCGGGTGACACGGGCTCCCGTTTGCTGACGGGCGTGACCGTGGTGCGCCGTGCATTTGCCGAGGAGCATCCCGAGGCCGTGGCGGAGTTCTTGAGCTGCCATGCGGCGAGCGTTGAGGCCGTAAATGCGGCGCCGGCGGACTGGGCTCAGGCCGTGGTCGATGCGGGCATCGTGGATAATGCCACGATTGCCGAAAAGGCGATTCCCGGGTGCATGCTCGTGTGTCAGACGGGGAAAGATATGAAGGCGGCGCTCGGTGGGTACCTACAGGTGCTGGCCGATGCGGACGCGAGCGCCGTGGGCGGTAAGCTCCCGGCTGACGATTTCTACTACATGGAGTAGCCCGTGCGTGCGTTTACTCGACAAATGACTGAGCGTGCGAAGGCGGTGGCGGCAGTGGGTGCCGTCGCCGCCTTTTGGCTTGCCGTGTGGATCTTTGCGGCGGCGCTGGTGGCGCAGCCGTTGATTTTACCGGGGCCGGGCGCGGTTGCCTTGGCGCTTCTGCGCCTGGTGTGCGATGGCGGTACCTGGGCGATTTTGGCGGGCTCGGGCGCGCGGATACTGGGCGGGCTGGCGCTTGCCGCGGTGTGTGTTGGTGTGCTTGCCGGGATTTCGTCACGTTCGCGGGCGTTTGCGCACCTGGTGGCTCCGGCGCTGTCGTTTGTAAAGGCGACACCGGTCGCCTGCGTGGTGGTCCTGTTGCTAATCTGGCTGGGGTCGGCGCGCGTGAGCATCGCGGCAGTCTTTTTGATGGCGCTGCCGGGCGTGTATTTTTCGCTGGCCGAGGGCTTGGCACAAGTGGATAAGCCGCTGGAGCAGATGTTCCGCCTGCATGGCGTGCGGGGATGGCGCCTGTTTTGCGCCCATACCTGGCGCGAAGTTCTACCGTTTGTGCTTTCGTGCGCGCAGGCAGTGATTGGCATGAGCTGGAAGGCCGGCGTGGCCGCGGAGCTGATCGGCATGGCGGTGGGTACTGTAGGCGAGTGCATCTATCAGGCAAAGCTGCTCATCGAGACAGCTGACCTGTTGGCTTGGACCGTGTTGGTCGTGGCGGCATCGTGGACATGCGAGCGTGTGCTGGTGTGGCTGCTGCGGGCTTCGGGGCCCGTGGCATGGCGTGCGGCGGTACGGTCGCATGGACGCGGCTTGCACGGTCGTGCGGGCGCTGCCGACGTGGCGGAGCTTGCGCTTGCCGTGGGCGATCGCGCGCCCTGGGCGCCGGCGCTGGATGGTCTGGTGCTCAACGTGCCCGCGGGCGGGCGCGCTTGCGTGATGGGCGCCTCGGGTGCTGGCAAAACAACGCTGCTTGCCCTGGCGGCGGGGGAATGCGCACCGTGCTCCATGATGTTCCAGGATGCGCGTCTGGTCGAGGACGCTTCTGCCTTGGATAACGTGCTCGTGTGCGCCGATGCACGCGTGGATGCCTCGAGTGCCGCAGCCCTGTTGCGCCTGCTGGTGCCGGGGGTCGATGTACATGCTCGCGTGGCCGAGCTTTCGGGCGGGCAGCGCCGCCGTGTCGAGATTGCCCGTGCCCTGCTGTGCCCGGGCGGTGCCGTTATTCTGGACGAGCCCTTTACCGGCCTGGATTCCGCCGCGCGCGACGCATGCGCCGAGGTCGTGCTCGACTTGCTCGACGGCCGCATGCTCCTGCTTGCCACGCACGATGTCGCCGATGCTCAGGCCCTCGATATCTCGGACATCATCACGCTCTAAATACTGGCTCAACAACAAAATGATTCGTTTTCCTCCGTCCCCATAGGGTCGGTTGTGGTATTCTATCTGCGGGGTAATACTTAGGAATACCAAGTAATACCAACGCCGCAGAAACAAACTCCGGATGCGGGCCAATCGGGTTGCCTTCACAGCCCGTCGCCCAGCCGCGTGGCCCGCATCTATCCGCACCACCGTCGTTTCAAAAAGGAAGCGCCATGGCAGAACACATGACCCCGGTTGTCGCGAAGGTCTTGCCCGAGGAGAAGGCGGCCTTCGCGGCGGCAACCCAGCTCGTGGGCACCACGCCGTCCAACGCCATCCGCATGTTTATCGCCGCGTTCAATCGTTGCGGCACCTTCCCGTTCGACATCTCGCCCAACGGGGCCTTTGGCAAAGACTGTCCCCAACAACTAGTCGTTGAAGAACGTCCCCAATGACTAGTCGTTGGGGACGTTCTTATATGACTACCCGTCGAGAGGAGGTTGGCATGCTCAATGCGATGATTTGGGCGCTTGCCTGTTTTGGCGTCGTCGCTGCCGATATAGCCCTGAGCGTCGTTTTGTTCTCCGCCCTTGGCGTCGCATCGGTGTTCATGGGTTTTTCAATCGATGACCTCGACATTCAATTGCTTCAGGCCGTCGCGCAGACGGTATCGTTTTTGATGGCGCTGCTGTGGTGGCGTTATCTGTGGCCGCGCTCGTTTATGGTGCGCTGGCAGGGCGAGCGCCCGCTTGGCGGGGGAGCAGGCAAAGCATGGAGGCGCATCGCCTGCGTTATCGTGATCGGCCTTGCCCTGCAGGTGGTCGTTGGCTACGTGACCGACGCCGTGCTGTCGCTGTTGCCCGAGGCGGCGGCCGATTACAGCGAGCTTTTCGAGGAGACGGGCATGGGCGACACGAGCTATCTGGCCGTCCTGACCACGGTGCTCGGCGCTCCGTTTTGCGAGGAACTGCTGGTGCGCGGTATCATTTTTGAGTTTTCGCTCCGAGCGTTTAACCCGCAGTGCCGTCCGCTCTGGAAACGCCGGCGCCGCGCGAACGCGCAAGACGGCGCCATGGTGCCCTGGGCGGCGCCGGACAAGCGAGGCATCGCCGCGGCGATTGTGCTGCAGGCGGCGGTCTTTGGCTTTATGCATATGAACTGGGTGCAGGGCTGCTACGCCGGCGCCGCCGGTCTGGTCTTTGGCTGGGTGCTCGTGATCACCGGAAAGCTCCGCTACACGATTCTGCTGCACTTTGCCTTTAACGCCGGGTCGTACCTCATGGGCCTGCTGTGGTTTGTGAACACGCCGCTCGACGTGATAATCACGGTCGCGATCGCCGGCGTGATCCTGGTGGAGGCAATGCGCTCGCTGCGCCAAGCGTGTGGGATGGACGCAGCGAGTGCACCACTTCGCTAGTTGCGGCGACCGCCTCCGTTGGCACCCTGACGCCCCTGAGCTGCGCGGTTGCGGCCTGCGGTGTTCTGCGCGCGCGACATGCCGCCGTGACCCTTGCTGCCCTTAGGCCCCTTGCCAGCGCCGGCGTCACCGTGCGGCTTGCCGCCCTTCTTGCCGGTGCCATGCCCACCGCCAGCAGACGTCTCGCCCGGGCGCGGCGGTACGGGACGGATCAGGCAATGCTTGGTGTAGCCGATCAGGTCACGACGCCCGGCTTTTTCCAGCGCCTCGCGCACGAGCTTGTAGTTCTCGGGCTTGCGATACTGGATGAGCGCGCGCTGCATGGCCTTCTCGTGCGGGTCGCGCGCTACATAGATCGGCTCCATGGTGCGCGGGTCCACGCCGGTGTAGTACATGCAGGTCGACATGGTGGACGGGGTGGGGTAGAAGTCCTGCACCTGCTCGGGCATGTAGCCCATGTCGCGCACAGCCTCGGCAAGCTCCACCGCTTCCTTCATCGTCGAGCCGGGGTGGCTCGAGATCAGGTACGGAACCACGTACTGCTTGAGTCCGTATTCACGGTTCAAGCGCTCAAATTTGCGACAGAACGCGTCGTATACGGCGCGGCTCGGCTTGCCCATCACGGAGAGCACCGCGTCGCTCACATGCTCGGGCGCCACGCGTAGCTGGCCCGAGACATGGTGCTCCAGCAGCTCGCGCAAAAACTCGTCCGAGGCATCGGCCATGGTGTAGTCAAAACGGATGCCGCTGCGGACGAAGACCTTCTTGACGCCCGGCAGCTGGCGCAGGTCGCGCAGCAGCTGCGTGTAGCCGCTCTCGTCGACCACCATGTTCTTACACACGCTCGGCCACAGACAGCGCTTGTTCTTGCACACGCCATGTTTGAGCTGCTTGTCGCAGGCCGGGCGGCTAAAGTTGGCCGTCGGTCCGCCCACATCGTTGATGTAGCCCTTAAACTCGGGGTCGTGTGTGAGCAGCTCGGCCTCGCGCATGATCGAGTCGTGGCTGCGCATCTGCAGCACGCGGCCCTGGTGGAAGGTCAGCGCGCAAAACGAGCACTCACCAAAGCACCCGCGGTTGGAGCTGATTGAAAACTTGATCTCGGCAAAAGCCGGCACGCCGCCCGCTGCGTCGTAATCGGGATGCCAATCGCGTGCGTAGGGGAGTTCGGCCACCTCGTCCATCTCGTCGGTGGTAAGCGTCGCGGACGGCGGGTTCTGCACCACATAGACGCTGTTGGGGTAGGGTTCTACCAGGCGATGCCCGGTGATGGGGTCCATGTTCTGCTGCTGCACGTTAAAGCTGCGCGCGTAGTTGAGCTTGTCGGCGGCAAGGT
>JAHYYN010000068.1:0-41511 GCA_019424945.1 Collinsella sp. | reverse complement strand
GCAAGGCGGGGCCGAGGCCGCCTCGATCAATTTGCGAAAGAATCTTGACGGTACCCAGTAGGCCTGAGCTCGCTCGCGGAAGCGAGCACTCAATTGCCCACCACCCGTTGGCGCTTAAAACGCCAGAAACCAAAAGAGAGTTTTATGAGACGCACTTCCACGGTCAATTAGTTGATACCCAACTAGCCATCGATATCCATGAGTTGGCAATAGCCGTTCTTGGCGACATCATCATTGATTGTCTTAGCTTATCCAAGAAGATAAACGAGCCTTCTTATCGGGATGACCTCAGCAGCTACGTTTCATTATTCGCGAAGTTGCTTTCTACCGGAGAATCCATCCTGGATGTCGCTGATCAAATTCGCCGTTTTGGGGAACTAACGTCCTCAAAATGCACGAAACATGTAATCGCCGCCCCAATGGTCCAGGACCTCAATAGCCTCAACTCTCTGGCACTCAACCTGATTCAGAACAGGCTCTACAACAAGGTGGAGTTATCGAGGAACGCCGAAAGCACAATCGGTATCATGCGGTTTATCGTAAATGACGGAAAGTACCTTGTTGTCGACATCAACGACAGTGACGCAATGCAAGAAGCCCTTCATTTCCAGCACTTGATAGACCGCTCCCACTCATTGATTCATTCTTTTCTTCCGGAATCATTCTCGGCTTTCTATGCGCATCTACTATGCGAAGCTCTGCGATCCGGGGCACTTCCGGCAAAATGCAGCACATGTAACAAGCCCTTTTTCCCAACTGGCAACAATAGCAAGTATTGTTCTAGATACGACAACGAAACGGGCATGTACTGCAATCCCGCAAGTAACACAAAACTCAAGCTTGGTAAAAAGCCACCCCATGCAACTGCCGTCAATTTAAGACGCAAAGCAGATACTGTCAGCGGGAAAGACGGGCACAACCCTATGGCTGCTAACAAAAAGCGACAGCTATATTTTCAAGAACTAGCCGATGCCGTTGACCACACCCTTGGACCTTATTATCAACGGTCCTCTCTCGTGCCGAAAGCACTTTACGAAGAGTGGCTCAAGGCAATCAATCGGCCCAAAAACCAACCTAGCACTCAAACGCCTGAAGCATGCGGTTATCCTCATCCCGTAATTTGGAACGGTTCATTGGCGGATGGCAATGAAGTCGTTGTTATTACGACCCAGTCAGCACAATTAGGCACCCTTCCAGAGCTCTTGGACAAACTCGCAAAAAAGAATGCGGGTCACTGTCGCAAATCGGATAACGGGTGGTCAATCTCTAAATTCGATCTGGTTGCCTCCGTCATCTCATTAGAGCTAGAGGCTGACAAGACCAGAAAGAAGAGCGCGAGAACAATTGAGCATCTCCCCATCCCCGGTTTATCCGGTTACTGGGATTGCATATCCGACAGAAATGATCGCTCCTCGGACGCAACGCCATTAACAAAGGAGAGGCAGACGACTACAACGAATCCCCGATTTAATTTAAACATGAACCCAGACAGTAGCCAGTAGACGATCTTTTAGCACAGAGGATAAGGGAATGTGACGCCGGAGCGAACCGCAGGGCACCGCGAGGCAACCAAACTTACTAGTCCGAGAATCGTAGAAGCTCGTCCATTCCGGAGTTCACCTTGGCCCGTGCCCAATCAAGGTTACTTTAGTTGCGCGTGGGCCATCTTCATATCCAGCACAAACCTTCGAACCTCGTCAGCTGAATGAACTAAGTTATTGCAAGGAGGCTTAGCGTCTAGGTATTTAAGTCCGTTATCGTCATTGCCGAGAACGCCTGCAATCCCGAGAACCCCCGTCTCCCCATCCTTATATTCCTTTTTAAATGTCAGCAATACACACGGAATGTCCAAATCTCTCGACAACTTAAGAACGGGTTGCCATGTAAACGTATCCTCCTTGTAATAACGAGATGGATCATAAGTCTCGATTGGATTTTTCTCCGTACATCTTATTTCGACAATCGCCTCAACACTGCCGTCCGGCGCGAATATAGCTCCATCGATATTGCCGCCCCACACCATGCCATGGCTCTCAAGCAGTTTGTCAAAATAACTGTTCTGAATATACTGTTTTCTAAATCTTTTTGTCTGAGGCGTTTTCTTTTTTTCAGCCCACCATTCTATAAATCTATCTTCTGTGCACAGGCGTTCTGTAACCACCTTTACACCGCCCAAACGCTCTTCGTCCACATCCAGTTGAATGGCTCGAATAATCCCTTTGTCGTCCGTTCCATGAATCCAAACCGAAAATGGAACACCGATCGCATTTGCAAGCCTGACTTTACGCGTTAAATCTGATGCTGGCAGGAGTATTTTTAGCAAAGCATCGCGTGCGAACCCCTCGACTTCAAAGGCCTCAACCGCTTCAGTAAACTCCCCGCTCTTGCCAATCAACAGCCCCTGCAAGTCAGTCATTCCTAATTTAGAAGTTATTGTATTGCGAAAGGCAGTAACATTACCTTCGCTATCACGCCGCTTAAACGCTAGCCCACGAGTTGTTCTTTCATCCATCCCAAAAGCTCCTTCAGCGAGTTAACAGTGATATATCTATCTAAAGACAAATCGGGCCGTCTGATTCGGCCATCGCCGCATGAGATAAAAGCCCCTGCTCAAATGCACCAGGAAACGCAAATGCACGTTGACGATTCGGGGAGTCATCGAACGCAACTGAGATCAAGCCGCCATTGATCCGCTTGACCGTTCCCCCGCCGAGGCCCTTGTGAATAACGCGATAGCCCGGAACGACCTTGCTGTAGTCGATCGCCGGAGTTTCTTCGGCAACGTCATCGTTCAGTTCATCGGGATACCCGGTGAGATACCAGGCCTCCTTGAACTTGGTTGCCTTGCCGCCGCTCGGCTTGAACGTGAAGTCGGCGCCGCGGTCGCGCAACGTCCCCATCGCCGGAGCGAGCTCGACGCCGCCGAGTGCCCATAAGGCACCGGACTTCTCGCGCTTGTCGACGAATTCGATACCGCGGTTGGTGAGGACGTCCGCGACCCAATCCGTTTTGGTCGACACAGTGGTCGACACAGGCTCCGCCGATGCTTTCGGTTTCTCCGTTTGCTGTACAACTTTTTGTTGAGCAACCTTTTGGACGACAGGAAATTTCCCAATTTGCTCGACGGGGCGCGTGACGGGTTCGGCGCTGGTGAGGTCGATGGCAGAGCCGTCCGGCGCGATCATCGACTCCTGCTGTTTCGCGGCGAGGTAGTCGTACTCGGAAAGCGTCGTGTCGTACAGGCCGACGCGCTCGCCGGCGTGCTTGTTGACACCGGTGTAGACAAGGCTCGCGTCCTCGTAGCGTCGGAACTTGTAGACCGCGTCATTCATCAGGGGTGCATTGAAGACGCCCAGACCGACGAGGAGGTTGAAGTCATCGACGGACAGGCCGGTGACCTTCTTGAACAGCCCAGGTTCGAGCTGGGTGATTACGTCGTGCAGCGTCTCCTCGCGGTAGTCCGTGAGGTACATGAAGACGGGGATTCGGGTCGCGAACTTGATCAGCTTGGTCTGGATTTCCTTGCGCTTGCTCTTGGACTCCTTCTCCTCCTCGGTGAGCTCCTTCTTCTCTTTCGGGGTAAGACTCTCCCCCTTCTCCTTCTTGACCTTCTTGACGGCCTCGGACTTGTTGATGATCGTCTTGATGTCATCGTTGAGGCTGCGGAAGCCCTCGATGTTCATGAGGGCGTTAATAGCCTCGTCGTTTGCGAGCAGGCGGCGCAGGGTGTCGTTGTCGACGTTGACCAGCAGCGCGGACTCCCAGCGCTTCGCGAGGAGCGTCGCCGACGTTCCGGCCATGGCGATGTCCAATACCTCGGCGGCGCTGATCTCCTTCATCCTGCTGCCGTCATAGGCGAGCACCGGCAGGAACTTGACGAACTCGTCGACCTTCTGCTCCGGACCCTTCTTGGGGTCGGTGACGAGCTGCGTCGAGTAATCGGAGACCATCGTGAGGGCGCGGTCGAGCGCGAAATCGAATACGTAGCACTCGTTCTTGATGATCTGGGTGCGCCCGTCGTCGTCCTTGACCGTCCACGGCGACTGCACGCGGAACGCGGTCTGGAAATAGGTCTCGGCGCTCTTGACGTTGGAGAGCATGAACACGCCCGTCCACGGTTTCACCGTGACGCCGGTCGTCAGCTTGCCGCATGAGAGCGTGATCGTGCGGGACTCCAGCGGTTCGCGCATCGAGCGCTGCACGGGCGGCAGGGCGTCCAGGCCGATGCCGGCGGCGGCACCGGCGCAGACGTTGATCTTGAAGTCATGATAGAAGGTGTTCTGGCGTTCCTTGAGGAGGTTGGCCATGGCGTAGCAGCTCGCGACGTTCGGCAGGAACCACAGGGTGTGCCCCAGGACGTTGAGCAGGCGGATATCGGAGAACGGCATGGCCGGCTTCTCGCCCAGCTTCAGCTCGTCCTTTGTGGTCGGCATGTGCTGGCCGCGCATGAGGTCGAGCCACATCTGGACGTGGTCCTTGAACTTGAACTGGGCGTCCTCGCCCTCCCCCTCCGCGGAGAAGAACACGTTGAGGTCGAACTGGTTCGTCTCGGTGTTCAGCGCGATGCGCTTGATCTCCTCCGGCATCTGGTAGGTGAGCATGACCATGCGCGGGAGCGATGCGTACGGGTTATCACCGTCGGCGGGGTTCCAGTTAGCCTTGGCCTCCTGCTCGTCAGAGTAAGTCCAGTTGAAGATCTGCTCCTCGATAAACTCGCCGCTGTTGAGTGCGCGGAACGGGGTTCCGGATAGGAACAGGAAGTACTTGGTGACGATCGGCAGCCACGTCTCGTCCTGCTCGTTGCCAGTGACCTTGACCTCCTCATGGACGGCCTTCTCCTCGTCCTCGTCGATCGAGTCAAAGAGCTTCTTGGCCGTTTCCCGCCATGCTCCGAAATGGTACTCGTCGAACACCACGAGGTCCCAGTCTTCTAGGCGCACCCACTCTTGCCGGGCCTTGATATTTCCGTTGGAATCTCGACCGAGATAGTCTTGGAACGAGCCAAAGCAGACGATCGGGCGCTGGGGATCGCAGTCCTCATATTGCTTGCCGCCGCGACTGACGAACTGCCAGCCCTCGAAGTCGACATGGCGGTTTAGGTCCTCCTGCCAGGCGCTCTGCACAGCGGGCTTGAACGTGAGCACGAGGACGCGCCTCATGCCCATCGACTTCGCCAACTCATATGTGGCGAAGGTTTTGCCAAAACGCATCTTGGCGTTCCAGAGGAACTTGGGCGTGCGTTGCGAACCCTCGGCGGTCACAGACTCGAAGTACTCACGCGTGCGACGCACGGCCTCGGCCTGCTCAGGTCGCATGCTGAAGTCCTGGTCGCGCGCCTCGTCGTTCTCGGTGCGGTCGCGCACGGCGATCCAGCCGGCACGCACTTGGTCGGGCGTGCAGCGATACCACTCGCCATTGATGTTTTCGCAGCCGTGGGCCTCGAGCCAGTCATGGACGGGATGATCTAGGAAAAAGGTGCCGTCGTCGCGCATCGCGGACTCGGCAAACTCGATTTTGTATGGCTTTTTCTCAGGTTGCAGTACGGGAAACTGCTCACGTACGCGTTGCTCAACGTCCTTGGCCGTATAGCCGACCTTCAGGATTCCTTTGTGGTTGGGATCAGTATCGGAATAGGCATAGATGGCCGGATGGGCGTCAGGGCGCTGAGGGAAGAAATCTTGCGTAGGCATAGCTATTCCATTCCGGGAATCGAGCTGCACACATCGTCTATCTCAGACTCGTCTAGCCCATACTTTTCAAATAGTTCTTCATCAGTCCAAGCATGGCTCCAGTCTTGGACCGGAACGAATTCAAACGCCTTCGGAGCCATATCCTGCGTGGCCGTCCTGGTTGCAACAAGATATCGAACGAAACGCGTCTTCAGATACTGAATTAAGTTATTTGCCTCAGAAGCAGATGCACCAAGAACAAAAACGTTATATGTGTTCGAACTGCATGACCCCGGTTCAGCAAGTTTCGGCTTTCCGAGAATTGTGCCACCGGGATTGCCGGCTCGCGGAATAAGAACCTTGTACTTTTGGACATCGCCGGCGTTTCGCGTGACATTCTTCTGTTCAATCCAGCACTCGCCATGCGCGATATACACCTTAGTCGCGAACGCGCCCGTCTTGTTCTTTTTAACTGGATATGACGAAGATCCGTCAGCGGTCTGGAGAGAACCGTCGGCACCGTTCCATAGGGCGCGAGTGTGGAACCCAAAGTAACGGCCCGCGTTTAATTCTTCCGAAAGCGGCTTTTCCTGCATGCTGCGTATCTTCTTTAAAATGGATATCTGTTTTGCACTCCTAATGAAGGTTTCCATCCCGTCCTCCAGTAATGGCCTCTCATCCATCGAGACGTCGTTACCGTCATGCGAGTAGACACGACAAAGCCCCCTATGGTCTCGATCCCAAAGGAAATAACAGACACCGCCTTTAATCTCGACACCGGGAAAGCAATCTGACGCATTCACATAATCATGGAGCTCCCTGATGCGGTCGTCATGCAACATCTCAGCTCTAAACGAATCTAATCCTCTGCCGCCGGCATACCACCTCGCGGGAATGATCATCGTTAAATAGCGGGGGCTTAGTTTCATGCCCTGCTGGACAAACTTATGGTAAATCGGCATCGCACTGGCGCCATTGCCGCCATCGCTTAACTGATAAGGAGGATTGCCAATTACTACGTCGAATTTCATAGGAAACAGTTCCCCTGGATTATCTTGATGGATGAATTCATACGCATGGGTTTCAAGTTCGGCATCGCGTTTGTACTCTTTCTCCGAGGCACCACAATACCGACACCTGCCATTAAGCCATTTGTGTTCGCAACGTCCGTACCTGATATTCCCGTCAGAGCTATCAAATTCCACCACTGAATAGCGACTGTTAGCATATTTGGAACAATATGCACTGCGACGAGACAACAAGCCCGTCAGCTCTGTAAGTGCGACACCGTAGACTTGCTTCTTGAGAATATGCTCAAGGCGCTCATCGAGAACGGGATAATCATCCTGCAGCCCCTCGATGAGGCGCTTGGTTATTTCACGAAGAAAGACGCCGGATTTGCAGGATGGATCAAGGAAGGTGGCTTCCGGATCCGACCAGATTTTCTTCGGAAGCATGTCTAGCATTTGGTTGGCCATCTCGGGCGGGGTAAAAACCTCATCGCTCGACAGATTCGCGAGGCATGACAAGACGTCAGGATTGTACGTTGTGTCGTATAATCCACTCATACTGCAGCTCCTATCTGATAAATGCTCGTCAAAGGATATTCCCGAATCGGCAGAGGAATGTATGCCTTAACGCTTTCGTCGTATTCCCATTCCGACGCAGGAGAGCCAGAAGAACCAAAAAGGCTCATTTGCTGCCGCTGCCCCTCAAGAAGTTCGTCAAGGCGAAAATCGCGGCGCTTGACCCTATCCCCCATCGCCAAAGACCACTCAGAGAAGATGATTGGCTCGTCGGTATCTTCCTGACTCTCGTCCACAAGACGCATCGAGAGAGCATTACCGCAAAGGATGTTCATATCAATCACAGTGCGGATTGTATCTAAGAATGCGGCGTTGACGCGACCTTTCGCCACCTTGGCATATTCTCCGATGAACTGCTCAAAAAGACGCTTGCGACAGGCTGCAGCGTTGTCAGACAGGAGATCCACGCCGTAGAGAGAGGAAACCGCCACAAACGCATGTCGTTCGTAGTCAATAGATGAACCGCCGTAGCGCCTTTTCACGACCTCAAGCTTGCGGCGCAGAACTTCAGCAAGAAAGTTACCATCGCCACAGGCCGGCTCCAAGAACCGGGAATCGATGCGCTCGCACTCACCCTCTACCATGTCGAGCATTGCATTAACCTCGCGTTCGTTGGTGAATACCTCACCATGGTCGACGACACGCTCTCTTGATTTAATCTGTTTATCCACGACCGCGGCCCCTAGCATACAATTTCCCTCAATGGTACGGTTACCATTCTCGCATGTTCGCGAACTTACTTAGCCTTACAATCCTGCCTTGCCTCCTCAATAGTCTCAATATGATCCAGGGCACACAGCAGCCTTGTCTTCTTTAGCTCAAATTGAAACCTAGCGACTGAATACACCAGTAAGCCAACTAGAACAGCCGCCGGAAACAGAGATGCATTCAAGTTACCGAAAAAGGGTATTGCTTTTTGATTAGCCCATCCAAAGACCTTAAAGCCGGTTGCAACTGTTAAGACCAAGCCAATGACGGTGGGGCTCCAATCCGTATAACATGTCTTTTCAACCGCCCACTTAACTATCCCGCATTTCTTGTACAGACCAATGTTCGTGCCTCGTCCATCCGGAGAAAAGTCCATCTCCGTAATTAGATCGATTAATTCAGCCTCACTGTAGCCGCTTTCCTTGAATCTTTTAATGAAGAAACCTCCTGGTCCAGGACCACAAATAGGACGGTTTACACGAAACAGTTCCTTATAGGCGATTTCCATTGTTAACTCCTTAAAGTACGGGTGCCATTTACGCTATCGTTCTATCATTTCGTCCGGACAGATTTTTATCGGACTGCAAGCAACCATTCACAAGGACATCCCGTTCAGCAAATCCTCGTCCGGTTGCTCACCGCGCTCCTCATATCCGCGCTCAAGCTTTTTCCCAAGCGCCGCAGCGCAACGCTTCGTTTCATCGGCAAACAGGTCATCGATAGCTCTGTCGATTCGCACGCAGGTCTGCCGATGCTCGTTTTTCCAGGGCAGGTCGAGTCCCAGGCTCTCGTCCCAATAGCCGCCAAGCTTTGCGTTGAACACTTCCTCGGGATATAGCACGTCGCTGCGGATGCCCTCAACCGTATCGTCCTCGTCCATATCGGGAGCAGCACCGCCCTGTTCAAGATACCTGCGCAGCTCCTTTTCCTCCCGGATGCAATTCAGCACGCTCGCGCATACCGCAGCCAAAAAGCAGTAGCGCTCGCATAGGTCCCACTCGCCGCCGAGCCATACGCGATAGCCCAACATAACGCTCGCGGACTCCTCGCCCAGCGGGGGCAACTCCCACGAATACACATCGACAAGCGCATCTTCCCCTAGCCTTTGCACGCCGTCGCGCGTAAAGGCGCACGGGCTCACATCGTAATAGCCAAAGCTGCGACCTGCACCACGGCGATTGATGACGTGCTTGGGCAACAGGACGATCTTGTCGCTGGGCTCGGGATCAATCTTGCGCAGCTTTTTGAGCTTGCGGCGGGCGCGCTTTAGGCCGCGAACGCTATCGCCGCGGCCGCAGCCGCCCGGCTTGCCGCCGTATCGCAGGGCAACCTCGCGTGCCAGGATCTTTGTGTCCGCAGCGCACAGCAGGTCGCTCACGGTGGGCAGATCTTCCCACTCAATACCGTCGACATCCCAAATCCTGCTCATGTTCAACCTCTTTCTGGCTGTTCAACTACGTGCTCATTCGCCCTGTTTAACGTGCTTGTAAGGCATGCGCCCCACTAGAGCGCTTTCTTGCTGGGCGCAATCACTTCGTCCACCAGGCCCAGCTCTAGGGCGCGTTTGGCGTTACACCAGCAGTCGCGCTCGGTGAGCTCATGGAACTCCTGAGCGCTCAGGTTGCCGTGCTCGGCCAGTAGCTCGTCCAGCTCGGCACGCATGGCCGCCGTGTGCTGGGCCACAATCTCGATATCGGTCTGCTGCGCCATGCCCGTGCCGCCCATTAGCTGGTGAATGAGCACCTGCGTGTGGCGGTACACCTGGCGGTGGTCGCCGCAGGCCAAGATCACCGCGGCCATCGAGGCCACGACGCCCTCACCCACCGTGATCACGGGGCAATCGAGCGACTGCATGGTGTCGATGAGCGCCAGCCCCGCCGTAACGCTGCCGCCCGGGCTATTGATGATGAGGGTGATGGGCTCGGCCGCGCTTTGATGTTCCAGCACCAGCATGGACTTAATAAGGCCGTTACAGGTCACATCGTTGACCTCGCCCTCCAGCAGCAGCACGCGGCTGTTAAGCAGCTCGCTTGCCATATCGACGGCGGCAACGCGGCCGTCCTTGGACTTCTTGATGATGCTGGGCTCACGATACATAACGGACATGGCAATTCCTCTCTAGATGGAATCGATAAGGGAAACTGGCCGCACGGCACATGGCAAACAGAGGCCGTGCGGCCAAAATACAGGTCAGAATGCGCGAGGCTGCAAGGGTTAATCCCTTAGCCACTTAGCTGCATTGGGGTGATCGGCGCAAAAGTACTTCTTGGCACGGAAGGGGCGCATGCCGGTCACCTTGACCAGGCAATCGGTACGAGGCATAAGCCCAACCTCGCCTGGGGTCATCACGCAACCGCGCACATCTACGGCAGTGCGCTCGGCACCCACGTACTTGGTGCCCAAAACCGACTCGCCACACAGTTCGCTTATGTAGTTCTGCGTCGCGATGTTGCTGCCGCCACCCATATAGACCAAGCTATCGCAGTTATCGAGAATGGTAAGCGCCGTGGATTTGCCGTACACGACATCGAGCTGGCTCAGCGATTGCGCACACATCAAAAAGCTAATGCCGCGACTGCGCACAGTCGCAATGCTGCGCTCAAAATCGGGGATGCGTCCCACATTGGGAAACTCATCGAGCACAAACTGCACGCGACGCTGCAAATGCCCGCTGGGGCTGGCATCGGCACGGCGCTGGGCCAGGTTAAACAGCTGCTTAAGGGCAACGTTCGCAAGCCATGCATTGGCCGAATCGTTGTCGCTCACCTTAAGATCGATCACGCGCTTGCCCTCGTCAATACGATCGAGACGCATCTCGTCATTCTCAAAAAAGCGCATGAGCTGAGGCGTCTTAAGCCGCGAGATAGTTGCATTGAGCGTGATCAGAATACTCTTAAGCGTCCTATCTGCCGCACCTCGAAAATCGCGATACTGCTCAACGCCATACAGATCAGCGTTCTCCGCACCAAACTTATCGAGAAACTCCCTGGACTCCACCTCTTCTACAAGGTAGTCCAACGGGAATCGTCCCTCGCCATCACCCGTGACTTTGATGAGCGCGGCCAGCTTAAAGACGTTGTTCATCTTAAGGTAGCGGCGCGGAGCCGTGGGATCCCCACCCGGCGCAAATGTGCCGGCAAGGCACTCCAAAAGGAACAGGATTCCAATAATCGCTCGGAGCAGCAGATCGCTCGCGTTGTCCCAAAACGGGTCGTTCCTAAAGCTGCGCCCATCAGGATCGACCCCCTCCATGATTGCCGCCACTGTGGTGGGGATATCCTCGACATCCATCACGTAACGCAGAGGGTCGTATCCGGCCGACCGCTCGGGATTAACAGTATCGAGAACCGTTACCTCGTAGCCGTCCTCTTCAAAGCCTTTCCCCGTACGGCGCAGCAGCTCACCCTTGGTGTCTGTGACCACATAACAGCATTCGTGGTGATTGAGCAGGTTGGGCAAAACGAAACTCGCCGTTTTGCCGCTGCCGGTTCCGCCAAAGACAAACACGTTGTTGGACACGCTCGTCTCCCAGTGCTTATCGCCCTCGTAAAAAGCAACCGTGGCACCGTGCGCCAAGATCACATCGCGCTGCTCATCGCCGGACGACAGCGCCTGCATTTCCTCCTTGGTCGCCCACTTCTTGGCTTGATACTCCGTTTGCTGTGCGGCCTCGTAGCCGTACATCTTAATGACCGACATGTCACGGCCCCTTTCTTGTCGATGGTTCTGCGTAGTTGCTAGGAAATACGGCCGATGCCTTCGCCCTCCTTGGGGCTTGTCGCGCATGGCAACTTGACCGCGCCGTCAATCAGTCGCTCGGCCTGCGCCACATAGCTCTCGCGCGCCACGGTTGAGACCGTCCCGTCGCGCAGATACGCAAGCAACGACTCGATCATCAGCTTGTCGAGCAGGTCGTATCCCTTGGCCTGAGCGTAGTTGAGGGTGTAGCGGTCCCGAAGCCTCTGTACCTTGGTTGCCAAATCGGTTTCCATCTTTTCCTCCCTGTAATAAAAGTTCTGCCGATTGTCCGAAAGCGCCTCAAACGGGCGTTTGACACATAGCTCGAAGTTGAAACGCGAACTCGCATCGAATACGCGTTGCTGAATCACGCGGTAACGTTCGAAAAACATGACGGCATCGTCTTCGTCCGCCGTAAATCCATGCGATCCATCGCGATGCACGTGGTCGCTGGGTCTTTTGTAGTCGATGCTTCGCACAAAGCGAGACGGAATGCGTCCCCCTTTTTCGGACGAGTACTTCATACCTGTCGAAACCTGCTCAAACATGAGCACGCCGCTCGATATAAAGCGCGGATTGCTTCCGTGCCGAAACAGGCTAATTAAGATGGCCATGCAGCGCATACAGTTATCGCGCTGGGGAAAGTACAGCGACAGCAAAGCGAGCGCCGCCGCGGCCAAAAGCTCGCGAGCCTCGTGCACATCGTCTCGATACTGCTCGGGCACCAGCCCGGGAATATCGGGTGAATGCTTTTCCAGTACGCCAACAAGCGCCTTAGCGAGGCGCTCAACGTTCTCTTCACCGCAGTACGGATACGGAAACGGCTTCTCTGCCTTTCCGTTCTCTTCGCACATACCACGGAGATCCTCGTCGATCGCACTGAGGAATGCTTCGTAGATACTGTCCAGTTTCTTCATGAATACTTCTTTCTATCCGGTTGCAGATGTTTGTCGATTAGTCTGTTCTAAGTTCTAGAATATTCTGACGCTAGAACGATGATTATCGATCTAACATGTAGTTTCATAAGTGAAATCGTCCAGCTCGATTGCTTAGTTTGCCTAAAGGCTACAAAGCGAATGCATCAAGCAATTGCTATTGAGTTGGCTTTGGATTGCTTCGAGGATAGCACAGTGCGCTGTTCTCGTCATTAGAAATTTTCATATTTTTCTGCTAATATAAACCCACTAAGAAGAAAGGGCTCTATACATGCGTGAAACTACATCATCATTGCCACGCCTCACCGCCGCCGCCCTCTCGCGCGCGCTTAACCTGGAACAAGGCAGTCGCCTGATCACTGTCCGTCTGCCTGGCGCTGTGGATGCCGAAGATCTCGCTAAGTGCTTTACCCTAAACGGTAACGGCGTGCCCGATATTTGTGAGCTTGAACCTGGTAAACAGAATGCAAGTAATGGTGAGCTCGCTCCAGTGTTTATCGACGCATCAAACTACTATCGCGCAAACAAGCGCGATGTCGAAAAAGACTGCGCCGCGCTCATCGATTATTTGGAGCCTGGCTACCTTGATTTTTGCGACTGGGGTCCTTTTATTTGGTGCCTGTATGCTCTCGCCCTTTCGGGCCGCACTCAAGCAGCCGTGGTGCTTCCCGCCGATTTACTTGATAAAGCTGAGCAGGCACGCACGATTTTGATACGCGAAGGGCTCATCGAGAGTGTCGTTTATTTGCCACTTTCCGAGCCCAGGCCCTACATGACAAGCGCGCTCCTCATACTGTCTTCAGGAAATCGCAGCGTTGCATTTCGCAGCGCAATTGAGCCCGGACCGCGTTTTCAATATATGAGTAAAACATCGTATTACTCTGATATCACCTTTTCTATCTCTCCTGACTGGGCCCGCATTGATACCAATGCGTCAAGATCAACGCCAATCGAAACGTCCATTTTTGCCACGCGCGAGCTGCTCCAACACCACGCCGCTCTCTCAAAAGGCAAAATCAGCCTCATCGCCATCACCCGAAACTACAGCGCCACACTCGGTGACTCTTTTACGCGAGTCGCGCCATTCATGCCCCGCGAGAGCACGACATCGAACGACATTGACGCAGTCGAGGTGCGCCGAATCTCATCTCAAGATTTTCAGGACGGCAATCTTCTGCCCGTAGATGCTTCAGATAATCAAAATAGCTCGGATTCTAAATTCGTAAAGGTGGACCCCAGCGTTCTCGATCGTTATGAGCTCCGCGCTGGAGATATCGTCATGCCGCGCATGCTGGGTCGCTACGGCGCGTCCAACCTGCTCGTCGTCAGCTCCGATGACGCTAAGCAGCATCTGGTTGCTTCGCATAACACCACCGTCATTCGCCCGTCATTCCAAACGATGACCGAAGATGAGCGCGTAGTGTTTTCGGAGATAATTGTTGGATACCTTACCGAAGGCCACGGGGCGCAGCTGATTCAAGCATTAACTGAAGCAGCCAGCATCCGCGCCATCCGTCCTAGCGACCTGTTTGAGATCGAAGTCCCGCCGGCGCTCGACCCACGCACGCGCGAGTACAGCGAATCCATCAATCGCTTTGCCGAGGTCGTAAGGGCAAAAAAGCAGGCCGAGGCCGCTGTCGCCCAAGCCCAGCGCAACCTCGAAACCGCAAAAAAGGCCGTCAATCAGGTGGTCGACCAGGCCTGCGAATAGCGCATAGGCAGTAGAAACGTCTTAAGCCGGCGGCAGGAACTGGTCCTGCCGCCGGCTTAACTATCTAGCCTATTCCCATCCCGTGGTCTGAGGATTCCATTTGCACATATTCGCCGAATGATTAAAGCACGGCGCATACAACCGATTGACGATCTCTTCTGCCCCAGCAATGTTCCCCGCGAGATCAAGTACCCCCGCCTGCCTCGCCATCTTTATGTACTGCGCAGAACCATTTTGTTTCCACCAGAGAGGCGCCACGAACTCTTCCGGCATTGCCACCTTGCGGGCAGACGCTTCTTTCTCGACTCTCTCGACAAGCGTAGCCCCATCGACGAAGCAAGTTTTCGCGTACACCAAGATGTCGACTATATCCTTGATTCGCGAAGAAGCGCGACCCTCATGTATCTCTATCATTGCGAGCAATTTATCTGCAAGGGCACTCTCCACTCGGCATACTCGATAGTCGCAGACTGGGAGCCCCTCAATATTCAGACGATCGATCGGCGCAAGAACCTCAGGCTCAAGTCCCCGCACTTCATCAATTACCAAGTCAATTGAAATTGGCTGTAGCTTCTTGGTTCCCATAAAGGGGGTGAACCACACCTTCGCACCGCACCGATACTCATCTTCTTCTTTGATTTGCTCTGCACGATCAAAGACGAACGAAACGAAATCCTCCAGATCAATCGAAGCAGCCTGCACCAGATCGACAATAGCCTCTTCGAGACTCTCCTCTTGAGCAACCAAGTCAATATCTCTTGTGACACGTGCATCGAGTGTTCGCGCCAGGACGCTTTGGCCACCCTTGAGCACAAAGCTGCCGTCATCTTCTGAAAAAACGCGACATAGGAAGCGATGAAAGTAGAAACCGACGATCGCCCGATTAGTATCCATCGGCGATTCTCTTGCAGCATTCCTAACAGCCATCTCCAATGCGGTAGGTGTTTTGTACTTCACCATGTCCTCCGTTTCGCGTTACCCGTTTAGCACCATCAGCAAAGGCCTCATGAGCTCGCGTCTTTTGGCGGTTTTAGAGTTCTCCTTTACGAGCTCTTTCAGCCGTTGTATATCGAGCCCACGTCCAAGCGCGTCGTGATAGGCATCGATAATTAATGAGGGGTCCTCGCAATCGAGGCAAAGATCGACAAGCGTGCGCTCGGGTTTAGTTACCGGCAGGCCGTCGAGCCAAACTATATCCTGCTCGGCAATCTCGCGCTTTACAAAAGATAGGGATTCGTTTCTCGTATTGATGCGCATGGGCGCGGTCATCCTGTAGGGGGACAGATAGAAATCGCCCATTTGCTGCAGGTTCGCCGCTGTCGTACCGCTCACGGCGATGCCATCCCACTGACGTTTTCTCTCCCACGCGCAAAGGGAGGGATTGGTGAGCTTCCAAAAAGCGTTGAGCTCGTCGGTGTCTCGGCGCTGTGTCCCAGACATCCGGTAGGCGCCGTGGCATATCCGTTCAAGACGCCCCGCACGACATGAGTGTGCCAGCGCATCTCGAGAGATGTCCATGCGAGCCGCCTGAGCTGTGGTGAACACGCCCTCGCTCTCGGAGAGCTCGCTTATCGCCGTTATGTTGCTAAAGTACTTCATGTTGCAATTGTAGGATATTTTCATACTTTTGCAACGTAGTTTTAATCCATGCGATCCATACGCTTTTCTTATCCCATTTCTGCCGCCGGCTTGATACCGACTCACCATCCCCCCGCTATCGAGGTCTAATACTTTTCCGCGAAGTGAACGGCTGTTTTTGAACCCCTGAAGCATCCGCATTTTTCGACGGCAAAATCGCAGGATTCCGGCATTAAAACCGCAGGAAACGGCAACCGGAAAGTGTCGATGCTTCGGGGGTCCGATTTAGCTCGTTCACTTCTCGGAAAAGTATTAGACCTCGCTGCTAGCCGCCTAAATGACGCACCGTCCCCACGCGCGCAATCCAAAAGGCACGTTCCGCCCTCCTTCACGCCACACAAAACCTGCCTTTTCTGCCCCTGCCCACCTCCGCGCCACCCAAAAACTCATCCAATATTAATCTTGGCTCAAGAATCGCTTAATCTATAACCTGCACTATAGAGTTCGACCAAGGGCGGGGCGGCACCGCGCAACGCAGACCGCCGAACGCAACGCTCGCGCCCGGGCAGATCGCCCGGTGTCGCGCCCATCGAACGAAAGGACAGGTCATGGACGACCTCGAAAAAGTTGAAACCATCCGCACCAAGTGCAACGTGAGCTACACCGATGCCAAGGCTGCGCTCGACGCCGCCGACGGCAACGTTCTGGACGCCATCATTTGGCTCGAATCGCAGGGCAAGACCCAGACCACGTCGGCGCACGCCGCCACCGAGTCTGCGCCGGCCGATGAGCCCTCGGCCGAGATGGTCGCCGCGCAGGCCGCCTACGAGAAGTCGAGCGAAAAGACCGACTTCTCCAAGAAGATGGACAGCGTGTGGGAGTACCTCAAAAAACTCTTCCGCCTGAGCCTGGACACCAAGTTTATCGCCACGCGCCGCGATGCGATCATCCTCAACATTCCTATCCTGATTCCCATCGTCGCCCTGTTTGCCTGGGGCGCCACGATATGGCTGATGCTGCTTGGCCTGTTCTTTGGCATGCGCTACCGCATCGACAGCGACGGCGACGTGCCCGGCAGCATCAACAACCTTATGGATAGCGCTGCCAACGCCGCGGACGACATCAAGCAAAATCTGAACGACGACAAGTAATCGCAGACGGGGGCACGTATGGCACGAATCCTGATCGTAGAGGACGAGGAGAAAATCGCCCGCTTTGTGACGCTCGAGTTGGAGCACGAAGGCTACCAGGTGGAGCACGCCGCTGACGGCCGCACCGCTGTGGACCTGGCGCTGGAGCGCGACTACGATCTGATCCTGCTCGATGTGCTGTTGCCGCAGCTCAACGGCATGGAGGTCCTGCGGCGTGTCCGCAAGCACAAGGATGTGCCGGTGATTATGGTCACCGCGCGCGATGCCGTGATGGACAAGGTGGCCGGGCTCGATGCCGGCGCCGACGATTACCTGACCAAACCGTTTGCGATCGAGGAGCTGTTCGCACGGATCCGTGTGGCGCTAAAGCGCTCGGAAGCCGTGCGGGCGGCTTCGGGCGCGGTCGGCACCGGTGCCGGGGCGGGCGCTACGGGTGCCGGTACCGCCGCGACGTCCCCGGCTGGCGACTCGGCCAAGACCTCTGCCTCGCCCTCCCCCGCCACGCTCGCCGTGGGCTCGGTTGCGCTCGATCCCGACCGCCGCGAAGTCACGGTCGGCGGCTCGCCCATCGTGCTGACCGCCCGCGAGTTCGACGTCCTCGCCCTGCTTATGGCGCACGCCGGCACCGTGCTCACGCGCGAACGCATCGCGCACGAGGCGCTGGGCTACGAATACGTGGGCGACACCAACAACGTCGACGTGCACATCGCGCACCTGCGCGCCAAGATCGAAGACGCCGGCGGTGCCCGCATCATCCAGACCGTGCGCGGGGTGGGCTATGTCTGCCGCGCGTAACGACGAGGCTAAGCGCGTCACCTCCATCGCCCGCGCCATCAACTGGAGCTATATGTGGCGCCGCTTGGTGAGCTACGTCTGGCTGGATCTGTTGCTGCTGCTTGTTGCGGCGGCGATCCTCGTCTATGGCTACAACCAGACGCTGCCCGATGGCGCGTTTACCGCGGGATGGATCCCCGGCGCCGCTGTTCGCAGCATGTCGCTGACCCCCGCGCGCGGCTGGGACCTGACCACGCTCACCTATACCGTCGAGCTTGCACGTAGCACCAAGACCTTCCCCCTCGCACAGGACCTCGTCACGCTATGGGCTCTCTACCTTGTCGTTGCGGGCTGGCAGGTTATCAGCGTGCTCGATATGCTCGGCGGCGCCCGCCGCGTGCGCCGCACTATGGCGCCGCTCAACGACCTGGCCCTGCGCGTTGACGAGCTCGGCCGCATGCAGCTCGCCGGCGGCAAGATGGAAACGCTCGAGCAGGCCATCGAGCGCGCGAGCGTCGACTCGCCGAGCGTCACCACCGGCGACGCCGACTTGGCGAGCATCGAGGTCGCGCTCAACCGCCTGCTGCGTCAGATGCAAGAGGCAAAGCTGCAGCAGATGCGCTTTGTCAACGATGCAAGCCACGAGCTGCGCACACCCATCGCGGTGATTCAGGGCTACGTAAACATGCTCGACCGCTGGGGGAAAGACGACCCGGACGTGCTAGCAGAGTCCATCGCCTCGCTCAAAGCCGAAAGCGAGCATATGCAGGAGCTCGTTGAGCAGCTGCTATTTTTGGCGCGCGGCGATGCCGGTCGCACCGTGCTACGGCGTGCGAATACTAACCTGGCTGCACTGGTCGGCGAGGTTTGCGAAGAATCTCAGATGATCGATGCCGGGCACACATATCGGCTGGCGTATGATGCCGCACTTACCAGCGACCCGCGCTGCAACGCATCGGTTGACGTGGCACTCGTGAAGCAGGCGCTGCGCGTGATCGTGCAAAACGCCGCCAAGTATTCGGACGCGGGCACAACCGTCACGTTTGCCATAACGCCGGATGCGGGCGCGGGCACGATCGACATAAGCGTTGAGGACGAGGGGATCGGCATGAACCAGGAATCCGCAGCTCACGCGTTCGAGCGGTTCTACCGTGCCGACAACGCACGCAATGCCGGCGCGCAGGGCTCGGGTCTGGGGCTCGCCATTGCCAAGTGGATCGTCGACAGCCACGGCGGCGTCATCGGTGTGACCTCGGTCGAAGGGGTCGGCAGCCGCTTTACGATTCGCCTGCCGCGGTAGGGGCGTCTCTCACGAATCGAAGGTGAATGCTTTTCCGCGAAGTGAACGACCTATTTTGGACCCCCGAAGCATCCGCACTTTTTAGCGCCAAAACCGCAGGAAAAACCTGACAAAACCGCAGGAAACGGTGCCTCCAAAGTGTCGATGCTCCAGGGGTTCGATTTCACTCGTTCACTTCGCGGAAAGCCATTCACCTTCGATTTACGGCAGCCCGTCAGTCACCCTCTCGGCATTAAAAATGGGGCAAGGCCACACGCCTTACCCCATTTTTCGTTAGCTATGGCAGCCTGTGCGCTACTCGCGGCACAGATGCACGGCAAAGCCGGCGAACTCGCGCTTAAAGTACACGAGCTTGGTGCTACCGTCGGGCAGCAGCGCGCGCGACTCCTCGTTGACCTCGAGCCCGCGCTCGGCAAACCACTTCTCGGCCGTATCAATGTCGTTGACGGCAAAGCCGATGTGGCCCTTGGTGCCACGACCATTCTGCTTCATGACCTCGACCAGCGAATCGTTAAAGTACGAAACCGGGGTCTCGATAACGGGCAGACCCATCGTCGTCGAGAACAGCTCCGCGATCTCCAGGGCATCGACCGGGTCGGTGGCGTTGATGCCCACGTGAGCGACGCGCATGCCAAAGAGCTCGACCGGGTTGGCGTTCTGCTCACTCATACAGTCAGCGCCTACTGAGCCATAACGTCGAGGACGGCCTTCTCGGCAGCGACGCGGTTCATGCCGGTCATGAAGGGCACGCCGCTCACGTACGGGCAGGTGAGGCCCTCGGGGGCAACGGTGGTGGCGATCAGCAGGTCGGCGCCCTCGTCGCAAACGTCCTTGGCCTCGGAGATGGCGCACTGCACGATCTCGTACTTGTCGGCGTAACCGTTGGCGTCGAGCATGGTGGCGACCTTCTGGGCAACGAGCGTGGAAGTAGCAGCGCCAGCACCGCAAGCCAAAACAATCTTCTTCATAGGTAATGTCTCCCTTCATGGTTTACTTTAGGTAAGTGTACCGCAGCGAGCGATGGCACTCGGCCTCGATGAGCTTTTATGCCAGTTTGCTTGCGCGCTGCGTATAATACATCTAGTACGTGTTGTCATACCGCTCGCTTTATGAGCGACTAAGGACCCCAATATGCCCGATTCCCGCACCCTCTGGACCGCCGTCGTCATTATTTGCATCGCCGTGTCGGTATTCTTTAGCGTCAAAAAACGCACCACGTTTAAGCGCCTGCAGCAGCTTATGGCTGCGAAGCAGTGGGACGAGTTCGATCGTTTGCTCGATGGCAAACTCACCAGCATGCTGTACCCGCGCTATAACCGCGACTACCTGCGCCTGAACTCCTATCTGCTGCGCGAGGACCACAAGCGTGCCGACGAGATGTTCGATTTGCTGCTGGGGCTCAACCTGCCCAAAATGCAGCGCGTCGACCTGGTGATTAAGGCCTTTAACTACTACGTTGGCCAGGAGGACCGCAAAAAGTCCAAGGAGCTGCTGCACGAGATCAAAGGCTTTGAGGGCGGCCAGGCCGAGGCAGTCGCACACGAATGCCAACTGATGTACGACACGATGATCCTCAAGCGCCACAACGACATTCCCGAGCTGGAGCGCATGCTCAAGGAGGCCGGTGACGACAAGGTCAAGAGCTGCCGCCTGGAATACCTGCTGGCCCTGCAGTACAAGAACAAGGGCGACGAAGCCAAGTTTGCCGAGTACTTGGAAAAGTCAGGCCGGCACTCAATGGCCGTCAACGCGTAACGGACGGCTTGTGCTAGACTTCTAGTCTCACGGGGGCGTGGCGGAATTGGCATACGCAGGAGACTTAAAATCTCTCGCCGCAAGGATTGTGGGTTCGAGTCCCACCGCCCCTACCATGTGATTGCTTACGAGCCCGTGTCCCGTTGGGATGCGGGCTCGTTTCTTTTGGACGCCGGCGGGACTCGAACCCGCGAGGGGGCGAGCACCAGGCGGACGCGCAGCGTCCGCAGCGAGCCGACGAGGGCGCCGGCAGGCGGCCGAAGCCGGTGCGGATTTGCGCAGCAAATACGCGGACGTCCCACCGCCCCTACCATATGGAGCTTTCGAGCCCGTGTCCCCAAGGGATGCGGGCTTGTTTCTTTTAGATGCCGGTGGGACTCTAAGCTGCGGTGGAATAGATCCTGTTTATACCGTTTATCAGCTTATTTAGGAACTATTTCACCGCAACTCAGAGGAAGACGGTTAAAGAGCGCTCAGGCTGGGGACCCAGGCGATGGTGGGGGTCGCGCCGTCGAGAACCTCGTTGATGGTGGCGGCCATGCCGGCAAGCAGGCTGTTCTCGCTTACGGTGAGCGTGTCGTAGCCGCCGGCTCGCATGAGCTCGCGGATTACCACGGCGCCAGCCAAGATCACGCCCGCGCGTTTGGGCTGCACACCCGGTAGCGCGGCGATGCTGTCCGCGTCCAGCGTGGACATGCGCTCGATAGCGGCCGAGACCTGCTCCAGCGAAAGCTCGCGCAGGTGCACGAAGCTCGAATCATACGGCTCCAGCTCGTGGACCAGAGCCACCAGCGTAGTCACCGTGCCGCCCACTGCGACCAAGCGTTCGGCGCGCTCAAAGTCGACAGGCAGACTCTCAAAGTAGCCCGCAAACTGCTCACCTGCCCACGCGGCAGCGGCAGCAAGCTCGCCGTCCGCAGGCGGCAGCGCCGAGAAGAACCGCTCCGTCACGCGGCGACAACCGATGTCCAGCGAACGCGTGCCCTCCAGCGCAAAGACCCCACGCTCCGGCGCATAGACGCCCGTCGCGAGCTCCGTGGATCCGCCGCCCGAATCGGCAACAATGATGCGCTCGCCAGCAAAGTCGTGCGCCACGCCAAAAAACGTCAGGCGCGCCTCGACCTCGCCCGGAATCACCTGTGGCTCAAGCCCCAGATCGCGCAGGCCGTCCAGCAGCAGCGCGGCATTGGACGCATCGCGCGCGGCGCTCGTGCATGTGGTGCAGATGCACGCGGCCCCAAAGGCACGTGCCTCGTCCACAAACATGCGGCATGCGGCGAGCACGCGCTCAACGGCCGCCTCGCAAAAGCGGCCCGTCGCGTCCACGCCCTCGCCCAAGTCGGTGATCTCGGTATGCTTGGACGATTCCACGATCGCCCCGGCCTCGACCTGCGCTAACACCAGTCGCGACGACACTGTTCCCAGGTCAATCGCGGCTACCTTATAGCGTTTGCAATCTGCCATTGCAGGCTCCCCTCCGGGCGCTATTTGCCGTTGGACACGACCGTCTGGCCCTCGACGCCGTTAAATCCAAACAGCATATCGAGCGTCTGGATGTACCACGGCGCGTCCTTGCCGACCTCTTCGATCTCTTTGGCGACTTCGCTGGCCTTCTTGGCGTTCGAGGACTTTTTGCTCGACGACGAGTCCGAATCGTCGTCCAGGCCCAGCACGTCAATCTTGGTCTCGCCGGGCATCACCAGGCCCAGGTCCTCGGTCGCCGCGTCCTTAATGCCCTCCTCTGAGAGCAGCTTGTCGACGCTTTTCTGCAGCTCGTCGTTGTACTGCTGGCGAATCTCGACCTGCTTGGCCAAGATATCGCTCGAGCGTTTGGCAACGTAGAGGTCGCGCACGGGAAAGTACAGGCTCACGAGCACCAGGGCGACGACAATACCGATAAACAGCCCTCGCTGAGGACCGTGGGTAAAGTCGTAAATTGCCTTGACCGCTGCGTTGTCGTTGGCGTAGTGCATAAAGTCCGAGCCGGAAAGACGGCTTGAGGGACGGCGCGGCTTGTCGGACGCCTGGGTCGAAGGGCGCGACGCATGCTTGGAACGCGATGGGCGCACCGGACTATCCGAGGAACTATTTGGCTGAGCATTGGGATGCGAAGTCGCCGGCGAGCTATACCTGGAGCGATCAGCACCAGCATAACCAGACCCGCCAAGCTGTGCGGTACGCGCACGACGAGGCGACGGCTCGCGCGAACCGGCGGAATAATACCTGTTGTCGTAAATCTGATCCATGTGCGCCTTGTGCGGTTGAGGTTTGTTTGCGCTAAGTCCTTTAGTTATAGCACGAGCGCCCGCACCGCCTTCGCCAGCCTTTGCTCGACATAAAAAAGGCGCTGAGCCGTATGGCCCAGCGCCCATAGTTCTTTGCGGCATCCAGCCAAGACGGGGAGGAACCGAGTCAGCCTCCCCCTCGCCAAATTCGCCCGTTTAGCGAATGTTGTAGAACGCGGCCTTACCGGCGTAGCGCGCGCTGCCCTCGAGCTCGTCCTCGATGCGGATGAGCTGGTTGTACTTGGCAATACGGTCGCTGCGGCACGGGGCGCCCGACTTGATCTGGCCGGCGTTAACACCCACGACCAGGTCGGCGATCGTGGAGTCCTCGGTCTCGCCGGAACGGTGGCTCACGATGCAAGCGTAGCCGGCCTCCTTGGCGGTCTCGATAGCCTCGAGCGACTCGGTGAGCGTGCCGATCTGGTTGACCTTGACCAGAATCGCGTTGGCGGCGCCCAGCTCGATACCCTTCTTAAGGCGCTCGGTGTTGGTGACGAACAGGTCGTCGCCTACGAGCTGCACCTTGTTGCCAATGCGGCGGGTGAGCTCGACCCAGCCGTCCCAGTCCTCCTCTGCCATACCATCCTCGATGGAGATGATGGGATAGGTGTCGACAAGCTTCTCCCAGTAATCGACCATCTGGGCGCTCGTGTACTCAACGCCCTCGCCCTTGAGCTCGTACATGCCGGTCTCGGCGTTGTAGAACTCGGTCGATGCCGGATCCATGGCGTACATGAAGTCGACGCCGGGCTTAAAGCCAGCCTTCTCCACGGCCTTGGTAATGTACTCGAACGGCTCGGCGTTGGTCTTGAGATTGGGCGCGAAGCCGCCCTCGTCGCCCACGCCGCCGCCCAGGCCGGCCTCGTGCAACACGCCCTTGAGGGTGTGGTAGACCTCGGCGCACCAGCGCAGGCCCTCGGCAAAGCTCGGAGCACCCACGGGCATGATCATGAACTCCTGGAAGTCAACGTTGTTGTCGGCATGCACGCCGCCGTTGAGGATGTTCATCATGGGCGTGGGCAGCAGGTGGGCGTTGACGCCGCCCAGGTACTGGTACAGCGACAGGCCCGCCGACTCGGCAGCGGCGCGGGCAACGGCCAGCGACACGCCCAGGATGGCGTTGGCGCCGAGCTTGGTTTTGTTGGGCGTACCGTCGGCGGCAATCAGTGCGGCATCGACGGCGCGCTGGTCGAAGGCATCGAGGCCCACGACGGCATCGGCGCACTCGTTGTTGACGTGCTCGACGGCCTGCGAGACGCCCTTGCCCAGGTAGCGACCCTTGTCGCCGTCGCGCAACTCGCATGCCTCAAAGGCGCCGGTCGAAGCGCCCGAAGGCACCATCGCGCGACCGAAGCTGCCGTCCTCGAGCACGACCTCGACCTCTACGGTGGGGTTGCCGCGGCTGTCGAGCACCTCGCGACCGTAGACATCCAAAATGTCACTCATGTTGTCTCCCTCTCACTTGGAAACGGTTGATGCAAGCGACTGGCCGACTGTGCACCATTGGTGCGCCTCCGTAAGTTAGCCATGTCGCACTTTTTGCATTATGCCCTAAGTTAGCCGAGGGATACATATGAATTGGAGAAATCATTCTTTGGGGCGCTTGTTTTTGCACCGAGCATTCATCTCTAGAGGTCGCCCCCCCCCATTAAATTCTTCTATCGGCATACCGTCTTTACCTGGCTTGCGAATGAAAGAGCCAATAATGTGCTTTTACATCGTTCAAAGTTCTGGATATCGTGCAATTCTAAGGGTCTGAAGTTCTGGATATCGTGCATAATCAGGTTATAAAAGTTCTGGATATCGTGTACGAGGTAGCCATGCTTAAACGAAAAGCCTATGACAAACTACTAAAATGGAAGCATGAAAACGCTGGTAAAACAGCACTTCTTATTGAAGGAGCCCGCCGCGTCGGCAAGAGCACGCTTGCCCGCACGTTTGGAGAAACCGAATACAAGTCCTGCCTTGTCATTGATTTCTTTCAAGCACCTGCCGAAGTTAAGCAATATTTTGAGGACTATCGCACTGACTTCGACTCGCTCTTCCTCTATCTCTCGGTTTTCTATAACGTCAAACTCTATGAACACGAGACGCTTATCGTCTTTGACGAGGTCCAGATGTACCCGCAAGCACGCGGACTCATCAAGTATCTCGTTGCAGACGGACGTTACGACTACATCGAAACTGGATCCCTGCTCAGCATCAAGCAGAACATTAAAGATATCGTCATCCCATCCGAGGAAGAGTCTCTGGAACTTGAACCCCTCGACTTTGAGGAGTTTCTTTGGGGCATGGACGAAAAGGGGCTGGCCGATCTCATTCGCATGAGTTTTAACAAGATGAAGCCGCTCCCCGATGCCCTACATCGCAGAGCGCTCTCCCTTATGCGCGAATACATGCTCGTAGGCGGCATGCCTGAGCCGGTATCCATCTATGTTGAACAGCGCGCTTTTGCGCCCGTCGACGCTTCGAAGCGCCGAATCGTCCAGCTCTATCGCAACGATATCTCTCGTTTTGCAACCGGTTACGAATTCAAAGTCGTCTCCGTACTCGATGGCATCCCGGGTCAGCTCTCTAGGCACGAAAAACGATTCAAGCTTTCCTCACTTGATAAAAACGCACGCATGCGCACCTACGAAGAAGCCTTCTTTTGGCTGGCAGACGCGCGAATTGCCAATATCTGCTATGCCGCAAGCGAACCGAGCGTGGGCCTTTCACTCAGCATGGAGCAAACGGCCCTCAAGTGCTACATGGCAGACACCGGCCTGCTTGTAACGCTTGCCTTCTCTGACAACAACGATACCGATGAAGACGTTTACAGGGCCGTGCTTCGCGGCGACATCGGATTGAATGAAGGAATGCTTACCGAAAACTACGTTGCCCAATCTCTAAAGGCCAATGGACACAGGCTCTTCTTTTATTCCCAAAGCGGAAAGAAGGAGGGGGAGGAGCGCATGGAAATCGACTTCCTCGTTACCCGACCCTATGTCAATGCCGCCGGAAAGCCGCGCATCAGCCCCATCGAAGTTAAGTCGCCACGCAGATACGGAACCATCTCCCTCGACCGATTCCGCGCGCGCTTTAACAAGAAGATTGGGACGGCCTACGTGTTGCACCCTAAGCAACTCGAGTGGGATGCCGAAGCGCAGCTGGCGCATCTTCCGTTGTATATGGCTTTTTGCTTGTAGAGACCTCTCTACGAATGGATGCCGTGAGAGACGCAGGCCTCACTCGCTTGCTTTTGCTTGGTCCCACAGGTCGTTGAGTTGAGCGGTTGAGCAGGCGGCGAGGTCATCGCCCGCCTCGTGCACGGCGGCCTCCATCGCAGTCCAGCGGCGGCGGAACTTGGCCGTGCTCGCGCGCAGGGCACTCTCGGCGTCAATCCCCTCTTTGCGCGCAACGTTGACTAGGGCAAAGAGCAGGTCGCCAAACTCCATCTCGCGCTCGGGCGAGCCGGGCTCCTCGGCCTCAAACTCGGCACGCTCCTCGGCGACCTCGTCCCACACATCCTGGACCGTCTCCCACTCAAAGCCCACGGCCGCCGCCTTGCGCGACACCTTCTGAGCTTGCATCAGCGCCGGCAGGTGCGTGGGCACGCCGTCGAGCAGGCCTTCGGGCGCAGCCTCGTCCGCCGCCACAGCCTTGTCCTTGGCAGCCTTCTCGGCAAGCTTGACCTCATCCCAGATCTTGAGCACCTCGTCGGGGTTGTCGGCATCCGCATCGCCAAACACGTGCGGGTGGCGGCGAATGAGCTTGGCGTCGATATCGCGCGCCACGTCGGCCAGCGTAAACTCGCCGGCGTCCGCCGCAATCTGCGCATGCAGCACCACCTGCATGAGCACGTCGCCCAGCTCCTCGCGCAGATGCGTGGCATCGTCGGCCTCGATACAGTCGAGCGCCTCATAGGCCTCCTCGATCATGTTCTTGCCAATGCTACGGTGCGTCTGCTCACGGTCCCACGGACAGCCGTCGGGCTGACGCAGGCGCCAGATGGTCTGCACCAGATGCTGCAGCTCGGCCGACGCGTCGACCAGCGTGGACAGGTCGCGCGAGCCCTCGGCATTTTGCTGAGCCATGTGCTGCGCCATGGTTATTCCTCCTCCAGGATCACGTGACGGAACGCGCCGCCCTCGTAGATGCCGTAGCTGTGCGTACCGTCCTTGGGAATGCTCACGCTGCCGGGGTTGAAGAGCCACAGGCCCGGGTGCGCCTCGCTTGCCTCGTTAACCTTGATATGCGTGTGGCCGTAGACGAGCGCGGAGCCCTCGGGCAGCGCGGGCGCGTGGTCGACGCTGTTGTGCATGCCGGCGCCAAAGACGTGGCCGTGCGTCAGGAACAGCTCGCGGCCGGTCTCGTCGAACAGCGTGGCGTAGTCCGCCATGACGGGGAAGTCGAGCACCATCTGGTCGACTTCGGCGTCGCAGTTGCCGCGCACCGCGATGATGCGGTCGGCCAGGGCGTTGAGCAGCGGAATCACGCGCTTGGGGGCGTAATCGCGCGGCAGGTCGTTGCGCGGGCCGTGGTAGAGCAGGTCGCCTAGCAGCACAATGCGGTCGGGCTGCTCGGATTCGATGGCGGCGACCAGGCGCTCGGTCCAATATGCCGAGCCATGGATGTCGGAGGCGATGAGGTATTTCATGGGGAGATCCTTTCGAATGGGGTTGATATGGCTGGGCGCAGGATGTCGCCACCGGCCGCGTTACTCAAATCGCAGTGCCACGGCTTGCGCCGCCTGCATCACGCGCTGGAGCGGCACGTTGTGCTCACGGGCAAGACGGGCGCAATCCTCGTACTCGGGCGCCGCACGCTCACTGCCGTCGGGCAGGGTGGCTACTTTGACGGCAACCTCGCCCCAAGGCGTCGTTACGCGCTCAAAGCGGCGTGGCAGGCAAACGCGCTCCATGACCTGGCGGCGGATGGCATTGGTCGTGGTTTCCAAAAAGATAATCGTCTGCAGGCGCTCGATATCCTCGTGGGTACAGATTACCTGCAACTGCCAGCCGGGACGGCCCTTCTTGCAATAGAGGGGCAGCCAGTGCGCCTCGCGCGCGCCGGCCTCGCGCAGGCGGTCGGCGGCGTAGGCGAGCACCTCGGGCGACGCGTCGTCGATGTCGCATTCCAGCTTGACGATGGTCTCGGGCGCATCGGTCTCGCAAGACAGCGGAGATGTGCTATCGCATGGCATACGGTCCGGCTCCTTTCCGCACGGGCTCGTTTTGTTCACCCAAACGCTAGCACATCGCGGGCTGCGCGGATGTGACGGCGCGCGATGAGCGCGATTTTCCTCGCCCGCAAGAAACCGACACTCCACCGCCTCATCCAAACATGTACATCAGCCTCCAAACATGTCATTTTCTGCAGCTTTTGGAGGCTGATGTACATGTTTTGAGAGCGCAAGCGAGGCCGCACCGCGCGCCGCGCAGCCTTTCCAATCGATTTCGACCCCCCGGCGTGCCCGGCGTGTTGAGAGCTGCGCCATTACAATGAAGCGGATTCGCTTGACGCAAAGGAGCCGCTATGCCCATGTGCCCGCTGGTCGATTGCCATACCCACACCTCGTTTTCGGACGGACATGCCTCGTTTGAGGACAACGTTCGCGCCGCTGCTGCGGCCGGTTGCCGCGTCATGGTCTCGACCGACCATCTCACCCTGCCCGCCAGCATGGACGCCAACTGCGAAGTGCAGGTTGTCGAGGGCGACCTGCCGGCACATCGTCTGGCCTTTGAGGACGCCCGCAAACTCGCCGCGCAGATTGCGCCGGAGCTCGAGCTTATCTATGGCTTTGAATGCGACTGGTACGAAGGTTGCGAGCCTCTGGTTGAGCGCTGGTCCGCGAGTGCCATAGTGCGCCTGGGCAGTGTGCATTGGATTGGCAACCCAGGCGATATCATGGCCGGTGCCGCGGGTGCGGCGGGAACGGAAAACGTCGCTCGCCCCGATACACCCGATTCCCTTTGCGGTTGGATCGACGACGACACCAACCTGCACGTTTGGGAAAACCTGGGGGTACGCGGCGTGTGGGAGCGCTACGTCGACGACTGGTGCCACGCTTGCGAAAGCCCGCTTAACTTTGATGTGATGGCTCACCCCGACCTGTTCATGCGCTTTTCGAAGGAGGGCTTTGCGCCCGATTTTGATCCGGCACCGTTTTGGGAGCAGATGGCAGAGTGCGCACACGATACAGGCCGCCGCGTTGAGGTTTCGACCGCCGCGCCGCGCAAGGGCCTCGACGACTATTACCCCTCGACGGGGCTGTTGCGTTGCTTCGCCCACGCCGAGGTACCCATCACCTTTGGCTCGGACGCACACCGCGCCTGCGACATCTGCTGGAATATCCGCGAGGCTCAGGCCCACGCCTACGACTGCGGTTATCGAACCTTCGACATCCCCCACCTCACCGGAGAATGGGAATCCACACCCCTCGACTAGCTATCCCTTCATAAGTTGCGGTGGAATAGGGATTGTTTTGCCTGATGAAGCGCTTAAACAGTCCCTATTTCACCGCAACTTCCATGACCCCGTTACACCAACAAAGACTGTCCCAAACGACTAGTCGTTTAAGAACGTCCATGACTAGTGGCGGCGGGCGTTGAGTTCACCGGCCAGTTCGTCGAGGGTGATACCGTAGCGCTCGAGCGTCACGAGCAGGTGGTAGACCAGGTCGCCGGCCTCGTAGCGGATGTGATCGTGATCGTTATCCTTGCAGGCCATGATCACCTCGCTTGCCTCCTCGGCAAGCTTCTTGAGCAGCTCATCCTCGACGTCGGTCAGCAGACGCGCGGTATAGCTCTCCTGCGGCGATGCATCACGACGACCGTGAATCACCTCGGCGAGCCCCGTCAGCGTCTCACCGATATTTCCATCCTGAACGTTTGCGGTGCGCACACCCATGGTTCAATCCTTTCTGGTGGCCGAGCGTCTAATCGAGCGCCCGCCCTACGCGAGTTTCTTAAAGAAGCAGGTACGGTTGCCGGTATGGCAGGCCGGGCCTGGCGAGTCGACCTTGACCAGCAGCGTATCGCTATCGCAGTCGGCCCAAAGCTCCTTGACCGCCTGCATGTTGCCGCTCGTCGCGCCCTTGTTCCAGAGCTCCTGGCGGCTGCGGCTCCAAAACCACGTGGTCCCGGTCTTGAGCGTCAGCCCCACCGATTCCTCGTTCATCCAAGCAACCATAAGCACCTCACCGGTGTCATACTGCTGAACCACACAAGGAATCAGCCCACGGTCGTCGTACGTAAGCTTTGAAGGATCGGTTATCTCTTCCATTTTTCTCCCCAAATTCAAACATCGCAGATCGGCGAGGGTTGTCCAGGTGCCCGAGATTCCGAGCGACAAGCCCGACGACGCGTACTTAAGTACGCGAGGAGGGTTGGAGCCGGAAGGTCGGGTGCCTGGGCAAGCCGCAGCGCAGCCCGCAGCACTAGAAGTCCAACCTCACAGGAATGCCCTGCGACGCCATATACTCCTTCACCTGGCGAATGCTGAAGGTTCCAAAGTGAAAGACGCTGGCCGCCAGCACGGCATCGGCCTCGCCCTCGATAACGCCCTCGGCAAAATGCTCGAGCGTGCCCACGCCGCCGCTCGCGATGACGGGGATCGGCACTGCGCGCGCCACGGCACGGGTGAGTGCCAGGTCAAAGCCGGCCTTGGTGCCGTCGCGATCCATGCTGGTGAGCAAGATCTCACCGGCGCCGCGACGAGCCGCCTCCTCGGCCCACGCCACCGCATCGATACCCGTGGCGTTGCGACCGCCCGCCGTGAAGACCTCCCACTTGTCGGCACCCGGCTGACCGGGCAGGCCCACGCGCTTGGCATCAATCGCCACGACCACGGCCTGGCTGCCAAACGCCGCGGCGGCCTGGCTGATCAACGACGGATCGCGCACGGCGGCAGAGTTAAGCGACACCTTGTCGGCACCGGCGGCAACCATGGTCCGCATGCCCGCCAAGTCGCGGAAACCGCCGCCCACGGTATAGGGAATGGCGAGCTCCTCGGCCGCGTGCGCCGCCATCTCGATGGTCGTCGCGCGGTTGTCGCTCGTGGCGGTAATGTCCAGGAAGACGACCTCGTCTGCACCCTCGCGGTCGTAGGCGCGCGCCAGCTCCACCGGGTCGCCAGCATCGCGCAGGCTCACAAAGTTGACGCCCTTGACCACGCGGCCGTCCTTAACATCCAGACAGGGAATCACGCGTTTGGTAAGCATGGGCTACTCCTCCCCTCGGGCGGCGGCCAACGCCTGGGCCAGCGTAAAGTTGCCCTCGTAGAGCGCACGACCGGTAATGGCACCCTCGATGGCATCCTCGCCCACCGCGGCCAGTGCGCGGATATCGTCGAGCGTCGAGATACCGCCCGAAGCCACGACGGGAAAGCCCGCGACCTCGGCCACATGGCGATACGCCGCCACATCGATGCCCGTCTGCATGCCGTCGCGCGCGATATCGGTATAGACCAGGTGTTTAAAGCCCAGCTCGGAAAGCTGCGCCACGGCGTCGTCGAGTGCCACGCCCGCGCCGTCACGCCAGCCGTTCACCTTGACCTGGCCGTCGCGCGCGGCGATATCAGCCACCAGCAGCTCGCCAAAGCCTTGCGCCGCCACCTCGGCAAAACCCGGCTCGGTCACCAGCACGGTGCCCAACGCGATGCGACGCGCGCCGTAGCCGGCCAGCTCGTCGATACGCGCGAGCGAGCGAACGCCGCCGCCCACATCCACGGACAGACCGTCGACGTCGCAGATGGCCTTAATCGCCGCCGAGTTGGCGGCGCATGTGTCCTCGTCCTCGCCAAAGGCAGCGGACAGGTCGACGACGTGCACCCAGCTCGCGCCCTGCTCGGCAAAGGAGCGGGCGACAGCCACGGGGTCGTCGGAATATACCTTGCAGCGGCTCCGGTCGCCGCGCTCCAGGCGCACGACCTTGCCGCCGATCAGATCGATTGCGGGAAACAGAATCATCGGCCGGCCCCCTCGACGATGCTCACGAAGTTCTTAAGGATGCGCTGACCCAGCGCAGAGGATTTCTCGGGATGGAACTGGCAGCCCCACACGTTGCCGTGGCGCACGATGCACGGGAAGCTCCGCGTGTAGTGCGTGCGTGCCAGAACATCGGCGGCATCGGCATCGTCGGCCACCGCATAGCTGTGGGTGAAGTACATATTGGCGCCCTCGGCAAAACCGGCGAGCAGCGGGTCGGCCGCACCGGCAGGCGTCATGTGCACCTGGTCCCAGCCCACGTGCGGTACCTTCAGGCGGCTCGACTCCAGACGCGTGCACGAACCGCGCATAATACCCAGGCCATCGACCCAGGGGCCACCGGCCTGCTCGGAGGCATCGTCGTCCGCGTCCGCGTCCTCGTCCGCCGGCACGCCCTCGTCGCCGCGCTCAAAAAAGAGCTGAAGGCCCAGGCAGATGCCGAGCAGCGGAGTTCCGGCGGCAACGGCGTCGAGCACCGCGTCCGCCTCGCCGCTCTCGCGCATAAAGGCAATCGCGTCGTAGAACGCACCCACGCCCGGGATGACCAAGCCGTCGGCGTTGCGGATCTGATCCGGATCGTCCGACGTGCAGGCGACGGCACCAGCGCGCGCAAGCCCGCGCACAACGCTCGACAAGTTGCCCTTGTGGTAGTCGACCACCACGATCTTCGGTTCGCCCACGCGACCCTCCCTTATCTCATTCAAAACCTGTCCCTTTTTGGCAGGTTACAGTGAGCCCTTGGTGCTGGGGATGCCCTGCACGCGGGGATCGAGCTCGCAGGCGCGGCGCATCGTGCGGCCCACGGCCTTAAAGGCAGCCTCGATAATGTGATGCGAGTTACCGCCCGCCAGCTCGCGCACGTGCAGCGTGAGTTTGGCGTCGCGCGCGAAGGCGTAGAAGAACTCGACAGCCAGCTCGGTATCAAAGGTGCCCACACGCTCGGTCGGCACGGGCAGCTCGCAGTAAGCCTGCCCGCGGCCCGAGATATCCACGGCGGCCATCACGAGCGTCTCGTCCATGGCGATCGCCGCGTCGGCAAAGCGCGTAATGCCCGCCTTGTCGCCCAGAGCCTGGCAAAACGCCTCGCCCAGCACAATACCCGTGTCCTCGACGGTGTGGTGCGCATCGACCTCCACGTCGCCCACCGCGTGCACCGTCAGATCGAACAGGCCATGACGGCCAAAGGCGTTGAGCATGTGGTCGAAAAACGGTACGCCGGTCGAGATATCGCACACACCAGATCCGTCCAGGTCGAGCTTTACGACAATGTCGGTCTCGCCCGTCTTGCGGGTTACCTCGGCATAGCGGTCCATCTACATCTCCTCCTTCACCAGCGCGGCAAACGCGGCCAGCACCTCGTCGTTTTCCTGCGGGGTGCCCACGGTAATGCGCAGGCAGTCCGCGAGCCCCGGCGCGTAGCTAAAGTCGCGCACCAAAATTGAATACTCGTCGCGCAGACGCTCGCGCACGCGCGTGGCATGCGGCGTGCGCGCGAGCACAAAATTCGCCGCGCTCGGCCATACCTCCACGGGCAGGCCCTCGGCAGCCATTGCGCGTAGGGCGCACAGCTCGCGCTCGCGCTCGGATGCGACCTGTGCCACCACGGGCGCGTACGCATCGCGGGCACGCACGCAGGCAAGCGCCGCCGCCTGGCTCAACACGTTGACCGAATAGATCTGGCGAATCGCCGCGAACACGTCGATGACCTCGGGCGCCGCGATCACATAGCCCAGGCGCGTGCCGGCGGCGCCGAACGCCTTGGACAGTGTATGCAGAATCACCAGGTTGGGATGCTCGGCGATAAGGCCTTGCGCCGTGGTAGCCGCGCCAAACGAATCGTCGGCAAACTCAACGTAGGCCTCGTCGACCATGACCATGCCGGGGCACGCATCGCACAGGGCCGCGACAAAGTCGAGCGGAGCCGCGTCGCCCGTGGGGTTATTGGGCGAGGTCACGATTGTCAGGTTGCACTCGGGCGCGGCCGCGAGCACAGCAGCCTGGTCGAGCTCAAAGGTCGCCGAATCGCGCCACACGTCGCGCACCTCGGTCTGGCACAGAGACGCAAAGAAGGCATACTCGCTAAAGCACGGCGGGCAGTTGAGCAGGGTCCGCCCCGTGCCGCCAAACGCCAACAGGTAGTTATAGAGCAGCTCGTCGCCGCCGTTGCCCACGCAAATGTTCTCGCGCGTCACGCCATGCCAGGCAGCCAGCTCGTCGCGCAGGTCATTCGACATGGGATCGGGATAGCGGTTGAGCGGCGTGGCAGCCAGGGCCGTATCGATCGCCTCGCGCACGCCGGCCGGCACGGGATAGGTGTTCTCGTTGGCCGAAAGGTTGATGCGCGTGGGCGTAAAGTTGGGATCGTAGGGCTCAATGCCGGCCAAGTAGGGCTGGACGAGCTCCTTCATACGGGGCGTGAGCTCGGCCATATCAGGCCTCCTTGTCAGTCGCGCCGGCGCCATCCGCGCTTGTAGCCGCCAGGTCCACACCCTCGGCAACCGTCGCCACGGCGTCGCCCGGCCAGGCAACCTTAGTCAGGTCGGCCGCCGCCAGCGACTCGGCACTCACGGCATCCTCGCCCTGCTCCAGCACGCGACGACGCAGGGCGGCAGAGAGCGCGTGCGCCCACAGGCCCTCGGCCTCGGCCAGGCGCTGCGTAGCGGGAGCGTCGGAGAGCAGACCCTCGGGCGTATAGCAGATAACGCTCGAGCGCTTAACGAACTCTTCGACCGAAAGCGGGTTGGAGAACATGGCCGTGCCGCCGGTCGGCAGCGTGTGGTTGGGGCCAGCAACATAATCGCCAAGCGGCTCGGAGCTCCAAGCGCCCACAAAGATGGCGCCGGCGTTGCGAATGCCGCCAAGCAGGCCCATCGCGTCCTTGCAGTGCAGCTCCAGGTGTTCGGGCGCCACGGTGTTCACGGCCTCGACGGCGGCAGCCATATCGGCGGCCACCACGATGGTGCCTTCGTTGTCGAGCGAAGCGCGCGTGATCTCGGCACGCGGCGACTGCGCCACCAGGATGTCGATGCCAGCCTCGACCTCGCGCGCAAACTGCTCGTCGCAAGTCACCAGATAGCAGGCTGCCAGCGGATCGTGCTCGGCCTGGGCCATCAGGTCTGCCGCGACCACCATAGGCTTGGCCGTGGCGTCGGCCAGCACGCAGACCTCGGAGGGACCGGCGACCATATCGATACCCACGTCACCCGAGACGATCTGCTTGGCCGCGGCAACAAAGGCGTTACCCGGTCCAGTGATTTTGTCGACGCGCGGAATGGTCTCGGTACCATACGCAAGTGCGGCCACGGCCTGAGCGCCGCCCACCATATAGATCTCGTCCACGCCGCCGAGCTTGGCGGCCGCGAGCGTATACGGGCTAATCAGTCCATCCTTTTGCGGCGGGGTTACCATGACCACGCGTTTGACGCCGGCCACCTTAGCGGGAATGGCGTTCATAAGCACGGTGGAAGGGTACTGTGCACGACCGCCCGGCACGTAGATACCGGCCGCAGCAAGCGGGGTCACCTTAACGCCGAGCATCGTGCCGTCCGGGCGCGTGGTAAACCAGCTCTGCTCGACCTCGCGCTGGTGGAACTCGCGAATCTGGCGTGCAGCTTTTTCGAGCGCCGCGACAAAGGCCGGGTCGAGGCCTTCGAGCGCGGCATCGATCTGCTCCTGCGGCAAGCGGAAACTCTGCAGCTCGACACCGTCAAAACGCTGACAGTAATCGCGAACCGCGGCATCGCCGTTGGCGCGCACGTTGGCCACGATATCGCGGGCAGCGTCGACGATGTTTTGCGGCAGCACACCCTTGCGGTTGAGCTGGTTGGTAACAAGGCGCTCACCGGGAGCAAGCTTGATGGTCTTCATATCGGTATCCCCTATCGGTCGAGGTTGTGTTCGAAAAACGAGAGGCCGAGCGGCGGCGCCAATCGGCCCGCAGCCCGTACGTTGGGGCGCCCGTGCACGCTCGCGCTATTGTGCCGAGCCCGCGACGGGCTCAAAATGCTTGTCCTTAACGGCCGCGGCCAAGCGATCTGTCAGATTGCGTACGCGCGGATCCAGGCGCGCAGCACCCGGATTGGCAAAGAAGCGGGCCGTGCAGTCCATGATGCGGCCGGTGATGACCAGGTCGTTGTCGCGCAGCGTGGCGCCCGTGGCGGTGATGTCCACGATGCGATCGGTCATGCCGACAATGGGGCCCAGCTCGATGTTACCGTGCAGTGAAACGATATCGGCGTTCACGCCGCGCTCGGCATACCAGGCACTCGCGATGCGCGGGTACTTGGTGGCCACGCGAAGCGAACCGCGGCGGGCATAGTTGCGCTCGGCCTGGCCGGCGCGCCACGCGGGCTCCGCCTCGATAAAGGTGCACAGGCCGTAGCCCAGGTCGACCAGCTGCAGCAGGTTGAGGTCTGCCTCGATGAGCGAGTCCCAACCGCAGATGCCGCAGTCGGCGCCGCCGCAGCCCACAAAGGCGGGCGCGTCGCTGGGGCGCACAATGACAAACTCGATATCTCCGACCACGCCCTCGCCGGCACGCGTGTCGCGACCGCGCACGATGAGATGACGGCCGGGGTCACGCAGCTCAGAGACATCCAGGCCCGCGGCCTCGAGCACGTCGAGCGTGTCGGCCTTAAGCGAGCCCTTGGGCACGGCGATGCGCAGCGGGCCCTCGGCGCCACGGCCCGCGGCGTGATCGCCATCGGAAGCGGCATCCTCGGCCGAGGTGCGCGCGGCCTCCAGGCGCTCGAGCGAAAAGGCGAAGCCCGCCGCCGGCACCTCGATACCGTCGTCAAATGCGCCGGTGAAGATGGAGTCATAGCGTCCGCCCGAACCGACCGGATCGGGCAGTCCGCCGGCATAAGCCTTAAAGACCAGGCCCGTGTAGTAATCGAAAGAGTTCATGATAGAGAAGTCGAACGACAGCACCTGGGCGTCCTCGGGTGCCAGGCCCTCAACCAGGGCACGCAGCTCGCGCGTCAGCGGCGCGACGATACCGGCGGCCTCCAGCAGCGCGTCCACGCGGTCGAGTACCTCGGCACCGCCGTGCAGACGCGGCAGCTCGCTAATGGCGGCCTTGACGGCATCGGACTCGGTGCTTGCCGCCACGCGGGCATCGAGGCCCACAAAGTCGTTGGCGTGCACGCAGCGCAGGGCCTCGGCGGCCAGCTCGCGATCCTCGCACGCCGCGAGCAGTTCCTTAAACGGACGCACGCTACCTGCGATAATGCGTGCATCGGGCAGCGCCAGCTTGCGCACCGCCTCGGCCACGAGCGAGACAATCTCGACATCGCCCGCGGTATCGCCCGCACCGATAAGCTCAAAGCCCAGCTGTGTAAACTGGCGCGAGCCGCCGGCATTGCGCTGGCACTCGCGAACCACCGGCGCCTCGTAGCGAAGGCGCAGGGGCAGGTCGGCCGCGCGCATGCGAGTCGAAACCAGGCGAACGATCGGCAGCGTGTTGTCGGGACGGACCACCAGCAGGCGACCGTCGTCATCAAAGAGCTTAAACGGCGTATCCGCAATGCGGCCGCCTTCCTCGAGCGAACCCTTGTCCTCGAGTAGCGGCGTCTCGACCGGCAGGTAATGATGCTCCCTAAAGCAGCCCTTCACCGTCAGCGCGATCTCCTCGCGCGCCTGAGCCTCCTCGGGCAATATGTCCCGGAATCCCCACGGTGTGGCCGTCATCTGGTGAGCCTCCTCATGCTGTGTTTCATATAGAACGAAAGACCGGCATAGCTCCGCCGGTCTTCTGGGTACTTTAGCATACTAGAGTGTTTGCGGGGAGAATCGTCCTCCTCGGCTCACACCGTATTCATTTGGAAACATAGGAGCGGATTGTCGCAACCCAACCCCACCTAGACGTCAATCGCACGACGATACTCTGCCATTACCTGCGCATCGGCAGCTGCGGGGTCGGCAAAATAGCGCCAGTCATAGGTCTCGGCCGAAACAACTCCGCGATAGCCGCGCGCCACCAGCCTATCCAGGTCGGCGCGCATATTGCGGTCGCCGTCACCCCAGGCAAGATGCGTCGTGCCATCTGCCGCAACATCGACAAAATGCACGTGGGCGACATCATCGCCAAGCAGATCGAAATAATCGTCGATGGTATCCCCCGCCACCGCCATAGCGCCCAAATCCAGACACGCCTTAAGTGCCGGATGATCAACTGCCTCGATCATGCGCTTCGTATCGGCCGCCGAGTTCACGATCATCGACTCAACCGGCTGTAGGGCCTCGAGCACCAGTCGCACGCCGCGCTCTCCCGCATGCTCGGCAATCGCACGCAGCATCGAGGCGCTGCGACCCCACGCGTCCTCGATCGGCTCGTTCAAAAATGCCCAGCCGCTCGAGACCATGACCTGCTCGGCTCCAAGTTCCGCCGCGATATCCACAACGTTCTTAAAGTACGCGAGCGTGCGAGCGCGCGCCTCATTCCCGCGCGCCGCGATATTCCACGGCTTGGGATTGTTCTGTTCGGGACAAAGCCCCACAATCCGAACCCCATACCGCTGTGATAGCTCCCGCACCTGCTCGAGCGAATCGTATCCATGGCAATCGACATACAGATGCATCGCCCCGGTCCAAAGCTCGCAACACGTGTAGCCCGAAGCCGACGCCGAAGAAAAGAACTCCTCAAGGTCAAAATAACGATGGCTGATATTCATGACGGCAAGCTGGGGATAGCTCATAATTACTCTCCAACCCAAGCGAGGCCCCGTTCCATATAGGAGCGAGGCCCAATTACACAAACGTTATTTGCTCTTAGTAGTCGAACTGGTGATAGTAGCGACGGTAGTTGAGGTTGTGCTTGGTGACCGTCTCGTAGTAAGCGGCAAGGCGATCGGTGATCAGCGAGGAGAGGATCCACGGAGACACGATGACGCGGAACTCGTCGTCAAGGCCGGGGATCGCGAACTCGGCGGTGTCGATGACGTTGATGTCGGTGTCGCCGGTCACGCCGCGGGTCAGGAACGCGCGGACGCGCTCGTCGAGCTTGCGGTTCTCGTCCTCGCCCATGAACAGGAACACGGGGACGCCGGGCTCCACGAGCTCGAGGGTGCCGTGGAAGAAGTCGGCCGAGGTGATGTAGCGGGTGCGCTTCCACTGCATCTCCTCCAGGATGCACATCGAGAACAGGATCGTCTCGCCCCACAGGGCGCCGGAGCCGATGAACATGGTGTAGGGGGCCAGGGCGTACTTCTTGGCGAGCTCCTCGGCGCGCGGCTCGAAGCGCTTGCGGATATCGAGCATGTCCTTCCAGATGTCCTTGGTCTGCTCGATAAACAGATCGAACTTGGGGAAGCAGCCGCGGCGGTTGAGCAGGCGCAGGCCGAAGCAGTCGGCGAGGTAGTAGCCCTTCTCGCAGCCGCCCGAACCATGGTCAGAAGCCATGGCGACGCAGTTCTCGGCGCCGACAGCCTGGCCGATGGGGCCCTCGGGCTTGGTCATGGCGTAGACGCGCACGCCCATGCCCTTCATCTTCTTGACGGCCTCGAGGACCTCGGGGGTGGTGCCGGACTCGGAGGCGGTGAGCACGACGGACTTCTCGGTCATGCGCTTGTGGCCGGAGACGTTCCACTCGGCGGCGTGGATCAGGTAGACCTCGAGGTCGCGGTCGCCGAACTTGTTCATGAGGTACTCGAGCTGCATGAGCTCGTCCCAGGTGCCGCCGACGCCCATCAGGAACACGGCGTCGTAGCCCTCGTCGGCGACCTTGTCGGCGAGCGCGGTCATCTTCTTGCCGGTCTCGTAGACGTTCTTGCCGTCCTCGACGTAGCCCTCCTGGCTAAAGTGCATGATCTCGATCTTCTCGGTTTCCTTCATGGCTTTTCCTTTCTGTCCTGCACGCAACTCTATACATCGCGTTTCTTTTCGATACCAATTATAGACATACACCTAATGTGTTTTTAATACCACTTATCAATCTGCTCCAATCCTCGGTGAACGGTCGAAATTCTCTGGTGAGTGGTATTAAATTAGAATTGAATGTATAGCTAACGCCTCTGGCGCCTCCCTTGTGTGACAAAGAACAGCGTTCCTACCAGCGCAATAATGGTCGATGCCCCAAACAGTACCGTCTGGACACCCAAAGCCTCCGCCAAAAACGGAGCCGCCAGCAGCGGCAGCACGCCGGCGCTCATCAGGCCAAAACGCACAAAGCCGGTAATGCGCCCCAGGTATTTGATGTCAGCGCGCTCCTGAATCAAGATCATCTGCAGCGGTTCCAGGAATCCCCAGGCCAGACCGTTAATCGCCTGACCGATAATCGCGACCCCCAGCATATCGGTGCCCACGTACACCATGGACCCAATGCCCACGGCCATGAGCGCGCCGAGCAGCAATCGCAGGTTGACATGGCGGGCAGAAAGCTTGGTCAGGATGAACGCGCCCACCGAGGAAGTGAGGCCCACGACCGAGGACAGCCAGCCCAGCCAGACGATATCCACGTTGAGCACATCGCGATAGAACAACGACTCCAGCGAATCGAACGCGCCAAACGCAAAGAAGCCCAGAAAGCCCGAGATAAAGATAAGGCGCAGGTCGTGGTCGCGAAACGTAAGTCGCGCGCCCTCGGCCATGCCGCCCAGAATGCCGCCCTTCGGCTTCTCCCCTTTTGCGGGAGCAACACACTCGTGACAGCCCAAGGAGAGCACGGCCGCCACACCCATCATGCCCGCCATGAGCAGATAGACCGATTGCGTGGCAAAACAGCTCACGATGGCACCACCGAGCAGCGGGCCAGCGGTATAGGCGATATTGCTGTAGAACACCATGAGACCGTTCACGCGGGTACGGCCCTCGGTGGTCGACTCCAGGTATCCCGGAAACGCATGCGTACAGGTGTTGATAAAGCCGCCCGCAAGCCCCAAGACGCACGCGGCAAACACAAGCCCGGGGACAGACAACGGCGCCAACCCCACGCCAAGCGATAGCACCGCCGTAATCACGCACGTCACAAACGACGTCCGGCGCGGTCCAAAGCGGTCGATGACCGAGCCCGACACCATATTGCCCGCCGACGTCATAAGATTGCGTACGAGCGTAATGGCAGCAACCAAAAAGGCCGTGCCAGCCAAATCATACGTCGCCGCGCCGATAAGCCCTAAAAAGTACACCGCGTTGTTGGCGCACCATTGCAGGGACTCAATAAGAATCAGCCTGACCTCTGCCGGCGTCAGGCGCATTGCTTCGCGATCCTTCGCGAACATACGAACTCCCTCTATACAAGTAAGGGGATGGAGGGCATAGGCCCGCTCCATCCCCTTACCAGGTTGCAATGACAGTCTATGCAGCCGGGCCCTTACGCCAGCACGCCGAAGAACGCGCCGACGATGCCCACGACCATG
>JAHYYN010000067.1:0-17740 GCA_019424945.1 Collinsella sp. | reverse complement strand
ACACCAACTGCGTTGTCGTTGCCGACGAGGCCGCCCTTTCGCTCTGCGAGTAGCGCGAATCCTGCACCTCGACATAGCCTTGCCTAAGGCCTCCGCTTTGCGGGGGCCTTTTTGTTATCCCTCTCCGCCCGCTTGACCAAAATCTTGCGGCTTATAGGACAAAATGTGTGTCCACTTTAGGGGCATCGGCGCAGGTCGATGCCCCTTTTTTAGCCGTTTAAATTCCGTGCCCGCTTTTAACCACTCGGACAGAATGTGTGTCCGGTTGCCTATCGTTCCCGCCGGTAGATACCCTTTTCCGGAACCGTTAAACACCCTTTCGGAAGAGGTGTCCATGAAGGCCGTTTATTGCCCCTACTGCGGCGGTCGGACCAAGCGCAACGGCAGGACCTCATCGGGGTCCCAGCGGTGGAGGTGCACGGCCTGCGGCGCGTCGACGACGCTGAGGTACGACGACACGGCGGCGAGGCTCGAGGAGTTCCTCGGGTGGCTCCTCTCGAAGGACTCGCAGGCCACGATGCCGGGCGGCGGGCGGTCCTTCAGGCGCAGGACGGCCGAGTTCTGGGAGGTCTGGCCCATGCCCGTCCCCGACGGCGAGCTCCACCGCGTGCTCTACGTCGACGGGATCTGGGTCGCGCGCGACCTCGTCGTGCTCATATGCTGCAGCGGCGAGAGGGTGGTCTCCTGGTACATGGCCAGGTCCGAGAACTCGAGGGCGTGGTCGGCCCTCATGGCGCCGATCCCGGCGCCCGAGGTGGTCGTCACCGACGGCGGGAGCGGGTTCGCCAAGGCCGTGCGCGAGACCTGGCCGCGCACCAGGGTCCAGAGGTGCACCTTCCACGCCTTCTCGCAGGTCAAGCGCTACACGACGACGCGGCCGAAGCTCCAGGCGGGGCGCGAGCTCTACCTCATCGCGCGCGACCTCATGGGCATCGAGACGCTGCACCAGGCCGAGCTCTGGGTCGAGCGCTACCTCGACTGGTGCGGGTTCTGGGCCGACTTCCTGGAGGACAGGACCGTGGTGGACGGCAGGAGGGTCTACACCCACGAGAGGCTGAGGCGGGCGCGCTCGTCGCTGTCGTCGCTGGTGTCGGCGGGGACGCTGTTCACCTACCTCGACCCCGCCCTGGCCAAGGCCGGACCGCTGCCGTCGACCAACAACATGATCGAGGGAGGGGTGAACTCGCAGCTGAGGGCCGTCCTGCGCAACCACCGGGGGCTGACGTCGGTCAAGCGCGTGAAGGCGGTGTTCTGGTGGCGCCACGCTCATTCGGGGGACGCGAGGACGGCGCGCGAGAAGCTCGCCGCGATGCCGACCGACGCGGACATCGACTTCCTGTTCAGCGTCTACTCCGCCTCGCCGTCGCGCGAGGACGGAGGGCCGGAGTGGGGCGACAGGGCCGTGTGGGAGGATCTCCACCACAGGGACCCGTACCCGTTCTGGCTGGATTAATGGATGGAAACGGATGTTCTATCGGGACACACATTTTGTCCTATAAGCCAATCTTGCCGCAAGCTTGACGAATGCCGGATGCCCAACAGCTTGATTCATTCCATACCAGATTCTATGCAAAAATGCCACTAAAAGGTCGTAGACGGTAGCGGGTGCTAGGCGAGTTGAATGACATAGCTGAACCTTGTTCATTTGCGTTACACTGCCGCTTAGATGGGACAAGCTGACAAGCTCATTTACCTGCTTAAAGACCGATTAGTCGGGGGATTAATAACAATCGGCCCTCGCTGTACAAAAACTTGCCGCTTGCGTACCAAAAGACAACCTAGAACACAAGGTCGCTCTATTCATAGCGCGGCTTGTATGGTCTTGCGGTTACAGTGTCCATACGGTCGAGTTGAGGAGCGGGCATGGTAAACGATTTGGGCAGTATGGACGACCTCGAGCTGATGCCGCTGGGCGGTGGCTATATGGTGCGACGCGAACGCTTGATGAATGAGCTTCTCGCCAAGGGCCGAAAGGCCGGCATCGTGGTTCTTTATGCGCCCGACGGGTTTGGGAAGACCTCGGTGCTGCTGCAGTACACCCATGAGGTTAAATGCGACCCGACGCGAGGCCCCGTGCGGATTATCGAGGCCGATCGCGCCACTGGGCGCGAGTTGTTTATGCAGCTCGAGGTGGTTACCGAAGAACTCAAAGACAAACCGCACTCCCTTATCGCGATTGATAATGTGCCAAACCTCGATCAGCACGATACCGAAGACCTCATCGACAGGATTCGCGGCCTGCGCGCTATGGGGGTAGGGGTCTTTATCTCCTGCCGTCCTTCAAATCGTCAGCTGATTCATGGGCTGGGCGATTCGGTTAAGATCAATGCGCAGATGCTCAAGGTGCATGCCTATGAGTATTCGGCGTGGGCATCGGCGTTTTCGATCAGCACATCGCTCGACTTTTATCAGCTCACGCAGGGCGTGCCCGAGCTCGTTTCGGCATTGCAGACGGGTCTGTATGGCCAAGGCGACGTAGCCGGTCTGCTCGAAAACGAGATTGTCAACGTATATGGCGCGGCACTTGTCGACCTGGCTTCGCTCGACAATAATGCACTGTTTTGCGTGGCATGTCTCATGATTTTGATGGGCGAGGGCAATATCGCAGAACTCGAGGCTTGCGGGGTGAGGCTATCGATGGTCGACCAGTCCTACTTCGTACGCGACTACCCGATCTTTGGCTTGGACCCCGCCGAGCGGAGTTTTACGTGTCTGGGCACGGAGGATAACGGACGCTTGCGCTTGCGTAAGTTGGTGGCCGAGGTTCGCCCCGAACTTGTTCCGAGGGCGGCCCGGATTTTGCTTAAGGCGGGCCGATGCGATGCGGCGATGGGCCTGGCGGACGCCTTTTTGGACCGTGATGCGGTCCTTGAACTTGCTGGGCAGTATGGGGTCGATCTGGCTCTGACGGGGCACGGGGCCGATATCTGCCGAGCAGCGCTGGGCACGATCGATGCCGAGGATCCGGCTCCAGAGCCAACGCCTGCCGAGGCGCTTGGCGTATATCTGGCAGCGGTCAGCGTGTCCAATACAAAGCTCGCTCGCTATATGGCATCGGTCATCGAGCGCGGGGGCGAACGGGCGGCCTGCGAAATAGACCCTGTTTCATGGAGGGTGGCCCAGACACTGACGGCTGTTTGCTATGGGGACAACGGGCTTGGGCTTCCTACGAACCTGGCCGTGCCAGAAATAGAGACGTCCCACACCGCACTCGACATGCTGTCCGCGCATATCGAGGTCAAGCGATGCCTGACCGAACGGGGAGATGACGGCGGCGTTCTACAGCAGCTCAAAACGAGCAAGGCCTACGACTGTGAGCTCGACATCGCGGGGATTGTTATACGGGCCGATAACATGCTGGTGGAGCTCTTTGACGGGTCGTTTACGGGAACCGACGAGCGCGACGACGAGATGACGGTGGTGCGGGAGGCGCTCGACGTACGTGGGCTTAAGGCGATGGCTGTCTGGGTGCGCATGGTGCTGGCGGCACGGCGGCTCCTTTCCGGCCTGCCGGTAACCGACGACGCGGCGTTCAACGAGCTCGATCGTTTTGCCGTGCGCATGCGCGATAATCAGATTCAGCTGTTTGGCCTGTTGCTAGAAGGCTGGCAGTCGCTGGCAGAGGGACGGCCGGTTAATGCAAAGTTCCGTGCGGTCCAAGTGCTCAAACTTGCCGAGGAGTCGATTGCGTACATGCGCGATAACGCATTGCTGTTGGAGCGCGCGGCGTATCTGCGTAACACTTCGATGGTTTCGGTGCGCGAGGAAGCGGAGCTACTCGATATAAGCCAGACGCAGGTTGGTGGAGCGGAGGCCTGGATGGTGGCGCTGCATTTGGCCTGTGCGGGCCGAGACAGCGATCTTGCGGCCTGGATGTCCATGAATCGCGCGGGGATTCTAGAGCCATCGTATCGGCTCTTTGCGCGCCTTGCCATGCATTGTCTGGGCGAGCCGGCGACCAGGATTCGCAAGAAGCTTCCCGTGCGCGAGTTATCGCGGTATTCGCTGCGCGACGATCTGGAAGGGGAGGGCGAGCGCCTGTTCCAGGCCGGCGAGGTTGAAGCCGTTGATACCATCGACCATATCGAGATTCGCATGTTTGGTGCGTTTCGCGCCGAGCGCGATGGGTTTCCCATCACGGACAAAATGTGGCGGCGCAAGAAGGCGGCGACACTTGCCGAGCGGCTTGCGCTGGGCATGGACGCGCTCGTCGATCGTGAGACGCTGGCCATGGAGCTGTGGCCCCATGCCGAGTTCAATAGCGCCCGCAACAACCTGTACTCGACGATATCGCGCTTGCGGTCGGCTTTGGGACCGACGCCGGATGGCAAGTCGTGTGTGCTCATCCAAAATGAATGCATCGGACTCAACGGCGACTACGTCAAGACCGATGTGCGGCTGTTTGACCAGATAAGCCGCGAGGTTTTGGGAAATCGCACGGGTGCACGCGGGCCCCATTTAGTTGAGCTGTGCCTTAAGATTGAGCAGCTTTATGCCGGACCGCTGTATGTTCCCAATGGCTGTAACCCCACCTACTTTTTACGTATGCGACGCATTATGCAGTCAAAGTACATCGATTGCATGATTAAGGGAGCAAATGCCGCCCTAGAAGAAAACGACCTGCAGTCGGCGATTTGGCTGGCGGAGTCGGGGCTTCGGCAGGAAACGGCGCGTGAGGATATGGTGCGCTGCGCCATGCGCGTCTACAGTGCGGCGGGGCGGCGGCGCGATATCGTCGAGCTGTACAGCGGGCATATGCACCATCTAAGGGAGCAGGTCAATGGCGTGCCCGAGCCCGAGACGCGGCGTCTATACGAGCGCTTGGTGGAGGGGCGGCTCAATCGCGTGCTGGTCGAGCGATAAAAAACGGGCGCCCGAAGTACTTGGGCACCCGTAAGCTTGCTATGTGTTGGCTCGCCGGATCATTGGCTCTTAGACGAGCTTGATCTTCTCGATGTCCTTGCGCGAGGACTCGCGATACAGCGAGAACTTGCGGCCGATGACCTGGACGACCTCGGCGTGGCAACGATCGGCGAGATCTTCGGCGGCCTCGCGGGCAGAAAGGCTGGAACCATCGAGTACGGAGCACTTAACGAGCTCATGCTTCTCCAGGTAGGCGACCGTCTGCTCGACGGTGCCCTCGTTGACATCGGACTTACCGATGATGATGGCGGGGTTGAGGTGATGGGTCATGCTGCGAAGCTGCTTGACCTGGGCTCCTGTCAGTGCCATGGGTTCTCGCTTTCTATGTATGGGGCGCCCCGCGACGGGGCCTTAATCTACGTGAGCTGTCCCACGATAGCGCAGGAACGGCGCGGTGTGGAGCGCGTTTGCCCAGTTCAAAAAGAATGCGGATGCCGAGTGAGTGGGCGGTGCGGGCTGCGAACAGGCTATGAGCTGGGCGCAGAGACCGGTTCCCATGCAATAAACGCCCAGCGAACCTTACGGATATGGTCGAGCATATAGCGCCCCTGCGGCACGCCCTTGGAGCCCGGCTCGCCGGCATGGGGGTTCTCAATCATGTGTTGAGCGATGTAGTCGCGCAGGCAGTCGATCTTATCCTCGTTGCCATGCTCGAGCATACGGGAAAAATCCGCCACGCCTGCCTCAAGGCTGTCGAAGGTATCGCGACGAGGCGATTCAAAGTATGTAACCTGCGGCAACGAACCCATCTGAATGAGGATGTTGAAGGCGTACACAAAGCCATTGCTGCAGGTAACCGAGGCGCCGATAGCGTTCATCAAGTGCAGATCATAGCGCGGGCTGGAGTTGGCGACCATCGTGACAGCACAACGCCGACGAGCCGTTCGATTAAGCTTGGCAAGCGCATCTTTTAGATTGGTCGTCGTAACCGACCGACTGGCAAAGGCAACATCCACCGCTTTCGCGACCGGTCCAACCAAATCCCAATCATCATCCCAAGCAAGCTCAAGCGGCGTAATAAGATCCTCGAGTCCGTAATACTCAATGCCAGCATCAAGGGTGCCCAGCATGGCAGGGGAGAAATCAGCCGCAATCACAGGATGCCCAGCCTGAGCAAGCGGAATAGCAATCGACCCAGCCCCACACCCCATATCAAGCACCGATTCACCAGGCTCAAGAGCCAGCAATTTCATAAAATCCCGGGCATACGGAGCAGTCTCAAGCGGCCGAAAATGCCGAGCCCGCTTATCCCACTCAAAAGAATCATCAGCCCGCCGCCGATCAGCCTGCAGGCGCATCCATTCGCCATTCCAATCAGCAGAAAGCAGCTCAGATTGAATCACACCATCAGCCACGGGCCAACCTCCTAGCAACAAAAAAGCGACTCCTCCCAAAAGAAGAGCCGCAACCAGCATATATCAGAAAGAACCGATCCAACGCCAAACCGCCGCACCAGCCAAGTGGTGCAGGAGCGAAGCAACTGCAACCGGGATAGAACCCAACTGAGGTCCCGTTGTGCGGGAGCCCCGGGGAGGGCAAATATATAAGGTCGATCGCGAGTTCCGCACGAGCCGGAGAGCACTTAATGTGCTCTCCGTGCGAGTCAGGACTGTCCGAGCAGGCGACCTTATATATTTGCCCTCCCCGGGGCTCCTCGCCAGTCCCCCTCAGCTAGTTCTTCAGCGAGTTCAGCGGTGCCGGGAAGCGTCCACCGCGGTGGGCAAGCACGGTGCCGGCGTTGGGGTTCACCGGCATGATGGGTGCACGGCCGAACAGGCCACCGTACTCGACGCAGTCGCCCACGCCCTTGCCGATGGCAGGAATCACGCGGACGGCCGTGGTCTTGTTGTTGATGACGCCGATGGCCATCTCGTCGGCGATGATGCCGGCGATGGTCTCGACCGGGGTGTCGCCGGGGATGGCGATCATGTCCAGGCCAACGGAGCACACGCAGGTCATGGCCTCGAGCTTCTCGAGCGAAAGCGCACCGGCTTCGACGGCGGCGATCATGCCGGCGTCCTCGGACACGGGGATGAAAGCGCCCGAAAGACCGCCCACGCTGGAACTGGCCATGACGCCGCCCTTCTTGACGGCATCGTTGAGCATGGCGAGCGCGCAGGTCGTGCCGGGGCCACCGCAGGTGCCCACGCCGATGATCTCGAGGATGCGAGCGACGGAGTCGCCGATGGCAGGCGTAGGTGCCAGCGAAAGGTCGACAATGCCCTTCTCGACACCCAGACGATGGGCGGCCTCGCGGCTCATGAGCTCACCGGCACGGGTGATCTTAAAGGCGGTCTGCTTAATCTTCTCGGCGACTTCCATCATCGATGCGGAATCGGGCAGCGTCTCCAGGGCTGCTGCCATAACGCCGGGGCCCGAGACGCCTACGTTGATGACGGCGTCGGCCTCGCCACCGCCGTGGACGGCGCCCGCCATAAACGGGGAGTCCTCGACCATGTTAGCAAAGCAGACAAACTTGGAAGCGCCGACGGAATCCTGGTCGGCCGTGAGTTTAGCGGCATCGATGATGGTCTGGGCGGCCATAAGCACGGCGTCCATGTTGATGCCGGCGCGCAGGCTGGCGACGTTGACGCTGGAGCAGACACGGCTCGTGGTGGCGAGCGCCTGGGGGATGGACTGGATGACGCGGCGGTCGGCGTCGCCGATGCCCTTCTGGACGAGTGCGGAGAAGCCGCCCAGGTAATCGATGCCGAGCGTCTCGGCCGCACGGTCGAGGGCATGCGCGATGGGGGTGAGGTCCTCATCCTTGCAGCACGCGGCGATCTGCGCCACCGGGGTGACGGAGACGCGCTTGTTGACAATGGGGATACCGTACTCGCGCTCGAGGTTCTCGGCGGTCTCGACCAGGTGCTCAGCCGTGTGCGTCACATGGTCGTAGATCTTCGTGCACATGCGGTCGAGGTTCTCGTCACCGCAACCCATGAGCGAAACACCCATGGTGATGGTCCTGATGTCGAGGTTCTGTTCCTCAACCATGCCGCGGGTTTCCGCGATTTCTGCGGGCGTGATCGCCATCCTTGCGCTCCTATCTGCCAAAACGAGCATAGTCTTATCTATTCTAACGTGCCGCACGTGCCAAGTGGCGCGTGCGGCACGTTTTGGTGCTCGGTTGTTTCCGTTGTGTTACTTCCCAAAGACCTCTTCGGCGATACGAGCGCTCTCGGCGGCGTCCTTGGCGTAGTAGTCCGCGCCGATTTGCTTGGCGTATTCGGAGGTGAGCACGGCGCCGCCCACGATGATCTTGACGCCCGGAACCTCGGCATGGAGCAACTTGATGGTCTCTTCCATGGCGACGACCGTGGTGGTCATAAGCGCCGAGAGGCCGACGAGCTTGATGTCACGCTCCTGCACGGTCTTGAGCACCTCTTGCGGGTCGACATCGCGGCCTAGGTCAAAGACGGTGTAGCCGTAGTTATCGAGCAGCATCTTGACGATGTTCTTACCGATGTCGTGGATGTCGCCCTTGACGGTGGCCACGCAGATCTTGCCCTTGTCGGCGATCTCGCCGGCGGGCATCAGGCGCTTGATGGTGTCGAAGCCCACGCGTGCGGCTTCGGCCGAGGCCATAAGCTGCGGCAAGAAGAACTTGCCCTGGTCAAAGAGGACGCCAACCTCGTCGAGGGCGGGGATAAAGTGATTGTTGATGAGGTCCATGGCGTCGTGGTCTGCCAGCAGACGCTCGGTCTCGGCAGCGATCTCGCCTTTGCGGCCCGAGACGACCATGCGACGAATCGGGTCGTCGTTGCCGTCGGTGCCGTCGGTGCCGGCAGCGGGCACGGTGTCGGTCGATGCGGCCTGAGCTGCTGCCGGGTTGGCGGCGATCTTATACGGATCGGTCCAGCCGGCATAGCGCTCGATGTATCCGGTCGAGCCCTCGTCCTCAACGCTCAGGACGCGATAGCTGTAGACGGTATCCATAAAGCGCTTGGAGCCCGGGTTCATGATGGGGGCGTCCAGACCCGCGCCAAAAGCGGCGGCCAAAAAGACCGAACCCAGCAGCGGGCGAGCGGGCAGGCCAAAGCTGATGTTCGACACGCCGAGCGCGCATTTGACGCCCAGGCGCTCCTTGCACAGGGACATGGCGCGCAGGATCTGCTCGGCCTGGCGTTGATTGGTCGAGGCGGTCATGACCAGGCAGTCGATGAGGATGCGGTCCGGGCCAATGCCGTAGCGGGCGGCCTCGGCCACGATGCGCTCGGCGATGGCGAAGCGGGCCTCGGCGGTATCGGGGATGCCGCCTTCGTCGAGCGTAAGGCCGACGACGTTGGTGCCGTAGTGGGCAACCAACGGAAAGATCTCATCCATGATCTGCTGCTTGCCGTTAACCGAGTTGATGATGGGCTTGCCGGCGTATCGGCGCACGGCGGCCTCGACGGCAGCGGGGTCGGTGGAGTCGATCTGCAGCGGCAGGAGCGTGGAGCCTTGGAGCTGTTCGGTTGCCTGCTGGATGATCTTGACCTCGTCGATCTCGGGCAGGCCCACGTTGACGTCCAGGATGTCGGCGCCCTGTTCCTGCTGGCTGATGCCCTGGCTTACGACGTAGTCCAGGTCGCCGTCGCGTAGGGCCTGCTGCAGGCGCTTTTTGCCGGTGGGGTTGATGCGCTCGCCGATGACAGCGATCTTGTGGCCGTCGCAGGGAAGGTCCACGACCGTTTGGGCGCTCGTGACCGACATGCTGGGCTTGCGGTGGCGCGGGCTGGACGTGTGGTTGTCGATAAGCGTGCGCAAGGCCGCCATGTGCGCCGGCGTGGTGCCGCAGCAACCGCCCACGACGCTCACGCCGTCCTCAATCATACCGGCGACGGCCACGGCGTACTCGGGCGCCTGGATATCAAAGACGGTGTTGCCGTCGTCGTCCACGTGGGGCAGTCCTGCGTTGGCCTGCACCATAACGGGCTTGTCCGTAACGGTGAGCATGCGAGCGGCGAGTCCTCGGAGCTCGGCCGGTCCCTGGCTGCAGTTGATGCCCAGAACGTCGGCGTCGATAGCGTCGAGCGTGATGGCGGCGACCTCGGGGCTCGTTCCCAGGAAGGTACGGCCGTCTTCCTCGAAGGTCATGGTGGCAAAGACGGGCAGGTCGGAGTTCTCGCGGCAGGCGAGGACGGCTGCCTTGATCTCGGCCAGGTCGGTCATAGTCTCGATAATAAAGAGGTCCACGCCCGCATCGACGCCGGCACGCACTTCCTCGGCAAAGAGGTCATAAGCCTCGTCGAAGCTGAGGGTACCCAAAGGGCGAAGCAACGCGCCGATGGGACCGATGTCACCGGCGACGTAGCGGGCGCCGGCAGCGCGGGCACAGGCGACGGCCGCGGCAAAGACATCTGCCACGGTGGCGGCGCCATCGAGCTTGTGCGCGTTGGCGCCAAAGGTGTTGGCGGTGATCACGTCGCAGCCGGCCTCGACGTACTGACGCTGAATATCGGTAATGACCTGGGGCTCCTCAAAGTTGAGCAGCTCGGGCAGGGCGCCGGCCTTCATGCCGGCCGCCTGCAGCATGGTACCCATGCCGCCGTCGAACAGCAGGTGTCCCGTGCCCTCGATGGCGGCGCGCAGACGATCGTCCTTAATGCGAAGGTCGTCGATCGTGCGCGTCTTGTATGCAGCTCCGTTGCGGCGCGCAGCATCAACAGGCGCCGCCAGCGCGGCACCGTCCAGATCATGAGTGATAAGTATGTTTGAGCTATTCGCCATGTGCGTCCATTTCGTCTAGAGCCCACTGAGGAATTTCTATTTGAAGGGATTTGTCGGGCTCGATATCTTCGATTCGCTTGTTGTAGTGGGCAAGAAGCCGTGCGACATTTAATCGAATTAGGTCTCGCTTGTAGAACGATAATTCTTCAATATTGATGCCGATAAACGATTCGAGCGCGATAACCTGTACGCGATTGCCGAGTCCCTCACTTTCGAACAGTCCGTAAGCGAAGGAAACTTTATCGTGGGGGACAACGACGATGGGCCGAATGCCATTTCGAATGTTATCTCGGCATCGATCGGTCAATTTGGCCATTGGCGATACAGTCACGTGAAATGCAGCATCATTGATTTGGAAATCGCCAGAACGGTCTGTTTGCTGGTCGGCAGCGTTTGAGTTGTCCTTTCCGATTTCTATGGTTGGAAATAACATCTCTAGTTTTGCGCCTACCAGGTGCTGTGCGACGGTACCCGTTGGCTTATCGGACCGTAGGCTTGCTTCGGCTAGGATATCATCGACAATGACAGAAATTGGTTTTTGAAGATCGATTTCTACTTTGATTCTCTGCCGGTTAAAGAAATCGACCTGGATTCGCTCGACGAAGAAATTGGCGATTGCATTCGCAGCTTCAAGACGAGCGTCTTCGCAAGTGTCACTGGGTAGGGCAGAGTTGATAATTGTGGCAAGCTCAAGCGCCATCGGGAGTGTGCCGCGTGAGGTTCTGCCGCCCTCTGATGCGAAGGCACGCGTTTCCCCATGTCTGGCTAAAACTGTTTTGATGCATGCTCCACTTAGGCCTCGTACTTGGCTCCCCTTGTCCGATTGCACATAATCGTCGGTGAGCGGAAAACGGTTTTGCAACAGCTCGCTTATGCCTATGCCAACCGCCATGACGTTACGGTTGACATTGCCTCGCTTGCTGCGTTTGGATTCGTACCAGAGTTCAATGGCATCCAAGATATCTTTATCAGGCTCGTTCAAGGAGCAATTGGTCATTTCCATTATTGTTCACTCCGTTCCTTGAAGACATAAGCGCTGGTTTGACTGCATTTTTTATAAGCCAAGTGACAACTGGCACGGCAACTGCATCGCCGAATGCGTAGCGAATCTGAGCATCCGAGAAGCCGCTAAACTGACATGAGTCAGCACCTTGGAGACGGGCATATTCGGTTCCAGTCATCCAGCGAACTTCTATCTTTCCGTTTTCGCATATAACGACTGCCTGTCTTGATGAGCCGCCGCGAGCCGTTCTTAGACATCCGGCAATTTCTTCTTCACGGATTTCCCAGCGCACAACGCCTGATCGCGTGCGACGGTAAGCAGTGCGAACAGTTTTTTCTTTGGCATTTAAGAAGCGCTGAAGGCGCTCTGCTTGATGCGGTGCAAGCGAGTCGATAAATGCTTGTACTTGGTTTTTGTTCCACCAACGCTTGTCGCCCTCGGGAATATCTTCAACAACCGTTGCAAGGCCCGTCATGCGAAGTGGGCTCGGCTCGTTTAGGTGAGAGACGTGCGTAATGAGTGAAGGGTCGGAGTGAATCCAGGAGACCTTTTCAGGTCGAAGCGAGGAATCGAGTCGGCTGTTGGGAAGAGGGTCTTTTAATCCGACGATAAACATGCGGGGGCGTGACTGGGGAAGCCAGTGCCGTGCATCGATAAAATAAGCGTCGCATGAATAGCCTAAACGATTAAATTCCTGGCAAACGAGTCTAAAGTCATCACTGTTATTAGACGTGGCAAGGCCGATGACGTTTTCGAGAACAAGTGCCCGCGGGGCACGATCGCTCATTCCTTCGATGGCCTTAATAAAGCCAAAGAACGCACTGGACTCTTTGCCAGAGATAAGTCCCTCCCTGTTTCCCGCGAGAGATAAGTTTGTGCAAGGGCTTGACGCCCATGCGATGTCGGCTTGGGGTATTAGGTCGGGGTCGAGTGTGTGGACATCCTGCTCGACTAGATGCTCATCGCCCCAGCACTGGCTGTACATGGCGCATTTAGTACGGTCTATGTCATTTGCCCAGATTGTTTTGATTCCGGCTTTTGCCATGCCGGCACGAGCCAAGCCAATGCCTGAAAAAAACTCAAGCGCGGTTAGTTGTGGCGAGAACTGCAGAATGTTGTGCATGTACTGGCTTTCAGATAGTTGTTATTTGGCATCTTATGGTACTTGTTTGTGAGGACATCCGCTTACTTACGGATGAGATTCCCTCGATACCGTGCCATCAATTGACATTTTATTCAGAATGCGAATAGCAGGTGGTGTGGGCGGCGCGGAAGCGGCAGTGCTCACGCATGCGGCAGATATTGCAGGTGGGGCGGCTCTGGGCGTCGTGGACTTCGCCGTCAAACAGACCAATCACCGCGGTCACGCTCTTGGTGGGCATGAGCAGGCTGGTGGGCGTGACGGTAAGCCCGATGAGCCGCGTGGCGTTGAGCGCATTCACGATCGAGCGCTGGGCCGAGAGCGGGCAGTCGCCATAGCCGGGACTAAAGCGCCAGTTGCCGGCGAGCCCATGAACGGCGGCGTCCGTCTTGACCTGCTGGTCCATTTGCTCAACGGCGGCTTCTACATAGGCAGAGCATGCGGCGTCGAGCACGGCTCCCTCTAGGGGCTGCTGGGCTCCCGTGGTGCGCAGACGACGCTCGGCGTCCATGCCGAGGGTGCATGCCATGAGCGCGGCCATGCGGGCGTCCTTGAGATGTCGATAGATGTCGCGACCGCGCAGCTCAACGTTGGTGCCAACCAGACGGATGCAAGGCTCTCCCTGCTCGTCCACGCCCGTGGCATCGACGGTAAACACGCGCCGCACGCCGCGGGGCTCAATGTCCAGCTCAAGGCGCTCGACCACAAGCTCAATACGTCGTGACAGCTCGGGCTCAATCTGCTGGCCGCCGTAGCCCAGATACCGCAGCATCTCGGCACGGTCGACACGGGGATGGTGCGCAGCATCGACACGGTAAAGCGCCGGCGACGCAAGGTCGGCCGGCACTTCGACAGCGGTTGTATCGATGTGCGGTTTTTCCATTACCCCAGGCGCTCCATAATGGTCGCGGCGATCGCAGGACGATTCATAGTGTACAGGTGCAGACCGGCGGCACCGTGCTCCTTAAGGTCGCAAAGCTGACGGGCGGCATAATCTACACCGGCTGCCTGCAGGCTCTCGGGGTCGTTCTCGTACTTGGCGAGAATCTTGATGACGGGGGAGGGCAGCGATGCGCCGCACATAAAGACCATGCGGCTGATCTGGGACTTGCCCATAAACGGCATGATGCCCGCGGTGATGGGCACCGTGATGCCCGCCTTGTCGGCAAGCTCGCGGAAGCGGTAGAAGCACTCGTTGTCAAAGAAGAGCTGCGTCACAAAGAAGCTCGCGCCGGCGTCCTGTTTTTGCTTGAGGTATTCGACCGAAGCGTTGAGGTCCTCACAGGCAATGTGGCCCTCGGGGTAGGCCGCGGCGCCCACGCAAAAGCCGGCGTCGACGAGCTCGGGGATGAGGTCGCGGGCGTAGGCGTAGTCCGAGGCGGGCTTGTCGTCCTCGGTCGCGCCAGCGGGAAGATCACCGCGCAGGGCCAGCACATTTTCTACGCCGGCGGAGCGGTATTCGTCGATCTTGGCGGCGATGTCGGCATGCGTGCGGCCAACGCAGGTAAGGTGCGCCACCGAGGGCGTATTGAATTCGCTCGTAATCATATGCGCGATGGGGGCGGTGGTGGCGCCGTTGCCCGAGCCGCCGGCAGAGCAGGTGACCGAGACAAAGCTCGGCGAAAGCTTGCACAGATTGCCTGCCACTTCGCGAGCCGTGTCGAGGGTCAGCTCGCCCTTGGGCGGGAACATCTCAAACGAAACGGGTGCGGTGCCCTGGGATGCTGCCTGCTTAAAAACCTCGTCGACGCGCATATCGTGCTCCTTTAGATACGTAATAGTGTGATGTGTTGTAAGGATTCTACAGCACCACTGTGTCACGGTGGAGTTTCACTCGCTATTCGGGGATACCAATCAAAGATGCCTTGCTATCGACATTCCCTATAGCAGAGCGGTCAATCTAGGATGGGGCTATAAAGACTGGTATCTGATGCGAAATACCAGTTAATAGAGCCCCATCCCAAATTGACTACCCTTAAACCATGGGGAGAGGTCTGCAATTTATACAGTTGATTGGCTGTTGAGGGCGGCAACGCCGCCGCGATGCGGTAACCTCATTGATTGGTTTCGTGACAGCAACATAACGGTAATGTTGCGGAAACACGACGAGCCTAATCTATGACTCGTTCGTTAGTAATCAACACCGCTTCTCACGCGGTGCCGATACGAAGGGAGTTCCGTATGGCCGAACTTACTGACCGCTTCGGGACCATGGTGTTCTCTGAGGAAGTCATGAAGGACTACCTCCCCAAGGACATTTGGAAGCGCCTTGCTGCAACCCTCGAGGACGGTGAGCCGCTCGACCTGGATGTGGCCAACGCCGTTGCCCATGCCATGAAGGTCTGGGCCATCTCCAAGGGCGCGACGCACTACGCGCACTGGTTCCAGCCGCTTTCGGGCATTACTTCCGAGAAGCACGACAGCTTCCTCGAGCCCAACCACGACGGCACCGCCATTACCAAGTTTACGGGCAAGAACCTCATCCAGGGCGAGCCGGACGCCTCCAGCTTCCCCAACGGCGGCCTGCGCGCCACCTTCGAGGCCCGTGGCTACACTGCTTGGGATCCCACTAGCCCCGCCTTTATCAAGGACGATGTCCTGTGCATCCCCACGGCTTTCTGCTCCTACACGGGCGAGGCCCTGGACAAGAAGACCCCGCTGCTGCGTTCCATGACTGCGCTCTCGCGTGAGTCCAAGCGCGTTTTGGCGCTGTTTGGCAAGACCCCCAAGAAGGTCGTTCCTTCCGTGGGCGATGAGCAGGAGTACTTCCTGATCAAGAAGGACGCTTACCGCAAGCGCAGGGACCTGGTCATCACCGGGCGCACCCTCTTTGGTGCTGCTCCCTGCAAGGGCCAGGAGCTCGAGGAGCACTACTTTGGCGCTATCCGCCCCACCGTCTCGGCCTATATGAAGGACCTGGACGATGAACTGTGGGCGCTTGGCATTCCTGCCAAGACCAAGCACAACGAGGTCGCTCCCTGCCAGCATGAGCTCGCCCCTGTCTACGGCGAGGTCAACGAGGCCATCGACCAGAACCTGGTCATGATGGAGAAGATGAAGCTCATCGCCTCCCGCCACGACTTGGTCTGCCTGCTGCACGAGAAGCCCTTCGAGGGCATCAACGGTTCGGGCAAGCACAACAACTGGTCGCTTGGCACCGAGTCCGAGAACCTGCTCGACCCGGGCGACACCCCGCTCGACAACCTGCAGTTCATCGTCTTCCTCACCGCGGTGATCGAGGCCGTCGATAACTATCAGGAGCTCCTGCGTGCCTCCGTTGCCTCGGCCGGCAACGATCATCGTCTGGGCGCCAACGAGGCTCCTCCGGCGATTATGTCCATCTTCCTGGGCGACCAGCTCACCGAGGTCGTCGAGAAGATCATCGATGGCAAGGCTTCCGTCCATGCCACGCGCGGCGTGCTTGACCTGGGCGCCGATACCCTGCCCAAGCTGATGCAGGACAACACCGACCGCAACCGCACCTCCCCGTTTGCCTTCACCGGCAACAAGTTCGAGTTCCGTGCCTGCGGCTCCGAGCAGAACGTCTCCGACTCCAACCTGGTGCTCGATGCCGCCGTGGCCAAGTCGCTCAAGTCCTTCGCCGACGCACTCGAGGGTACGCCCGAGGATAAGTTCCAGGACGCCGCGCTCGAGTACTGCAAGAAGGTGCTGACCGATCACCAGCGCATCCTGTTCTCCGGCGACGGTTACTCCGACGAGTGGCCCATCGAGGCCGAGAAGCGCGGCCTTGCCAACAACAAGACCACGGCCGACGCTCTTCCCGCCTTTGTTTCCGATAAGGCCATTGCGCTCTTTGAGGAGACGGGTGTCCTGACCAAGGCCGAGGCCCAGTGCCGCTACGACTGCAAGCTCGAGAAGTACAACAAGCTCATGAACATCGAGGCTACCACGATGGTTCGCGAGGCGCGTCGTACCTATCGCCCGGTCATTACCGCCTATGCCACCAAGGTCGCTAAGGGCCTTGAGACTATTCGTGCCGCCGGTGCTGAGGCCGCCATGCAGTGCGAGCAGAACACGCTCAACAAGCTCTGCAACGGTATCACCGCCATCAACGACTCCATCAAGGCGCTCGACGCCGTACATCAGAAGGCCGAGGCTCTCGATGGCCAGGAGCAGGCCAACGTGTACGCGCACGAGGTCGTTCCCGCTATGGATACGCTGCGTGCCGCCGTGGACGCCATGGAGGAGATCGTGGCCGCCGACTACTGGCCGGTTCCGACCTACGACGACATCCTGTTCTACGTGTAGAGCGTAGCTGACATATCGTCACGGTATTGAGCCGGGGTCCGCATCGCGCGGGCCCCGGCTATTTGTTTGCGAAGGACGCTTTGGATCCCGCTTTGCAACTGATTCGCCCACGCAATAAGGGGTCGTGGGCAAAAAACGTCAAATATGAGTACTGTCACAAGCCCTGTAGCATTATCTTTTTGCAAGATATGCAGTGTTACGCAACATATGTCCAAGTACTTAGCTGATAAATACCTGCAATTCCTCCGCCATAGGACGCCTTGTGTCAAAATCGCCTTCTGATGGCATGAAATCGCTGTTACTAAATTGGTAACAGTACTCATATTTGCTATTTTTTGTCCACGGGCCCTTGGATGACAGTGTGATTTTATGCCTTCGGGGTTCGAATCCCGGCGTATGGGTAGCAAAAAGCCCGTCACCGAATTGGTAACGGGCTTCTCAGATTCTGTGGTGCCCCCAGCGGGATGTCCGCGTGCGGCTGGCGCCGCCCGCTTTCGCTGCGTCGCTCCGCTCCTTGCGTGCTGCGCTGGAAAACGCTTACGCGTTTCCTCAGCTCCGCACCCTGTCGGGTTCGAATCCCGGCGTTGGAGAAGAAAAAAGCCCGTCACCACAAGGGTAACGGGCTTTGCATTTCAAATGGTGCCCCCAGCGGGATTCGAACCCGCGATATCCACCTTGAAAGGGTGGCGTCC
>JAHYYN010000066.1:0-2987 GCA_019424945.1 Collinsella sp. | reverse complement strand
CGACGCCGTCGTGGTCGTTGTCGTATTCGGTGATGGCGTCGGCGGCCTCGCGGTCTTCGGGTTCGCCGTTGATCATGGCCATGCCGTGGCCCGCTGTCTGCAGCATGGGGATGTCGTTGATGTTGTCGCCGAACGCCCAAGCGTCGGCGAGACGCTCGCCCAGGTGCTCGCATAGCCACGTGAGGGCCGTCCCCTTGGTAGCGCCCGCGCCCATGACCTCGATATTCATGGCGTACGAACGCGTGACCTCAATGCCTCCGAGCGTGTCGAGCTCCGCCGCGATGGCGTCGCGATCGTCCGGGTCGTGCCAGTACATGGCGATGCGCTCGAGCGTCTCGACCTCGTCGATCTTGCTGTCGATATCCAGGTCAATCGGCGTTCGTGTGCGCTTGAGCGAGGCCGCGATGTGGGGGTCGCCGCCGCAGAACTCATCCAGGCGCGTGTAGAGCGAGCGGGGGAGGAAGCACTGCCCGTCCGCGAAGATATCGAAGGTCACATCGTGGCCGGCGGCAATGCTATGGACGCGGTGGGCGATGGCGCGGTCGAGCGGTCGGCTCAAAATGCGCGTAGCACGTGAGACATCGGTAGGCGTACCGTCGTCGAGCTGCCAGACGCTGGCACCGTTAGCACAGACCGCGTAGTGTACGGCGGGGTGGGCGAGGATGGGCTCAAAGATGCCCGACAGCGGGCGCCCCGTGCAGGGCACAAACTCAACACCGCGGCGCGCAAGCTCGTCGAGCATCGCCCAGGTGGCGTCGCTCATCTGCTTATCGCTCGTCAACAGCGTTCCATCCATATCGGAAAACACAATCATTCGTTGCGATCCTTTCTACTGGCATAAAAAGCGTGGCCGAGGGCGGTGATGCCCTGGCCACGCTCGGGTTCTATAACGGTCCGCGTCCTAGCGGTCGGCGAGCGGCTTGTACTCCAGCGGCTCGATCACCGGACGGTATGCCGGGCGGATGATGCGGTGCGCGCAGAAGAGCTCTTCCATGCGGTGCGCCGACCAGCCGGCCATGCGGGCGACGGCGAATAGCGGCGTAAAGAGCGTCTCGGGCACGCCGAGCATCTTGTAGATAAAGCCCGTGTACAGGTCGATGTTGGCGCAGATGGGCTTGGTCATGCCGTGATCGCGCATCACCTGCGGCGCCAGGCGCTCGATGAGCTCGATGAGCGCGAACTCATCGCCCAGGTCCTTCTTGGCGGCAAGCGTGCGCGCGTAACGGCGGCACACCTCGGCGCGCGGGTCGCTCAGCGTGTAGACGGCGTGGCCCATACCGTAGATGAGGCCCGTGCCGTCGAAGGCCTGCTTGTCGAGGATCTTGCCCAGGTAGGCCGCGACCTCGTCCTCGTCCTCCCAATTGGAGACATGCGCACGGATGTCCTCGTGCATGGACACGACCTTGGCGTTGGCGCCGCCGTGGCGCGGGCCCTTGAGCGAGCCGATGGCCGCGGCGTAGGCGGAATACGGGTCGGTGGCCGAGGAGGACAGCACACGGCAGGCAAACGTGGAGTTGTTGCCGCCGCCGTGCTCGGCATGCAGCATGAGCATCACGTCGAGCAGCATGGCTTCGTCGCGGGTGAATGCCATGCCGCCGCGCAACACCTGCAGGATGGTCTCGGCGGTGGAGAGGCCGGGTGTGGGGTGCGGTACGTGCACCTCGGAGCCGCGGCGCTTGGCGACCGAGGCCATATGCGCGAAGGCGGCGATGCGGGGGAGACGGGCGAGCATGGAGATGGCGACGTCGATTTCGTGCTCGGGTGTAATGGCGTCGGGCTCGGCGTCGAAGGCGTAGAGCAGCAGTACGGCGCGCTGAAGCACATTCATGATGCTCGACGACACCGTGGTCATGGGGAACTCTTTGACGTACTCGTCGCTCAGGTGCCTAAAAGCGCCCAGACGTCCGCAAAAACCGTCGAGCTCTTCCTTGGTGGGCAGAGAGCCCGTAATGAGCAGATAGGCGACTTCTTCGTAGCCGTAGCGATTCTCGGCCTGGGCATTGTTGACCAGGTCCTCGATGCTATAGCCGCGCAGCGTAAGCTTGCCCTGGTCGGGCACGACTTTGCCGTCGACCTTGTTGTAGCCGTGCACGTCCGAGATGCGGGTAAGGCCCGCGACCACGCCCGAGCCGTCGGCATTGCGCAGGCCGCGCTTGACGTTGTGCTCTACGAACAGGCCCTCGTCGTACGGGGCGGTCGGCAGGCCGTGGTAGAGGTTTTCGCTTTCGGGCGAAATCTGACGGCTCGCCTCGTAATCCAGAACCAGGCGGCTCAGGTGATCGTCGAAGCGGTAGTAGATTTTCTTGGCGTCGTAGGCCATGCGCGCTCCTCTCCGGTCCGCTTTGGGGCCGCGCGCTTGGACGGTATGACGTCAAGCTGCCCCGAGCGGCTTGTTCGCTACAGGCGGTACATAAAGTTAAAGACGTCCTCGCGCTGGATGGACACGTTGACGCCCGAAAGCTCGCCGGCCTCGGCCAGTGCCTTCTGCAGCTCGGCGAAGTCGAGCTTGGACTCGGCGGTGTCGGCCAGCATGGTCATGGTGAAGATGTCCTCGATAATGGACTGCGTGATGTCGCGGATGTCGACGTTGGCCTCGCCCAGAACACGGGTGACGCCGGCGACGATGCCGGGGCGGTTCTTGCCAAGGACGGTGATGACGATGCGGGAGGACGAGATCTCGGCCATGGGAAACCCTTTCGCGTGGTTGCGGCGCGCGGGGGCGCTCCGCTACGGTACAGTGTTCATCATTGTACCTGTCTGGCGCCAAAAGGGGCACCCTTGCTGCGGCGTTACACGTCTGCAACATGGGGCGCTTGTCTCGCGGGGTGTATTTTTGGCACCCTGGACAGGTCAGGCGGTTCCTGTTGGCGCCGCGATCGGGCAGATGCGCCTGTGCGCTCTGGTGCAAAGACCGTGAACCTTTTGTGGGACGTGCGGCGCCGTGGTACCATAGCCGAGTTTGTTGTCTTGGTCGGAAACCAAGACGC